>NZ_CP155079.2:672134-1344269 GCF_039634365.2 Mucilaginibacter sp. PAMB04168
ATAAGGCTCCAGTAACGGCATAACCTAATCCAATAAGATTATAGGTTAGCGAAATAAGAAAAGAGATGTGAATAATGGTGACCGCATCTTTAGCGAATCTGAAAAATGCAGGCAGTTTATTTAACGACCGGCCATCCAGTATGGCATCGCTGCCTGGCGAAAAGTTGTTCACATCATCAGTAATGGCCACACCAAGGTCGCTTTGCTTAAGTGCACCCGAATCGTTCAAGCCATCGCCTATCATCATCACCTTACGATCGGCCAGTTGGAGCGACTTAATAAAATCCAGCTTTTCCTGTGGCGACTTACCAAAGTGCATGTACCCTTCGTCATCAAAAAAGCGGGCCATCGCTTCACGCTCATGATCCTGATCACCCGAAAGCAGGTAAAACTTGAATTGGGGTTTCAGGCTGAAGATATTCTGCAATCCCGGCCTGAAGCTTTGCCTGAACTGAAAGGCACCGCAATGAACACCGTCTATCATGATGTGTACTTCGGTGCCCGTACTGTAAGGAGTATTTCCGTGCAGTAGAAATGAGGCACTACCTATTTGTATATGATACCCGTTCACAAAGCCTGAAATGCCTTTGCCTGGCACTTCCTGGTAGCGTTCCATAGGAAGCAAGGGAAAATGGCCTAACGCCTGACATATCTGACGGCTAAGCGGGTGGCCCGAATTGCTGCATAGTGTATAAATTGCCTGCATTGCTATGCCCGGTAATTCAGCATGCAGGCTTATTGCATTACTGCCGCCTGTGGTTATGGTGCCGGTTTTATCGAGCACAATGGTGTTGATGCGGGCTAGTTGCTCAACTACCGCTGTGTTTTTGAGGTAAAACAGGTTTTTGTCAAACACACTCAGCGCTGCCGACATGGTAAACGGTGTGCTTAACGCTAGTGCACACGGGCAGGCCACAATAAGCACTGCAGTTAAAGCCGATAGCCCGCGGCGAAAATCAGTAGGTAGCCAAAACAGAAACGAACCTATAGCAATAGCCAGCAACACCATGGTAAAATGTTTGCTCACCCGCTCGTTAAAGGTTTTCATGCGGTTGTCCTGCTTGCGGGTAAAGGCCTCGTTGTTCCAGAGCTGGGTGAGGTAACTTTGCGACACAGGTTTAATCACTTCCAATTCCAGGGCTTCGCTGGTTTGACGGCCACCGGCATACACCACCTCACCGAGTGTCTTGCTTACCGGTACCGATTCGCCGGTTACAAAACTAAAATCTATTAAGGCATCCCCTTTTAGTAATATCGCATCGGCCGGAATAATTTCGTTATGCCGGATACGGATGCGCTGCCCCACTTTCAGATCAGATAAGGGTACGGGTGTTTCTTTGCCATCTTGCAGTACCTGTACGGCTACCGGGAAAAACGAGCGGTAATCGCGCTCAAAGGATATATGATAATATGTTTTTTGCTGTACAAATTTACCCACCAGTAAAAAGAACACCAGGCCGCATAACGTATCGGCAAACCCGGGGCCGCTATGGGTAAGAATTTCGGCAAGGGTACGCAAGAACAATACTGCAATGCCCAGGGCCAATGGAAAATCAATGTTCAGTACCTTATTGCGCAGGTTATACCAGGCCGAGGTAAAATAACCTGCACCACTATAAAGCAGCACCGGCACCGAAAAAAGGATATTGAGCCAGCCAAATACCTGCCTGAATGTTTGCTCGTTGGTAGACAGACCGAAATACTCCGGAAAGCTCAGCAGCATCACATTACCAAAGCAAAAACCTGCAACAGCTATCTTTTTTACCAAATTATCATTCTTGCCGGTAGCCTGCTTTTTAACTATATCCTGTAAACTAATTAGTGGCTCATATCCTATATCAAACAGCAGCTCAACCACCTGGCGCAGGCTAATGGCATCATTATTAAAACGCAGATTAACCTGTTTCTTTAAAAAATCTATACGGCTGTAGTAGATGGCGGGGTTTATACGATGCAATTGCTCCAGTAGCCAAATGCACGAGCTACAGTGAATGTAGGGTATGTAAAGCGTAACCACCGTCATCTTATCGTCGGTGTAGTCAATCAGGTCACTTACCACACTTGGCTCGTCAAGGTATTCAAAGCGTTTGTCGGTACGTGCCCGGTTAGCGCCAGGATGATCGTTGTAGGTATAATAATTACACAAACCGCTTTGCGAAAGCACCTGATAAACACCCTTGCACCCCGCACAGCAAAAGCTTTTTTCTTCCAGTTGGTAAGTGTTGGTGGTGCAGTCATCACCGCAGTGATAACAGGTAGTAGGAGTAAGTATATTCGTAGCCATGTTCAGTGCTATTATTGCACTTCGAAATTGGGCTAAAAACTATACGCGAGAAATGATGATCATTATCCTGAAATATGATATGGGTCACGTTTCAGGATAATGATTAAATATTAAGTGATTATTCAGCAGCTATCTTGCCCCGCATACTACCATAGTGCCCAGGGAAAGTGCATAAGAAATCATAAAACCCTTTTTCTTTTATCGTAAAAGATATTTGGTCACTCTCGCCAGGCCCAACCAATTTAGTATGTGCAATAACAGCTTTTTCCATTGCGGGTGGAATATAGTCCTGATCTCTGGCTGCTAGAGCTTCATTGGCAAATTCACCCACATCGGTGCCACTTTTTAATAAAGTGAAATTATGCCCCATTGAATTTTTAGGCATTTTTCCAATATTGGTTAGTTTAACCGTAACCCGCTTTCCGGCTCTTACTTTAAATAAGGTATCGCTGTATTGCATCCGGTCATTAGCGGTAATCTCTATCTCGTTGTTAGTGGACATGGATTGGATGGTTGAATTGTTGGGCGTAGCCAGTGCAGTGGGTTTGCTAGTTGCTTTAGCCAGGCGGCCGGTATCTGCGGTAGAGCCACGTGTAGATTTGTCACCATTACATGCCCATAGGAGTATGGTGATTGCCAGAATTGAAGAATAAGCGTATTTCATGATTTTGTTTTTGCAATAATGCAGTTTACGCCCGTAATAGAAAATGATACCCGTCACAAAGCGAAAGAAATGGGTGCTGATTATGCTCAAAGACAAATAGAAGCGCATTGAAACAAAAGAACCTGCAGCAAAAAGCTAAAGGGTTCTTTAATTGGTAGCCCATATAAAGCAATTTTCGAATATTTTATGGAAGATCTGAGAAAGAGTGCTCTCCAAAAACCGGTTCGGGCCCAGTCTGGGGATATCAGATATAAGTTCAGGCAGGATATGGGAACTTCGGGCGTCATATACTCGTTTACTCAGCAAACAATTGCCGTTATAATTAAGTTTGTATTAGTATTTATGCTTTCCGGATCCGAGCTACCTATATCAATATATGCAAAAGGCGAAATGGCCGACAGGGTCCGGTCTTTCGACTGGTCTGGAACAGCTATCGGCCCGATGGATCGATGGCCAGTACAATTAATTACTACCGTCAATCTGATCCTGGATTCCAGTTTTCCTATGTTTATTTGGTGGGGAAAGGATAAGATTCAGTTTTACAATGATTCCTACCGGGAGATACTAGGTCCTGGAGAAGAAAGCAAACACCCGGCAGCACTTGGCCAAAAAGGTGAAGAGTGCTGGATAGAGATCTGGCCGGTAATTTACCCTTTGATCGCCGGCGTTTTGGAAACCGGTAATGCCGTCTATCTGGAAGACCAGCTCATTCCGATTTACCGTAATGGCATTTTAGACGATGTTTACTGGACCTTTTCTTACAATCCGATAAGGGTACAAGGCGGCACACCGGAAGGGGTGTTAGTGGTATGTAACGAAACGACAAAAGCAAAACAGCGACTACAGGAAAATGAACAGCAATTGGCACGTGTGCTAGACCATATGGCCGAAGGCGTAGGTGTTACCGATATAAATGGACGCATTATATATGCTAATCCGATGGCGCACCAGATTCTGAATACAGATAGCGATCTGTTTTCAGAACGCAGCAGCAATTCCCCGGAATGGTATAACACACATCTGGACGGCAGGCCTATGAGTAACGAAGAACACCCCACCATGATCGCGATCGCCACCGGTAAGCCGGTTTTCAATTTTGAATTTGCCATACAGCGTCCGGATCGCAGCAAAGTGTTTCTGACAATGAATGCCGCGCCGGTTACCGATGCCAGTGGCAGAATTACCGGCGCGGTGGGTATGTTCACTGATATTACTGAAAGAAAAACCACCGAAGCGTCTCTACGGGCAGCGAAAGATGCTATAGAAAAGCAAAAGGTAATTTATGAGACAATTATATCCGGCACTCCAGATCTGATGTATATGTTTGATCTCGACTATAAATTCATTTATGCCAATAAGGCTTTACTGACCATGTGGGGCAAAACCTGGGAAACAGCTATCGGACGGGGATTGCGGGAAAACGGTTACGAAGAGTGGCACGCTGCAATGCATGAAAGAGAGATCGACTTGGTTGCGGCTACTAAGGAGCGTGTGCGCGGTGAAGTTGCTTTCCCCCATGCTATTTTAGGTAAACGTATATACGATTATATATTAGCGCCGGTATTAGACGCAAACGGTGATGTTACAGCGGTGTCGGGTACCACAAGGGACATCACTGATATAAAAAAAGCCGAGGCAGCAATTGCTGAAAGTGAAGAACGTTTCCGAAATATGGCTGAAGGATCAGGTATCCTGATCGGTGTCGGTAACGAAACAGGTGACATTACTTATTTTAATCAGGCATGGTCTGCACTTACCGGTAGAAGCGTACAGGATCTTTTAAAATTCGGATGGTCTGATCTTGTTCATCCCGATGATAAGCCCCCGTATATCAGTCTCTATTTAGAATCACTCAAAAAAAGGGAATCTTATACTGGTGAATACCGGATATTAAATAAAAGTGGCGAGTATCGGTGGCTGCTCACTTTCGGCTCGCCGCGTTTTGAGCCTGATGGCAGTTTTACCGGATATATCGGTTCATCTATAGACATTACAGAGCGCAAACAGAACGAGCAGCGAAAAAACGATTTTATTTCGATGGTAAGTCATGAGCTAAAAACCCCACTTACATCCACCATCAGCTATGTCCAGGTTGCGCAGAAGAAAGTATCAGCCAGTGGCGATGCTATAATAGCGGGGATGCTTGCCCGGGCGCACAAACAGCTCGGTAAAATGACCACACTTATTAACGGGTTCCTGAACGTATCGCGCTTGGAGGCAGGAAAAATTTACATAGACAAGAAGCGCTTCGATATGGCCATCTTAATAAAGGAGGTGGAGGAAAATATTGTACCTGAATCAAGTAGTCATAAGATCATTTTTGCACCGGTAGAAGAAACCTGGGTCTATGTCGATAAGGACAAGATAGAACAGGTAATCAATAATTTCATCAGTAATGCTACTAAGTATTCGCCGCCGAAAACAACTATTCAAATCGTATGCGTAACCAAGGGTAATTATGCTCATATAAGTGTAACAGATGATGGTATTGGAATCAGTGGACCGGATAAGGAAAAGCTTTTTGATCGCTTTTACAGAGTTGAAGGACAAGAAACAAAGTCTATCTCAGGATTTGGTATCGGTTTGTATATCTGTAAAGAGATCATCGAACGACACAATGGACTGATCGGGGTAGAAAGCATACCGGGGCAAGGTAGCACTTTTTGGTTCACATTACCGATCGACCTCAACAGCAATTAAATCTTGTTATTTTGAAGCAATTAAATCGAATCCCCTTTATGCCACTTGCAATTCGTTCAAAATGTTTAATTGTTTCAGGATTTGGTTCGAATTACGTCCAACCTCAGGAGCCAATGTAAAAAGCCTTACCATGCCCGGTAAGGCTTTTTTGTTTATACATTTTTGATGGTAGGGTGATAAGACTCACCACAGGCTGAATTCGTTTTTTTAATTGTTCTACTATTTGCTTCGAATTCGATCCAGCTTGGACCAAAAATTTAATTGAATTTTTTATCGCGTCAACCGTAACTGGTGTGAAAAAGTTAATTAAATTACCATCCGGATCCCGAAATAATAACGAACGATTACCCCATGGCATGGTGGTTGGTTCTTGAACAATGTTATCAATAAGATCCTTGATCCTTTCAAATTCCTCATCCACGTTCGCAACTCTAAACTCAATGATTACACTGTTATTACTGGCCGGGGTTATTAAATTTTCGCCAAATAAACTCATTGTTCTTGTGCTTCCTATGGCCAGGGTAGCCGTTCCGGTAACTAGTTCTGCGAAATCATCTGTGTACCATTGAGCGGATGATCCGGTTACCTGTTCAAAAAACCGAACCAGAGTTTTTATGTTAGCAGTTATAATTCTTAAGGATGTTAATTTCATGATATTGCCATTTATTACTTAATGTTTTACGAAAGTAATATGGTGCTATGACAACGGTATGTCAGGGGTATCGGAAGTTCTTTTCTTTATCTTTTAAATATGAGGCAAGTGTTAATTCATGTGGTTTGAAACTTGTATTAATCTGGGTGACGGTTATAATTTTATCCAGATTAAACATCCGGTAATCTTGTCTTAATCTGCAGTAAGCTATGAGCGACCAGTTTTCTTGCAGCGTATAATACAAGGCAAATGGCTCGATGCTTCTTTTTGTAATTTCATTTTTCGATGCCGACTTGTAAGTGATATCTAATACCTTAAATGATGTTAATGCATTTTGAATTACAGTTAAAGAGTTGCTCGTTATAGCATTGGGTATAGCGGGGCTTACAGCAATTCTGTTCTCTAATAATTCTACTTTGTCTTTAGTTGAATAGGATAGTACTGCTTTTATCTTATTGATTGCTCCGGAATAAGCGGTAATTAAAGAGCTGTCACTACTTTTCATAACCACCTGTTCAATCGTTATTAAAGCATTTGCCTCATCTTCTGTAAACATAACAGGTGGTATTCTATACCCATCCATTAATGAGTATCCCTTTCCATCTTTCATGTATATAGGAACACCCGCACGCTCCAAAACTTTAACATCTCTATAAATTGTCCTGACACTTACATCAAATTTTTCGGCAAGCGTAGTTGAAGTTAAAATCCTTTTAGACTGCAATTGTGTTAAGATTGCTGTAAGTCTTGAAATTCTTTTGGTATCAATATTATTCATTTTGCAGCTTACTTATCTTTAGCGAAGTGGTGTATACTAGGTGACCCGCTAATTTAAAGAGTCCCCACGCACTTATCGGCTCTGTAACTCTCGAAAGTATAAGATTTGTTTAGATAGCCTTTAGATCGCTCAGGAACTCTAATTGTTTTATCAAAATGGTTCGAATTATATCCAGTGTGGGGAGCATCAATTCTGTCCGCCCAGACCGGGCAAAATTCGAACCACTTAGTAGAAAATCTTATAATATGAAGTGGCATGGCGCCACTTCAAAAGTCACATTAGTTTTAGGGTAGTAATTCCTTCAACTTTTCATCCAGTGCTCGACCACGCAAGTTGCGGGCGATAACGGTGCCTTTGGCATCAATTAAAAAGTTGTTAGGAATGGCGCTAATGCCGTAAATCATGGCCGCCTTATTTTGATCGCCCCGCAAGTCACTAACATTCTCCCATGTTAACTTGTCATCCGCCACTGCTTTCAGCCAGTACTTTTTGTTTTCATCGAGTGATACGCCCAATACGGCAAAGCCTTTGTCTTTAAATTGTGCATAGGTTTTAACTAAATTGGGGTTTTCCTCGCGGCACGGCCCGCACCAGGATGCCCAGAAGTCGAGCAGGATATACTTGGCTTTGATACCGGACAACTTAATTTGCTTGCCCTGTGTATTGGTTTGCTGAAAATCCACATAAGGACCGCCCAACTTGATATCGCGGTTTAAAGCAATAAATTCACTGACCTCTCTGCCATAACTGGAATTTTTCAAATCGCTACTCATGCCGCTATACAAAACAGCGGCTGTATCTTTGCCCCAGGTGCGGGCGTAAACGCTGAGCACGTGTGCTGCAACCAGCGACTTGGGGTGGTTGCGTACGTAATTACGGTCCATCTGTATTTCTTTCTTTTTTAATCCGGATAACTGATCAGAAAGCTTTTTGCGGGTGGCTTGGTCTTGCGTCGCATTGCGTGCTTCCTCTATGCTATCTACCTGGATTGCCAATGGCTTTTTGAGTTGTTCAAACCATTTGTTTTCTTCTTCGGTTGCCGAACCGGTAATTATTCCTTTTTTAAACTCTCCAGCTTTGACTTGAATTTGGATGGGTACGTTCTCCAGCCAGAAGGCTACGTAGTTTGTATAACGGGCAGTGTGTAAATAAACCTGGGTAGCTTTCTGCTGAATGCGACCTTTCATTTGGAAGCGGCCGTCACTAACCTGGCACGAATCGATATCCTTATCGGGTTTGGCCAAACGCAAGTAAAGCCAAGTACCATTTTCCAGGCCTCTTACCGTCCCGGTAATCGTATACCCGGGGTTAGATTTGCTAGAAGCCGTTAGAACCATGCTGGCAAGGAGGATAACATTGAATAAATATTTCATATAGTGAAGTTAGTTTGTTTTAGCCAAATGTATTTACGGCTAACCCTTGTGCTATACATAATTAGACCAATGTACCTGAAAATTCGACTAAGCCGTTATTCAGGTTTTGGTCTAAAAAATATAGGGCTTAGTCGAAATCTGTAAATTACCATTCAGTTGATAAGATTGATTATACTTACTTTGCTGATATGCAAAAGCTTAGCTTAAAGTGGAACTGGAGATACCTGCGCATCGAGCTTTTTGTGCTCTTCTTTATCTCATTTATGATTTCGATCATCAGTGACCTAGAGTTCAGTACTTATGAACAGCATGATGTATCCCGCTTTGCGGAAGACCTGGATTACCGGCTGGTATGCGGCGCTTTTAGCTTTATCATGTATGGTGGCTTTTATTGGCTGTTCCTTAAACGGTATGTGCTTAAAAGTAATATCTGGGGTGTATTGCTTTGCCTCACTGGTTTTGTCTTCGTAAACCAGATAGCTAACCATTATATATTGAACTGGATTATCGTACATGCAGATTTTATTTCGGCTGACATTCGCGCGCGTACTTTGGGCTATCGCCTGAATTTTGCGGTGAATTATCTGTTTATCTCGGTGTTTTTTCCGCTTTTAGGCTTAGCTTTTCTGATCCGTACCCTGCAGCAAAACGAGGCCATGAAGACGTTAAAGGAGCAGCAGTTGTTTTCAGAACTGAATTATTTGAAAGCACAGCTACATCCGCACTTCTTTTTTAATACCATTAACAATATCTATTCGCTGGCCTTGCAGCAGTCGCCTCTGACGGCACCGATGGTGGCCCGTTTAGGGGAACTTATGCGCTATATATTGTACGAAGCCAATCAAAATAAGGTATTCTTGCAGCGCGAAATACAGTTCCTGAACAACTACGTAGAAGTGGAACAGATGCGGTATACTGAGGAGAAAAGGATAACTTTTGATGTACAGGTAGTAGAGGCTTCTCATCAAATTGAGCCATTATTGCTGCTACCTTTCATAGAGAATGCCTTTAAACATGGATTAGCGGAAGAAACGGATGACGGGTTCGTCCGTATCGTCGTCTGCGCGACCGAAAGAGAGCTTATCTTAGAGGTGGTGAACAGTAAACCAAAAGGCAACGCCTATCGGAAGGTACCGGGAATCGGTACAGAAAATGTGCGGAAAAGGCTGGAGTTGCTCTATCCGAACCGATATACCCTTGAGGTGCAAGAAGACTATAAGCAATTTCACGTTAACTTAACACTTATGCAAGCATGATCAGGTGCGTTATCGTAGATGATGAACCGTTGGCCCGGCAGGTACTGGAGAGGTTTGTTGCGTCGACGCCAGAGCTGCACTTGGAAGCTATTTGCAGCAATGCACTGGAAGCGTTTGAAGCGCTTACGGACAAGCAAATAGACTTGGTGCTTTTAGATATAAAAATGCCCAAACTGAGCGGACTGGACCTATGGCGATCACTCAAGAATCCGCCCGCCGTAATTTTCACCACGGCCTTTAGTGAATATGCAGTTGACGGATTTGAGCTGGAAGCGGTTGATTACCTCGTTAAACCAATCACCTATGAGCGCTTTGCGAAAAGCATCAGGCGGCTGCTGAAAACGTATCAGTTTGAAGCCACCGTAGAAAACAAATACACTTATTTCAAGGTATCCGGCCAGCTAATCAAAGTCATGCACAGCGAGCTGATGTACGCACAATCTATCAAAGATTATATTCAATTGCATACCACCAAAGGCAGTTATCTCACGCACATGACTATGAAGTATCTGAGCGAATTGCTGCCCATATCTACCTTTTTAAGGGTTCATCGCTCATACTTAATCAACACGTCATACGCTGAGCGGATTAATCGCAACTGTGTTCTCATCGGTACTGAGCAAATACCGGTTGGGGAAAACTACAAGCATTTGTTAGATGAAGCCAGGGAGTGGTGAGTTGCTTATTGGCCAGATTTGTACCAAAAGGCCACATTACCTAAAAAATAGGTAAACAGAAAAGTCAGCACTTTAAAACAAGTTAATAAAGCAGCATTAGTACGTGATGTGATGAAGTAAACTGGAGAAGATATATTTCTGTTCCGGAGTTAGGCGTTTTTATTTTTCATCTGAAAAGATATAATCTTCTTCACTTGGTTCTACGTCCGGCATTATCACTTCATAAATTTCAACTACTAATTTTTCATCTTCATTAGAATCGTTACTTGATGCAATTTCAAATTGCTTTTCACTTTTCATAAATTTACCACATGTCATATTTAAATAGCTTTTAACAAAAAAACGCATTTTAGCTAATAGTTGGAAACTAAAATTAGGTGAAGTAAAATTTACTTCAATAATATAATTAATAACTCCACTATAATAGATGGCAGCATTCATGCGAAAGTATTAGATGAATATTTAACGCCCTCTTATGCCGTAATGCAGGAGCCGATTGAAAAGGGCTAGCTATTGTTTGGTGCTTCAAAACACTAAAATCTGTAAGTTTAATAGCCATGTATTCTTTTGGGTTTTTACAGTAATTAAGGTTTACTCGAAATTACAGGATTTGATAGGTGCGAGTAGACAGCTGGTTAAAATGTGCTATCAGCAACCTATTCGCAGTTCATCGTATCGACCACGGGATTTATTGATAATATCATAAGTCCTAATCTAGTCACTATTTTGAAAGACGCATCTAAAGTAAACAGGGGAATACGTGATGCAGTCTCTCTCATTCATTTGCATCTCAATTCTTTCACAGAACGAATTAAAGGTTAACTGCAATCTCAAAAAGAGTGTAAAAAGCTGTGCAATAGAAGACTGTTTTGATTTTTAGAGGGAGATAAACCAAAGTGCCGCTCACAATTTGTATCTTTACTGTAAGCGAAAGCAAGCTTCAATTTCGTTAACAATGCGTTAACAACGAAAAAGGCTCTCACAAATTTCTTCGTAAGAGCCCCATTTTCAAGTAGCCCAAGCCGAATATTTTTCGAATTATTTTTTAGACGATTTGAAGAGTTTGGCCAGTATTTCAGAGAGATTTTGATCGCATTTAATTTATAGATTAAGAGTATTTGAGAGCATAGGTAATAGAGTGATTTTATCGCATAATCGGTGTTAAACGTTCTGATGAACCTTTTTTTGAAAAGACCGTCCGTGCCAGCCGAACAGATTAGGTCGCTGGATAGGGCATAAAGCTTTTCAAACTCCGTATCTCTTCCTTTTGCCTGCGCTCGGTAATCAGTGTCATCACTTCTTTGGATAAAAGCTGCAATGCTTTTCTCTGGTCTTCATCCAATGCCCTTTGCTTACGATCAAGGACATAGAGCGTTTCAAGGTTATAACCCTGTTAGTCTGTCAGTGGATATCCCGCATAAAAACGAATATCTGGCCGTCCTGTAACCAGTTCGTTATCTCTGAAGCGATCGTCCTGTGTCGCATCTTGTATTTCAAATAGATTGTTACCTAAAATAGTATGCTGGCAAAAAGCCAGTTCCCGACGGGTCTCGCTAATGTCGAGCCTTACTTTTAACTTGAACCACTGCCTTTGCTCATCGACCAGGTGATCAGGGAGATCGGTGTCTTGCAGATGATGTAAGCCAGCTCGGTGATCCGGTCAAATTCCGCTTCGCTAAGGGTATTGAGTATATAGTATTTAGTTAGCGCACGGAGACGATCCTGTTCGTTGGCTGGCAAGAGATGATTTTCTTTGTTCACAATGGTTGGGAGCTTAGTCGGCAGCTGGCATTTTTTTATACGTATTTATTCACCAAAAGGTGCTATAAATTATAACGGGACTAATTAGTTGTATAAGATACGATCCGGTGAATATTCTTGTCTAAGCGTTCATTGTTTTCCCTGAGGCCGAGCAACCGCCCGGAATTGTATAAAAAGCCTTCCATGTCGATCAAGGTCAACAGGCCTTTGATGGTGGCCACCGGCCTTCGGAGTTCATGAGACTGTACAAAGGCAATTTTGTCGAGTTGCAGCCGCTGGGCTTCTGCGCTTTTCTTTTGACGTACGCGTTCGGATATATCGCTGCCGTTATAAGACACACCGATGATCTCACCATCGGGATTGCGGGCGGGATGCACAGCCACGTCCCACCAGTAAGCAGTATCCTTAAACGCCAAGTGTCGTTCCATACGAGTTGATCTTCCCTGCAATGCATCCTGGCAGGCGAGGATTACCCTGTCGCGATCTACAGGATCGATCAGGTCCATGATCGCAAAACCCGGCGCAATATTGATGTGGTGATGTGCCTTGATAAAGTCGCTCATTGCTTTGCTAAAAGCGATCACTTTAAGGTCCAGGTCCAAAAGCAGATGGGCACAAGTACAACTGTCAAAGAACGACCGCATGGTCAATTCTTCTTTTTTTGCGGATAGGAATTGATCTTTCAATAATTCCAGGCTGGCATCAAATTCGAGTAGCTGGATCACTTGCTGAGCCAGCATTTGCAGCATCTGCTGCTGCTCTTCGCTCAATTGACCCGGTACCTGATCGATCACGCATAGGCTACCCAGATTAAGTCCGTCCTGCGTAGTTAATGGCGTTCCTGCGTAAAAACGAATATTCGGATCCCCCGTAACCAGTGGATTGTTCACAAAACGTTCATCAGAGCTAGCATCCGGCACGATCATCACATCCTGCTGCTCAATAACATAGTTGCAAAACGCTTGTGTACGTGGTGTGGTCTTAAAATCAAACGCTTGTTTAACGGGTATGTACTGCATATCTGCATCGATCAGGGTGATCAGCGCAGTGGGCGTGCCGCAGACGTCTGCCGCCAGGGACACGATCTCCTGCAACTCTTCTTCCTTGCTGATCTTTAACTTTAAAAAACGGTTGACGGCTTGCAACCTTTCTAATTCACGTTTAGGCATTGACTTTGTGAAGTTAAATCATAATTTTTTCCTGCAATTCCTTTACAGCCTCCGCCAGTAGTTGTATCTCTTCCAGGTGGGTCAGTTCACTATCATTCTTCACTTCATCCATCAGGCGAACGATCTCTCTGGCTGGCGTATACAGCTCATGCAATTCCAAGTTGCGTATCTTGCGAAGCGCTTGCTGTTGCTCTTTAACACGCTCCTCATGCCTAACGCGGTCAGTAATATCGATCCTGTTGAAAGATACGCCGATGATCTGCCGCTCACGGTCATACGCCGGTTCAAAGGTCATATACCAGCAGATCCGCCCCTGCTGGTATTGAAGGTGCCGTTCGAGGGTGACTTTTTCACCCTCCAGTGCTTTGTTGAACGCAGCTGTAAAATCCGAACGAAAGCCGACATGTAGATAATCTACCAACAGGGTGTTCGGGATCAAACGCCTTCCCTGAGTAGCAAATGTAAAATCATCAAATGCTTGATTAAAAGCTACCACACACATCTCCTGGTCCAATAAGATATGATTGGAGCTGGAGCTTTCAAAAAAAGAACGCAAGGTGATCGCCACATTTCTGGCGGCAATGTACTGCTCTTTGAGCAATTGCAGACTGGCGTCGAATTCCAAAAAATGAACGATTTGTTTAGACATACTTTTGAGCATCCGCTGCTGGATCGCACTCAGCTTTTTAGCTTCTACATCGTAAACACAAACCGTTCCGATCGCATTTCCTTCACTGGTCCAGAGTGGGGCACCCGCATAAAAGCGAATATTCGGTTGATTCTTGACGTAAGGATTCTCAGAAAAATAGGGATCTGTACTTGCATCTGCGACAATAAACACTTCGTCTTGCTGGATCGCTTTTTGGCAAAAAGAGCGATCATACTGCAATTGCGTAAGATCAGTGCCTACACGAAATCTAATATGCTGCAATTGATCTTCCATAAAAGTGATCATCGCTATTGGGGCACTGCACAACGCTGCAGCCTGCTCCACGATCTTTTGCAGCTCAGTTTCTTTACTGATCTGTAATTTTAAAAATCGGTTGACCGTCTGCAGTCGTTCCAGCTCCCGTTGTGGCATAGCAACAATACGTATTTATGTGATTAAAAGATTCAAGAACTATGTGATTAACAACTTACGATCCAGACCCTGACCTTTTGCATCACCATTACTATATCTAAAATAAAAAAAATCTTTAAATCAAAAGCGTTGATCTCCAACTAAATATATGCCTCGGGGTTATGCCTCACATACACGGATAGGGTATATTATCTATATAAGCCATTTTGCAAATTTGAATAATTATGTACCCGTTAACCGAACATCTCCGCGCAGTTAGTTTTTGGGATCCGTTTTTACAGCTAATGATACTGCACAAAATTCAAAAAAATGGAGCTATCGGCAAAAGATGATCTGCTGAAGTCGTACCTGGATTCTCATAAATCACGGGCAGACCGTTTAGCCGTATGTATTATTAATGTAATGGGTAGCATGGTATTTTACCAGCGTTAAAGGGTCAGTTTGCCCTGGAACACCTGACCAGGCCTCTCGGAACAACCTCAAATTTCGGCGAAACACACTTCCAAGTTGCCGCGGAACGTCTGATGGAATTTTAGTGGTTTACATAGCTTAGGAACTATATGAACCGTAAGCATTACGACACAAAATAATTTGCGGAGGTGATATTTAGATAGCTCACTTAACTATAGTTATATTAGCTTTTACGCATCCATAGAATCACATGATAGTACTATCGTTTACGGCCTACGAACCGAATAACAGAACCCAATCCGTTGTGATAAAGTCCTTCATGTAGATCAACCTCTAACTCTTCGAGCTCTATAACCTCATAATTGGCGAAGTCTGCTTGAATTTCTTCAATAGAAAATAAGGATTCAATATCTTTCGGTCCGCCCACTTTCTCGTTTCTATTCAAATACGTAAGATGATTTTTACTAAATGCCTCAAATATGATTGTCCCGCCTTTGCGTAATAATGGGCTAAGCGCTTAATGTATTTGTGATTTAATAGCTGCAGGGAAATGGGCATAAATCAAGGCGATTGCATCAAATTCCTCGTCAAAGTAACCCAATGTTTGTATCTCCCCTACTTGATAATCTATACTAACCTGATTCTTCCGGGCAAGTTGCTCCGCCTTTTCCTGCCCTTCGCCACTGATATCGAAAGCAGACACCTCCCAACCCAGACCGGCTGCAAATACTGCATTTCTTCCCTCTCCTTCGGCGGGAAAAAGTATTTTACCCGGTGTTAATTTTGTCAGTTGTTTTCGAAGGTATTCATTCGGGAACTCACCGTAAGCAAAATCGCTATTGCTGTAGCGCTCATTCCATCTATTGATCCAATCCTGTGACATATGGCATATTCTATGCCCAAAAATAACAGGTTTTACAAAGCTGACAACATCCAGCAGTAAACATTCGGATAAGAGGCCTAAGTAAAGTCAACCGATGCTTATCTTATTTAGCTATCTAATTTAATCTTAAAAAAGCGCTTGTTTCTATAGTGTTCGTTCATACTTCCACCTTTCTATTATTGCGTTGTTTAGATCGGCCTAAATTTCCAATCGTATACACCGATGTTGTCATTGGGTAAATCAGTAAACATTCAGTCGCCAGCCGGCTTATAACATACCATCTTCGTAAACTTAACTATTATAAGTTTTTAATTCATAGCATAATAATTAGTCCGATATAAGGAAACTCCAATTCTACCCAAAACTTGATCTGCAAATAATTTATTAATTTTATCGTTTGCTTTAAATAAATGAACAAGACACGACTGCTTAATAGCGATCAATTACTGGACATCTTCTCCGGCTCACAAATCGCTACGGCTATTTATACTACGGAAGATCTAATTATCGAAGCGGTGACCGAAGCGATGTTACAGTTCTGGGGCAAATCCCGTGACATCGTCGGCCTTCCTTTAGAGATCGCTGTTCCGGAACTGGTCGGACAGCCATTCCTGGAGCAGATGCGGGATACCTTCCGGACAGGGCAAACTTTTTCAGGGATAAACATACCTGCGGTATTAGAGATTAACGGTCAACTACAGACGAGCTACTATGATTATGAATACCGGCCGATCAAAGATGCCGACGGTCTTGTTTATTGTATGCTGCATACCGCATCAGATGTTACTGACGCGGTCTTAGGCCGAAAAGCTGTCGAACAGGAAAAGCTGCACCTGCATAATCTGGAGAACGAGCAAGCTCTGAATGAAGAACTGGCGGCAGCGAATGAAGAATTAAGTTCTATTAACGAGGAACTCCAGCAAACGCAGGAACACCTCAACCAGTTAAATGCCGAATTAGAAGACCGTGTATCGCAACGAACTGCTTTGCTGACCTCCAGCGAGGCCAAGATGCGCTACCTGATCGATGATGCACCGGTTGCGATCGCCGTATTGATCGGATCCAATTTTATCATAGAACAAGCGAACCAATATATACTTAAGATATGGGGCAAGTCTTCTGCTGTGATCGGGCAGACCATTTATGACGCACTGCCGGAGATACAGGGACAGGCATTTTTCCAGATCCTTGAAAATGTCTACGCCAGCGGAGAGGTTTATTATGGCATCGAAGCTCCGGGGATGATGGAATATGAGGGGGAGCTGCGACAGATCTTTACCAATTTTGTTTTCAAGCCGATCAAGGATGAGAACGGGGAAACGCATAGTGTGATGATCGTAGCTACAGAGGTTACCGAACAGGTGCTGGCCAGCAGATTTGTTAAGGCGGCTAAACACCGTTTGGATGCTATGGTGCAGACCACACCAGTGGCACTAACGATCTTGAACGGCCGGGAACTGGTCATTGAGCAGGCTAATGCTGCTATGTACGAGATCTGGCAGCGCGACGCTGATCAAACATTAGGAAAGAAGCTTATTGATGTTTTTCCCGAACTTGTCGGTCAACCGTTTCCGGAATTGCTTGCAAATGTTTTTGATACCGGTGAACGGATCGCCTTTCCGGAACTACCCGTACTGATCAAGCGTCCGGATGGCTCTGAAAAGAATATTTACGTCAATTTCTCGTATGATCCGATCATTAACGAGGACCAGCAGGTAGAATCTATCCTGGCATCTGTGGTCGATGTGACCGAGTCGGTCCGGTCGCGTCAGCAATTAGAGCAAAGCCGGATGGAATTGCAGGAAACTACTGAGGAACTGGCGGCTTCCAATGAAGAGCTGAGTGCTATCAACGAGGAGATGGTCGCGTCTAATGAAGAATTGGCCTCCACGAATGAAGAGCTGGTCAGTACGCAGGAACATTTACACGACCTGATCGGGCAGTTAGAGGAAAGCAAGGAACGCTTCAGCTTTCTGTTAAATACGATTCCGCAACAGGTCTGGACCGCAAATGCATCAGGCGCGATCGATTATGTGAACCAGGTGGTCATCAAAGATTTCGGGGCAAACATGGATGCTATCGTTGGCGAAGGGTGGCAGCGATTTATCCATCCTGAAGATCTGCCCCAGGCGATGGATCTGTGGCTACACGCGATCGAGAACGGTAATGAGTATGTCGTTGAATTCAGGTTGTTGTTCGCCGATGGTGATTATCAATGGCACTTGGGTCGCGCGGTACCGTTGATCGAGAACGGCAAGATCCAGCTTTGGCTGGGTACCAATACGAATATAGATCTGCAAAAGAGAAATGAGCAGAAAAAGGATGAATTTATTTCGATCGCCAGTCATGAGCTTAAAACGCCGCTCACCAGTATCAAGGCTTTTAATCAGCTTCTGCTCCGGGGCGGGGATATCAACCGCATAGCTGGTTTCGCGCAGAAATCATCAGATCACATCAAGCGTTTAGAAAAGCTGATCGCCGATTTATTGGACGTTACC
This sequence comes from Mucilaginibacter sp. PAMB04168, assembly GCF_039634365.2. Lineage (NCBI taxonomy): Bacteria > Pseudomonadati > Bacteroidota > Sphingobacteriia > Sphingobacteriales > Sphingobacteriaceae > Mucilaginibacter > Mucilaginibacter sp. PAMB04168. The sequence goes on from NZ_CP155079.2 coordinate 690,322, forward strand.
AGAATAAATTCCGGTAAACTGGAATATGATATGCAGCCTTTCAGTTTTCGACAGTTACTGACCGAAAGCGTGGAGAATATCCGGCACATGGCGGTCAAGCATGATATCGTCCTGGAAAATGCAGTGGATATCAGCTTTACCGGAGATCATTTTCGGCTGGAACAGGTCATGAACAACTTTCTTTCCAATGCGGTCAAATATTCACCACAGGGTGAGAAGGTCATTGTCAGCAGTAAATTGGAATCCGATCATTTGGTGGTGTCAGTACAGGATTTCGGTATCGGCATTGACCCGACCCATGTGAATAGGTTATTTGACCGGTATTACCGGGTTGACAATACGGCTATGCGGTTTGAAGGACTGGGTTTGGGCTTATTCATTTCATCGGAAATATTGAAACGGCACCAGGGCAAAGTATGGATCGAAAGCGAACTGGGTAAAGGTTCGACATTCTACTTCAGTATGCCCATCCTAACAGAAAACTCGCTGGAAACCGCCGTAGCTGTCGACCTGGGATCTGGATTGGAGAACAGCTGATTCTTTCCAAGATAGAATGCCCGCATTTTGATGCAGGATAGAATCCTTTTTGTTTGTAAGTTTAGCTAAGCAGTTATCACATTGATGCCTCTACTAATTCCGCGAAATTGCTGCTAAGCCAATTTTTTGTCCTATTAATTAAAAACCTTATTTTTGACAATATTTGTCCGCATGCTTTCCCCTTACGCTCAACAAACTATGGTTAATGCGCTCCCGATAGGAGCCGCTATTTTCACAGGCCCTGAACATACTATCGGTGCGGTTAACCCGCAAATGCTGGCGATCTGGTCCAAAGAAGCTGGTGTGACCGGCATGAAATTACTGGACGCTATTCCGGAGATCCGGGATCAGGGCTTTTTTGCATTACTGACCGATGTTTACACGAGTGGAAATGAATACCATAACCCGGATGGCCAGGCTGAGTTGCTGGTGGACGGGCAGCTTCAGACCAAATATTTTGATTTTTCCTTCAAGCCGCTTAGGGACGACGGTGGCAGGATCTATGGGGTCGTCAATACAGCGATCGATATTACGGAACGCACTTTAAATTCCCAACAGCTACAACAGGTCAATGAGGAGCTGAATGCGGTAAACGGTGAAATGGAGGCTTACGGCGAAGAACTCCGCACCGCCTATGACCAGTTAGAACACACGCATGATACGCTGGTCGTAACGAGTCAGCAAGCGGAATTACTATTGGAAAGCGCACCCGTTGCCGTAGGTGTGATCGATGCAATAAATTTTAAGATACATACGGGCAACACCAAGCTGCTGGAATTATGGGGTATTGATAACCAGGCGATCGGTAAGCCTTTGGGTGAAGTGCTCTCCGCATCTGAAAGCGAGTTTTTAACTAACCTGATCTTAAAGGTCAGGGACGCAGGCCATCCCCTTTACGGCAACGATGTCAAAACGATGATCGAGCGCGGTGCTGAATGGGTGACCACCTATTTCAATTTCGTCTATCAGCCTATCAGGAACGGGAAAGGCGAGGTCATCAGTGTACAGATCGTGGCCAATGAAGTGACCGACCAGCGTAATGCCAAGGCGGACGTCGATGCCGTGCTGGTGCAACTTCATTTAGCCCAGAAAGCAGCTCACTTCGGGGTGTTCGACCTGGATGTGGTGAATGACAAATTATACTGGGATGAACGTACGCGCAAAATATTTGGGGTTGATCCAACTAAAGCCGTAGGGTACAGCAGCGATTTTGCAGAGGGACTGCACCCCGATGACCGGGAACGGACATTACAAGCGGTCCGTGATGCTTATGACCAGTCACTTACCGGGGGTGTTTACGATATCGAATACCGCGTGGTCGATGCCAGCAACGGTAACATCTGCTGGGTCAGGGCGGTAGGTCAGGTCTATTTTAATAGCGAGGCTGAACCTCAACGTTTTGTCGGCACGGTGGTCGATATTACAGGAGCTGTTGAAGCCAGGCAGAAACTGGAAGCCAGCGAAAGGCAGCAACTGGAACTCAACGAAGAACTTTCGAACATTAATGAAGAACTGAGCGCCGTTAATGAGGAATACCAGGCGGGCAACGAAGAACTGACGGCGACAAATGAAGAGTTGCGATCCATTCAGGAGGAACGTGCACTGCTGCACCAGGAACTTACCATCAAAGAAGAGCGCCTTCGTTTTGCAATGAAAGCTGCTGATGTGGGTACCTGGGACCTGGACATCGTAAATAACCTGGTCAGTTGGGATGAACGCTGTAAGGAACTTTATGGCTTTTCTAAAGACGATGTAGTGCCTTACGAACAGGTGCTGAAGTATATGCATCCTGATGACAGGCCTAAGGTCAATGAGGCCGTAATGTATGCCCTTGATCCCGCATCTCATGGTTCGTATGATATTGAGTTCAGGACGATCGGTGCCGAAGATCAGCGTCTACGCTGGCTCCACTGCTGCGGTAAGGCGTTTTTTGATGATAAAGGTATCGCTTACCGCTTCTCCGGGATTGCACAGGACATCAGCGCGCAAAAAATGCAAGCTGACGAATTAGCATCTACACTTGTTAAAGTAAAAGAGAAAGAAGAACAGCTGACCTCGGCGAAAGAAGCTGCTCAATTGGGCCTGTTCGACTGGGACCTCGTGAATAAAGTATATAATTGGGATGCCCGGTTCCGCGAGATATTTAATCTGCCCGATCAGGATAGTTTCCAGGATAACAGGGTTGTTTTCGAACGGCTGCACCCGGACGATGTGGAACGTGTCAGACAGGCGACCAGGCGATCACAAACTTATGGACAATCCAGTGGCGGAAGATACGACATACAATACCGTATCTCGGCTACGGAACACTTGCCCGAGCGCTGGGTAAGAGCGATCGGTAAGACCTTGTTTAGTGAAGAGGGCACACCGCTCCGGTTCATCGGCTCCGTTCTGGACATTACCGAGCAAAAGCAGGAAGAACAGCGCCGGATCGATTTTATCGGCATTGTGAGCCACGAACTCCGTTCGCCCTTAACTTCATTAAGTGGTTATCTGCAAATGCTGGAGATGAGTGCGAGAAAGAACAATGATCAATTCACCGGCAACGTATCGGCAAAAGCTAAACGGCAGGTCGGTAAAATGAGCAGCATGATCACCGGATTCCTGGATGTCGCACGCATGGGCGAAGGAAAGATACAGATCAATCACAAACCGTTCGATATGGCTGAGCTGGTCAAGGCTGCTGAATCGGAATCGTTAGCGACAATCACCACGCATACCGTGATTTATCATCCGGTAGAACATACACCCGTTCTGGCTGATGAGGACAAAATAGAACAGGTGCTGATCAATTTGATTAACAATGCGGTCAAGTATTCCCCGCAGGGAACGATCATTAATGTTTCGGCTACCACCCGGGATGGACAGGTACGTGTCTGCGTCAAAGATGAGGGCATGGGCATTCCGGCTAAAGACCTGCCACACGTTTTTAACCGTTTTTATAGGGTCGAGGGCGAACATATGAAAACCACCAAGGGGTTTGGTATCGGTTTGTATCTATGCCGCGAGATCATTGAGCGGCACGGCGGTAAGATCGGCGCGGAAAGTGAATTAGGCATCGGCAGTACTTTTTGGTTTGAAATTCCCGTGACCCATTAAACTAAAGGCATTATAATTGCTCTATCTTATTAAATAGGAAGTCGATGTGTAAAGTTTTGGTTTGTGATGATGACAAAGACATCCTGGATATGACCAGTATGCTTTTGGAGTATTCGGGTTTTGAGGTGATCACCCAGATCAATAGCAGCAAGGTCATCGATCAGGCTATTGCGGAAAAACCGGATGTAATGCTGATAGACATCTGGATGCCTTTTCCAGGAGATGAACTGACCAGACAGATCAAAAAAACGCCGCAACTCTTACGTATCCCGGTCGTGCTTTTCTCAGCGGCTATCAATGGCAAAATGATCGCTAAGGAAGCCGGTGCGGATCGTTTTGTAGAAAAGCCTTTTGATGTAGAAAACCTGGCAGCTATCATCAACTCTGTTATCGCTGCGTAGTATCAATCCCATTCACGGAACTTATGCTAATGTCGTTTACCACGCGTGTCCAGCGTTTCTGTGAAAAAATAAAAACTGGATTTCTCTGTACGTCGATGTTCCTAAATCTATTTCGCTTAATCAAGCCAAACCTGTTCAACAAAATACACTGGCACGCTGGTCATGGACCGCTTTTGACGGCAATGTTCATTACATAGACTTGCTTAGTATTGGCTGGTACCTAGTAACTGGTCGATCGCGGAATTGATCAGAATTGGCAGCATGGAAAATCCCTGCTTTATTTGGAAAGTGAATACAGAAGGGATGTCACAGAGAATGTTTTGATCAGTTTTTTAGTGTCTTGTAATACAATAACCTTTAGAAACCCCAACTGATCATGCGGTATTCCTACCTAACCTTGACGATACGGTTTCGGGTTGAAATAAACGCTTTGATAGCGACATAGAGCAGGAAGCCAAAAAATATTCCCCAAGCAACATCCAAAACAGGAGGATAAATTCTGTAAGGATTGTTGGATAGTATGCATCGTTTATAAATCATAAAGTTTGAAGGCCCGGCTTTGTTTTGAGATCGGTTAATTTCGGCGTTTTAACCTTCTACATTGAATACTTTGGTCAATAACTCCGCTTTTGAGCCTTCGGCTGATACAGTAAATGTTTTCGCTTGTCGCCATTATCTACTTTTTATTCCCTTCATACGATTAAGGGAGCCTGATTCCCTCCAGTAGCAGAGGAAAAACATAACTGATGTTTTTAAGTGCAAAATAGCTTCCAACAATATCAAGCTATTTACAGTATTCTGCCATTATTATTTGAAATTATGCCAAATGCATAATGGCATACAAAGCGCTTGTCGAGATTAGTATCCAAAGTACCACACCCTGCAACAAAGGTTTAAATCCTACTGAAGCCAGTACTTGGCGAGATAGACCAGCACCGATCAGGAATAATGTTAAGGTAAGTCCAGCTTTCGCGATCATCACCATGTAGGGGCTGATCAATTTTACAAGGGGCAGATAAGTGTTGGCGATCATGGCCAGGATGAATAACCCGATGAAATAAGGAATAGCTACCTTTTTAGAATTGTTTTTGAACAGGAAGGTTGAAAGGAAAGCGATAGGCACGATCCACAGCGCCCGGGTCAGTTTTACGGTGGTAGCCACCTCTAAAGCATGTGCGCCATATTTGCTGGCGGCACCTACTACCGAACTGGTATCGTGAATGGCAATGGCACACCATAAACCGAATTGTGTTTGCGACAGGTTGAAGTAATGCCCGATAACCGGGAACACGAACAGCGCGACAGAGTTCAAAATAAACACACAGCCTAACGCAACAGAAATTTGTTTTTCTTCCGCTTTGATCACCGGGGAGATGGCCGCTATGGCACTGCCGCCACAAATAGCTGTGCCGTTTGATATGAGGTATGAGGTTTTCTTTTCTATTTTCAGCCATTTGCCGATCAAAAAGCCGAATAGTAACGTACTGGCGATAGAAGCGATGGTAAACAATACGCCTTCCTTTCCGGCTTGCATGGCGCTGTGTACGTTCATACCAAAACCCAGGCCCACAACAGATACTTGTAATAACAAGTGAGTCGCTTTATGAGTTAAGTGCAGGTACGGGTGACCGGATAATTGTGCGACCGCCAAACCTAATAACAGCGCGATGGCCGGGCTTACAAATGGTGTTAGGCACACGGACACGCAAAGTATAAAAATGACCTTACGGGTGTTTTCGTTCAGGTGAAGAAATGTATGGGGCTGGGTTAACTGATGTTGGGTATTCATGATACTTTATTTTTGATACCCCAAAATTCCGCCTTATTTAGTAATGATTTTTATCATAAACGGCGATGAACGATAACCACAGGTTATGGTAGTATTTGAAACCAACTGTAATTAAATACCTGGTCAGTATCAAAAGGTGTATGATGAACATGTTCCATACTGCCAGTTAATTGAAACTGCTCTTGGGAAATATTCGACAACGAAGCAGGGGAATGACATTCAACAGCTAATCCGCTGCACCTTTCAGGGCCATTTAAACCAAAAGTCCCGATGATGAGCCATCCTTTATTGGGCAGATGTTTAGCTGCCACTTCAGCATATTTGCTTTGATCTGCTGTATTGGTCAAAAAATGAAATGCTGCCCGGTCATGCCAAAGGTCATATTGATCGTCAATTTCCATATCCAGCACATCACTTAGATCCATTTAATTCCGTTGGCCTTATCACCCAACCGTAACTTCGCCCTGTCAATAGCCTTGGCAGAAATATCCAATACGGTAATATTCGTTTACCCCCTTACCAGCAGATGATCCGCCATTACGCTGTCACCACCCCCAATGTCAATGATCGCTGCATCTTTTGGAAGATTTAAGCTGTTAATGATCGTTAACGAGGTTTCTGGTATTGGCTCGTACCAGCTTACTTCGGTCAGCTTTTTTAGTGCATAAACGTTTTCCCAGTGTTCTTTTTTATCAGCCATTGTTAAGATATAAACTTTTTGATCGCTTCACTAAGATCGAACACGTTGGTTTTCGAATCAAATGCGTTAGCAACAATACTGCTGCCGGCAGCACTGCGGTAGCCTCCGGCGCAATGCACCACAATAGGTTTACTGAAAGGAATTTCCGCTAAACGCTCACGCAGTTCATATAGTGGAATAGGAAGAGCATTCCGGAAAACCGGCTGCGCTTTTACTTCAGCTTCGTTTCGGATATCGACTATCGTGTATTGCTCCGGGTGCGCAGCAAAATGAGCAAAATTCAGTTCTGCCATTTGTTCGTGGCCTCCGTCAATCACAAATGCGGCTTCTAAAAAAGCTTCGTAACCGATTTTAGCGGCTTTACCGATCACTTGCTTTAGTTTCTCCTCGTTTTCAGCTACTAAATAAAAAGCTTCTTTGGGTGCGATAATGCTGCCCAGCCAAGTCTCAAATTTGCCGCCATCCTGAATATTGATCGATCCTGGCAAATGCCCTTTTTTAAATTCCTGTTCAGGGCGGGCGTCGATAATAAACATTTCGCTGTTCAGCTCGACCGGTTTTTTGGCCAGTACGCCAGCTAATGCTGGTTGTAATGGTGGTGCGCCATGCTTATTCAAGGCAACATCATAAGCAAAGTATTTTGGTATGAATGGCTGATCTTCCAGCAAGGTCTGCACAAATTCAGTTTCGCTCATTTCCTGTAACGACCAGTTGCCCGCTCTTTCTGCGCCGATAGTGCTGCGATTAGCATCGCTTAGCGCTTTACCGCATAAGGTACCTGCGCCATGTGCCGGGTAAACCCGAACCGCATCGTCCAACACCAACAATTTGTCGCGCAGTGAATGATACATCTGTTTCGCTAATTCCTCACGCTTGGCGGTGAGGTTTCCGGCTTGCTCCCGCAGATCAGGACGGCCGCAATCGCCGATGAATAAAGTGTCACCGGTAAATACGGCTTTATCCTGACCATTATGCTCCAAAACAATGCTGATGCTATCCGGCGAATGCCCTGGTGTGTTCAGGGCTTTGAGTTTTATTTTGCCGAATGAGAGCTCATCGCCATCGTCAAATGTTTGATGGGCATATTCAGCGCCCAATAGTTTAGAGCAATAAATGACCGCTCCAGTAACCTGTTGCAATTCCAGGTGCCCGCTCACAAAATCGGCGTGCGGGTGGGTTTCGATCACACCGATAATGGTGGCTTCGTGTGCTTTGGCGTAAGACAGGTATGGCGTAATATCCCTTGATGGGTCGATCAGCACGATCTTGTTTTCACATTCGCTTAATATCGCATAGGAATAATGCGACAGGCCTTTATCTTCAAATTGTTCGATCTTCATATCAATGAGGGAGTTTTTCACGTAATAGACCATAAACCCAGGTGCCTGCTATGGCACTCAGCAGCGTTACTGTTGTAACTAAAATACCACTACCGATCTGCGCGAACAACGGGCCGGGGCATGCGCCGGTAAGCGCCCAGCCTAAGCCAAAGATCAAACCGCCATAAACATATCCCCAGTTAAATTTTTTATCCGGAATAATAATAGGCTCCTGATGGATGGTTTTGATATTAAAGCGCTTGATCAATAATATGGAGATCATGGCTACTACAATAGCGCTACCGATGATCCCATACATATGAAAGGATTGCAAACGGAACATTTCCTGTATGCGGAACCATGAGATCACCTCGGATTTGATCAGGATGATACCGAAGCACATCCCTACCAGTAAAAACTTCAGGTTCTTCATAGCTGTAATAAATAAGGTAAGATCAACCAGGTCATGACGAAGCCGCCGATCATAAAGCAGCAGGTGGCTACCAGGGAAGGCCACTGTAAAGAGGAAATACCCATAATGGCATGGCCGGAAGTACAGCCACCGGCATAGCGTGTACCAAAGCCAACCAGCAAACCGCCAATTACAATAAACACAAACCCTTTTAAAGTGGTAAGCGCCTTGAAACTAAAAATATCCTGTGGCAGTAAACTGCTGAAATCTTTAATGCCCTGCTGCTGCAAGGCAACAATGGTTTTAGGATTGATGCCCACCGGTCCGGGATCGGACAATAAATGCGCGGCGATGAATCCGCCTATAACGATGCCTGCAATAAAAAACAAATTCCATGTGTCCTTCTTCCAGTCGTATTTAAAAAAGGAAATATTTGCCGGGATACAAGCCGCGCATATCTGCCGCAAAGTAGATGAGATACCGAATGTTTTGTTACCCAATATTAATAGTGCCGGCACGATGAGCCCTATCAACGGCCCGGCTACATACCAGGGCCACGGTTGTTTAATGATGTCCATGTGAGTTAGTTAAAGTGCTTATTAAAACAAAGATACCCATAGCGAGTACAAACCAGCCAAAGGCAGGTTTCAGGCGAGTGTCGCTAAAGAACCGCGTGAGGTAACTGCCAAGGATGATACCGGCAATGGCAAAACCCGAAAAAATGGCTAAAAACGCGTAATTTATCACCACATGCCCGGTGATATCACCAAATACACCCAGCAGCGAGCTTATGGTCATTACCATAAGTGAAGTGCCCACCGCCTTTTTCATTGGCAAACCTGCGAACAAAACCAGTGAGGGAATAATAAGAAAACCACCGCCAACGCCTACAAAACCAGTGATGAGGCCAACAGCTATGGCCTGGAAAATTAATCTTGTATAACTAAGCTCTAGGGAACTACCACGATCTTCCTTTTTATTCCGGATCATCGAAAGGGATGCTGCCAGCATCAGAGCGGCAAAAACCAGCATCAGTAACATGCTTTTGGTAACAGCCCAGTGTCCAAGCGTAAGTAAGTGAATTGGTATCACCGGCATTATCCATCTCCGCATGGTAAATACGGCGGCCAAGGATGGTAAACCGAAGATCAACGCGGTCTTAACATCCACATTGCCTTTTAGGTAATGGCTGGCCGCGCCTGCGGTACTGGTTAGTCCAACTACAAATAAGGAGTAAGTGGTCGCTAACACCGGATCGATAGCAAAAAAATAAACGAGAATAGGTACGGTGAGAATAGAGCCACCGCCGCCAATTAAACCGAGGGACAAACCAATTAAAACCGAAGCTGCGTAACCTGCTATTTCCAAAACCTGATGATTGATGGAACAAAGCTATTTGCTTTCGGCCTGGTTATTGGTGACTTATGTTACACAGGGAAATTTAAAGTGATCTTATTGCGGGAAAGAGTAATCATTTCCTTCTTTTCCATTTGCTTAAGCAGGCGTGATATGACTTCGCGCGTAGTGCCCAACTCTTCTGCCAGTTGCTGGTGAGTGACCTGAAACTCATGGGAATTGAATACCGCGGCTTTCTTCTTGAGCAGTTCTACAATACGGTCATCCAGTTTTTGAAAGGCAACCTCATTGATCACAGTTAGCAATTCTTCGAAACGCTGGTGGTAAAGTTTAAAAATAAAGTCGGCCCATTCGGGATAGCTCTTTACCCATTCGCTGGCTTTGGTAATGGGCAGCATCAAGACGTCGGCATCTTCTTCTACCTCCAGGCGTACTTTCGAGGTATCCTCATGTATCCCGGCCAGGAATGACATGATACAGCTTTCGCCGGGTTTGATATAATATAAAAGGATCTCGCGGCCGTCCTCATCCTGCCGCATAACCCGCATACTGCCGGATAAAAGCACCGGCAATGATCGCACATAACTGTTGGATGACATCAGCACCGTACCCGCCGGTAATTGCTTCCGCTGGCTGTTCTCTTCTAATGCTGATTGCAATGCTGGCCCAAACTGTATCATGCGGTAAATTTAGCAGGCTTGCGGCTTATTAACGAATACTGCTTCTTCAAATGCTAATGCTAAAACCCGGTTGCATTGCTTGATGAAATATGATCCCCTGTTTTTCAAAGTGCTTACTGTAGGTCTCGTAGCGTTGTTTTAAAAAGAAATCCTTGGCGTAGCCATCGTGCACTGGTAGTACGGCCTTGGGTTTAATACGATCTGCAAAATCCGCTACCGCTATCTCTGTCGTGAACGGAGCCATGACAGGCAGAATTAATAATTCAGGCTGTTGAAATTCATCATCATAAGTGCCAAAAGAATCCGCAGGATTTAAGATCCTGCCATCGATCAAGTAGGCTTGCATATCAGGCAGTGGACTATCAAGAATATTCTCATGTTTTACATTGATCGCCTGCAAAGCAAAAGGACCGATATCGAATTTTCCCGGCTCAACCAACTCACAAAAAAGACCAGACCCTTTTAGTCCCTCAGCAACTTCTTTATTGGTGTAGATCGTTGCGCCGCTTAACTTAACAATGGCTTTCAACTTTTCTACGTCCAGGTGGTCTGGATGGTCATGGGTAATGATGACAGCATTGACCTTGTTAAATTCCTCAACGTTTACCAAGTTCTCGGCAAAGGTAAACTTACCGGGATCAAATAATAACCGAAAACCGTCTTTTTCTAATAGCACGCAAGAGTGGATATATTTAGATATTTTCATACCATTTGAATATGATAAATAAACCCTCAAATGATGGGAAAGTTTCCAGCTCAACCAAGCTATCAAATCTCATTGCCGAGAAAAAGATCTATGATTGTAATCAGACATAACGATAACTAAAAATTATCGAGTATGTGTCTTAACCATGTTGATATATCGTGAATAAAGACTTGCCTGTTCTTTTCACTTCCTGCGGGATATGCGGTGGTCAGAATTTCAGATGGAGAGACACCGGCATCGATAGCTGCTTTCCTGACATTGGGAGCAATTCGCTTCATTAAAATGATAACGTGTTTAGGTTGAATCAAACGCATACGATCTGCTAACTGTTCGGCAGCATAAGGCGTTAAGTTAACTGATGTTTCTTTACCCAGAGGATATAGATGATCCAGGACGCTGCCGGACTTGTTAAAAAAATCAAGAAAATCGTCAGCAGAACTAAATTTACCAAAAGCCTGTTCAAAGGCCGCGCGCATTGCCCGGAATAAATTGGTGTTTTTTAAATAAAAATGGTTGTTGGTAGAGCCAGGTGCTTCGGCAATAAACATGATAATGACTTTTTTCTTCTTTTCAGTCATATCAGATGCTTATAGGCTCTTATAGCTTTTAGCGAATCGCATAAATATTTCTGCTAATGATGAAGGTTGACCGTGTGGCAGGATAAAATAAAATGGCCGCTCAATAGTCAGGTCTTTAATGTCGATGATCCGGCATTCGTTATACTTCAACTCTTTCAAGATCGACTGCACCGATACAAATGCAAAACATTTGCTGTGTAGCAAATAAGACTTTATACTTTCCGTGCCGCCTAACTGCATTTCTATCTTCAGATCTGATAATTTGATATTGAAAGGCTTTAAAGCGTGAGCAATAACGTCCAACGTTCCCGAACCGGGTTCACGAAGCAATAAAGGCAGTTCTTTTAATTCCTCCGGTTTAATGCTGTCTTTTTTAAAAGTATTCGAGGCACTACAGATCAGCACCAGTTCATCACTCAAAAATTCTTGGTAGCTCAACTGCCGATTACGGAGGATGCCCTCTACAATGCCCAGGTCAATCTCTTTATTCAGTAAGGCCTGCTCAACCTGCTCCGTATTACCTGGCACCAGGTTCACTTGTACATCTTTAAACTTTTCGTGGAACCGGGCTAATACCGGGGGAATCACGTATTGCGCAACAGTATTACTGCCACCGATACGCAACGTACCCGAATGTTTTTTGATCAGTAGGTTCATATCAAAGTCCAGCTCGTTGTAAACAGCGGCCAGTCTATCCGCATAAGCCAGCAACATTTCGCCAGCAGGTGTGAGCGATATTTTTTTATTCCCGCTACGATCTATCAGCGTGGTTTTAAACTGTTCTTCCAGCTCTTTAATATGCTTGGTCACAGCAGGCTGGCTAATAAAAAGTTCCGTGGACGCCTTGGTAAAGTTCAGCCGCTTGGCCACTGTGTGAAAAACCTGTAATCGAAAATCGAACATACTGATAAATGTTATTAGCTAAGTCGGAAAAGTAACAACAAAAAAGGGAAAGTAGCTGCCGTCAATACGATAACAGGTACAGCGATTTTTAGAACTTTGTCGCCAATAATAATTTTTTGGTCATCAAATTCATAATGGACGTAACGTTGAATAGTTTTCATGATCTTCTTTATTTATATCTCAAAGATCAATCATAAAACTAAGCCATTTTCATCGTCAAAATAGATGGTTGATAGTCTAAAGTTATGAAAATAGCTCAAGCATATAAAACAAAAGCAGGCTGCTTCTGTCGATCTGTTTTTGCTATAGTTTAACAGTGAGCTTTATTCCCATCCCCACTTTTTAAATAACGCATGGCCATCGATACTTTGTAAGAATTGAATGAATTGTTTGGCTTGCGCTGCGTGTTTGGTATTGGATGTCAGCGCTACCGGCGTACCACGAAATAGCCGTGATGCCAAAGGCAGTTCTACAACCTGTGTAACATCTTTCAGATTCTCATGCCATGAGGCATAGGTGATCCAAGCATCGTAACTTTGATCTTTCTTCCAAGCCTCAATACCCAACGCAGTATTGGCAAAAGATCCGCCAATGTTTCGCTGTATCTCACCGATCAGGTTTTCCTTACCCGCAATATCTTCCCATAAACCCAACTGTCCTGCGCCATTTACGTCAAGTATTTTAATGCCAGGTTTGGCAAGGTCTTTTAAACCGATAATATGTTTGGGATTACCCGGCCTTACTAAAATAGCTGCACGTCTTTTATAAAGTTCTACACGTGTTGCAGCATCAACCATTCCCGGATGGGTTTGCATAAACTGCGTAAGCATATATTCCGCCCCGCCGTAGATCACATCACCGTCTTTCTGCGCTTGTGAAAGCCACTTCGGTTCCGGGCCACCAGTCACTTTGACCGGGATACCTGTTTTAGCGATGAATGCCTTAGCGCAATCCTGCATGGCTGATAAAGGGCCGCCGGGGCCGTATGCATAGATCGTATCCTTTGTTTGTCCAAATAATACAATGGACTTTAAAACAATTATAGTGGTAATTAAAAGTTTCATTTTTTGGCAGGTTGTGGGGTATAGCGTAAATAAGGTTTTACAATGCGGTGTCCCTCTGGAAATATTGACTCAATGTCTTCTGTTTTAACACTCAGACCAATAATCACATCCTCGCCTGTTTCCCAATTCGCTGGGGTCGCCACACTGAATTCATCCGTCAACTGAAGAGAATCGATCACCCTCAACACTTCGTTAAAGTTGCGGCCGGTGGATGCCGGATAAGTTATCATCAATTTAACTTTTTTATCAGGCCCGATGATAAACAGAGAACGGACGGTAGCTGTCGCTGATGCGTTCGGGTGGATCATGTCGTATAATTCCGAAACTTTTCGATCGTCGTCGGCGATCAGCGGGAAGTCAACGTTACAGTTTTGTGTTTCATTGATATCGCTTATCCATGATAAGTGCTTATCAAGCGGATCGATGCTTAAAGCCAGCGCCTTAACGTTTCTCTTATCAAACTCGCTTTTTAATAAAGCCGTTCTTCCGAGTTCGGTTGTGCAAACAGGTGTATAATCTGCCGGGTGAGAGAATAATACTCCCCAGCTGTCGCCAAGGTATTCGTAAAAATCGATCTCGCCGATGGTTGTTTGTGCGGTAAAGTTGGGAGCTAAATCCCCTAAGTGTAATGACATATCTTAAATTATTAGTCTTTATTTTGTAATGAACCCGTATTTTTTATAAATGGCTTTTGCGGTCGGGCTTATTAAAAAGTCCATAAAATCCTGCGCAGCCCGCGCGTGTGGTGCGGTTTTTAGTTGGCCGGCCACATAAGTCGCGCTGATATTTTCACCTTCCGGTATTTCTACCATATCTGTCGGGTGGCCGATCATTTTTTGATAATAGGCTTCGGTGTACCATACCGGTGCAGCATCACTTTGTTGATACATAATGCGCATCGGTGTTTGGCGATGGTGTATCTGGGTCAAGAAGGTTTTGCCGTTTTTTACCTTGGTGTCCATGATCTCCTTTTTCAGAGTTTCACCACCAGCTTTGACATAAGCCTCTTCGATACGCTTACCGATACCTTCCCATTCCGGGTTGGGCATGCTGACACGCACATCAGTACGTCCCAGGTCTTTTAATCCTTTCACCTTTTGGGGGTTACCCTTTTGCACCATAATAGCTAAGCGGTTGTAAGCATAAGGTGCGGTCTTGCTGAAATATTCCGGCATCTGATCGATACGACTTTTTCCTGCGGTGTAAACATCCGGCTTAAGCGTAATACGCATATTTCCGATAACGATGCTACCCCCCATGATCTGTTTAGCCAATATGCCCGGTGGCAGGGTTTCGGCAAATACACGCTGGTATTGCGGGTATTGTTTTTTGAAGGCGGACATCAGGTCATCGATACACATGAACTGGTTCCCGGCAAAGAAGACCACCAGTTGCGGATCGTTAATGTCGCCGAACAGGTCGGGTACATTGTCCACTCCTGGGACGGTAAACTGTACTTTACTTTCAGGTGGGGTATTCCATGGCGGATCGAAACGATGATCCTGTGCTTTTGCCTGGCTTCCTAAAGCTATTATTGCTGTTATTGCAAATGTTATTTTCTGAAGATATTTCATGATGTTTTATATAAATTGAATGAGGGTACTGATTAAGGATGCACGGTGGCCCAGCCTTCGTACTGGCGGATGATGATCTCACCGTTGCCGCTCGGCACATAAGAGATAAATGGGAACAGGTCAGCTTTATCGATCTTCCTTTCCTTAATGGTATTATTACACTGTGCCAATACCACTCCCTTTGCCTGGAGGTCCTTTAAAGTTTGCTCATAAGCACTACTTTTCATGTAAACAGCTACACCGTCGCCAAAAGCGATGAGCTCAACATGGAGTTTACCTTTCAGTCTTGTGTCTTCCAGCGCATTATTGATGTTTCTTAATGTCCCCTTGATCTTTTTATCATCGCCGGAATTGATGATATAAAGCGCATTGTAATGCTTGAGCTTTGCGGTTGCGCCGGTAAAGGCCGCTGGATCGGTTTGTTGGGCCTTAACATTTTTTGTGAAAGCGGTCAGCGCTACTGCTGCTAAAATGATGATGTACTTTTTCATGGTCTCAATTTTATGATTTTATAGTTGTTACTTGTTTCTGGGCGTCTTTAATAGGTTTGAATGGCCCGTATTTATGCTGCTTCTCGCTGAACTGGTCGGCGTAAGGCCCGAACGGAAAATCTATCGGTTTCTTCTTCAGGTCTTTCCAGTCGTTATGTTGGTCTTTATGGGGACGCGGCTGGGAGTTAACGAAAGCTCCAACGTTCCATGCTTCTTCATCTGTTAATTGCGGACTATGATATGAAGCGCCGTATGGCATATTGTTTTTCACAAATCCTGCAAAATTGGTCAGCCTGTACATACCTGCACCATCATTGTAACTGTGTTTTCCCCATAATGGCGGGTTGGCGTAGGTTTTTTTATCAGCATTCAGCAAGCCCTCGCCGTTAGCACCGTGGCAGCTTTGGCATTTCATCATAAACACTTCCTTACCCTTGGCCGGGTCTGCTGCCTGACCCATGAATGCCAGCTTTTCTGTTGCATTTCCAAATAGCTTTTGACCTTTCTTTACGTCCTTACCGATCCACTTCATGTAAGCGAGCATGGCCTGAATCTCTTTACTGGAAGGATTAGGTACTTTACCCGCCAAACTACGCTCGAAGCATTCAGCGATACGTTCTTCGGGCTGCTCCACCCGGCCACTCCTGTTGCTCAGTTTTGGGTAACTGGCAATAAAGCTGGCATAATTATTACCGAAAAGGCGTGACCCGGCATCAAGGTGGCAGTTCTGACAATTCATCCCGTTCGTTATCTTCGCGATGCTGCCTTGAGGACCAAAATATTTGGCGGTATGTGCGACGAGTTCCCTGCCATATTTGATCATCTCGCCATCTTTACCTGCAGGTATGGTATTTTCATCAGGGGCTTTCCAGGCATCAGCCGGAATAGGGCGTGGTGTAGTGCCGGCAGAGGCTTCGGTAGATGGAATGGTAGCAGGCTGATCAGACCTTCCATATACCTGTTGGGAAACTTCACCCGGTTTATGATCAGCTGGCACTACCAATGTCACGATCACTGCTATTATACAAACCGCAAACAAAACACTTACGGTTATTAAGGCCTTTGATACCTTGACCAAAGCTTTGGTCACTTCCCTGTTTTCGTCTTGCTGTTTCATTTTGTTTGTTGGTTGATACATCAAAAGTACAGCTGAAAACGGCTGAAGTTATATCACAAATTATGATGATCGATAATCTGTGGTTATTGATCATCTATTGATAATCATTTTTTGGCTGGTAAAATTCATCTTCTTCCATCAGGGAATGTAGAGTTCTTTTCCAAACAGAATATAGTTCGCCGCAGGAAGCGCTGAGGATCGCCTTACCTAAATTGCTTTTCACAAAAGATGCGACCTCATCTAAGGCTACCCATTGATATTTATCTGCCTCCTGATCAGGGAAGCAAATTTGGTCAAGCTGGTCGGTGGATATAGATTTAGCTTTGAATATCAGATGTATGCTATCACCATAGCTGATCTTTTCACCTATTACAGGCTCCGAATAATATACATGGTATAAGCCTTCAATATTTGGCATAATACCGGTTTCCTCCTGACATTCACGGATAGCACCCGCCATTGGGCTTTCTCCAGATTCCACGATGCCTCCGGGTAATGTCCATCTTTGAGTCGATCTTTTCCTAATGATCAAATAGAGATCGTTGTGCGGGATCAATACACAGGCGGCTATTGTTTTTCGCGGAAGTCCTTTGTAATATTCTTCGGGGGCTGTGATCATATGACAAGGTGCTAAAAGCTATATACACAGATTTTTGAATCAGCGTTACTCAATTTTAAGAATACCTACCTGACCTCATTGGGTGCGCTATCAGGTGTGTCTCAATTTAGCTACCAACTATTAAATGTTATGATCTATTATGCTGGTGGAAAAATGAAATGCTTGTTATCATACTAAATAGACATCTATTAAGAATTTCTATTATAGTAGTCTTCAATGGCCTGCCCAATAGTATTGGCAAGCTCCTGCGAGATTTCGCCATTAACAATGCTCCATGAATTATCACCGTTATTAATCAGCGTGATCGTTCCGGCACCGGTCTGCACGACAAATGTCTCGTCCTGGTGCGTTACGTTATATCGCATTTCGGATCCGCCTTCCAATGTAGCTGTTATATTAAATTGTGTGCCTCCCATGATCTATTAACTTTAAACTATTGCAATTGTTCAGACGAAAGTTTGATCAGGTATTGGGTAATAGATACCAAAGCAGCAGCCCGCTGACGAGTACTATCGCAACGGTCATCAAAAGCGACAAGGCGAACGAAGGGAAATAGGCGTTTCTAAGCAATTGTTTTTCAATACGTCGATATCTAAAATAGCTTAATAAAGCCATCAGGGCACCGATAGCGACGAGGATGATCCCGATGGTTGCGGAAAAGCCCTTCCCGGGCAGGAGAACCTTATCAGTAATAACGAGGGATAATTGCTTGACGAACAAACTGAATTTTACCACTACAAAGCCAAAACCCATCAATGCTATGCTGGTTCTTATCCAGGCCAAAAAGGTGCGTTCATTGGCCAGATGGTCACCGGGGTTGATCTTTTGCTTGCTTGTATCTGCGCCTGACATATTCATATGATCTAAGCAATTAAGTGGCTAAATTGTTGGCAACCATACGGGATTACCTACGCAAACAAAATAAACTTCTAAACCTTATTTATTTAACACTCCAATCAAGACCGATCAATTATGGGCCATAAACAAATCAATGCCACCAGCAATAATGGAAGACGTGCTTTTCTGAAAGGGACGGTTCCGGTCATGGCAACCGCATTCATTCCGGGTATCGCTTCAGCGAGTAACGAAGATAAAGGGCCCCAACCATCCTTCCCGGGCCTGATCATCAGAGAAAAGGAGCCGGTCAATTTTGAATTTCCTTTTCCGATGCTTTCCAGTATGATCACGCCCAATAACCAGTTCTTTATACGAACACATTTTCCCATTCCAAGATTGAAGGCAAAAGAATGGGAGGTCAGGATCGGGGGGCATGTCAATAAAGAGATTACACTAAGCTATGATGAGTTACGTGCTTTGCCCGCTAAAAAAGTGATGGCAACATTGGAGTGCGCCGGAAACGGGCGGGCCAACCTGGCTCCAAAGGTAAAAGGCTTATTGTGGGAACAGGGTGCCGTCGGAAATGCAGAATGGACCGGTGTACCACTTTCTGTAGTATTGGAAAAGGCCGGCATAAAGCCGGGCGCAGTAGAGATCATTTTAGAAGGCGCAGACAAGGGTGAAGTTTCGGAAGAACCTAAATCTCCTGGTGCTATCCACTTTGCCAGAAGCTTACCGCTTACCAAAGCGATGCAGGCGGAAGTGATCCTTGCCTATCAAATGAACGGAAAGGACCTTAGTTCCGAGCATGGGTACCCGGTGAGGGCGATCATCCCGGGCTGGTATGGTATGGCTTCCGTAAAGTGGCTTACCAAGATAACCGCGGTGAATAAGCCCTTTGATGGCTATTGGCAAACCCTGGAATACGCTTACTGGAAACGCACTGATGACCAGCCGACTCTGACCGCAGTCACCGAGGTACAGGTAAAAGCAGAGATCGCCAGACCAGCGCTAAGCGAAGTGATCCCTGCCGGTAAAACATACCGGGTGCATGGTGCGGCCTGGTGCGGAGAAAATGAAATAACCAAAGTCGAGGTCAGCTTCGATGAAGGTGTAACCTGGAAACCGGCAAAGTTGCTAGGCAAGCACGTTAAGTTCGCCTGGCGGCTTTGGGAATACAACTGGCAGGTTCCTGCGGGCGATAGCCAATATAAACTGATGTCGAGGGCGACCGACAGTCAGGGAAATACGCAACCCATGGAACACGACAAGGATCGCAGGACCTATATGGTCAACAAGATCGTTACCGTTAAAATAGAGGCGCGGTAGAACCGCGCCCCGCCTCTGCAGTTAATGCTTTAGAAATCGTTCATACCAATGCGGCCGGCTTTTACCCAGGTCACCCAAAGCGGAGTCGGGCGTTATGCCGGCATTTAGCAATTTAGGGATGGCGATCCTTTGCGCGCTGTAAATGCCCGAATGACCACTGAATAAATAGGCTGTAAAACAAGCGATCGCATAATAAAGTACGTGTTCACCGCCAAACAGTTCTACTCCCATGACCGTACAGGCCAGCGGCGTATTGGTCGCGCCGGCAAACACGGCAATGAATCCCAGCGCTGCAAATAAGCCTACCGGTGCATGCAATACAGCAGATAAAGTGTTACCAAGGGTAGCCCCGATATAGAATAAAGGGGTTACCTCTCCGCCTTTAAATCCAGAGCCGAGCGTGATAGCCGTATAGATCATTTTCCAAAACCAACTGAACAGGTCTGCGCCTCCGGCATGAAAAGCCGACTGGATCGTAACGGCCCCGGGATACTCTGCGGCGACACCAAGGCTCAGGTAGTCAGGTTTGCCATTGAGATAGGTCAGCGCGATAATGACCAAGCCACCCGTAAAAGGGATCAGCCATTTCGCTCGTATAAAATGACCTGAAACGACCTTGATCGCGTGAACTAGTGAAGAAAACAAAGCACTGGACATCCCAAATGCCGCGGACGCTAACATTACTTTTACCATTAACAGACCATCAAAAGGTAGATAAGCCGATAAAAAATAGGGTTCATGCCGAAAGGCGCTGATCTGGTAGGCCGTATGGTGGACTCCCCAGGCTGCTACCGTATAATCTCCGGCAACTGCGCCGATCAGTGCAGGCAATAATGCTTTATACTGCATACGCCCTATGGCCAGGACCTCCAGAGCGAACAGCGCACCCGTCAGCGGTGTGCCAAACACGGCACCGAACCCGGCGGCTACTCCGGACGTGAGCAGCAGCTGCATGTCCTGAATGGATAGTCTGTACCATTTTCCGAATAAATGGGCAATGCTTCCGCCGATCTGTACCGCGGTACCTTCACGACCGGCAGAACCACCGAACAAGTGTGTCAATACCGTGGTCAATAGAATGATCGGTGACATTTGCGGTGGCACGCCCCCGCCTGGTTCATGTATCTCATCCATGATCAGGTTATTGCCTTTTTCAGAAGATCTGCCGACCGAGCGATAGATCAAGTGGATCAGTACCCCGGCCAGCGGGAGCAAAAATAGAAGCCAGGGATGATGGAACCGGTAAATGATGGCCAGGTCCAGTATCCATAGAAACAAGGCGACCATACTTCCGATAGCGACAGCTACCGGAAGTATAAGCAAGCTCCACCTGATCAGTTCTTTAACGATCCGGTAGCGCTCCGAGGTGATAAGGGCTTTCATATCCTGATCTGCTGCTACCGTTTAAAAGTTTCGATCCCTGCAAAACGGGCCTTGCTACCCAGTTCCTGTTCAATGCGTAAAAGCTGATTAAATTTGGAGACCCGCTCCGAGCGGCAGCCACTTCCCGTTTTAATATGCCCGGCATTGGTGGCTACCACCAGGTCAGCGATGGTCGTGTCCTCGGTTTCACCGCTTCGGTGGGAGATGAAACAATGGTAGCCGTTCTGCTGCGCCAATGCTACAGCTTGTAAGGTCTCTGATACCGTGCCTATCTGATTAAGCTTGATCAATACGCTGTTCCCGATACCACGATCGATGCCTTCCTGAATGATCGAAGGGTTCGTGCAAAAGATATCGTCGCCGACCAATTCCACTTCGCTGCCCAGCTGATCGGTCATGATCTTCCAGCCATCCCAGTCATTTTCGCCCAAACCGTCTTCTAAAAGCACGATAGGATAGGTTCGGATCCATTTTGCCCATAGATCGACCATCTCTTCCGAGGTATAACGCTGCTGGTCACTTTTGTACATTTTGTAATGACCATTATCCCACATTTCACTGGTAGCCGGGTCCAGGCAAACAGAGATATCCTCGCCGGGTTTGTATCCGGCTTTCTGAATAGCTTGCAGGATCACTTCGATGGCCTCTTCATTAGAGCGGAGGTTGGGCGCAAAACCACCTTCATCGCCCACACCGGTATAATAGCCTTTGTCAGATAATAGCTTTTTCAATGTATGGAATACCTCTTCTCCCATGCGGATACTTTCTTTAAAGTTCGGCGCATGGTGCGGGGCGATCATGAATTCCTGAAAATCCAGGTTATTGTCCGCATGCCGACCACCGTTGATCACGTTCATGCATGGGACCGGCATCACATAGGTATCGCGCTCGATAAGCTGACGGTAAAGGGGAATCTTTTTGGATACAGCGTTGACCCGCGCAAAGGCGATGGAAGCGGCCAGAATGGCGTTAGCGCCTAACCGAGCCTTATTAGGTGTTCCGTCCAGGTCGATCAGCATTTTGTCAAAGGCTGCCTGATCCGCAAATGCAGAGCCGATAACCGTGCGCTTAACTTCCTGATTGATTCCAGCTACTGCTTTTTCAACGCCCTTGCCCTGATAGCGGCTTTTGTCGCCGTCGCGTAGTTCCACCGCTTCTTTCTCACCAGTGCTGGCACCCGATGGTGAGATTCCCCTTGCTGTGGATCCATCTTCTAGAGTGATCTCCGCTTCAACGGTCGGATTACCTCTTGAATCCAAAACTTCCCTGGCCATAATGTTCTTGATGTTCATTTTATGTTGTTTTTAAAAGTTTAAATCGTATGGATAAAACCATGAACTAATGCCGGAACAATGAGCAGGGAGGTGACCTGACTAGATACGAGACGGAATAGAAAAGGGATTTGTGTATCGCTGATCATTCACCTACAATAATGTTCACGACAAAACCTGCAAGGTTTTATCTATGCTATAATTGTAGGCGTCATCAGCACGAGGCGGTTATTTTGAACGGAAGACACCATTTCCGTTTAGATCATAACAAATAACAAACCATTTGTTTTTAAAAAAATGATCGTTTTTATTTTGCGCCTAAGTAACGCGGTATCCCACTGCCGGTAACCAATCGATTTGAATTTGACAGGGATATAATCATAGGCTTAGAAATATAGCATCCCCCTTTTTTCACGGAATATTATCGCATGATATAAAAAGAGGGGGCATCCTCAAACAGGTGATCGTTAAAAATGGTCATTGGAGATGCGCTTGCTGAAACCGCGATCACGATTCACTTTGACCGCCAACTGGAGGAGAACATGCTGAATATGCGTGCAGAATTTCTGCTGACCAGGCTCAACCTGAAAGTAAATTATGCGGAATTTCGTTATTTGCTTAAAGCAGCCAGTGTACTGAACCGGCGGTAGAAGATCTTTGATTGCAAAAAAGAAAAGCCCCTAAGGGCTTTTCCTAACCTTCCGATTGCGGCTGATGAACTACTCCCATCATGTAATCAGCTGCTTTCTGCGCTTGTCCTGCTGCTTTCAGGATCAAGGTCTTATCATTCTTCAACGCTTTCAGCCAGCCTTGCAGGTAAGCGGCACTGTTCTGGATGGTTTGCTGTTGTATCCCGGTAATGGCGCATAGAAATGCAGCGGTCAGTTCAGCCGTAAGTTCTTCCCTCGAATAAGCCTCACTACCGTATTTGTTGGGATGGGTGATCTCTTTACGGCGTAAACGGCTTTCATGCCCCGTGCTATGCGCCAGTTCGTGAAACAAGGCACAGTAGTATTCCTCGCTGCTGTCAAATCGGGCGATGTCCGGCACGGCTACCAGGTCTTTCAGCGGATAATAAACCGGGTATTGGCCGTTGAGGTTCAATCGTGGCCTGTTGGGCATCTCTTGAATGATCTGCTCACAAGCGGCTATCTCCTCGGCATCTGACCTGAACAAGGCTTCGACCTTTGGAAACTCAATGCCCTCGGTCTGGTCGATGTTAAACACGGTATGTACCTTGGGCACCATACGTGTCTGTTGTGCAGCGCTGTCACCGTCGGTTAATTGCTTTGCTGCATCATCATCCAATCCTTTGACCTTAATGCTGGCCCAGTAGGTGATCTTTGTGCCTTTCTCGCCTTTCTTAATGGTGCCACCTAAGTCCTGTGCCTGTTTGAAGGTGATGTAATACGGCAGGCTGTAGCCCTTCAGCATCGTGTGGAAATTGAGCCAGAAGACATTCCAGCCCCGGTAGCTGATCCCGGTCGTTACGTTCATCGGGAAGCCGACCTGGTTCCAGCTGCAACGCCACACGATGTTGCCGCTTTCCATTTGTTCGATCACTGCGTCTGTTACTTCCTGATAGGTGTCCTTAAAATTCTTAGTAGTTGCCATAACCTTAAAGTTTTAATGCGTAAAAAATTAATGATGGCTGCCACCCCGCCCGCAGGACGCAATAAGGGCAAGGTGGAGATCCTAAAAATGCGGAGGCTCCCGGAGGTACGAAGGGATACCCATTTTTTGGATACGACCTTGATTCCAAAGAAAAAAAAACAATGGCACCCGTTTGCGGACTGACGGGCGAACTTTGCGGCAAATGATTAATGCTTACGTCTCTCTGCTTTTTCGCTGCAGATCGCAGAGCCTGCCGGTTATTGACATGATCGCAATTTATCAAGAGCTATGCGAAAGAATGGAGCATCGTTCTGTACGATCCGGCAAAGCGGTTGAGGAATGAGTTCAGGAATAACGAAACGGCTTTGCTGCGAAAATGATTAAACAGGATAACCTGTCCATACTTACTACGCTAACTTTTCACCTCCGGATCTGAGCCTGAGAAACTGATCCAGCATGACGGAATGGTCGTGCATCCGGAGAAGGATATCCAATGATCCAAAGTAGGTAAGGATGGCGCTTTCCGGTAGCTCTGCCAGCTTGCAGAGGTTCGGTGCGGTGAGCGCTTCATAACCTTTTTCCTGCAACAGCAGATCTATAGCGATCCTGAAACGGTGCCAGACCTGAACAAACTCAATCATCGGGATAGATTCTGCGGGCTTTTTTTCCATGGCTAAAAACGGCTATATTATTTAAGCTAAAATAACGCTCGTTTTTAACCAAAGTGGTGACATGCTCCATATTTTTGCTTCCTGATGCGCCCGATACATTTCAAAAAAGCCTCATAGGAGATCGGCTTGGGCAAGTATTCGAAGGCTTCATCGGGGAAGATCTCCTGTATCCGCCAGGGCATGGAAGAGATAAAAATGATCGTCGTGTGTCCCTTAACGGCCTGGGCGAAATCTATACCGTTCATGCCATGCACATAGTTGCTTAGAAAAACCAGGTCCGGCCCGCCCGGTCCAGTAACATCGGATAATGCAGTCAGCGCATTGGCCGATGAGCCAGCAAATGTCAGACCAATGGTCTGATCGATGAATCCGGCAAGGTGGCCCACCTGGTGCTTTTCATCTTCTAAGATGAAGCAGTGGAGTAATCGGTCATTCGAGGTCGTCATCTTAAAACTTAAAAAGGCCTCATACAAGATAGGCAAAATCATTGGATCTAAAAAGGGCCGGAAAAGATCCGGCCCTGTTCCTTACTGCAAATTGGAAAACTTAATTCTACAGGTAAGCGATGAAGATGGCTACATCCGCACACCCTGCCTTTTTTCCTGTTGTTGTTCTTTGCCTTGGTTTTGACCTTTGTCGTGCGCTAATTCGGCAGAGGGTTTTTCAAACTGTTCACGCTTTTGACGGCTGCCCTTTTCATTAAAAAAGTCCAGTTTACCATACCGTGGTACTGCTTCGGCCAGTACTTTCATATCCTTGTTCTCCGGCCCTTTAACGGTAAGCTCCACCCGGTCACCCTGTTTCATGGCATTCATGATGGCTTCCTTTTTGGCCGGATCAGACAGTTCTTTGATCTGATATTGATTGAGGGTCTTTTCCAGGTCGAACCCAAAAGAAGGATCATAGAATTGTTTGAATTTATGGTTGCCGAAATCATCCTTCTTCTGATCAAAGTCCAGTCTGATCCAGGCTTTGTAAGGTTCTCCGTCCCGGGTAAGCATGTTGTCTCGATGAACGGTGCGGTTTTGTACCAGGTTGGCCGCCTGCCGGGCACTGAAGCCTTGTCCCTCCTTGATGTAAAAGGTTTGTTTGACCGCGGGGCTGAAGTAAGCAGGCCGGAACTGTTTGTCAATGAAATTGACGGTTCCTTTTTCCTTGCTGGCCAATAGCTGTTTGCTGTCAGCACTTTCACCCATCGCCAGTTCACTGGTCCCTTTCTCTTTTTTGAAGAAATCAATGGCTTCGTTCGGGTTATCGAAGGTTTTAACCAGTGGCTTCTGTTTGTCTTTCTCATTTTCGGAGATGACCATATACTGTTGGCCGGGCACGGTAGGCGGCACTTTGCCTGCCGTGACCTCATATTTATTCAAGGTATAGAAATCCGATTGGTTGGATTTCCGGAAGTGGAGGGTCATGTCCACCAGCCCCTTATCACCCGGAAACTGATCATTCAGGGTGAAGTGGCCCAGTAAGGGCTTCATGTGTTTTTCAAGCTCATCCGCGACTTTGGGATTAAAGCCCAGGTCTTTAAGCTCTTTTTTGAGGTCATCCAGGTTATTCAAATTCATGGTCCGTAAGATTTGTGGGGTGGTCACCCCGGTAAATGATTCAGTTATCTGTATGTTGGGCATGACGATACCCAGGTCTTTGATGATGGTTCTGATAGCCTCCGCCAAAGGCATTGCCTTTGTAAACTCCCAGTGAGCGGCCGGCGTGATGTCATCCCTGAGCAGCCGCGCCTCATAGCCGGTCAGTTCCATCCGGCTGCCATTAAAGCGGTAATCCAGGCGGAAGGCCAGATTCCCGAAGGAAAAGTGCCCGCCGGCAAAGAGGCTTTGACGGTAGTCGCCGCGCAGGTTCAGTTCAGCCATCCGGCGTAAGCCGCGTTCCAGTTCCACCGGGTCAAAGCCGAGTTTAGCCGCGTCCTGTACCGCATCGCGTATACTGTGGGGATACATGGCCAGGAGACAATTATTTTCCGGGCTGGTTATTCCGCAGCAATAACGGGTAACCTGCTTGAAGCTTCACCTTGATGCGTTTGATCTTCTTGCTGAACAAGCTCTTTGCGGTAGCGATGCCGGCCCCGGCCGCCTGCGTGGCCAGGGTCTGATCCATGGGCATAAAAGTCATGCTTTGCAGGGCGTTGCTGCTGCCGGTACCTGCCGCTTCAGCCAGCTCGGCTTCCGGTGCGTCGATGCCGGCGAGGCCGTCCAGCGAAAAAACGGTCAGGTCAACCGGGATAATGGCGTTACCGATGCGGATATTTTTGATGTTCAGCAGTAGGCGCTGGTTGACCAGGGTACAATTGCCAAAAAGCGCCTGACCTTTATCCAGCAGGAGCCCGCTCAGGCGCATGGTATCCTGTAAGCGCAGTCTGACGATGCCGCCTTGTACTACCTTTTGATCGCCGTCGATGGCGGCGGGAACGGCTTTAAATAAAGTATCCGGCATCGATGGCGGTAACTCCTGTTTGAACTTTTCCCGGGCCAAATCAGGATTCTGAATGGCTTGGATCTTGTCCAGCATTTCGGAAAGCTGCTGCAGCTCCGGATCTTCGGTCCTGTTATCCTGAACCGATCGGATCATCTTTTCCAGTTTTTCGGCTTCAGGACTGCTTGCTGAGGCAAGAACCGGGCGGGCCACCGGTTTGGCTACAGGCTCGGGCTGGTCCAGCTGCTGCCTGATCTGCGTAAGTTTCCTGCTGATCTGTACTTCATCAGCAGATGCGGAAGGGATCTTGTCGGTGGCCGGACGAAGGGTATCTACAGCCAAACTACCGGAGACCGGGTCATCACTCCTATGCTGTGCCCTTGCCGAATCCCGGGCCGCCTGGTCATACAAGCTGAATTTATCCTGCGGTTTGTCGTCTTTAAACTGCGCTTCCGGCAATTCGGTATTGATCCCTTTGCCGGAGGCAAGCTGATCCGAGGCTTTATCTTGACCACCTCTCAAGGCCCAAAAGCCAAGTGTTAAAAAGGGTAAGATCAGTATAGGAAGTGCCAGGAAGAACTTTTTTTGTTTTTCGAGCTGTTCAGTTGAATGCATTTTCATGTAAAATCATTTAAGGTGAGTGAATAGTAAGATCAATGGCAAGCCTGGATCAGGAGCCAGACACTGCTCCCGCCAAAGAGCAGGCAGATCAGCAAAAGCAGGATCAGTTTAGAGGCCCGGTTCCAGTGCTGCGTTTTCCGGTCCAAATAAAGGGCTACCTGCTTTTGCCTGCGCTCCAGGGTTTGTTCCAGGTAAGAGATCATCCGGTTGGGTCTTGCCGGGCCGGATCGCTGATGTCCTGTCTTCATCTTAATGGGTGCTGGTTTTAAGGTCTTTGTTCTCCAGGGTCTCCCAATTTTGGATCAGGAAGCCATGCGGGTTATTGTCCGAGCGGGACACGTTGCGTAAATAACCTTGCGTGACCAGGCTGCGCGTCACGGTGGAGGTCGCACGGATCAGTTGCTCGGTGGCAAAGCACTTGAAATAATAGGGATAGCGATCCATGTCCAGGGACACGCTGTCCACTTCGATCTGCTGGCTGATGTTGCCGGAGACCAAACCAGCAAAATAGCCGGATTCTTTCAGGTTATTATAAGCGGTCCTGGCCGAACCGTCGGCCAGATAAAGGGCTTTGGTGATATTGGCCTGAATGACTTTTTCATCCGGATCAAGGGTGAAAAAGTGTTGGTGAAACATTTTGATATGGTCCCGGATCTCGACGGGAACGTTATCCCGGCGGTCTGCGGCAAATGCCTCCAGTGCCTTGCCGTTGGCTAAGATGTAAATGTGGTTGCGGTCACGCGCTGAACTCCGGTAACTCTGGTAGATCGCAAAGCAGGAGATCAGCAGGCAGGCCAAAATGAGCAGGTAACTGAATAGTTTGATATGCTTAAAAGCGGTATCGATATTTTTGAGTTGTGTGAACATAGGTTTTCTGATTAGGTGTTTCCGGATAATTTGTCTTGCTGATAGGTGCTGGCACCGCTGCTGCGGTAGCCCTCCATGAAGTGCCCCGGTGCATTGACCATATTTTGGGCCCCTTCCGCCATTCTGGATCCTACTGCGGAAGCAGCCGAAGCGCCGGTGCTGATCACGGTACTGGTCGTACCCGCGCTGATCACATTCACGCGTTGCAGCATCCCGTTACCGCCATGGGCATGGACGATAAAGTTGGCAACCGTCGGCACAGAGAAATAGCCTACGATGCCAATGATCAGGAAGATCAGATAAGCGGTGTCGGTGGAACTGAAATAGGTGTCGCCCTGGCTTTGGATCTGCGAGATGTCCAGACGGATCATGTTTTCCTGTACCTTGCCAATGATGCTGCCGAATATATTGGCGACCGGCAGCCACATGAAAATATTGACATAACGGGCCAGCCACTGGCTCAGGCTGTGCTGGAAACCGTCGAAGACGGCTAGCCCAAACACCAGGGGCCCCAGGATGGCCAGCACGATCAGAAAAAAAGTACGAATGGTGTTGATACACAGGGAAGCGGCCGCATACAACACCTCCAGCACCTGGGATAACCACTGCTTGATACTGTTCCGGAAATCATAGTTCTGCTTGGCGAGCCAGAACTTCACGTCATTGCCGATGCCGTCCAAAAAGCCTTCGTTCTCCCGGTCCGGATCATCCGGATGCGTGTATTTATACCATTTGTCCTGATCACCATTCCCATTTTCGCCAACATACATCTGGTAGGCGGAGGATTGCTTGATGGCAGCTTCTTTCTGTTTCAATAAGGCGGCGATAGCGGTATTGCTGTTTTGCACCATATGGCCCGTGGCGCTGACGACCGGTTGTAATATGCCATTCATCAGGCTCAGCACGCCTGGGAAAAGCATAATCGCTATGCCCAGGGCAAAAGGGCGGAGCAGCGGGTAAAATTCCAGCGGCTCTGCGTTGGCGATCTGTCGCCAGACCCGGGATGCGATAAACCAAAGGGCGGCAAACCCGGCGATCCCTCTTGCCGCCCCGATGAGTTGGCTGCAAAGGGGGATCATCTGGCTGTAGACTGTATCCAGCACGGGCTGCATGCCTTTCAAGTCGTCGGCCAGGCCCTCGGCACTGCATATCGCGGGAAAGAGGAGTGCAAAACCAAAGCCTCCCAGCGCCCTGAATGCCAAGCGTCTGACTCGTATAAATCTTTTTACTTTTTTCATGGTTGAAACAGTTTTTTCAGGTGATCGATGTCATTTTGTTCGTTTTGTCGCTGCATCTGCAGCAGGCTGGTCCGCCGGTTGAAGCTCCGGAGAAATTGCAGCTGGTCATGGGTGTCCGCATACAGGCGATCAATGGCCCGGAGGCGTTCGTCATCACTCATCCGGAGCTTGGAGGCGGTTACCACATCAGCCAGTTCATTCAGATTACGCAGGGCCGCTTTGGTCAGACCGGCATAGACCTGCGTCAGGTAATCCAGCTCCGCAGCGTTGAACCTGCCACTGCCGGCAAACCGGCTTTTGGCCTTTTTATATTCCGAGAGGATACTGGCCTGGTCAGCGAGGAGATCCGCCACCCTTGCATATTTCCTGATCTCGGGGTTGACCTGCAGGAGCCCGTCCAGGAAGACCTGGTGCAAACTGAAATTGCCCTGCGTCAGGTCTTTGACCTGTCCGTATCCCTCATTAAGGATCGTATAACCCCGCTGCATGTCCGACAGGATGGCTTTGAACTGGGTGAGCTTTTCCACGTTCAGCAGCAATTGCTGGATCTCCTGGGATTGGGCACGGCTCGTGTGGCGAGCCAACGTAGCCATCAGGAACAGTCCTAAATATTTAAGGTATGGCATACAGCCTCCTTTGCGCTTGAATCTCCGCTTGCTGCCCTTGCATCTGCCCTGACAGCATTTTCACCTGGTTGCCAAAAGCCAGGGTGAACGCGTATTTATCTTTCATACTGGCATAAAGCTGGTCCAGGCGTTCTATCCGTTCATCATCGGTCATTTCTGCTTTACCGGAGGTCATGACCAGTTGGAGCTGGTCGATATCCCGGCCGCATTCCTGCAACACTTTTTGCCGGACTGCGGTGATATAAACCTGGTGGCTGGCAACAGGTCCGGCGAAGGCGGTTAGCTGGTCAAATTGCCCCGGAATCGCGCTGGCATACCTGAAAATCTCCAAAGCTTTCGGATCATTTTGGATCAGTGGCTTAACTGCTTTAAGCGACGCGTAATAGGCTGCATGCAGGCTGAATTCTTTACCGGTCCAGGCACTGATGCTGCCCAGGCCCTCCTGCGAGAGCTGGTAGCCCTGCCGGACATAGCCGCCGTAGACCTGCAAAGCCACGATCTGCTGCTGCAGGTATTTAAGCTGGGTCTTTTTCTGGCTCCACCATTCGGCAAAAGTTTGGGCCTGCACGGCGGAGGAAAGGAGGATAAAAACCAGCGCTACCCCAACCCTTCCTGGAAGGGAGAGATTTTGGGATCCTTTATTCCGGTAGCCCATAATATTTTTTGAGGGTTAAAATTTCATGTTCACTTTGGGCGCGCTGCAGGCTGAGGATATAGTTCTGGTTATTGTACTGCCGGAGGTCATTGCAGTTGGTATCAATGCGGTCGGCCGCTTTGTTGATGAGCTCGATCCGCCGGGCGTCCGTCATCTGCGTTTTGAAAGCGCTGACGATGACCAGGATCTCATCCAGGTTTTTCACGCTCTCCTGCAGAATGCCGTTGTAGACCTTTTGCATAGCAGACAGTTCCGCTGCGCTGAAATGCCGGTCCTGCCGGAGCAGTCCCCAGGCCTGATGATATTCACCGATCAGTGCGGCTTGTTTTTCGGTAATGTGCCGGATCCGTTCATAATAAGCAATGAGTGATCTGACCTTCCACAATTCGGCGTAATACTGCCCGTACAGTTCTTTTTGCTTTGCTGACCAGCCGGAAATTTCCTCCAGCTTAAGCTTGGACAGTTGGTTCTCCAAGGCCTTTTGTGCATTCTGCAGCCAGATGGTTTTGTTCTGCATCCGCTGGACCTGGAGATCTACGGCTTTGATCACTTTGGTGATGGCGGCCTTGATGACCTCTGCGATCGCCAGTTGGGCATCAGCCTCTTTGGGCAGGGTCACAAACAGCGTCATCGCTGAAAGCGGTAGGATGACCATATAATTTTTCATGATGTTGATGGATTGGTTAAGGACGTTGCGTAATAGCTGTTGCGTTTTCATAAGTTTCCTTTAGCCCCCGAAAGGGGGAATGATGGTTGGTGAATAAGACGGTTGATTCGCTTCGGACCGGTCAGGACGGTTTCCCGGGTATAGCGGCCTGCCGGGCCACAATGGCGGCGATGGCTTTTTCCATACTGCCTAGCTGCTGAGCCAATTCCTGCACTTTGGCTTTTTCAGCGGCTTCGGTCGTATAGGCCCAGTACGCTTCCGGTGACACTTCCGTCCGGTACACCTTGCTGTATTGCCCACCCAGGCTGATAAAGACCTCCTTATATTTTTTGCCGGGTTCGTTCGCCTTGTTCATCGACAGGATCATCGCTTTTTCCTTTTCCGTCAGTCCGAGTAAAGCCTGTACGTCATCGAACTTGTTCTGGTATTTGCTTTGGTCGAGCAGGATCTTACAATCGGAATTGTTGACGATGGCCTGTTTGATAATGGGTGAGCTGAGAATGTCCTCGACCTCCTGGGTAACCACGACGGCCTCGCCAAAGAACTTCCGGACCGTTTTGAACAGGTAGCGGATATAATCGGCCATACCTTCCTTGGCGATCGCTTTCCATGCCTCCTCAATGAGGATCACCTTTCGCGTACTTTTCGGGAGCTTCCGCATCTTGGAAATAAATACTTCCATAATGATGATGGTCACCACGGGAAAGAGGATCTCGTGCGATTTAATGTTGTCCAGCTCGAAGACAATGAAACGCTCATTTAAGAGGTCCAGGTTCTCAGTGGCATTCAGGAGGTAGTCATATTCCCCGTTATGGTAGTAAGGGTTAAGCACATAAAGAAAATTCCCGATATCAAAATCCTTTTCGGCAACATTACCATCCTGGAGGACCTGCAGGTATTCCTGCATTAAAAAATCATAGAAGGAATTAAATCCGGGAAATAGATCCGGATGCTTGTTCAGGTGTGCGTAATACAGCGTAATGGCATTGGAAATGGCCACATACTCGGAACGGGTATAGCCCTCGTTGTCCTTTTTCCATAGCGCCAGCAGCAAGGTTTTCAGGCTTTCTTTTTTTTCAATGTCGAGCACTTCACCCTTGGAAATAAAGAACGGGTTAAACTTGATGGGGTTATCCTCACTGTAAGTGAAGTAGTAACCGCCCGCCAGTTCACAAAGTCCCTGGTAGCTGTGGCCGACATCCACGATCACGACATGGCTGTCCTGTTCATAATAGCCATTGTTTAGATGATTGGTAAAGAAGGATTTCCCGCTGCCGCTAGGTCCCAGGATCATTTTATTGCGGTTGGTGATATACCCTTTCAGCATGGGTTCATCCGAGAGGTCAGCATTCACCGGTCGACCGGTAAGCCGGTCACCCAGGCGGATGCCAAACGGGCTGGGTGAAGAACGGTAATTGGTTTCCACGTTAAGAAAACACGTCGCCTGCTCCAGGAAAGTGTCAAAGGTATCGTTGAGCGGAAAGTCTGCGGCATTGCCCGGGATGCCGGCCCACCAGATCTGGGGTGCGCCATCGCTTTCCTGCCGGGCTACGGCGTCCATCTGCGCCATGGCCGAACCCACTTTGTTGCGGATCTCCTGGGTACCTTCCGGGTGATCGGTCCAGGCCAGGACATTAAAGTGCGCTTTGACCGGCAGCCTTTGTTGGCTGATGGCTTCGTTCAAAAAGTCTGCGGTCGCATCCCGGGCGATGGCATTCTCCCGGCTGTAAGCGGACAAAGATTGCAGGCGCAGCCTTTTCTTTTCCAGCCCTTTCATCGTTCGCCGCGTGTCGCCAATAAAGATAAACTGGTTGTAGCAATGGTTGCAATCCAGTAAGAGTCCGAGCGGCGAAACAAAACCGATACTGAACTTGGTTTTGTCCGTGCTGTATTGGTCATAATTGACCCGGCTGCCGCAAAGCGAGGGCAGGTCTTCGACATCGGACAGGGTGAATAACTGGCAATGGTCGTTGCCAACGCGGATACCTTCTTTCAGATGAATATCTTTCAGCATCGGACGCTCGTTTTCCCCTTGCAGGAACAGGTATTGTTCCAGGAGCCCGGCCTTCTTTTCGGTACCGGCCAGCTCATCGTCCGTGAGGCGGTGCAGGGTAACAAAGCCGCTGTCGGACAATATCCGCTCAAAAGCCCCGGCCTTTTCCAAAAAGTCCTGAAAAACCATGGTATTGGTGGTTTGTTTCGGGACGACCGATCTGCGCATCAGGCCCGAGTAGCCGCTGCTTGCCGCTTTACGGTCATCCGGCTTTTTAGTAACCAGCATATAACAGCAATGGTCCAGGTAAGGGCGGCCCTCAAAAAAGCGTTCACTGGCTGCGCCCAGGAAGCTCCGGGCGGTATCCGGCGCGCCGTGGTACTGCGCTTTCCGGAAGACGTCCATCTGGTGATAGATGCTGTTTTGCGGTAAGATCCGGATCGCTTTGATCAGGGCATGGTGGAAGGCTTCGTAATCACTGCCGGAGCGTGTAAAGATCTCCGGCAAGTCTACCCGCCAGGCCAGGGTAATATCACCCTGCATGGACACAATACAGTCGTTCTCCACTTTATAGATGGGCAGGATCTTTTCAATGTTCACCATGATCGTGTGCTTTTAGTTGAATAAATAGTTTGCGGGAGCGAAATTTCAGGTAGACAGGTAAACTGCGCCGGGCACCTTTTTTCAGCAGCCCGTATTGCCCATAGCGGTGACTCAGCCGGAAAATAGTGACCAGCATCGCGGTAGCCAGGCCTCCGATCAAGACCAGGCAGAGGTAGGCATTGACACCGCTGATGTAGAGGATGGCATACAGGATGAGCAGGCCCACCAGACCACCGGCCAGATAGCCGATGTACTGCGCCTTTAAACCATGAAACTCGATGGGTTTGTTGATGCCCTTGTTGATATGATAAATGCTCGACATTTGGCTGCGGTTAAATACCAAAGAATGATTTAAGTACGGTCGCGACCACGACCAGGAAAATACAGGAGCCGAACCAGGCCGCAGCGACCTTGTTGGTGTCCGGCTCGCCACCGTTCCATTTGCCGAATACCTTGACGGCACCGATGATGCCGACCACGGCGCCGATGGCATACATCAGGTTACACCCGGCATCGAAGTAACCTTTGACCTTGTTGGTGGCCTCGGTAATGCCCGCGGAGCCATCCTGCCCGTAGCAGATCGAATGGATCAGGTTGCAGGTGACCAGGGCAAAGGCAAACAACAGCGTCTTTAACAGGGCCTGTTTGCGGGGACTATACGGAATGTGAAATTTCATAGTTTTTTGAGTTAATGGAATGAATAATGGATCCGGGCAGCATCAGGTCAGCTTACCATTTCCCCTTTTTAGAGAAAGGGCCGGCCTGGTAACTGTCCCGGTTGTAGATGATCGCTTCCTGTATTTCTGCAGGATCGATCTGGAAACCCAGCTCGGACAACGCTTTGTCACAGATGTCTTCGAGGACCAGCTCCAGCAGTTCACTTTCCAGTACGCGCGGGTAGAGCTCCACCTTTTTGGCCATCCTGCTGACCAGGCCCGGTCGGTCGGCAGGTTTGTGTTTTTTGATAAAATAAAAGACCAGTTTAATGTCCTCCAGCAGGTCGGCCATGTCTCCTTGCAGTAATTCATCGTTGTCGGTTCTACCACTTACCTGCACCGGTGGCGTAACTACCGCCGCATGCCGATCGGCTTCCTCTTCATCGTCCGGATCTTCATCGTCCGGAAATGCTTCAAGTTCCTCTTCCCCCGGGCCGAAGATCAGTTCCTCACTGTCTACCGTGCTTGCGCCATAGTCATCTGCCGGCCTGCCTAAAAGGCCATCGTTATGCCTAGGCTCCTGCTCGCTGGCAGGCGTTGGCTGCTGGGCCGGTGAGCGGGCAGCCGCCCGGGAAGGGTCTTTTCGGTAATAGCGGAACCAGATGATGAGGTAGTAAATGAGCAGGGCCACCGTCACCAAGAGCAGGTACTGTTGCCATGTGATTTGATGTAACATCTTTTTGCTGATTTGACCTGCCGCCCCATTGCAGCAGGATTGATAAAGCAAAATTGATAAAGGAAGGACGCCCGGCTAGCCAGTGCAGTTCACTTCCGAAACTTTACCCGTTGAGGATTAATTTTCAGCCACTTAAATACCGCACGCGGCCGTTCTTCTGCAAAAGTTCCAGGCACAGGCATGGATAGGAACAACCGGAGATCATCACTCCTCCCCGGATCTGGGCCCAACCCGGTTCGCCTTTCGTTTTCTCAGCGGCTGGAAGCCATTCAGGTCATCGATGTATTTGCGCAAGGTGTCCCGCATGCGGTCAATAAAATGCGTTTGACTGAGGATCTTCCGGTTCTTGATCTCTTCAAAGCGGCCGGTATGTTTGCTCAGATCGATATCCAGGCTTTCGCTGAGCCAATAGATGATATCGGCCAGCGAAGCATCTCCTTCATTTAACTGCCCGGAGAGCCAGATGCCGTAACCCAGTTCAACGCTGTTGATCAGTTCCCCGGTCCATTTGAGTGGTTTCCGGTTCCGGCCGGGCCGGATATAGACCGATCTTTCCGGCTTGCCGATATTCGCCAGGGCCTGGGCAATGTATTCCTGCAACATTTCATAGGCGCTGAATTTGGAAAAGAGATAATCACCGCTGGTGGCAAAGTTTTGATCGAGTTCCGGAACCTCCGGGATCAGTACGCTCTGCACGGAAACGCCCCGTACAAAATACAGCTCATCCAGTTCCCGCGCACCTAACCGGTAGTACTGGTAAAGAAAGGTATGCTGCCGGAGGTCGCGCTGAATAAAGCGCAGTTCGTCCAGGTAATAAGCCCGCAGCTGTTCTTCGTCTCCTACGGGCGCACCGGTAACGAGATGATACCGCATGATTTCGAAAAGATAAGGCCCATAAAATTGTGGTTTGACCACCTTGAAGAAATGGATCTCGTCTTTCCGATCCGGAAAGGGGTGTTTATCCAGGTGATCAAAAATCCGTGACAGGGCTTTGCGGATACACCGTAAAGCCAGGGTCATTCGCTGTAAAGGTTCAGTTTGTTCCCTGGCGATCCGGGCCAGTTCATCTTCCATGCGCAGGAGTTCCTGCCGGGCATACGATGGTAGCATAATCCAATGAGCTTAACGTAAATACAGCGCTGCCTGCAACGACGGTTGCAGTACCAACAGGGCGGTTATCCAATGGCCATTTCAGTGGAAGGAAGATGATGGCTTCCTGCCTGGATCAACGCCACCGATACATAAAACCGCAGGAACGAAAGTCATCATACCAGCCGGTCCGATCAAAGAGGGCATTGATCTTTGCAAAGGTTGGAACCGGATGCGCTGAGTGTCAAGTGCCTGTTCCTGGGAAAATCGAGGCACCTTTAGAAATAGGAAAATCGCAATCCGGTCAGCCCTAACGGGCTGATCACACTAAAGTCATTTGGAGGGGACACTGGCTTCCGTTATATTTGATGAGCATAAAACTTGATGTCTATTATTCCCCTTTTTATGAGAGCAACCCTGACCCGGGAAGAACTGTTATTGCTAAGAACCCCTGTCGGGGACCTTCCGGCTTCCAGGAAATTACGCAGGGGATGTGCGCAAATGGGATTTCGTACGCTGCAGGAGATCATGGAATTAGGCTGGGGCAAACTGATCCACCAAAAGGGATTCACCTACCGGTGGATGAATGAACTTACGGCGTTGCTGGAGCAGTACCAGCTCCTCCATCTGTTACAGGCTAATCCATCGGCGGATTATCGTTGATCCAGCGCACTGCGTTCAAAAATACCTCTTTGACCTTTTCTGCGGTTGCGTGCTTGGGGTTGTTATACTTATTCTTCACGCTCCCCGGGGAAAAGCCTTGCTGTCCGTCTGTTTCCACATGCTTGGCGACATAATCGAAATAAACGACCTTTTTCCGGTGGACAAAAAAGCCGATCTCGATCAGTACACGAAAAAAGTAAATCACTTGTTCCATCGTGGCAGCAGCGTGCAGAAAGAAGGGCGTAAAAAGCATGTTCTCCCACTTCTTATAAGTGATCCGGGATTGAATACGGAGTTTCTTCTTGAGCGTCGCAGCCTCCTCTTCCAGGGCTTTGGCCAAAATATAGCCCAGAGATTCGGTTCCTTGTTCGTAGCCATAGTGAATGTTAATTGGAATGGAACGCAGGTCGCGGAGCTTTTCAGCCACCCGGACCAGTTCCTCCTGATAAAATTCCACCTCGGCATCGTTGGTCTGCAGCATCCGGGTATAATAACAGATCACCGGGAAATAATTGAAATTCAGGTGGACCAGTTCCGGGAAGAGCCGCGCCCGGAGTTCGTCACCGGAATAAGCCTGAGCGAGGGCATGAAGCGACTGTACCCAATGAAGCTGGTAATCCAGCTCCCGGCTGTTATGCACCGGACGGTAGACCGGCCTGGATAAGACATCAAGGTAATCCGCGATGAGACGGAGGAGTGCGCGGTCCTCGCCGGCGCTGGTCAGTGCCCGGAGAATTTTAAAAGCCATTTTCCTGTTTTCCGCTATAAAGGACGCTTTCAGGGCAAGGGGCACTTTCAGCTGGTCATTAAAAGCAACCCCATACAGTTCCTGCAACGACCGGTAAATATAATTCAGGGCAGCAAGCAAGGTCTGTAAGACCAGGTGTTCCGGATGACGTTCAGCGGAATCCGGCAGGAGCGCGTAATACCGGTCCGAAAGCTTACTGAGCTCGGTTTGGAGATATTCGATATGCTCGGATCGCCGGCCTGGGTCACCATGGAAGCTATAGATCGTTTCCCGGATAGTTTGAATGATACGATCTTGTTCTGCGGTGAACAACTCCAGCACATATTCTGACCAGTCCGGATCGACCGACGCGGGTAAGTCGCCGAGCAGTCGGGCTAACAAGTGCTCCAGGGGTTCCAATGTTTTCATCGTGATCGGTTATCCGGCGTGCCGCCGTGATCTGGCCGCATCGAAGGCCCATTGCAAGATCTGACGGATCGTTCTGATGATCTCCGCCCGGTCTTTCTCCGAACGTATGTCGATCCCACATTGTGTGCTATAGTTCGTCCGGGCATGTAGCACCAGGTAATAAACGCCTGACACCAGCAGGGCGGCGACTGCTTTAAAATTGATACCCGACCCTTCAAAATAGGGGTCGGTCTGCTGGAAGAAATCCTTGGCCAGGAGTTCCCGTATTTTGCCAATATCATCCATGAGGGAACATTTTTCGGTGATCTCCCACAAAATGAGCTGCTGCATTTCTTCTTCCTGATAAAAGTAATCGAACTGTTTTTCCAGGACAAAGACCAGCATTTCGATCAGCCCGCTTTTCTTTCGGATACTTTCCAGCATGACCGTCATCTCGGCTTTAGAGGCCATCCAGTAATCTTTTTCGACGATGTATTTGGCAATAAGGGAGTCTACAGTGCTGAAATACTTAAAGATCAGGCTGGTGGTCACCTCTGCCTCCCGGGCAATCGCGCGGGCGGATAAGCCTTTATAACCTTTCTTTTTTAAAATGACACCAACGGCATCGATCAGTTTACGCTCCGTCAGCGGCCGGTTATTAGTCCTGCGGGAGGCGCGTTTATTTCCGGATTGCATAGCTGCGTTATTTTAATGTTCACTTCTTGATCTGTTGGGTAGGGCAATGCCGATCTGCTGGTCTACCCGGGCGAAGGCCTGCAAGGTCCGGTCCAGTTGTTCCCGGGTATGCGTGGCCATGACGCTCATCCTGATCCGGGCATCTTTCCTGGAAACGGCCGGGTAGATGATCGGATTGGTATAAATGCCCTGTTCCAGTAACAGTAATCCGGCTTCACCCGTTTTTTTCGGGTCACCGATCTTCACGGGGATGATCGCAGATTCGGTCGTACCGATATCCATGCCCATATCCAGTAAGCCCTGCCGGAAGTAACGGATGTTATCCCAGAGCCGATCCATCCACTGGGGCTCCTCATCGAGCAGGCGGATCGACTCCAGCACTGCGGCAATATCTGCGGGGGTGCCGGCGGCGGAAAAGAGATGCTGACGGGACTGGAACTTGAGCAGGCGGATGAGCGCCGGCTTGCCAATGACATAGCCACCGATACTGGCGAAGGTCTTACTAAAAGTGCCGGTGATCAGGTCTACTTCGTCCAGCAGGTCATACAACTCCAGCACTCCCCGGCCTGTTTTACCGATCACACCGATCCCATGCGCGTCATCAACGGCCAGGTAAGCACCGTACTGTTTCGTTAGGTTTAGAATTTGATCCAGCGGGGCCATATCACCGTCCTGGGAATACACGCCATCGATCACGACCATTTTGTTGCGATAGGCATGCTGCGCATTCTTCAATACCTGCGCTAACCGGTCAAGGTCATTATGCGGAAAGGTTTTGACATTGGTAAGCAGTCCGCCTTCCTGGACGCTGGCATGTACGCCCATGTCATAGATCGCGATATCCTCCTTTTTCAGCAGGCACTGGATGGTGGCGCTGTTGGAAGTATAACCGGTGGTATATAAAATGGAAGCGTCCTGATCCCGTCTGAAGAACCGGGCGATTGCTTCTTCGAGTTGCTGGTGAAAGCGGAAATGTCCACCGATGGCCGGAGACGCGCCCGAACCTGTGCCATATTGTTCGATCGCCGCCATGGCGGCTTGCCGGACACGGGGATGTTGGGTAAACCCCAGATAGTCGTTGGAGACCAGGCCGACAAGTGGCTGCGGACTGGATTGACCGGGTAGCAGGACCTGTATTTCAGGGCCGCAGCCGGAGGTACAGACCATGCGGTAATTGAGGTGCCCGCGTTGATCCAGGAAGTTCAGGTAGTTGTTAAAGATCTCGGCCCTTGCATACATGTTGTAGCCTTCAATGTTCTCAAAATCCTTGAAGCTGGCCTTTTCAAAGTTAATATTCATTGTACCGGATAAGTGTTTTAGTGCTTACCCTTAAATTTAAGGTACCATTTTTCAAAAAGCGGTCACTTTTGCGTATTATTTAATACCAAATTAATCTTTTGTTAATATTTAAATTTTTGTTAACCCGGGGCTTGCAGCCGCGATTATAGCCTGCCATAATTGCAATTTTATATTCGATTGAACCCTTTATTTTTCGAAATTTTCAAAAATCCTTATCGCTTTACATTTAAGTGTCTTTTATTATTGCGAGAATGACACTTGACCAATCGATACATAACTAATTCATTTGCCCCAGAACATTGAATTTGAGCAGTTTTCCGAAAAAATATTGATTAAAAACTGCAAAAAAGACCTGATAGACGTCAGATTTAGAGACCAGGGTTGTAAAAACTGTGAAATTATGCGGCGGGCGATACCCATAGCCGAAGTCATGACTTATCCCGGTGAACAGGGTGTTGATTAGATTTTTTGATCATGTGAATGTTTGAAAGGAACGATCATCCGGTCAAATCCAGGCTGAACTCCTGTACTCATCACGCAGCTGGACAGGAACAATAAGACCAATAATTAACAGCGTTATGGAACCACCAATAGCCATACATCTTCCAGTGAATGTCAGAGCGCAGATCAAACGGGTGAAATATCGACCCGGATTGGGTGCTTATCCCGTTCCGCACGCCGTATGCGAGTTGATTCCTTACCCGGATGCACCTATGGTGAGTCAGCAGTTCAGCCATGTCGGATTTTACCTGCAGTTACTGGAGATCAAAGCCGCTGCAGAGATCTACATTAAATTTGATGTACTTTACCCGGCAACCTTTCTGACATTCATGTTCAAGGGGGCCATCGATTTTTATGATGAAGGGGACCACCGGATCTCCCAGGCTATGGCCGGCACCTTCTATCTTTCTTATAACGGAGTCGTGAGTTATGAAGCCAGGTTGAAAAAGGGACTGCACCAGTTGCTGATCGTTACCTTTTCAGAAAAAGCGCTCTTGCCGGCAAAAGCGGACTTCCCTCAGTTTGATGAATTGCTGCGGTGCCTGGTAGCGGGGCGCAAGGCACCGCTGATCTTGCCTTATTGTCTAATCGGGCAAACGGTCCGGAATTACCTGGACCGGATGCTTCATTACACTGCCGAAGATGCTTTAGAGCGGGGCGCAGGTATTTTGGTTTTGCTGACCAAGTGCCTGAAATTTTATCACAAGCTGCTGGAGAACAACCATTATATCATCACCCACCTGGAAGAAGCGGACGCCCGCAGGCTCCTGGACTTCCTGCAAGCGAATTATCACACCGAGTCAGTTAACCGGCTATCGTCGATGGCGGAGGCGCTGCAATTGACCGGTTGGCAGGTCAGAAAATTAGCGAAAAAATATTTGGACAAACCGGTTCACCAATTGGTGATCGAGCTCCGGATGAATAGAGCAGCCACGCTGTTAAAAGAGACGACTACCCCTATCCGGAGCATTGCCTTAATGGTCGGCTATGATAACGAAGCTTACTTTTCCACGGCGTTCAACAAGTTCTATCATACCAATCCCACGACCTATCGAAAAGCCGTTAAATGATCAACCAGGTGATCCGGGGCTCCCGGGCAAGCGGACTCCAAAGTTCATCTACTTTTTGCGCATTGTCATCTAACCGGTTTCCATTTACTCCGAAACTGTAAATGATTGGACGTCCGGCGACCGAACTTTACCTCAGCATCTATCAAAAGCTCAGCGCTGTGCCCACTAGGCCAGGTTGTACTTAAAGATGTTGATCAAAGGAATGAGCCATGAACACGAAAGAAAAGCTATTGAAAGTAATTGCCGGCATCATAGCAGCGTTGTTTTTTTATGCAGCGATGAGCAAGCTGGCTGATCTGGACAAATCACGGCAGGAAATGCGTAACCAGGTTTTTCCAACCCTGATCGCTGATCTCTTATGGTGGCTGGTACCCTTAACAGAGTTGGTACTGGTATCCTTATTACTCTATTTACCAAGCAGGTTGAGAGCGCTGTATGCTTCCGTTGCTTTACTGAGTGCTTTTACGATTTATATTGCGATTACCATGACCGGGGTATTTGGCCGGGTTCCCTGCAGCTGTGGCGGGATCTTGTCCCATATGGGCTATAGTACACATCTCTTATTCAATCTCGTTTTCATAGGGCTTGCCCTTGGGGGTATTGCCATAGACAACGAATGGAAGGCAATCAACAGATGGTTACATCCTAACAAAGAAAGGAGGCTTAGGCAATTGAATGATCAGCGATAGCAGGATGAGAGCTTGCCCTGCACTACCAAAATCAAAATCGGCCGTAGGATACAAGCTTCCGGGGTCTGTACGGTCAATCCATTCGTGCCATTCCGGTACGAATTTAAAACTAGAGATCATGCGTAACTTTTTTAAGAACATCAACAAACTAGGCCTGGCAGGCCTTGTAGCAGTAGCTACCTTCACCCTGGCATTCAAAGCACCGGCAGCAAGCCCAAAAGCGCTGCAACAGTATGCCAATACCAGTTCCAGTGCAACGACGCACTGGGTGTTAAATAACCGTGAGCAAGGTGGCGAATCCGGGAATTACAGCTGTTCGGAAGCATCCAAAGCCTGTACCGCTTTCTTTAACAGCCAGCCGGCCGACGGCGTACCGGCGCCCAACAGTCCGGACACGGAAATGGGACAATATACCGTCATTCCTTAATCAACAAAGCCGGCCCCCAGGGGAGCCGGCTTTGCTTTTTTATCTATTATTTTGTGCTATTCCACTGTTCCTGACCTCATCGTCCGGTATGGGGAAAGCATATCTCGGGCTTCCGGGTAACAACGTATAGGTTTTTCCATTTGCGTTTCTCATCAAAGTCTTGGCGAACCGGTTATCCTGATTTAGCCGTTTCAGATCGGTCCATCTGGTATTCCGGAAGACCAGTTCCTTCCGGCGTTCGGTTAATACCTGTGTCAAGGCGTCTTCGGTGCTCGATGCCGTCAGCGGGACAAAGGTTCCCTTCTTCCAACGATTTTGCAACAGGAAATTCAGGTCGTTCATGGCGGCGGAACTGTTGCCTGCCCGGGCGTAGCTTTCTGCCCGGATGAGGTAAACTTCATCCAGGGCCAGACCCGCAAACATGGCTGTCGTCCCGCTGTAGTTCCCTTTGAACTGGGTGATCGCGCTGGATTTCACGGTAAAAAAGATGGATTTTCTCAGGTCATTGGCCGCATAAGAACGGTACAAGGTACTGTCCACGCTGGTTAGCGTCGGGATAATAAAAAAGTTAACGTTGCTCAATGCGGTGTAATACAATACCTCATCATTCCCATTAGGCAATGCCCGGGGTAAGGGCTTGGCTAAACTGGCGGTGAGCGTATTGTAATCGATCAGGTCTTTCCGGATATTCAGGCAGGCGGAAGCATATTGCCCTGCCTGGTCATACCGCTGCATGGTTTGATACGTTCTGGCCAACAAGGCGAATGCGGCCTGCCGGGTCGGCCGGGTCTTATAATCATTTTGCATGGGTAACAGGTCAGCGGCAAGGAGCAGGTCATGCGTGATCTGATCATAAACCTGTTGCAGCGTCCCCCGGGTTGATGGCTGGTTGACGTCGGAAGAAAGACGAACAGGGATGCCCAAGGTCGCAGCAGCGGTAGCCGGGTCGTAGGGCATCGCAAACTGCTGCGCCAAATGGTAGAACGCCAGCGACCTGATGAATAAGGCACTGCCTTTGATCATATTGAACTGGCTTTGGCTGGCCGGGTCCGGCTTAAACTTAGCCAGGCCATCCAGGATCACATTCGCCGTAAATACCTGCTGGTAAGGTTTGTTCCAGTCATTCTGGGTTTGCCCCTGGTAGATATCGGGCTGCCACAGGTAGCTGTTGGCGATCACCACGCCTGCGCCGGAAAGACCGGCATCCGTGGTGTAAATATCGTCGGTAGCGGTCACGCTCAGATAGGGCGCCAC
Organism: Mucilaginibacter sp. PAMB04168; assembly: GCF_039634365.2. Classification (NCBI taxonomy): domain Bacteria; kingdom Pseudomonadati; phylum Bacteroidota; class Sphingobacteriia; order Sphingobacteriales; family Sphingobacteriaceae; genus Mucilaginibacter; species Mucilaginibacter sp. PAMB04168. Next base: position 734,687 of record NZ_CP155079.2, read on the forward strand.
ATTGATATCCGCGTTATTATCTAACAGGGACTGGAAGTCGGTCAGCGTGGTTGGAACGGTCAGGGCCTGATTGGGCTTTTTATCCAGGAACTCTTTCTGACAGGCACTGATCCAACAGGTCATGCCGGCTAATAGACATAGGGTAATCTGTTTCATGGGATGCTATTTGATTAAAAGTCGAGTTTAAAGCCTGCTGCGATGGTTTTGGGCGGCGGCCCGGTCTGGTAATCGGGATCAATGCCAAAGGAGTTGGCTTTCCATAACAGGGCAAGGTTGTTGGCATACAGGTACAACTGTAAATGCCGGATGGCCAATTTTCTCAGGCGGATACCGGACAGGTCGTAGCTGAAATTGATATCCTGCAAACGAATATGGTCCGCTTTGCCGACCAGCGTTTCCGCGAGCGCATAAAAACCATCCCGGTTGTTGTCGATCGTTGCCGGCAGCGAGGGGATCTGGGTATGGGATTCATCACCCGGTTGTTGCCAGCGTAAGGCGTAATCCCCGCTTCCTCCCAGTCCGCTCAGTACGGAAGTATAGTTGACAGAAGATCTCCGGAAATAATAACCTAAACGGAAGCTGATATTGGCAGACAGTGAAAAGTTCCGGTAGGTAATCGTATTGCGGAATGCACCGAAAGTAGTGGGCCTGGCTGATCCGTTGTATACAATCGTGCCGGCGCTGGCATTGCTAAGGATGGCCGCATAATCTTTACTGACCTGACCGTTCAAAATGCCCTGCGGGTCGCCCGTCAAGGGGTCAAGACCAGCCCATGGATAACTATAAATGGCGTACAAGGGTTCGCCTTGAATGGGATAGCCGATCAGACCGATCGTAGAAGCGTTCAATTGAGCGGTCGCATACTCGGTCACCCGATCTTTGACATAACTCAGCAGCAGGGTAGAATTCCATTGGATGGTGCGGTCAATGATACGGGTATTGATCGTCAGGTCAGCACCATGGGTGAGTGTATTGGCGTTATTACCGGTAAAGCTGCTGATACCGGTGGACGGCGCGTAAGGTGTGGTACCAATAAGATCTATGCCTTTTTTTTGGTAAACCTCGATTGTGCCGCTGATCCGGTCATTCCGGGTACTAAAGTCCAGCCCGAAGTTCGTGGTCCTGATCTGCTCCCACCGGAGTTCCGGGTTGGGTGGGTTGACAATACGCTGGAAGGGCAGCAATGTCGTGGGCGCTTTGGTCAGGGCATATTGGGCAGTGGTGAAAGCAGAGAGCTTTTTGTCCACGTTTCCGCTTAAACCATAGGTTGCCCTGACCTTCAGGTAGGGTAACCAGCCCAGGTGATAAAAACTTTCATGGCTGATGTTCCAGCCTGCACCTGCTGACCAAAGCGGAATGCCTTTTTGATTCGTATTGACCCCGAAGAGGTTGGACCGGTCGAACCGGACGCTGCCCGTCAGGGAATACCGCCGGTCAAAGGTATAACCGGCATTGGCATACCAGGAAATATACCGGTCGGTGAGATCAGTCTGGGTGTCTCGGTTGGGGATCTGCCCGGTTGCGCCCGGATTGTGGTATGATGGATACGGATTCACGTAGTCCACCAATTGACTGGTGGCATGATCGCCGTCATAGCCATACAGGCGATAAGTATTGCCGGTCGTATGGACCTCCTGCAACTCATAGCCGGCAATGGCATTGATCTCATTTTTTTGCCAGCCTTTGTTGAAGTTAAGCTGTCCCCGGATATTGTGACTGGTTAGGGAGGTTCGCCCTAAGTCCAGGATGCCACCCAAGGGAATGATCCTTTTGATACTCCCGTCCGTATTGACCTGTGAAAATTGGTTGATAAGGTTACGCCCGTAGTAGGTGTCCTGGCTTTGCAAATTCCTGCCGTCTGTGAGTCCTCTCCCATATTGATAGGACACCAGTGCATGCAGGGAGGGAATAATCCGGTAATCCGCGCTGGCATTGATCCGGTAATCGGTGACCCTGCTGGTTTGATCCGCCGCATAGAGTTCATTGACCGGGCTATATTGCCAGTCCAAAAGTCCGGAGGATGCGGCAGACCGGGCATAAGCCATCCGGTAATCATTAGCGACCGTCAGCGGGTTTCCCTTGCTGTCGGCTAAACTGGCATAGGGATAATAAGGCGTATTCGTGATCGCATTGTAGGAAGCATTGTAATTAGGGTTGTCGAGCTGGTTCCTGCTTTGCGTCAGCATGAAACCGGTATTGACCTGCAACCGGCTGCCGATCATAGAATAAGTATTGGAAGCATTTAAAGTAAATCGGTCGTAAGTATTGCGGTTCAGATTAGCCAAATCTTTGTCATAACCCGTCGATACATAGAACCGCTGTTTTTCTGAGCCCCCACTGAGGTTGAAGGCGTACTGCTGGTTGACGCTTTTCCGGTAAAAATACCGGTTCAGGTCATTGCGGACATCCTGCTGCTTGAGGACTCCCAGTTGGGCATTCGCCTCAGCCGTTGATATTTTTCCGTCACGCTGTGCAATGAACAATTCCACGGCAGGCGTGAGCGCCGGATGCGACGCCGACTGTTCCGCAGCCTGGTAAAAGCCCTGGGCAAATAATTTTTGCTCGATATCAATAAAGTCTGCCGAGGATATTTGCGGCTGGTAATAGAGGTCTGGTTTGGCACCGATGGTCACATTCGCATTGAGCGACACTTGTATGGGGCGGTTGAAGGCTCCTTTTTTGGTGGTGATGACAATGACTCCATTACCGGCGCGGGCACCCCAGATGGAAGCCGCAGCGGCGTCTTTAAGCACGGTCACGTTTTCCACATCATTGGGATTGATGTCATTGAGGTCACCCTGGTAAGGAAAATTATCCAGAATGATCAGGGGATCCACGTTGGCGTTAATGGTACTCTGGCCCCGTATGGTAATGGGCGTTTGGGCGTTCGTGCTGGTCGCGCCCCGGTTAAAGATCAGACCGGAAGTCACGTCTTCCAGGCGGCTCAGCAGATCGGTACTGACCCTCCGGTTCAGCAGTTGCCGGTCGACCTGGGCAAATGACCCGGTAGAGCGTTCTTTCGGCAAGCGCTGGTAGCCGGTGTTGATGACGACTTCATTTAACTGGTTAGCGGTGGGCTCCAATTGAATGACATGCCGAAAGCCAGGTGAGTGGTTAAGCTGGATGGTCTGTGTCCGGTACCCGATAAAGGAGATGGTTAACGAATCGGCTGCCTCCGTAAGCCTGAGCGTAAAATTCCCGGACCGGTCAGTAACTGTACTTTGCGTTGTCATACGTACCGTGGCTCCCGCCAGCGGCTCGCCGTTATTCCTGGATAGAACGGTCCCGGTGATGGCGGACTGCTGCGCGACGACCAACAGCGGGAAGCCAATAACAAATAAAAGGGGTAATAGTCTTTTCATGAGCGTGTTATTGAATAAGATTAGGGTTACAAAGCCTTGTCGTTGTCGCTGATGTGCAGCATTTCAACGGGAGCTTTTTTCAAAACGAATTTCAGATCATATTTTTCCAAGGCTTGATTAAGCGACTCCACACTGCCCAAGTTGGCGTCCAGGCTGAGATCTACTTTACCGGTAAAGCCGGTACCGTCCACTACCGGGTAGGGCGTGTTGGAGAGGTAAAAGGAATCCAGCTGTACGATCAAATAATCCAAGGTGGCGTTGCTCATCTGAAAGCCAAAGCGGTCGACCTGGATATGGGGTTTACTGCCCGTGGTCTTCAGCTTATCGGTAGCAGCGGTCCGGGTCAGTACCCAGCAATCCCGCTCCATTATTTCCAATCTGGCTTTGTATTGCGGAAACAGCCGGCTGAGGTCTGCCTGCATGATGGAGAAGATATCCGGCGCCAGCCGTGGCGGAACGATCAGTTCATAACAATAGCCATGACCGGCAAACAGCCATTGATGATAAGCGGCGCCGGTCTTAGAGGAGTTCAAGGCCGTCGTATCCTGAACATCCAGTAAGATCTTATGATTGCCCAGCGTCTTATACTGACCGGCATAGGCGTTACTGAACAAGGCCATCAGGGGCAGGTTCCTGGCGGTGATCCGCCGGGATTTTCCCGGTTGATCAAGGTCATAATGATAGCCTGACCGTAAGCCCTCCACGCACCCGGTCAGGGACGACCGGAAGACCAAGGTGGAATCAAACGCCGGGTTCTGATGGGTGAATAAGGGCTTGGTGCGGTCATAGGGCAATAAGGCGACTTCCTGTTTTACCGGTGCTTTGATGTCCTGATGTAGTAGCAGGTCATCGATATTTTTCGAGGTAACCGCATTCTGATCGGTGATGGCCCGTACGACACCATGTGGATCGATCCAAACAAAATGCGGCAAAGAGCTGTGCGGAAACAGATTGTTTAATATATTATCGCCAACCAGTTCCGGGATATCGTAAGTCCGGTGTTGCTGCCGGGTGAACTTGGTCATAAAAGCATTGACCTCGTTGGCGGACTGATAGGTTACGGACAAGAACTGCAATTGGCCATTGAACTGCTTTTGCAAGCTGTCCATCCTGGGGATCATGGCGATGCAGGGACTGCACCAGGTCGCCCAAAAGTCAAGGATAAGTAATTTGCCTTTAAAGTCAGCAAGTTGGGCGGTAACGGCCGGATGACCGGCCCGATCCTTATAATGCAAAAGCCCAGTGAGGGTGATGTCGGGCATGGGCTGTCCGATCAGGATGCCATGGGTCGCAGTACCAACGGCTTGGTTAACCTGTGCCGATAAGCTAAAATTTAGGCAAAGCACAGCCATTACGATGTTTATCGTTATTTTTTTCATGAGTGAGCGTTAGTAATTATATGTATCAGCCGTAGATAAGTCGCTGACGGAATGGGATAAAGAATCGTGACAGAAGTTACTTCCAAAAATAACTGTCTATGAAATTGTAATCTGTCGCTTGTCTAAGCGTTCATTCCGGATAACAAATTAAATTTTTGATAGGATTTTGGAGAGGGTAAGTAATAAGTCTTCTTTTCAACTGATAAGTAAACACTGACCTGCTAGCATAACAATTACACTCCACTTCAATCTCTTTCCTCTTAGAATGGTAATAGTCGCATGATACTAGTATAAGCTTAGGCAATTTAGAAGTGACGTAGCTTAGCTGTTCTGGGTTGAGACTAACTTGGTGTTTATCTATACCAGTGAGGTCAAAAGTGAAGCAAGCGTATAACTGCTCTGCAACTTTGTTAGAAGGAATATTATTAGACCAATTATCTGTAGCTTTTTCTTCTGCGAAGAAATCAATGGTTTTACCCGTTCGTTGGCCTTCAAAAGAAATTACGGCAGTGGCGTGCATATCCTCGTTTGCTAATGGTACTTTCCGCAAGGATATAGGGGAAAAAAATAGTGGACTATTCCCCGTACTGCAATGGCACCCCGTAGGAAGGGCGGAAATTAAAATTTCCTAAGCACGCAATACGGAGAATAGCCCACTAATTCCATCTAAGATAGAAAAAATGGGCATTCCATTCACCGTAACCTCGCGTGCTTTTTAAGATTCCTACGTCTGCCAAAGCAAGGTTTCTTTGTTTAGAAATACCTATGGTGTTCTTTCAATTATTTATTTCACTTATTAATCTATAACGTTATTACTAATTGTAAAGATAAAAATCTGATTTCATAAAACAAAATATATAATTCAATATGAGGACAGAAATATCTCTCCATTTGCTTGGCGGATATTTCGTATATGGATGAAAAAACAATAGCTCAACATGTTAAATACATTCGTGAGTATGCAGGCCTCACACTTACTGGGTTTTCTGAAGCAGTTAATCTTTCAATCAGCTATTTACGACTAATAGAAAAAGGGAATGCTAATATTACATACAGCACAGCAAGAAAGATAGCAGACTTTTGTGAGATTGAGCCAAACTCTCTTCTGTCATCCAAGCCATTGAAATTAAAGAAGCTAGCTCAAATAGCAACTATTGAAGCATTTTATAAAGAAAATATAAGTAACCCTCAGTATTTTATTGCAAGGAAAGGTGAGAATAGCGTGGCTTATTTTTTAAAAAATACACTTATCCCTTCTGGATATTTAAATGATAACAGAGAGGTCAACTCGATACAACAATTTTGTAAAGTTGAGTTTGATAAAGATTTTACTAGTAAGCAGCTATCTCGAGAACTTAATAGATTAGCCGATAAAGATGTATTGCAAAGGCTAGACAAATTTGGGAACAGAAGTATTTATTTGTATAAGTATAATAGAAGCGTTTAATTGTATGTGAATGCTTGCTGATATTAACCTAGCACTTGAATAGACTCTCACTACATTGAAAAGGCTTGCTGATCACCCTCGTTTTTAACGGTTTTTTGATCATTTCTGTCTACCTTCCGAGATTCTGTATTATTTTTTTCATCATTCTCTAATCCTTTATTCCTTTCGTTTACGGCAGCTAGTTCTTCCAGCAACAAGCGCTTAATATCATCTTTGATCTTGATATAGTTATCTTGAACCAAATCTGAGGTAACATCCTGAATAACGGGAATCGGTTGATAAGCCTCTTCTTCTCGTTTAATAGCCTCATGGTCGTTTTGTATCTCATTGTGAAATACTTTAAGTGCAATCTTATTTTCAGGATCGTCAGCAACCATACCAACGAACTGGCCGGAAGACAACCCAGAAATCTTAGAAGCTGGGATAGCGTATTCTAATTGCAACGATCTACTGGTTGAGGTGTCATCACTATTGATGGATAGACTCGTACGATCCTGCATAATCTTGCCGAAACGTTCTGAAAGCTGTTTGGCTGTATCACCGGTGACCTGGCCGCTGATAACATTACCTACGATATTCATAATGACTTCTGCCTGTTCCCGCCCATAATCTTTTTTCAATTGGCTGTAATCCTGCACCGCCAATGTGGTTGCTACTTTGTTGGATCGTGCAGTCGCAATCAGGCTATCCATATTGTTAAAATAGATGGTAGGAAATTCATCAAAGATCAGGCTGCATTTCTGCTGGTTCTTTCGGTTAACCAGCTTAATGACCCTGGAAATGTATAAGGAGAGTACTGCCCCGTATACTTGAAGCTTTTGCGGGTTATTGCCCATGCTGACAATCTTAGGCTCATCAGGATTGTTGACATCTAAAGTAAAATCATTGCCTGACAACACATAATATAATTGCGGTGAAGCTAACCTCGCTAAACCAATCTTCGCTGATGCGATCTGCCCCTCCAGTTGTTCTTTTGCATTATTCCGGAATGCCGACACGAAAGGGTTGATGAGTACCTTAATTTCTTCCTGTTCCTGCAATACGCCAAAGAGCGGATCATAGTCGGCCTGCATAAGCTCAATGACATGGGGCAAGGTACAATACCGGCCATTCTTGTATCTGCGCAAATACCAAATGACAGCTGTTAAAAAGTTAATAGGAGACTCGACAAAAAAGTCGCCCTGCTTTTTGATCCAGTCGCGGTTCAGCCCTAACATAATGGTCCGGGCAGCTTCTGTCGCATCGGTGATATCTTCCATGCTGTGCGGGTCTAATGGATTGCAGCGGTGGGTACGTGACAGGTCATCAAAATTGATCACATAGAACTTAGGCCGGATTTTGTAAGCACCGGTATTATTCAGTAAAGTGTTGTAAGCAATCTTGGTCAAGTCATCATACTTGAAGTCATATAAAAAAAGCGTAAACCCTTTTCTAATATGCTGAGTAATAATGTGCCGGATAACGAAATAGGACTTGCCGGCACCAGGAGTACCGATGACCAATAGTCCGCGAAACGGATTGATAAAATTGATCCAGCTTTTGCGGAGTTGTTTCTTTAATTGGTAAGTGGCGGGCAGGTTGATGGAATACTCGTTTTGCAACAATCTTTCCTCTTGTGGGAAGGTCTCATTCTCGGTATTGAAGATATCATTTTGAAGTCCAACTTTGATTAATCGTGATAAAAGGGTACCGCCGGTTAGGATCAGCAGATATCCGGTTGTGGAAATACCGATATATAAAATCGCGACGACTGTTGCCGGCGCAGTTAAATAAAAAGAGAGGGTACTTAACAAATACAGCAGTAAACCGCTGGTCAGTAAACCGGTAATTGTCCGTTTATCAATCCGCTCTTCCTTCTTGCCTTTGGCTCCAATCAGCGAAACCAGTAACATCAATAACGCCGCTAGCTTAGGCTTCCATAGGTTAATAAATAACCCTGTTCTGGCAATATTAGTCACGATGCGCGTTGTTATGGTTGCTGTCAAGTGCCATTGCTGAAAAGCAGCAAAGCAGGCAATATAAAAGTGGATGGCTAGAATGAATATGCTGATCAAGCGAGTAAAGTCGTTGATCTTGCGTAATCCTTGTGTATCTTCTCCGGTTTGCATGTGCCCTCCTTTGTGAATAATAAAATTTGTTATCGGCCGAGACTTCGCTTTTTCTTTTTCTTACGAGGCGCGAGCGGAGCGCTATCGCCTTTGTTATTACCCATTAAGGTCATTAATTGCCGTTCAAAAGCATCCGGTCGGAGATACTTAGTCTCTGGTTCTTCATCCTTAGTATTAAAATAATTGGATTTAGATGTCTGTTGTATATAGTTGTTATTTGCCAGCGCTATGTGTTGGTCAATGTTTCCAAACCGTTGCATTAAGTTACCGGCACTATAAGGTTTCCCTAGGTCGCTACCTTTGAATACGGTTTTATTGATATTGTCAATAAAGGTCAAACCATAGGTTAGTCCCTGATCATTCTGCCTGAATGAGGCTAGGATGTTCTGCTTTCGCAGTTCAGCAATAAAAGTGGCTTTTGTGATACTGTTAAAGTTCAGAAAAACCTTTTCTATTGTTGCTTTGAGACCCTCCCGGTAAGGCTTGCGTTTTTCTATATTGTGTTCGAATTTTTGTTCAAGGTTCATTAAAGTGGGTTTGCTGTAAAAGGCACTGGCCTTGATAGGCACACCAATTTTATTTCCCTCACCATCCAATAGGGAATAAACCAAGCCCTTTTTCTGATACATCATCGAGTCTTCTTTGCCACGGTCGGCAACAATATTGAACTGCCTGAGTACGGCGTTGAACTCGGCTAAAGACGTATACTTGTACTGACTCATAACTACAGCAACGACATTACTTATTGCCCGCTTAGTTGGAAGACGACCGTAGGTGGCCTTTTCTATATCAGCCGGTTTTATGGCAGGTTGCTGCTTGAATGTTTTGCTTTCTGCCCGGACAAGATTAAACTCCTGCTCGATTTCTTTCCGGGCAGGTTCCGATACCAAGAGACCTATATTGTGTAATGGGATTCGCTTACCCCCTGGCTGGATATTAGTCGTAACGATGTGCACGTGATTATGCGCCGCATCCCCATGCCGGTAGACGAGGAAAGGCTGCTCACCAAATCCGATCTTATCCATGTAGGTATTAGCAATAGCCTGCATGGTGCCAATATCCAGCTTTTCACTGGCATCAAAATTTAAGGAGATGTGCAACGCATTCGTTTTTACTTTTTCATTTGTCATCGTCAAGTATTCAAAACGTCTGAGTTTATGATCAAAGCTCATCCTGCTAATCTCACCGGCAAAACCGCTTGCCATAATGAGCTGTGCCTGACCTGCAGCTACTTTGTTCTCATTATAATGTAAGACGCCTCGTATTTGCTTTCCGCTTATGATCTTTGCAACCATTTTTCTGCCAGTTGGGAAACGATCTCTAGCAACACGTCTACTTTCTTTCCTACGGTTTCATAGCGTTCAGCGACTTTAAGCGCATAGAAACTTTTGGAGCTTTCATTACGGCTACTATGAAATGCTTTAGTAATCTGGTTTATATTGACGCCTATGGCTTTGAGTTCTTTCCGGACTAGCGCTAGCTCCTCCATCACACTGTTAAGCGACGCATCGACATGAAAAACCTTAATCTGTTCGTTGGATAAAATCTTGCGGCTGACCTCACCGATACTATGGCAATCACCTTTTTCGATTAGCTTTTCCAGCCGTTGATAAACGGACAGCGTGACCCTCGTTCTGACCGGATGAGTGAAACGTTCTTCTTTTTTCGAGTTGTTCGCTGCTTCCATACAAGTATTTAAAGACTCGTAAAAGGGGTGAGTTCCGAACCCCGGTAAGCCACTGCGGCAGGCAGCAAAGATCCGTTTGTGGACAAACGTACATCTTTGCTGCAATCTGGCGATTGCCAACAGCTGCTTTGTCACGGCATTCGCGGAAACCTAAGTCTTGTATTATAATTGACTTTTGAATTGGAACTTTTAAGGCTTTGCCTTACTTGATTTTCAGTAGATACTAATTGACCTAATGGATGGAGTAAAGCCCCGACCATTTGCCAGCATCGCTTCTTGATCTTTCATACAGGGGTGAACTGCTTGCAGGAATCTTCTATTGATGATAATGTTGTAAATCATGATACATTGTGTTTGATGGATTAAAGGTGTCATGATTTTTATGTATGAAATAATAGTTTTAATTAGTTCAGAATGTTTCGGCTCAAAGCATTGATTGACAATGCCTATAAAGTAAGGGTAGTTAAAGTTTGAAAAAATTAGCTGGTCAATTCCCATCATAATGACTGACCTTTAGAATCATATTGCTTTCTATATTCAACAGAATCCTAAGCTTAACCGATTATGACGTAATTGATAGATAATAAATAGTTATCTATTATTGATTGTTACTCATTAGGAATACATTTCCTAGCGAGTAATCATCTATTAACAAAGTGTTTGTTCAAAGCTCGACACTTCTCAACAACCAATTGTGGTCATATCAGTACATCGCTTGCGTAAACGGTTAGAACATGATTTGACTATCATGCTTTCTGATTATAGCCGACTTGTACTTATATTGTTGAACCAACTGCTGTGTTAAAGCAGTAAGGTTCGCCTTTTCGTGACGTATTGCGTTTCATTCAGATGCGCACGAATGCCGATACCAATTAACATCACTTCATTGCTGCTATACGTGTCATCAAAACTGAAAGCAACCGGTTGCGTAGAATAATTTAACGAGCCTGATAGCCCTTTAGTGTCACGCGACAAGGCGGCTAAAATAAATTTAACTTCGATGTTGACAAATATTACCGCTCGGCGCCTTTCATCCCGCACATTAAAACGGATATAACCTTCTTCATCTGCCAACCTGTCCAGCTGCTCGATTAGTAGTTTAACGGGCGTTTCTTTTAATGCAAGAGCTATTGAAAATGGTACCATGACGATCACTCATTTGAAACGGTAAAGATATGCTAATATTTTTAGTATTTTGCTATTTTGACTTACGTTTTTTTTGTTAAGAGCTGTAGTGTCGATAAAAATCTTAAGGGGTGTATCTTAGCGATGTTTTGCTGCGCAGATAGGTTGCGCAGGAGGCTATTTTCTTTGCTACAAAATGTAAGCTTATGTTATTCAAAGAAATATTGGACGAACGGTATGCGGCCTTGTCGCCGCTGTTTGATGAATTGTTCAACCTGGCGTTGAAGCGTCAGACCCATTCGGGCGACCTGTTGCTGGCCCTGGAGAACGGCTTCCTGACAGAGGAACCAGACCCCGATCATGCTGGCACAGTAAAAATGTTCTATAACATCGGTCCGAACATGGAATACCATTGCGAGACCGCCAACCACAATTTTATCCGGCAGTATATCCGCAGTGTCGTGGATATGCCTTATGAGGAATATAAAAAGCTGCATGAGTATTGTGACGAGCGCCAGGAGGAGATCGATGAGCTGCAATTTGTGGAATCCAATACCATCCAGGTCGAGATGTTGATCTACATGAAGATATGGGAGGGCGAGACTTTCCTGAAAAAAATTTACCAGCTGAGCCGGCTCATCACTGGCCAGGATTACGACTGGCACTTGAAGATCTCCTTTGGCAAAGCCGAGGCCGGCAGTATGCCGCGGCACCAGCTGATCCGCGAACTGAAAGCGAATCTTGAAAAAGGGTTACCGGCGCTAAACGAGGTGTTCGAGCGCGTGCACCGGTCTGAACTGCGGAACGCAATCGCCCATTCCCAGTACGCGATGCTGGGCCGGAACATTATACTGGATAACCAGCGTCCGGGACAGCCCGATGAAAAGTTCCATCTCACTTTCGATCAGTGGGTAGACATCTTTCACGGTACCCTGACCATTTTTACTCTGTATGAAATGTTCTTTCAACGGGTCAGGGAACATCATTACCAGGTTAGCAAGGAATTCCATTATAAAAAAGAGGTCAGGGTGAACCGCCGCTTCCCCGAGGTTAAACAATTCCACATCGTTCTTTATACCCGCGAGCATTTTAAGGATTGGAGCCCTTATCCCAACCGTTAGTGATATGTGCGTAACTAGGCCAAAACCCTAATGTGCACCTTCAGACATAGAACAATTATTATATTAAACGCCTGGCATTTATAAGTGACATTTTTTACGAACAGCATCCACGTAGCATGATATTATTATTAAATATATTGTAGCTTTAGTGGTTTACAAACGTTGACATTTATTTAAAGTGTTCGCCGGTGACGGTGGCTTTGCGATAGATGCCTAAACCAATTTTGCATGCTTAAATCGTTACTTGACAAACTCAGCATTTCCGCTAAGGAGGCCGTGATCGACGGGAATGCGGACACTTTTGATAACTTTAAGGATTACCTGCACATCGACCGCTTTGTCGAGCACAAGTTCGAAGAGATCCTGCTGGCCGCCCTCAACAGCGACAAACCGCAGCTTATCCTGCTTTCCGGTAATGTCGGCGATGGCAAATCACATATCCTGGCGCGGATGTACCGGAAATACCCCGAACAAATGTCGGGTGTTGAAGTGCGCAATGATGCCACTGAAAGCCGGGATGTTCATAAGGATTGGGTAGCCGAACTCACCGATTTTCTTGAACCGTTCCGCTCTGAACACCTGCATGATAGCGGCAATACGGCCAAGCGCATCGTTGCGATCAACCTCGGGGTATTATCGTCCTTTCTCCATAAAAGCAACCAGGAATTCGCCGAACTTAATGATTTTGTGGAGCGCAAGGGAATCATCGACCGCATTGCTGGAGGTAACGATTTTGACCCTTCGGAATATTTCCAGTTTCTGAATTTCGCGGATTATAATCTGTTCACGATACGGCCCGATGCAGCCTCATCTGCGCTGATCCGCGATGTGCTGCAAAAGGTGACCGCGGACAGCCCCGACAACCCCTTCCGTGCAGCCTTCAATGATTTTTACACCGACCATCCTAATACCTATGCCTGTCCCATCCGGTTCAATTATCAGCAACTGGCTAAACCGTCCGTACAAAAAGGGCTGGCGACGCTATTCATCTATGCGATCGTTAAGTTCAAACTGATCATTTCCATCCGCGACCTGCTTGATTTTATTTATAACCTGCTGATGCCTTCCGAACTGGCCAGCCTCAGCGGGCCGCAGATCAAACAGCTGTATGCCTCAGGCAAGCACCCCGAGGTGATGCCGAATGTACTTTACAATATTCTTTTCGACAACCAGGGCCGTTCCGAGCTGTTCGATGCGGTCCAGTTGCTGGACCCGGTGCGCTACCGCAGCGCGACGCTGGATGACTTGATCTTCCGCATCAGTTCGACGGACGAGCCGGACAAGTTGTTCACCGAGCATCACCTGGAGGTGATCCCTTATGCCCGCCAGGCGCAACTGCTGCCCAAACGCAAGGCTTTACTGGTAAAGACCTTTATCCGCAGCCTTTATTTGAATGACAGCGCCTTCTTTGAAGGTGAATTGAAATATTTCTATCAGTTCTCGCATTATCTGTACTGTTATTATGCCGGTGACCAAAACGGTTTAAAGCCCCTTTACCGGGATATGATCAAAGCCATCTATTACTGGAACGGTAACTCCAAGCTGGAGAAAGAGGTTAACGTACCGGTGGGCCGAAGGCAGTTAGACTACAATGTTACGCAGACCATCGTGCTCAATCCCGATATCCGCGTCCGCCCCGGCGGAGCCGCGGCCACTGAGATCAACGAGTTCGACCTGTCCTTCCCAGTTGGGATCAAGGCGGGTACGCATGGTATCGTCTTTAAACTGGACATCGTGCTTTTCGTATTACTCCAAAACGTAATCCGCGGCTACAGCCCCAACCGGCAGGACCGCGAAGACCATATCAATTTTCAGCAGGCCATCGACCAGATCACGACAGCGGCCGGGCAGGAGCAGGCAATCAATTTTGAAAAGATCGGGGGCAGCATGAGCGAGAAGTTCCAACTCAGTTATGTCCCCGGCTTTGGCTATGAATTTAAGAAATTATGACGTTCAAGATCAACGATAGTAAATGGGACCGGGCATTTGAATCCCGGGGCTCCTTCCAGCATAACCGTGGCGTACTGGTCAAACTGTTCCCCTTTGCCTCGGACAAGATCGAAATGAAGGAATCGGTGCCGGACATCGACACCTTTCGCGGTGTCACCGGTGAGTTCTACCGGGCCAGTCACGGCATGACCTATCAGCGGCATGTGCCCAAAGATCAACTGATCGACCGTATCATTGCCGATGTGGAAACCACGCAGGCCGAGCAACTTAAACTGATCATCTCCTCGCTGATCTTTAACGAGAACGATGACCTGTTCCTGTTCAGCGCCGAGACTTTGCGACACCTGACCTTCCAGTATAAGAATGCAAAACTGGCCCTGCTACAGGATTTCGTCATCAACCTGCTGATGGACCCGGAGGTCAAGGCGCTGATCCAGAATGCCTCGGGCGACACCCAGGAAAATATACTTTATAAACTGGTCTTGGAACAGCTACATTCAGCAGTGGAGACCAAACCCCGGGAACAGGATGCCAGCGGCGCCTATCAGGGGGAACTAGTGATGAAGGTACGTGAACTTTTCAAAGAGGACCTGCGCAACCTGTCCACCTTGAAGGAATTTTATATCCACCATGTTTCGCTCCTGATCAAATATTACGTTTTTCATTATATCACCCAGCAGTCGATGTTTCTGGCCGATGCCTTCGAGTCCCCCAAAGAGCGTTATCCTTTGTTCTTTACCCTGAACTGGGAAAAGCTTTCCCGTTCACGCTATGCGCTGGAGCATGGCTGGAAAAAACTGGAAACCATCGCCACGCCTTTATTCGCCCACACCAATACGCTCGAACTGCTCAATACCATTGATTTTCCGGCGAAATTCAGCCGGTTGCAGCAGCCCTTCACCTACCGCGAACTTCGTGCGACGGTGCTGGAAATGTCCGAGGAGGACGAAAAAGACCTAGCCATCCTCATTCACCACCTGATCAAAAAATATCAGGCCAAGTTGCCGGATGTGCATTGGGACCAGTTCAGCGAACAGTACCAGCCACCCGAATCCGGCGATTACGTCGAACGGCATAGCCTGCGCCTGGTACACGAACTGTTCCAGATGATGCGTTTTCAGTTCCCGAAATATGGCCGGGTCGATGCCTATAACAGTTATGCCAACTGGTTCAAGACCTATGCCAAGAGCGGGTTTTACAAATTGCGCGGCGGCCTCGGCGGCACGCTGAAGATCGACCGCGATCTGCTCCTGTTGCTCACCGAACTTGCGGTCATGTCGGAAAACAAGGACAAGATCCTGATCACCACGCTCTGGGAACAATTGGAGCGTCGCGGGGTATTCTTTGACGATAAGACCAAGCGCGCGGTGGTGACCTTTTTTGGCAAGATCAATACGCTCGAAAAGAAGAGCGACAGCGGCGACGCGCAATATGTTAAACGCCTTTACAAAGAATCTGATGGAAAATAACCTATACTTTTATTTATCACAACTGATCCTCAAGTATTTTCAACGCAAGGTCATCCGCGATGGCAGCCGCTTTCATATTTACTTTGAAAAGGAATCGAATGTGCGCCAACTTTACGAATGCCTGCGGGTGTTCACCGACCAGGTCTATTTCGGCGAGATCGAAGTAGGTACCTTTACCTTCTATAACTACGAAACCTTTTACCTGGTCATCGGCGGCAAAAAGCTCATCGTGGCATACCATGCCAACGGGGATTTTCTGACCGGTGTCCGCAACCATTTTGACCAGACGCCCGGCTTTAAGGAAAATGCCGCGATCCTGTTCATTCATAATACCGAACTGGAAAGTATCACCAAAGGGGCGGAAGATCTTTCCGCCAGGGGCCTGCCTCTGCACATTGACAGCGTGAAACAGAATATTGTCCAGACCTTCAGCGAGGACGAGGAGAACAATTTCTCCAAGGCGCAAAAGGATTTCATCAAGACACTGTTGAACTACGAGAACAGCGATTATCAGATCGAAAGTACCAACCTTTTCGACCTGAAAAAGTACCTGGACATTCTGAATAAAAAGCGGCTGGACCGCGAGGACTATGAAACGCTGGGCGTGTTCTATGATGAATTGGTCCAGACCCAACTCATCAGCCGCAAGCAAATCGAAGCACGGCTGGTGAAAAATCTGCGCTGGTTCGACGAGATGACGCAAAGCGAACAGCTGAACACGCTGGATGAATACCTGGAAAAACACTTTGACCGGGAAGGCCGGAACAAGCTGAAAAAGCGGGAAGATTGGAGCAGCGTCTCCTTCGACGACATCGAAAGGTTCGCCGCCAATCGCGATAAAGTAAAGTTCAATGAATACCTGCCGAATACTTCCGAGGAAACACTGGACGAGCAGGTGCTTTGGGACAAGGCCGACGGCCGCACCAAGGCAGCCAGTCAGAACCGGAGCATCCTCATCTTTAACCCGGAGCAGCGCCAGGAAATCCATTTCCAATTGCACTTCCGGCGTAAACCGGCGATCTCCGATGTGACCAAGAAAGGGCTATCGGTCGAAGATATCAAGGGCCAGAA
Organism: Mucilaginibacter sp. PAMB04168; assembly: GCF_039634365.2. Lineage (NCBI taxonomy): Bacteria > Pseudomonadati > Bacteroidota > Sphingobacteriia > Sphingobacteriales > Sphingobacteriaceae > Mucilaginibacter > Mucilaginibacter sp. PAMB04168. The sequence continues at coordinate 751,406 of NZ_CP155079.2, forward strand.
CAGCCTGGATGTCAAAATGCAGATCACCAATCCGCATTTTTTCCAGCACGGCTGGATCGAATACAAAGAGGACAAGGACGGAAAGTTCAATACCTATTCGTTCAAGATATTGGTCGCGCCCTTCGCCGATCATTTCTTCCGGGCCGTACGTTCCATTTACCGCATCCAGAAGAAATTCATGGTGATCGAATTCGATGCCGAGAATGAGCTGGTGTTTAACGACCAGGGCGAGGCGACCGATCCGGTGCCGTATGTACGCAGCAAGATCTACTTCCTGCAGGACGGTGAGCGGCTGACACTGGCGCTGGACGAGGTCAACCTGACCGACAGCCAGGAGTTCAATTTCTCGCTTAATTACGGGAGCGGCACACTAAATGCCAAGGCGATATTCAGCGGTATCAAGCCGACCGAACTTTCCGGCTGGGCCTTGTGGCGTAAAAAAGCCGCGAACCGTAAATCGGTCTACTACACCACCCGGATCGATGAAAAAAGCGGCAGGCCCAATATCCTGCTGGAGCATGATAACCAACGCTATTTTCCTTCCGGACGTTTCCGCGAAACGCTTTCGCTGGAGGAAAAAATCATCGACAACGGCTATCCTTTCCAGCGCGGTACCGGCGCGGCAGACCTGGAGGGCTTTAACGAGACCCTTCCGGAAGACCTGCTGGGCGCCCACCTCGAGATCATCATCTATTTCCGGACACGCAATAAAGGCAGTTACCGCGTACTGCCCAGCACGGTATTTATCGATGACGAGCTGCGCCAGCTGTATACTGCCTACGTGCAGCGTTACCTGCATTACCTGAACGGCATCGAGCCGAACCAGGCGCTGACCCGCTCGCAATTTTCGCTCCTTCGGCTTGGCAGCGTAGAGGATACTTCGATCTATGACCGGCTGCGCCTGTCGCCTCTGCACCCGCTGAATGTCATTTACCAGCTCCGCCTGGCAGATCGCACTGTGGACCAGGAACTGCCGAACCAGGTGTTCGCCAAATTGTCGGCGCTGAACCTGCTGCCGTTCATCAATAACGGCGTGCAGCCTAAGAACTACTATATCGGCGTGAAGCAGGACCACAGCCCGGGCTGGCTGCACTATGTCAATGCCGCCATGGAAGGGCAATCGATCAACCGCCAGAATGCGCCGGAGATCGTTTCCTCCAAGATCATGGAGTTCGTCAAGCATTTCTCCTTCCTGTATATTGACCCGGAATCACCGATCCGCATCAATTTGATGAACGTTGGCGACGGATTGGAGATCCTGCAGGGCATTTTCCGTTATATTTTCCATACGATCGGCCGACTGGCTAAGGAAGAAAAGAATATGCTGGCCATTCACCCAATTCTGATCAGCATTTACGGCTCTGGTGACTATACGACCAAGTTCGAGCAATTCTCGAAGTTCGATGAGATCGCCGAGATCAAACGGAATTTCCAGATCGACCTGACCGAGTTGGAGGATATCATCCACCCGGACGACCTGCTGCGTCTTTACCATCAAAAGGTACAATTTTTTATTAAAGATGACCTCGGACCGGCGGACGCCTACGATTATGCACATATCAGCTTTTACCAGTTCAACGAGAGAGATCTTGAACGGGCCGATAACAATACGCTGGAGATCGGCACCGGCGTTTCACTGCACGGCTTGATGAGCGACCTGCCTTCGGTGCTTAACCATGGCAACTACCGCACGGGATTCGGTGTGCGCACGATGCCGGAGGAGCCGAACATTCTCACTGACCTGAGCAAACAACTGAACGCAGTAGCCCATGTCGCCGGCACGGCCAGTATCTTCAAAGAGAATCTGGCCTTCGCAACGGTCATCAATGCCGATGTGAACGAAAAACTGCTCAAGGTCTATGACAGTTCGCAGTGGATCACTTTTATTAACCCGATGGTCGACCTGAGCTTTTTCAAAAGCCAGCAGGATATCGTCATCATCCATTATACCGATCAATATGGTAATTCCTCCGGCTATGATTCCATTACGATCACCACTAAATGGGAACAGTATGAGTTCATCCTCAAAGAGTATCTTAGCGGTAAGGTCGAACATGCGGACCAGGCGATCAAGCCGATCATCAATATGTTCAATGCACTGAACGGCTACTGGCTGTTGCGTCTCGGTTCGCAAAACTATCAAGAAGCGATCCAGAAAGAGAAGATCAGTATTTTGTCCGCGGTCAAGGAGATGCTGGCCATGCTCGACCATCCCGACGTAGCCTGGATCGCACTTTCCATGGAAGAGATTCTGCGGGTGACCGGTTCGGCTGGTCTGGCGCAGTCGCATGGTTTGTTTACCAAGAAAAATCTGGAAAAGACCGGTCTATACAGCGACGACCTGCTTATGGTCGGCCTGGAGGTCAAGGATGATAAGTTGCGTATGTATTTCTACCCGGTGGAGGTGAAGATCGGCAACAACAGCTCGGCTACGTTGGCCAAAGGGGCAACGCAGGGCGAACAGACCGCCAGGCTATTGTCGGATACACTCAGTCAAACAGGGCTGACCGGCGCGATCTATCGGAACTATTTTGCTAAACTGATCCTGACGGCTGCACAAAAACTGGCGCTTTATGAGGTCTGGCCGGCGTATCAGGCTAAATGGACAAAGGTCGAAGATCTGCGCGGCAGATTGCTTAATGATGATTTCGAGATCGGTACGCTTACGCCTTACCTGGGTGATTTCGCCGTACTGTCTTTCCGTAACAATGAGTTCTCGGACCGCAGTATCAAATATGCACTAGGTGATTCACCCTATCTGCTGATTAATCTTTACGAAAGTGATGGTCTGAATGACCTGGTCCAAAGTGTCGACAACCTGAAGAACCGTTACCAGTCAGCCACGGCGGTCGGTATCACCAGGACCGATCTGTTCGAGCACATCTACGGCCTTAGCGAAGAAGAATTAACATCGGCACGTGAATATGTACGCCCTGCGCCTCCAACAGCAAAAAGCGAAATAGCTGCTGCGGAGGAAGACGAAACGATAACCGAAGCCGAAACCGAAGCGGAAGAGCCGGAGGTTATCTTGTCTATGGCGTCAGAGCCCGAAGTTGAGTACGTACCAGCCACACCGGAAACACCAAAACCAGCGGGCTCAGGCGGGCCGCTCAAAGTCCTTTTCGGCACCCGGGCCAATGATGGCCGGCCGGTAGAATGGTTCCCGACCTCCACAGACAAAGTCATGCACACCAATACCGGGATCATCGGCACCATGGGTACAGGTAAGACCCAGTTCACCAAATCGCTGATCACCCAACTGGTACGTAATGACAGCGGTAATGTTGACGGTAAGCCGATCGGCGTCCTGATCTTCGATTACAAAGGCGATTATATCAAAGATGATTTCGTCGCGGCGACTGGCGCTAAAGTGATCGACCTACACCATTTGCCTTATAATCCGCTGGCTCTTGTACTGGGCAAAAACCCCAAGCGGTTATTACCGCTACATACTGCGAGTACATTACAGGATACCATTTCCAAAGCTTTCAACCTGGGCAATAAACAGCGCGCGCTCCTCAAGGACCTGATCATGTCCGCCTATGCCGCCAAAGGGATTGACCGTAGTGCCGAGTCTACCTGGACACGCACCTGCCCGACTATCAGTGATGTGTGCGATATCTATCTCAGCGACGACGATGCGGCAGTAGACAGCTTGCATGCCGTGCTCAGTGAATTGTACGATTTCGAGTTCTTTGAACCGAAAGGCGAAAACGCTGTGGGCCTGTTCGAACTGCTGAACGGCGTTGTCGTAATCAACCTCAACGGTTACAACACGGAGATCCAGAACCTGGTGGTGGCGATCACGCTGGACCTTTTCTATGCCCAGATGCAGATCGAGGGCCATAGCAAAATAGATGGCAACTTCCGTCAGATCAATAAAATGATCCTGGTCGATGAGGCGGATAATTTCCTGAGCAAGAATTTCGAGTCTCTACGGAAGATCCTGAAGGAAGGGCGCGAGTTTGGTGTGGGTACCATTTTGTCGACACAATTCCTGAACCACTTCGCCACCGCGGAGAATGAATACTCCAATTATATCCTGACTTGGATCATCCATAGGGTGAACGAGATCAGGGACAAGGAGGTAGGTTCCCTGTTCGATCTGTCGAACAAGAACGACCGCGATGAACTCATCGGCGTGATCAAAAGTCTGGAAAAACATAACAGCATCGTGAACCTTGCCGGGAGCAAACCGATCAAGGTGAAGGATAAAGCTTTCTGGGAATTGCTCGAAGAGTAGCGAATTAACAACAAGGGCCGGCAAAACCGGCCCTTTATAATTTGAAGTAATCAGATAAAACAGGTGGCGCAGCCTTCTTCCTCCGCATCATCCAGGAGGTCGAGCAGATAAGGCGAACTTTTCTTTACAGAACCGCTCCGTTTGAGGTATTCCAGCTTGATCAGCCTGACCCTTTCCGGACGCGAAAGTTCTGCCAGCGATTCACCGTCCGTCCAGGTATGTCCGCCTTCCAGCTCATAAGCAGCTGCCTGCTGGAAAAGGTGCGGGTGCTGCTCCAGGAGCCAGACCCATTCGATCTTCTGCTGATAAAAGCAAAAGAAGCAACCCGAACGGCTGCGGGAATAACTGCCTTTAAGACCATCGATCTCGAATTCAATCGCCTTATAATATTTAGGGACGCCAACATTGCTTTCCTCCAGTATCCGGAAGACATCATCACGGACCAGATTATCCGTATTGGCCAGCAGCGGGAAGTTAGGTTCCGTGGCCAGCGGGTACTCCGTCGTATTGAGAAATGCTTTGACCAAGTGGTTGAAGTCAACCACATCGAGCGCGAGCAGGCGATTCATCTTGGCCGTGCCACTAAATTCAGTGCTCACAGGCTGTGCAAGAATGGCCGCGAAACGCTCCGAGATATCCTTCTTAGCGAAACCGCTATACGTTTCGATCAGGAATTTATGATTACCAGGCGCAAATACTTTACGGATGACATCCTCGCTCCAGATATTCTGACGGAACGGGAAGATCGACTGGATGTTGGGCTTATGGGAGATATAGCCTTCCCGGTCCTCATCGCCACGTATACCCACATACGAGATCACCGGATCGTCCCCAATGAATTTTTCGAAAAGATCCAGTTTCAGTGATTTGGTACACCAGCGGTTCAGCGGTGAGGGCAGAAAGCCGCCCAGCGTTTTTAATTTATGGTCAAAGGGCGCTTCCATGCTATTGGCAAAAGCCTTCAGCTTGGTGATCTTTTTGCCCAGGTAGATCTCCAGGTTATCAATGAGCTGATAGGTTTCGTCCAGTTCTTTACCGGTATCGCAGGTGTAATACTCGATGTCAAAGTCCGGGTACAAGTGATGCATATAGATCGCCAGTGCGGCGCTATCCTTCCCACCGGATATCCCTAAGACGTGACGTACCTTGCTCATTCCTTTTCGATCAGTTCTTTTAACAATTGGGTCAATGCTGCAATATTAACGGTTCTGTCGCTAGACATTGTTTTCTTCAGGTCATCTTCTAAACGGGTCACCAATTCTTCTGACTTTTTGGGGATGCGCAGTACCTTGCGCGTTAACCCGTCCGCAAAAGAACTGATGTCCAGCTGTACGATCCTTTCACCGTCCTCGTGGTGGCCGGCCTGAGATAAATTGGTCAGGCTGTCCAGTTCGAGTACCGCGAATTTGCATTTATCATAGAAAATGTATTCAGATTCATCGTTGAATTTCTCTAGCGTGATTCCCATAACGCCTTGCACCAAAGAGTTGAGCCAGGCCGCACGGTCGTCGAGTTCAGAATTGATGCGCTGCACAATGATGCGTTGCTTATGTAGCAGCAGGTGTTTACGGATGCCGTCAAAACGCTCCTGTAAAGTCGTTTTGATCTCCGGGAACACCATGTTTTTGCCGATCACATCACCTGCTAGGAAGAGTTCCACCCGGTTCACCAGCTCATTATAGCAATTGCGCAGTTCCCGGATGGCGTCCTGCAACGTATTCACATATTCCTGCAGTTTTCCGGGATCCTGCTGTAAAGTTTGCATACTGTAACCCAGTGCATTCGGGAAAGCATCAAAAAAAGTTTGCTCGGGGTCTTTCGCTTTGATGATCGCATCGCGCAGACGTATTGTTTCCGGCTCGAGTCGCTGCGTATTCTTGGCATATTCCGGTAAGCCCTTGTAAAAAGTAAGGAACGGCCGGATCGTTTCCACAAAGTCTTTATTTGTCAGGTGCGATTTGACCGACTGCTGCAGCATCGAGCGGTAGTTATTGAACAGGTCAAGCCGCACGCCACCGATATCAAAGGCCTTGATCTCGTGCTCAGCAGGATATTTAATGAGCAATTCCAGCACCTCATCGGTCATATTGGGGACGTAGACGCCCTTATAGAATAGAGCCAGGTCATTGCGCTTGATGAACAAGAAACTCGCGATCCAAAAATCGATCAGCCCCTGTTTTAATTTGAACGGGCGCAAGGCCAGCAGATCCGCCAGTTCTTTGACCGTGCGTTTTGCCGTTTTGGTGCTATCCAGAAAGGCCATGCAGAAATTCCAGAGGTGGTGGAAGTCGTTACGCTCATCGACGGTGATCTCCAGGTCATGAGCGGTATTCATCAGATCAATGCCGTTATTTTCGAGCAATGTCAGATAAATTGTCTTTTCCGGCGGATACTTATCAGCGGGAAAGCCCATGCCTGGTTTGTCCCAGTCATTGGCCAGCGCCTTGATATAGTTACGCCGTGCGGCATGGATCGAAGGGGAAATCTTATGCTTGTTAACGAGTTCGTTCTTGAATACTGGTGCCTGATCATAAACTTCGTTAACAATCATGGACAGTGTTTCATTCAAAGCCCGCTGACTGTGAATGTTGATTGCACCGCCGCGGTAGATCCAAACGATCTCCCGGTGGTTGGTGTAAAAACTGTGCTGGATCTTATGAGTGAGCAGGTTTTGCTGGTGCTGAATGATATTGTTCAGTTCATGCACCGCCACCTGGTCATCCATATTCTCCTCGATCACCTTCTTGGTCTTCTCCACCTCGAAAAGCAGATCCTTGATGTGTTTGGAGTTCCGGTAAAATCCGTAAAGCACCGCTTCTTGCTGGCCCCTTGAAAAATTCAGGATCTCGGCTTCGGTCAGATTCTCATTGAATACCAGGTTGATATAACCATCAATCTCACCCTTGGGCGTCTTTTTCTGCGGCTGGGTCGAGATCAGGTATTCAAAAAGCCGCGGCGTACCCCGGAAATACGTGGCTGATTTTGCTACGACCGGCGGAAACTGATAATACTTATTGATCAGCCCCGTCACATCAACGACCTGGTCTACGCGGTCAGCGGCCTCGAACAGTGCCAATTGGATGTCGAGGTCGGTACCTTCAAAAAGGATATACCGGCGGCTGTAATTCCGGTAGAGCACGATCTTATGTTGCTCTAACGCAGAAAGTGAAGCTTCTGCGTCCGGCATTCCGAGGCAATTGGTCGCATAGTCGATCAGAAATGCCCGGTCGATCACGGCACCGGCCGCCGAGAATATATTCAGCAGGCCGATCGTCTGGATCAGCAGCGCCGTTCCCAACTCATGCCCGGTGATGCGGCGCTCAGCCGCCTCCATAGCTGTTTGGATTGCGCGCCAGGCCGGCAGGTCCCGGTTTGCCGGTGAATTGATAAAGCTGTAAAAATTATAAGCCAGGTATTGGTACACATGCCCGATATGATAATAGCGGTCCGCGCTATTATCAAAGGCTTTGATACCGGTCTGGTCAGTGGATTCCAGGAAAGAAAACAGAGAGCGCTCATTTTGCCCATAACGTTGCAAAGCCAGTGTCAGGACATTGGCGGCAAAGAGGTCGAGCGGGTATAACTTGGCGGCGATGTCGCCGATATACTGGGGATCAGAATTGAAAGCACGTGAACGCGCTAACCTTTCAATATCCGCTTCGAAGTCCACCTGGGTGTGCAGCTTACGCTGGTCGACTAAATGGGCCGCAGCAAGCAATAACAGCTGCTCAACCGGCTCGTTAAATGTCAGTTCGCGGAACCGGCCTTTGATCTTGGTCCATTCCTGCTTTTGGGTATTCGAAAGCGAAAATCCATAAGCATCGATATTCTGATGTACGGTAGACAATAATACGATCTGGCGTTCAGGATCATTGATGAACTCCAGCAATTGCTGAATAAAGTATAATTCTTCTTCCGGCTGGTTTTTGGCGGCATATTCCAGGAATTTACCGAACTCATCCACACAGATCAGCAACAAGGGCTGCTCGCCTTTTATGTCGTGATATTGGTTATACAACTCCGAAAAAAGCGCTTTGTCGGTCGCGCCGTCCAGGTCAAAATATTCCTGCAGCGCGGTCCGCAATGAAGTATAGCTGCCCACCAGATTGATCACCCGAACATTGTCCTTTTTACCGTAGTTAACGGCAAAATGATTTATCGTTCTCAGCAGACTTTGCTGAAAGGCCCATAAGAACGAGCTCTTGCCCGTACCGTATGAACCGATCAGCATGAACGAACGCAGCCCTGTCTTCAGATCATTGATGATCTGGAAAGCGGAGCGCCTGGCGTTATCGGTTGCAATATAATTGACCTTACGCTGCGCATCACGGACTATATTGACGGAAGGGTTGTAATTAGCTCGCATAGTAATGGTTTAGGATATCGAATGGTTGTAAAGGCCGCCGGAATTGCAATTCGCGGACACCAGCATGATCGCTATAAACCAAGTCCGGATTGGCTTTAACCAGGCGCTCGATCTTGCTGGTAATGCCCGATCTGTTAAGGGCGAATACCGTTCCCGCCTGCCCGGCATCCTGCTCAATGTTCACCAGGTTGACCGATTGGCCACCCCGAAGCTGGTCGGCGATCGTATACAGCAGGATCGCGTCAGGTATCTCGTTGCGCTCCGTACTTTCAACGGCGAAGATATCTTCACCGCGTTTACCCCTCGGCTTGATCAGGTCCAGTTCAGTAAATATCCCGGAAAAACTGTCTTCGATTTCTTTTTGCTGGGCCTCGGTGCGCAAGTACATTTTGAGCATCACCCCAAAATCATCCGCCACCGTTTTATCATTCACGAGTACTGCGGCAGCTTCTGCCCGGCGCTTCACAAAGGCAACGAAATTGGAGCGACTGAACTCTACCTTTTCCTTCCGCAGTTCATTGAACACCAAATGGTAGGAGGAGGCCGAAGCCTTTTTGATCAGATGATAATGTAACAGCCACAGACTAGCCTGGTCCTCGAGATAAGGATCCCAGCCGTTATCGGCGAAAAGATGATGTGCAAAAAGGGTCAGCTCATCGGCCTGATCGATCAGGTCAAAAGCCTTCATCCAGTAACGGATAGCACCGACCATGTTCTTACCCACACCGAGGTGTACCACCGCGTCTTCCTCCTGGAAAGTCCGTCCTGCCAAACGGTGGTCATAGCCCTTCTTCAGCCATTGCTGGCGGCACTGAAATGAATCATGACCCGAGAAGCTTAGCCTTAACGTATTCCCTAACATAGGTTGAATTTAAGCATTTTAACATAACTGCAAACATAAAAAATATTAACATTATGGTGCTAAGATCATTAGCGAGAATATAATAGACGAGGTATTTCTATATCATAAACTTTTCCTTACGAGTTTTCTAGCCATAATTTAAGGAAATAAGAAGTTTATTTATGGCCTTGATTCTTTCTGGATAAGTGTAAAACGAACTGTTAGACATTTAAAGATGCCAAAACCTATAAAGGTAATTTTGCCTTATTGCGCAAGCCACTCGGTGTGGAATTAACCTTAAAAAATAAAGGATTTCATCTGATTTCAATAATTTTGGTTGTCAAAGGCACTCAGACTCCATGTCATGGGACCCATCGCTTTTTATAAATCTGTACAAGTTTTTGAAATGTATTTTCTAATCAGAGAAACGCTCACTTTCGAAAATAGACCTGTAGAGGGAGACACGGTACTGAGTTACAGACATCTTCTGTTTTACGGCTTTGTAGCCCTGGCTGTTAGCGATACCCGTTAAAGCTGTGCGTGCAGGCGAATAAATTGCCCGCACCAGTATTTTTTTATCGGTGCCAGGAATAATGACTATTGCCTCTCGCTTTTTTCGGATTTCTGTAGTGATTGGCAAACCTAAAATTTGGCTATAGAATATTTTAAAAGCATTGTTTTTACCAAATCCGCTGGTACAAATCACCTCCAGGATCTCAGATGTCGCTAAGGTTTTTAAAAGTGATTTCCGGTTATCTTCGATGATCTCCAGATCTTTGTCAAGCGCAGTGGGACTAAGTCGTTTGCAGGATATGATTGTGTCACTTATCGCAAGTTCACGATTTCCCAGAAATCTCGTAATGTGGTCAAGATTCGCAGGGTCGGTCAGTTCACCAGGAAATGCCTCGCTGAAAATCTTCCATATACTGATTTCATTGCCGTAGAAAAACGGCACTTTAAATTCTTCATGGAAGTGAGGGTGGATAGTGCCAAGTATCAGTATTTTACTATTGGGTGGTACCGGATATTTGTCTAAATATTGATGTGTTGTGATAAGCATAATAATACGATGGGTGATTTCAATTATATCGTTAAATTTAGCAACAAATTAATATTTTCTAAACCTGAACAGATTCATTATGGCTGTAAAATGGCATATCGTTTATCACAATTTAGCTGTTGCCTTATCAAAATTCTATGATCGTAATCGGGAAAAACCATCTGCGGATTTTTTCTCATTATGCCTTTCTGATAAAAATTTCATGTCAGTCAATTCGTGGTTGCCACGACTTGCCGAAGATCTAAATGAAACCGGCATGGATCCAATCCAGATTTTTGCCAATATCAGTGACCCACACTCGAAGATTGCTCTGAGGACGAGAATGCTGCAATCATTCGGCAAATTGCTAGATATCGAAATCCCTTCTGAAATAGACTTTGCCGGTTGTCCCACAATGTTTAATATTAAGGTTTCGGCGCGCAGGCCAATGGATGTACAGGACCAGATATGGGAGTTATTGTTTCAGATCATCAAAGAGAAACAACAAGCCTTGACACCTGGGCTATTTGGTGCCTTAAAAGGCTGGTATGGTATAAGTATTACCTCATTGACTGTATTCTTCTTTTGGATCGATGCACAGTTTTTTCTTCCTACAGATCAGCATACCATCAGGTATCTCAAGGGAATGGGACTTGTTAAAGGCCGTCCTAAAAGCTACGCAGATTACATGGAGATTCTGAATAATAATAATATTAAGGATTATCCCGGTATAGCTGAACGTGCGTTAATCAGTTCACTACTGAAGTCAGAGGAAAAAAGCGAAACACTTGCTCCTGAAGTTACAGAATCCCAAGATTTGCCACCGGCTACTCCAATTGAAATAGAATCAACTCCTGTGCCGTCAATATGGGACGGCGGTGATCAAATACAGGGATGCCGGTTGTTGGCGATAAGACCCTATAAGGATACAGATGAGGATTGGCGTCGGGTGTTAACCAAACGCGGCGAGATCTATTCGTTTTACAAGGCATTTTCCTTTCGTAAAAGCTATCTGAAATACCATGAGAACAATGACAGCGAGATACTTTATGATCCTTTTAAAGACGTTCCGCTTTATCAGGATGGAAAACTACAGGTTCATATTTCAGCTGTGGTCGGCGAAAACGGGTCAGGAAAAAGTACACTAATAGAGCTTATTCTGCTGGCGATTAACAATTTTACTACCGTCTACTCGTCGATCAAAAACGATCTAATAAGGGTAGAAAAATTATACGTTGATATCTTCTTTATCACTGATACATTATACAAGCTATCCATACAGGGAGATGGCTATTTCCTGAAGCGTTATGAGCGATCAGGAAATAAGTTTTCTATTATCAAGGATGATACTTTGCTGGAGTTTGATTTTGATCAGTTTTTTTACAGCATCGTCACTAATTACGCTTTATACGCTCTGAACAGCAATCAGGTCGGCGATTGGGTCAAGAAACTTTTTCACAAAAACGATCAGTATCAGGTTCCCATAAACATCAGTCCGTTCCGGGATAAGGGAAATGTTAATATCAATAAAGAGAACGATCTCGTGATTACCAGGTTAGTTGCCAATCTTCTGCTTCCTGTTACCAAAAAGAAGCGTAATGCGGATACGATCAGAAAACTTACCGCAAATAAATCGGCAGAAAAACTTAAACTGAAGCTCGATAAAGCAAAACTGAGCAACCTGTATGAATATCCCGAAAAAAACTTTATCAAGTTTAATCAAGCAGCCGGTTATTGGAAAACGATACTGTCGCTGATAAAAAAAGAATTTAATATAAAGCCTGATTTGCCGGACGCCCCGCTGATAAATGCGGAAGACTATATAGAGGCTGCATGGATGTATCTCCTAAAAAAGATCATCAGTATCTGTCTGACTTATCGTGATTTTAATATTTTCTTCGATGCGGAAGCGAACACCTTTAATGTTGAACTTTTAGACAGTCTGGTTTTCGAACTTAAAAAACAAAAAAGCCACGTAACCCACAAGTTTTATCAGGTAATCCATTTTATGAATGATGATCACATGCAACTGATTAAAAATCAGACTGACCTTGACAAAGAAGTTGAATATGATATTGATGAACTGGCTAACACGATAGAAAAAAAAGTATTAAACGCGAAAGACAACGCAATCAAAACAATTCATTTTGCTCCGCCGGCATTTTTAAAAACGAGCATTTGGCTGACCGGCAATGTGAATCTCAAAGACCTCAGTTCCGGGGAAAAACAGCGAATTTATTCCGTTAGCTCAGTTGTCTACCATCTGGTTAACATAGATTCAAATGCCGACCAGGATGACCTGGTGCGCTATCCCTGCGTAAATGTCATTTTTGAAGAAGTTGAATTATACTTTCATCCGGAAATGCAAAGAAATTTTATTAACTACTTTCTTAATTACGTTAATCGGATTGAGTATGATATTATCAGTTCAATCAATGTAATATTCGTAACACACTCACCATTTATTCTATCTGACATTCCTGCTGATAATATCATTTTTCTCGGAGATACCGAGCCGGGTATCAAAACCTTTGCTTCTAATATCCACACGATGCTGGCGGAAAGTTTTTTTCTGAAAGACGGGTTCATGGGTGAATATGCAAAGGATAAAGTTAATGACCTGATCAATTATCTTATCGATCAAAAGTATACGGGCGACTGGAATGTAAATAATTCGGCGACGGTCATAAATGCCATCGGCGAAAAATTACTTAAATCCCGTCTCTTAGATATATACCGAAAAAAGTTTGAAACCCGCAAGAGCCGGGAAGAGAGAATAATGGCATTGTATAATCAAATTCACGCAATCGAAAATGAGGAGGATTAAGACTGATAAGACCTTCGACGATAAGGTCAAAGCCTTCAATAAACAACTTTTTAAAAATCTCCGGAAATTGCCGCTGGCTAATTTAGAGGGGCTCAGGACAGAAGATGATCTGCAGGAAAAGTATCACATGCCAGCGCAAATTGTAGTTGATTATATAACACATATTGAATCTGAATATAAACGGATTCTTGCTGCAAATGAGAAAGAAATGAAGACTCTTATCGGGGAATTCGATGATATTCTCGCGGGCACGGTAATCTCAACTCCATTTCACGAAGCAGTGACCGCCGCAATGCGTTATGACGCGATCAGGGCTAAGGAATATCCGGAATTCATCAGAAAACACAATGTCAAAACTTGCTGCTACTGTCATTCGCAATCAACCATCGTTTTTAATAAACTGGCAGATGGCAGTATCAAAGCCCTTTTTGAATTAGATCATAAATACCCAAAATCACAATATCCATTTCTGGCCACATCGTTTTACAACCTTTACCCGATTTGCGGCAACTGTAACTCTTCCAAGAGTGATAAACCGTCAGATTTTGAATTATATACAGAAACGGACAATCTGGATATTTTGTCATTCGGCATTGAGGATATAAGTATAGCTAAATATTGGCAACATAACGATCCCGCTGAACTGAAGGTTACGGTAACACCACTACCTGGCCAGGAAGCGCTCTGCGAAACCTACCTTCCGATGTTTCTGATCAAAGAAGTTTACAACATGCAGCTCGATATCGCGGAAGAACTTGTCGTAAAAACGAAAATCTATAATGACGAGTATAAAGACGTGCTAGCAAAGAATTTCAAAAGTGTCTTTTCAGATACCTCGATGATCAATCGCCTGATCATCGGGAATTATGATAAACCGGAAGAAATGATGATGCGGCCCACCGCTAAGTTCGTCCAGGAAATTGCCCGGGACATAGGTTTGATACCTAAACTGCCGAAAAAATGATCCATGTTTATTACTGGCAAAATAAAAAGCAGTAATAAGTTTGTATAACCAATTTTTAAATTCCCAAAAACATGAGTAACCTGGCATTAAGGCAGATGGCGGAATTGCGGATACTATATCCAGAATACGGCAATCTCGATTATAAAGAACTATTGAAAGGCATCAGCAAGGAGACATTAATAAAGTTCGCCACCATGTTGATTGGTAAAAACATCTTTTATAAGGAGCCGCCGGAAAATAATGCAATTATTGATGAATGGTTCAGTGACGGCAACCGTTTGTTCGGCGATGATATGCTTGCACGTATCAAAGCTTACGAGGCGAAAACTGGTAGCCAGCTGTCGATCGTTTACAATATTTCGTTACTGAAAGTATTGCAAGCCGGCCTGGAACTGAATGAGGCGAAGGATCAACCGCTAAAATCGGATGCACAGGCCGAAATCGACCTGATGATGGCGTTATTAGTACTCAACCAGAATGAAGATTGCAACCATACCAAGGATTCGGAAAAGCTTAAAGAAATGTTCGACGAAGAGCTGCATCTTTCTGCACTGATGCTGAACTATGGTTTTGCAACCCAAGATATCACGAACTTCGATCTTAAAGTTTATACGATAAATCAGATCATCAAATTCTTACTACTGTTCCTGTTTCTTGAGACGAACGAGATAGGAAAACAGCTGATCGAAAGGTTTTGCAAATACTATGGGTTCACTAAATGGCAGGAGTATATTCTTGCTGTATTTCCTATCGTTTTGCCATGGGTAGAACAACAAAAAGCAGGTGCCGTAGATATCGTTCTTGAAAAAAATGACAGGTATGACGATAACCTGCAATTCCTGACCAAATTTGCATTGAGCGATTATGCAGAGATCGACGACAAGGATTATATCAAATTGAGAGAAAAGCCTCTTATTCAGCTTGATGAAACTACTTTTCGTGCCATCCATCCGATTTTCGTAGCGGACAAGATTTATAAAGGGCAATTTTTCCTGCTGAAAAAACTGAATGATGAAGCCCCGCCGCTGTCCGGAAACTTCAGGCAATGGTTTACGACTAATTTTTCAGAAGGATATTGCTTTGCCGAACTTATTCGATATGCTTTTCCAGGTGCTGACGCGGTTTTCTTTGATCATGAATTACAGGACAAAGGAGTTGTCGGGCCGCCAGATGGCTACATCCGCTTTGGTAACGATCTTTGTCTTCTGGAAAATAAGGATATCCTTATTGGAGCAGCGATAAAAGAATCGTATGACCTCGAAGCTCTGTTGAAAGAGCTTAAAAAGAAATTGCTGCTCGAAGGTACAAGGCCAGTCGGTATAGGACAATTGGTTACCAATATCAGAAAATTGCTGGATGGCACCAATAACTTTGACGAAGGGTTTTCAGACACGGACACCAATATTTATCCGCTGATCGTGTTGCATGATCCGATGTTCGATACGCCCGGCTTGAACAAGATATTAAATGATCTTATGCAAAAGGAGCTGACAAAGCTAAAAGATGATGGATTGAATACAGACAGAGTAAAACCGCTTACGCTTGTGAATATTGACACATTAATTCAGGTAGCTCCAAGCCTCGCAGATGGCCGAGTAAACCTGAAGGAGTTACTGGATCATTTTGCGCTTAATATGACGAGCAAGCCGGATCCGGCAAAACATACCGCAGAACAAGCCGAACAGATTTACGGCAATTCAACGCTACCATTCAGTGTCGTAGCTTATAATTACATGCAGGGACGGTTTAGCGGAACTTGGCACTCGGAAGCATTAATGGCTAAATTACTGGCGAAGGCCGCAATTTAGATTATTAATCCTACAATCCGCCATGACAGGATTGGCAACGTTTTTTCGTTACCTATTTGCAAGACTATTAAAACGCGCTCACAAACCTGTCAATTATGGCAGCGAACTTACAACAGATTATATATAGGGCTAATATTAGCCAAGATAATTGGTGCATATTCGTATAAAAATTGAAAATTCGTGGAGCTTTTACTTTTGTTAAGCGGGCGTTAAATGATCAAGATTTGTAATTTATATAAAAAGCCAAGCTAATAAATCGACTAACGGATTTAAGTAAACTCTACGGCAACAAAAGGTCTGAGTCAAGTCTACAGTAGAGTTCTGAAAAGCGCAGAAGTTAAGTTTGAGTGCGAAGACGGAGCGAATTATGCCTCAAGACGGGTACCTTAATGTAAAAAATAGAATTTACTTAGTTTCATCCCTTAATAAGTACTGCCAATAAAGCATAACTGAACATTATCAATTGCTTAATCAAACGCAGAGAGTTCTGTTGCTCTTTTATTGATATGCCTAGTAAAAAGATTGTAAATGCATCATTGAACTCTAACTTCGATGTGTTAATTTATCATGCGTTAGACCCCATGAAATGCATGCTAAAACGCTAAATATAGTGGCCAAAACCAGCTATAAAACCAACTTCCATTGAAATTTATATACTATAAGCTTCTGGTACTTATTTAATTGCTTAAATTATTTCGGAAAAGTTATTGACTTGTAATGTTTGCCTAACGTTTTAGAAAGCTTTGCTGACAAAGCGGAGGGATAATGTTAAAGAATAGAAAATCACTAACACCTGAGGAAGTTGTCGAAATTCTTAGAAGGAATGGTGAATTGTTGACTATACAAGAAGCAAAGTCAATCTTGGAATTCCTAAAGAACTTAGCTAAATTAGCATTAGAGCAATATTTTGAAAGATGAAAGCGGCTTATTTATACATCAGGGTTAGTACAGATGAACAAGCAGATAAAGGATATTCACAACGCTGGCAAGAGGAAACTTTAAGACGATACTGTACAATTAATAACATTCAAATCCTGGAAGTTGTAATGGAAGACCATTCTGCCAAAAACTTCATCCGACCGGCTTGGAAACAACTTTTAACTGAGTTGAAAAAGAAAAAAGGAAGAGTCAACCTTATCCTCTTTACTAAATGGGATCGGTTCAGTAGGAATACCGGCGATGCGTATGGTATGATCAATACCTTAGCCAAATTAGGCACAGAAGCGCAGGCAATCGAACAACCGTTGGATCTGAGTATTCCAGAAAATAAGATGATGCTTGCCTTTTATCTTGCCGCTCCGGAGGTTGAAAATGACAGAAGGGCGTTGAATACGTTTGTTGGTATGCGACGTGCCAGAAAGGAAGGCCGTTTTATGGGTGTGGCCCCTTTAGGCTTTGTAAATAAGATCACAGAATCTGGGAAAAAATATATCGATATTAAAGAACCCGAAGCTGGCATTATGCGGTGGGTATTTGAACAGTTAGCCGAAGGGCAATATGCTGCTGACCATGTCAGAAAGCAAGCTAACAAGAAGGGACTAAAATGTGGCAGCGCACATTTTTGGAATATCATTCGCAATCCGGTTTACTGCGGTCGCATAGAGGTTGCTCCCTATAAGGATGAAGAGCGTTATTTTGCGCAAGGTCAACACGAGGGTATAATTTCAGAAGACCTGTTTTATAGGGTACAGGACGTGCTCAATGGAAGAACAAAGGGCACTTGCGGTCCCAAAATGGTTTCGGTTGATAAGTTGCCGTTAAGGGGCTTGATAATTTGTCCTGAATGTGGCAGGATGCTTACTGGTAGTTCATCAAAAGGGTATAGCACCTATTATACTTATTACCATTGTCAATCTCGTTGCAAAACAAGATACCGCGCAGAAGATGCTAATGATAAATTTGAGCAGGTCCTGAGAAAGTTAGAAATAAAACCGGGTAGAGCTGAGATCTTTGAAAATGAGCTTTTGGTACTATATAATGCCCAATACAGAAATGGCAATGGAGCACGAAAACATGTCCTAGAACAAATCAGTGCCATCAATGTGCGTCTTGGTAACGCTAAAAAGAAATATTACAACGAGGAAACGGATGTAACGGAGTACCGTAAATACAAGGCTGAATGCGAAGCAGAAATAGAAAAGCTCGAAGCAAGACTCATGGAACTGGCTAATGGTGCCCAAAAGATAGATTCACTGTTGAAAAAAGCCATTGGCAACCTGCAAAAGCTGATTCTTTATTGGAACGACTTTGATTCGATGGGAAAAAGGCGGTTGGTTAATTCGGTTTTCCCTGGAAAATTAAATTTTGACGGAAGCACTTATCGAACTGCTCGGCTTAACGAAGTGATAGAGCTCATCTACCTAAATACCAAGGATTTACAAGCGAAAAAAAAGCAGGAAAATGAGGTGTTTTCTCATCTTCCTGCTTCAGTAGCGGGGAGCAGGATCGAACTGCCGACCTTAGGGTTATGAATCCTACGCTCTAACCATCTGAGCTACCCCGCCGTATAAGTTGTATCCACTTTCCGGTCAGGCCTAAAAGGACTTCCTAAAAAGGTTTGCAAATATAGGATAAATTACTTTTCTTTAGAAAAAATGTTAAAATTTGAAGTTCAGCCTTCAAACCGCCTGTAAACCTGATATATGTCCGACAAGAAAAAGTTTCACCTGGAGTATGAGATCAAATCATCCCCGCGCATTTTATTTAATTTTTTAAGCGAAGCCAACGGACTTACACAATGGTTTGCCGATAAAGTAAGTTTCAGCAACCAGATTTACACCTTTACTTGGGATGATGAGGAGCAGAAAGCCAAGTTACTAGGCATAAAAGAAAATAAGTTTGTACGTTTCCGCTGGCTGGACGATGATCCGCAGTGCTATTTTGAAATGGAAATTGTACAGGATGAACTTACCAATGATGTGGCCCTCAGCATAACCGATTTTGCCACCGAAGATACTATTGCCGAGCGCAAACTTATCTGGAATAACCAGATAGATTATCTTATTGGCGTAATAGGCGCCTAAAACCAGCCTCTTTATTAAGCACCTTATACCTATAATAATGAACGCCGCTTTAGCGTTTACAGGTACGCCTTTGCCCGTACTGTAGCTAAGTAACAGGTATAAATGCTTAACTTTACACCGTGAAAAAGATACACCTCTTAATTTTAAAGTCCTTCATCAGGCCCTTTATTGTTACCTTTTTCATTGTGATGTTTGTGTTGTTGATGCTGTTTTTGTTTAAATACATCGATGACTTAATAGGTAAAGGGTTTCAGTGGTATATCATTCTCGAACTGATGATGTACGCCTCCATGACCAACGTAGCCATGGCCCTGCCACTTTCTGTACTGTTATCGTCTATCATGACCTACGGTAGCCTGGGCGAAAATTATGAGCTGGTGGCTATTAAATCGGCTGGTATATCACTGGGTCGTGCTATGTACCCCATGATGATTGTGGTGACGCTGCTCAGCATCAGCGCCTTTGTTTTTTCTGACTACATGCTGCCCATCGCTAACTTTAAATACTACTCCTTACTGTACGATGTGCGTCAGCAAAAAACATCATTTCTAATTTCTGAAGGCGTTTTTAATGACAGCTTTCCTGGCTATTCTATTCGCGTAAAAAAGAAAGATCCCGATGGGCAAACCCTGCACGGTGTAATGATTTACGAGAAGAAAGAGGGCATGACAGATATGGCCGTAATTTTTGCAAAAGAGGCCGTAATGTATCGTACGCCGGATGATATGTATCTGGTGCTTAAACTAAAGGAAGGGATACGTTATGAGGAAGAACCGGGAAAATCGAGCTTTAACACTCGGCAGCAATTCAGGCGCATGCGCTTTGCTACTACCGAGCAAAAGTTTGACCTGGGCGGTTTTAAGCTTAAACGTACCGATGCCAATGAGTGGCGGTCCACCATACAAATGATGAATTTGAAACAACTTACCAAGTTTCAGGATTCGACCATCAAAGCCGTTAACAAGGCTAGTAGCGCTAACTATAGCTTAATATCACCGTACTTAAAATACTTTTCCGTTCCCCAAAAAATGCCTGCCGGCACCAATGTTACGCCGGTTGCTGCAAGTGCACCTATTAAAAGCACCACGCCCGACAGGCAATTGGCTAGTGCATTAAGCGAGGCTCAATCGGTGCGCGAAACACTGCGCAGTATAGCCGACAGGTATAAAGAAGAATCTAAGGGCATCAGGCGTTACTCTATCGAGTATCAAAAGAAGTTCACCCTTTCGGCCGCTTGCCTGGCATTGTTTTTAATCGGTGCGCCGCTGGGCGCTATCATTCGTAAAGGTGGTTTGGGGCTGCCTGTAGTAGTGTCGGTAGTTTTCTTTTTAATTTACTACATTATTGCTACGATTGGCGAAAAATCGGCCAAGGAGGGCAATATTACCCCTTTTACGGGTATGTGGATGGCTATTTTTATTCTAACGCCTATTGGTCTCTTCTTGTCATACAAAGCCGCCAATGATTCTGTTCTGTTTGATGCGGAGGCTTATAAACGATACTTTAACAAGTTATTTAAGGGCCGAAAAAGCAACAAAGCCGTTCAAGGCTGATTTTACAAACTACAGACGAGTTTACTTGCGCTATACCTTAACTTTGCTATATACTTACTGCATATAATACCATTAAGTGCCCATTGGCGCGGTTTATTTGCTTGATGCCTTTACACACATGTTAAACACCATACCCGAAGCTGTTGAAGCTATAAAAGCCGGAAAAATCATTATTGTTGTTGATGATGAAGACCGCGAAAACGAAGGTGACTTTTTAGTTGCCGCCCGTTATGCTACACCTGAAGCCATCAACTTTATGGCCCGCTTTGGTCGCGGGCTTATTTGCGCTCCTATTACCCGCCAACGGGCTTTGGAGTTGGAGCTGGCACCGATGGTTAATCAAAATACGGCTACATTAGAAACCAGCTTTACCGTTTCGGTCGATCTGTTGGGGCATGGGTGTACAACAGGTATTTCGGCGTCAGACCGCTCTAAAACAACGCTGGCTTTAATTGACCCGGCTACCAAGCCTGCTGATCTGGGTCGCCCGGGGCATGTCTTTCCTTTGATAGCTAAAGATGGCGGTGTATTACGCCGTTCGGGCCATACAGAAGCGGCCATAGATCTGCCTGTAATGGCTGGTTTGGAGCCTGCCGGCGTTATATGTGAAATAATGAAAGAGGATGGCGAAATGGCCCGATTGCCCGAGCTCTTAGAGCTGGCTAAGGAGTTTGATCTCAAAATTATTTCAATTAAAGACCTGATTGCTTACCGCCTGGGCAGCGAAACTTTGATTGACCGCGAGGTTGCCGTTAAAATGCCAACACAGTGGGGCGACTTTGAGATGATTGCCTATACGCAGCGAAATACAGGTGAGCATCACCTGGCCCTTATAAAAGGTAACTGGGAACCCGATGAGCCCGTGCTGGTACGTGTACATAGTTCATGTGTTACAGGCGATATTTTTGGCTCGTGCCGGTGCGATTGTGGCCCGCAATTGCACAAAGCAATGGAGCGGGTAAGTGAGGAAGGCAAAGGCGTAATTGTTTATATGAACCAGGAAGGCCGCGGTATTGGTTTAATTAACAAATTAAAGGCCTACCAGCTGCAGGAAAGCGGATTGGATACTGTTGAAGCCAATATTCAGTTAGGCTTTAAAATGGATCAGCGCGATTACGGAGTAGGGGCGCAGATTATACGAGATTTAGGTATTTCCAAAATGCGCCTAATGAGCAACAACCCTACAAAGCGTGCCGGTTTAACAGGCTATGGTATAGAGGTGGTAGAAACAGTGCCTATTGAAATTGTGCCCAACCCGCACAATGAGGCCTACCTGAGAACTAAGCGCGACAAGATGGAGCATGCTATTTTGAAAGATCATTAAGACGCTTTTTCTAACCTTCCTGAGAGATGAGGGGTTTGTAAAGTACGCATTGCATTAATATACACCAACAAAAAAGCCTTAGCAATTTGCTAAGGCTTTTTTGTTGGTGCTTAATGGATGCCCATAAATATTCGGCTCCAGCGTATTTTGTTAAGGAAGCTGGCGTTGCTGTCCCAACTCATCCATACAAATAGGGCCTTACCCACAATGTGGTCTTCGGGCACAAAGCCCCAAAAGCGCGAATCGTATGAATTATGGCGGTTATCGCCCATCATCCAGTAGTAGTTCATTTTAAAGGTATAGGTGTTGGCTTTTTGGCCGTTGATGTAAATATCGGTGCCTTTTACCTCCAGCTTATTGCCTTCGTAAACAGTTATAGCCCGTTTGTAAAAAGGCAGGGTAAGGCTATCTAATTTCACTGTCCAGCCCTTTTTGGGTACTATAATAGGGCCATAATTGTCCTGGTTCCATTTACCGTAGTGAGGGTCGTTTGGAAAAACGGTGCCGCTTTCGTCAATCGAGTCTTTAGGCGTAACATGTGCCTTTACCTTGGTTACATTCTCAAGCCGTTTAAGCGCAGCTGCGGAGCCGGCCGTCATGGTTGGGAAATTGTTGTAAGGAGAAGTAGACGGTGTTATATGTAATTCATCAACCAGTTTGGGGTTTACTTCTGTGCCGTTCGTTTCTACTTCGTAGTTGATTTGACTTTCGGGCGGCGATGGATTAGCCTTGCCGTTTACAAATACCTGTGCGTCGGCAATAGATAGGGTATCACCTGGTGTGGCCTGGCAGCGTTTAATGTAATTCTCGCGCTTATCAACCGGGCGGTAATACGGTGAATCGGCTTCCATGGGGTAATTGAAAACCACTACATCACCCTTTTTAATTTCGCTCAGGCCAGGCAAACGGTAGTAAGGCAGCTTTACGCCATCCCAATATGCTTTGGTACCTATAATAGGCATGGTATGGTGCGCAAACGGAAAAGCGATAGGCGTCATGGGTGTACGTGCGCCATAATTTACCTTGCTTACAAATAAAAAGTCGCCTACCAGCAACGAACGCTCCATTGATTCGGTCGGGATGGTGTAAGCCTCAATAAATAAGGTACGTATTAACGTTGCAGCAATAACAGCGAATAATATAGCGTCAAACCATTCGCGGGTTGCGCTCTTTTTCTTTTTTGTCTGGTTGTTATTTTTATCCCAGAATTTCCAATTCATATTTAATATAATTAAACCTCACCAGCAGGGGTTAGGCGTTAAAGGTAAACATATCTGTTACCTGGTAAAATCCTTTTTTATCTTTAACCCATTCGGCAGCTAACACAGCACCCAGCGCAAAACCATTGCGGTTATGTGCGGTATGCTTAAATTCAATGCTGTCAACTTCAGAGTCATAAAGTACGGTATGTGTACCTGGTACGCTTTCAATCCGGTGCGATTCTATAAGCAGTTGGTTGTTGTTCAGATTGTCATCTGCTGTTTCGCCGGTATCGCTTACCAAAACGTTTTTCCACTCATTTTTAGCTTCCAGACCGTCCAAAATGCCTTCGGCAATAGTGATGGCCGTACCGCTTGGCGAATCCAGCTTTTGGGTATGATGAATCTCCTCTACCTGTACCTCGTAATAGGGATAATTATTCATGATTTTGGCCAAAATACGGTTAACATGAAAGAAGATATTCACACCAACGCTATAGTTAGAGCCATATAATAAGGTATTGTTACTCGTAAGGCATTTTTGTTTTACTTTGTCCAGTTGTTCATACCAGCCGGTAGTACCAACCACAATGGGAACGCCTGCCTCAAAGCAACGTTCAATATTGCTGATGGCCGATGCCGGTGTAGTAAACTCAATCATCACGTCGGCCTTTTGCAGGTTCTCGGGGGTGGCCTCGTGCAGGTTGTCTTGGTCTATTTTCAGTACAATTTCGTGCTGGCGATCAGTGGCAATTTTTTCAATGATCTTGCCCATTTTGCCATAACCGAATAATCCTATCTTCATGAAAATTAATAGTATTGACTTATAAATTGAGGTTATTTCATGGTAAAGGTAAGCTTTATAACCGGCATTACCGAAGGCATGGCTCCCGCTGCATAAATAGGCCCCGTTGGCATAATGCCCGGCGTTACCTTAAAGCTCAGGTCGCGGTCCATGGTATACGAGTGGATAAACTTGGCGTCAATATAGGCATCTATCATTTGTATGCCCCATGCACCCATAACACCCAAAATACTCAATTGAAAATTACGCTGATAACCGTTTACAGCGCCTTCTAATTGCGTAAGATTTGCGTTCTGTGTATTAACGTAAAGATCGGTTATGGTTTTGGACGTTTCAGCGTCCGGACGGTCGCCATTGCGGCGCATTTGGTAAACTTTAAGGTATTGCTTATAATACCTGTTGTTAAATTCGAGTGCCAATCCTAACGATCCTAAACCAGCGTAAATAAGGGGTACTTTCCACCAGCGGTGATTGTAAATTTGTCCCCATCCAGGTACAAAACCCGAGCGGCGAAATGCCAAACCCGGACTGTGGGTACTATCCGGGTTGTATTTTTTTTTATTCTTTTTAGCTAATATCTTAGGCAGAACTGGCTTGGAGGCTACTGAATCTCGTACGCGGGTCAAACTATCATTAACGCTTTTAGTTTTCACAGTATCAGGTTTTTGAGCCTTGGCTGCGAATGCAAAAAATGTTAAAAGTGTAATGATAAGTACTTGTTTCATGGCTACCAGTCCAGCATTTCTAAAATACGGGTCAAATCGTCTTGTGATAAAAAGGGAATTTCAATACTGCCTGCGCCTTTGTTGCTCACTTTTAGTTTCACCTTTGTGCTAAATTTAGAAGCCAGGTCATCCTGAATCTTTTGTATCTGAAAGGATACCGGCTCAGGTTTACGTGCCTCTTTCTTTTGGGCGTTACCTTGCTGCAGATCGCGCACCATTTCCTCAACCTTACGAACCGAAAGGCCATGCTGCAAGATTTGCTGGTGCAGGTGTACTTGCTTTATCGGGTCTGTTATTGTAATTAAGGCGCGGGCGTGTCCCATGCTAATATCTCCATCGCGAATGGATGCCTGTATGCTGGGCGGTAATTTTAATAAACGCAGGTAATTGGTAACTGTGCTGCGGTTTTTACTAACGCGCTCGCCTAGTTCTTCCTGTTTAAGGCCGCATTCATCCAGCATACGCTGAAAGCTGAGCGCAACCTCCATGGCATTCAGGTTTTCACGCTGAATGTTTTCTATCAAAGCCATCTCCAGCATTTGCTGGTCGTTAGCGGTGCGTATATAGGCAGGTATGGTATTTAAGCCTGCACGTTTTGATGCACGTAAACGGCGCTCGCCCGATATAAGCTGATAGGAATGCGAATTTACCCGGCGTACAGTAATGGGTTGTATTAAGCCTTGTACCTTAATGGATTCGGCCAGCTCTATTAAAGCCTGCTCATCAAAATCAGTACGGGGCTGAAAAGGATTTATTTCAATTTCGGCTATACGTATTTCATTAACAGAGCCTAATCCGTTGTTGTTCTGGCCTACGCCACCGGTTTCAGGCGCTGTGTAGCTTTTTTGCGAGTTGATGCTGGTTGAGTCGTCCAGCAGGGCGCTCAACCCCTTACCTAATGCTTTCTTCTTGTCTACGCTCATTACTTCAATTAAACTGCGGCAGGTGTAGCCTTACCCGAGGTTTTCGTTAACCCATTTTTACGGATGATTTCACGGGCCAGGTTTAAATAGTTAACGGCTCCTTTACAGGTAGCATCGTGCATAATAACTGATACGCCAAAGCTTGGCGCCTCGCTTAAACGCGTGTTGCGCTGTATAATGGTATCAAACACCAGGTCTTCAAAATGTGTGCGTACTTCTTCAACCACCTGATTTGATAAACGAAGGCGTACATCGTACATAGTTAACAATATACCTTCTATATCCAATTGAGGGTTTAAGCGGTTTTGTACAATTTTTATGGTGTTAAGCAATTTGCCTAAACCTTCTAACGCAAAATACTCGCACTGTACCGGTATAATTACCGAATCGGCGGCGGTAAGGGCGTTAATGGTAATTAAACCTAATGATGGCGAACAGTCTATAATGATAAAATCATACTTATCGCGCACCTTATCAAGTATTGCCCGCATCTTGTATTCACGGTCGGTAAGGTTAATCATCTCAATCTCGGCACCAACAAGGTCAATATGAGCAGGCAGCAGATCCAAATTAGGCGTTTCGGTTTTTTGTATAGCCTCTGCCGGGTCAATCTGGTTAATAATACACTCGTAAATGCTATTTTTTATGGTACGCGGGTCAAATCCAATACCCGAGGTAGAGTTTGCCTGCGGGTCAGCATCAACCAACAATGTTTTGTATTCTAACACAGCTAAACTTGCAGCCAGATTGATTGAAGATGTTGTTTTACCAACTCCCCCTTTCTGATTAGCTAACGCGATAATTTTACTCATTTTTTTCCCTCGATATATAACAACACTTTACCCTGGCACGCTAAGGACAGGTGAAGCTAAAATTTTATACTTTCGCCTGGCATTAACCGGGAGGTAAAGATACGAATTTAAACAATTCTACAGCCCGGCATGTTCCTGTAACTTATAAACACTTTTAAATGATAACTATCATTGCCGCTACCAATCGCCCTGGTAGTTCAACTCTAAAATTAGCTAAATATTATCAGCGCCAGCTCCTAAATAAAGGATTAGAAGTAAAGCTGCTATCGCTCGATGAGTTGCCGCCGAATTTTATACAGACCGACATGTTTGGCAGCCGCAGCGCTGCCTTTGAGCCCATACAGCAATTAATAACTAATACCGAAAAATTCCTGTTCGTGATACCGGAGTACAACGGTAGTTTTCCGGGCATATTAAAGGCTTTTATCGATGCTTGCACTTTTCCGGATAGCTTTTATGAGAAAAAGGCTGCACTGGTTGGCTTGTCGTCGGGTACTTACGGCAACATACGCGGTATTGAGCATTTTGCCGGAATTTGCAGCTACCTGCATTTACACGTTTTACCGCTGCGCTTGCATATACCGGCGGTACGCAAAGAGATAAATGCAGAAGGCAATTTATTTGAGGAAAAAACGGTAGGCTTTGTCAATGAGCAGATTGATAAATTTGTAAGGTTTTAAGCAACTATAATTTCAACTGTTTCAGGGTGTTTCATCAGGTAAGAGCCTCTTGCAGAGTATTGCTAACTATTAGCGTTGTAAAAGTTTAGCGACAAGGTGACTTCGGCTGAGTAAACATTATCACATCTATTATCTTCTATATATCATGTTTAAACAACTACATGTTGTTTGCTGAAACATTCTGTTAAGATAAAGGGTTAGTTCTGTTAGTCTTAACTTGAAGAACTACCTTATGAAAAGCAAGAATTTCCTGTATGTTTCCATACTTGCCTCTGCTGTTTTTAGCAGTTGTCAGCAGAAACAAAAACCCGATCCTGCGCAAGCGGATACAGTTGCTGTAGAAACCGGTGAGAAAGTTGATTTACCGGCGCCGTTTGCCACCAAATCGGCCACTACATTTTGTAAGGTAATAGGTTGGCCTAAAGGTAAAACGCCCACAGCGCCGGCCGGCTATAAGGTAAGCCTGTATGCCGAAGAACTTAACAACCCGCGTAATATCTACGTGGCATCAAACGGTGATGTATTTGCTGCCCTGGCAACCACTGAAGCTAAAGCACTGGCTAAAGCTAAATCGGCTTTAAGCGGTAAAACAAAATCGCAAAACATGGGCGAGAGCCCCAATACCATAGTTATTTTCAGAGATACGAATGGCGATGGGGTAGTAGATAATAAAGGTCTGTTCCTTGCCGGCCTCAACCAGCCTTTTGGTATGGCTGCAGTTGGCCGGTGGTTTTATGTGGCTAACACTGATGGCCTGTGGCGATACCCTTATACCTTGGGTGATACCCGCATAACCAAACCCGGACAGCGAGTTTTAAAACTGCCTGCTGGTGGTTATAATAACCACTGGACTCGTAATTTACTGGTTAGTAAAGACAGTACAAAGCTTTATATAACGGTAGGGTCGGGCTCAAACGTAGCTGAGCATGGCATAGCTAACGAGGCTCGACGTGCTAATATTCTGGTTGTTAATTTAGATGGTTCAGACGAGAAAATATATGCCAGTGGTTTGCGTAATCCGGTAGGAGTAGGCTTTCAGCCGGGTACGAACACTATTTGGACAGCTGTAAACGAGCGCGACGAACTTGGGGATGATTTAGTGCCAGATTACTTGACCGGTGTTAAAGAAGGTGGCTTTTACGGCTGGCCATATGCCTACTTTGGGCAGCATGAAGATCCACGCCGCAAAGGCGAACGTACTGACCTGGTGAAAAAAACTTTAATTCCAGACGTGCCATTAGGCTCGCATACGGCTTCGCTGGGTTTGGCATTTTACGATGGCGACAAGTTTGGTGCAAAATATAAAAATGCTGCCTTCATTGGTCAGCACGGCTCCTGGAACCGTTCAAAACTGGTTGGATACAAAGTGGTAGCCATTCCGTTTAGTAACGGCAAACCCGGCAAGCCCGAAGATTTCCTGACCGGCTTTATTGCCAACGCAGCTAAAAACGAGGTTTACGGCAGGCCGGTTGGTGTAGCCGTCGCTAAAGACGGCGCCCTGTTGGTAGCCGACGACTCAGGCAATAAAATTTGGCGCGTGAGCGCAAATTAATATAATCGTAGTTGTTTAACGAGTGTTAGGACACTGCCAGCGGTTGCACGGCATCACTGGTGGTTGCCGATGCTCTTTTAGTGTTCAGAAAAGGTTTTTCAGCAATTAAGTAAAAGCCGTATGATACCGTTATAATAAAAGCGCCGCCTGCAAAAGTCAGTATAATCAGGTTTGCAATAATTCCCATATTTAAAGGGAGTATTACATAACGCATTACAACTTCAATAAGCGGGGCATGTATTAAATAAATGCTGTAAGCAAATGTGCCTATAGAAACCAGCGGCTTTAACGACAAGAATTTGCGGAAGCCGGTTAACTTGTTTGTTGATAGCGCTATGAGCAAACTGGATGCAAATAAACCAGTATATATGGTAGGCAATAAAGAACCCGATGTAAGTAGTGGTCCCTCAATTTTTTGATAAAAGCTATGTGCAAAATGGCCGCTCAAAAACAGCATAAATGTGATTAAAAGTACAACCGGCCAGTACCTGAAGTTTTTAAGAAAAGTTAAACTCTTGTTATTTGAAAAAGAAACATGTGCTGCAAACATTCCTAAGCCAAACAGGCCAATAAAAATTGGGCTGATGAATTTAACGTTTAGGTTTTCTTGAAAACGGGATAAAAACACTTGTATTAATGCGGCTATCAATACGGTTGCTAAAGTTGTTTTTACCGCATTAAACTTGCGCCAGAAGAATACAATTATGGGGAATAAAAAATAGATGTACCACTCTACCGCAATAGACCAAAAGCAATAATTAATAGTGCGTGAGGTGTCATAAAAAATATTGTGGATAAGTAAGATATGGGTAATGATGTCTTTGTATGAAACCGGACCCATGCCTTTCCAGTGAGTTGTTGTGTCGTTTCCAACAACGGTATAAAACATAATTAAGGCAAACAACATAGCCAGGTAGTAGGTTGGTAGTATTCGCTTTGCTCTTTTAATTAAAAACTTACCCGTACTGTCTTTTAACTTGCTGTTATTTCTGGCAACAGGAATCATCAAACAAAAACCTGAAAGAACAATGAACACGGCAACGCCCGCACCGCCAAATCTGAACGGGTAGGTTACAAGTTTAACGTAAGGATTTGTATTTACTGGTAACTCGCGAAAAGCATGGTGTAATACTACATAAAGTGCTGTTATTGCTCTTAAACCATCCAAAAAATTGAGGTGTAAAGCAGGTGAACGCTTCTCACTAATTAATAAAGGCTCAGCTCCAGGGGCAGGGTCTTGTGTTTGGATCATAAACTTTTAAGCAACAGTATTTTATGTGAGTTAGGGGTTGCTACAAATGTATTTAAAGTAATTGTATTAATACCCATGTATTGGTTGTTTTGTTGAAGAATATTTAAAAAATAAATAAAATAATACATTATTGGATGTATTCGAGTATTATGATAATTAAATCAACCTTGTTTGCAGCTTTCTTAGTACTATTTGCTTTGCAGGCTACAGCGCAACAGCCTGATGCTGTAAAAACGGATAGCACACAGCGCTTAAGGCCGGTAACCGTTCGGGGCTATTTATCGGAGCAACAAATGCTGCAGGTGCCGGCTTCGGTAGGGGTGTTAAACTCTGCCCAGTTAACTTTACAATCCAATAATTCGATGGTAAGTGCTATGAACACCCTACCTGGCGTACGCATGGAAGAACGTACGCCGGGTAGCTATCGTTTATCCATCAGGGGGAGTTTACTGCGGTCGCCTTTCGGGGTGCGTAACGTTAAAATTTATTTTGATGAAATACCACTTACCGATGCAGGCGGTAATACTTACCTCAATGCTTTAGACGTAAGCAGCCTGCACAGTATTGAGGTACTGAAAGGCCCCGATGGCAGCTTGTTTGGTGCTAATTCGGGCGGTGTTGTGCTTATAAATCCGGTAAGCCGTTTGCGCGATAGTAGCGTGGTATCGGTTGGTTTTAATGCTGGTTCGTATGGGTTAATCCATCAAAATGCCGCTGTTCATCAACAGTGGGGGAAAAATGACTTAAACGTTAGTCAGGGTTACCAAAGTTACGACGGCTACCGAGACCATAGCTACATGCAACGGCATTACTTGCAAATGGTAAACCGTTACCACTACGGAAAAAGCAACCAATTAAAGCTCATTGGCTTTTACTCAGACCTGCAATACCAAACCCCGGGTGGTTTAAATTTAGCCCAGTTACAGGCCAACCCACGCGCTTCAAGGCCAGCTACGGCTACATTGCCCGGCGCCATTGAGCAGCATATTGGCATAAGCACCAAAATGCTTTTTGGCGGTGTGGTAAACGAGGCCAGATTGAGTAACCGTGTCCGCAACGTGGCGACGGTTTTTGGCAGCCATGTAAATTTTGAAAACCCTTTTATCACCAACTATGAGCAGCGTAATGAGGGTACTTATGGTGCACGCACTTACTTCGAATTAAGCGGACTGGCGGCTGCCTCGTTAGATTGGAAACTGAACTTAGGGGCCGAATGGCAGCAAACCAATGCTGATATTAATAATTACGATAACCTGGCTGGCGTAACAGGCAACCCCCAATCGCTTGATGTGGTGAACACTAATCAGCATTTTGTATTTACCCGGTATGCAGCTACTTTATACCGCCGCTTAAATATAGAAGCAGCCTTAAGCTTAAACTATTATCAATACAAGTTCAGGAATGCTTATCCGCTTAACCAGGCCGGGTTAAGTACGCGTAACTTTAAGCCCCAGCTTATGCCACGGGTGGCCTTGTCATACGAGATAACCAACAACTTTATCTGGCGGGCGTCGGTTAGCCGCGGTTACTCTACCCCAACCATTGCCGAGGTAAGGCCCAGCAATAACCTTATCAATACCGATCTGCAACCCGAAACCGGCTGGAACTATGAAACCGGTTTGCGCTTGCGTAACCGCGATGAAAGCTTGATGCTGGATGCATCTGTGTTTTACTATCGCCTCAACAACACCATTGTAAACCAGCGTTTGGCAAACGAGACAGACTATTTTGTAAATGCAGGCGGCACCAAACAGTTAGGTTTCGAGCTCAATTTTACAGGTTGGATTATGAGGCCTGTAAACAGTGGCACTATCCGTGGCATACAGTTTAACGAAGCGTTTACATATAACCGGTTCAACTTCCGTAGTTATAGTATTAATAATACCGATTACTCGGGCAACCGCCTTACGGGTGTACCAAGGCAGGTAGTGGTAAGTAGTTTGCAATTCAGGTTGCCGCAAGCCGTATATCTGTTTGTTCAGCATAACTACACCGCCCGCATCCCGGTAAATGATGCTAACTCGGTTTATGCCGGTTCTTATCATTTGCTGCAGGCCAAGGCAGGATGGCAGTTTGGCATAGGCGCTAAAACCCGTTTAAATATTTACGCCGGTGCTGATAATTTGCTCAACAAAAATTACAGTTTAGGTAATGATTTAAACGCCGTAGGTAACCGTTATTACAATCCTGCATCCTTAAGAAACTATTATGCGGGGATGAGTATAGGATTTTGAGCGTGGTGTCTATAAAAAATGTTCTATTAATTTGTCGTTTTTGAGCGTTTGCGGAAAGTCTTGTCTAAGCAATTAGCTTAGCAGCTGGGAAAAGACTTCCTATCCTTTGAGATGACACAAAGGCTGTGAAATATAAACTCTTTACACCTCAAACTTAATCCACCCGTCGCCTTCATATCCAAATATAAACTGCTTAGGATTAATGATTTCTGCCAGTATTTCTATCGAATCTATAATACGCGGACCGGGGCGATTAAAATAGTGGTTGCCATCGGCTATGTAAAGGCGTTTGTTTTTAACAGCCCTTAAATCAGAAAAGCCCGGCAACTGCAGTAGCGTCTCCACTTCTTTCAACGTGCGTTCTATTGAAAAACCACAGGCCATTAACACAATTACATCAGGGTCTTGCAGGCGCAGGTCTTCCCATTGTATGTAGGGCGAGTGCTTGCCTGCTTCGGCCATTACAGGCTCTCCGCCGGCAATAGCAACCAGTTCGGGTACCCAATTGCCCGAAACCATAAGCGGATCCAGCCATTCAATACAAGCTACTGTAGGTTTAGCATCAATAAATTTTAGCTTATGGCGTATAATATCTACACGCTCCTGTAGCTCTTCAATTAGGTTTTCGCCTGCTGTTGTAGCGCCCAGCGTACGGGCCACTTCTTCTATATTACCTATAATTTCGGCCAGGCTGTTAGGCTGTAGTGAGATGATTTGCGCCGGCTTACCTAGTTGGGCTGATAGCGCCTTTTCAACTTCAGGTAAAGAAACCGCACACACTGCACATTGGTCTTGCGTAATGATCACATCGGGCAATAGCTGCTCGATCAGCTCATTGTTAAGCTCATAAACCGACAGGGCATTGGTGAGCAGTTGCTTAACCTGCTCGTCAATCTGCAAGCTGCTCAGGTTACTGCCTATACGGTCGTACGAACAAACAGGTAATTGTTTTACCGTCTCCGGGAAATCGCAGGCATGTGAGCGACCAACCAGGCGGTTGTCCAATCCAAGGGCGCAAATAATTTCGGTAGCGGCGGGCAGCAGGGATATAATTCTATCAGCAGGCATTCAGTCTTTCTTGTTAATAAAAATACAAAGAAAGGTTAAATCATGCTAACTACCATAAAATGCTTATCTGATATCCAAAAAACGGTTTACTTTTGAGTAATGATTTTTCTGACGTTCCTCCTGGGACTGGTTGTAAACTTTACAGGTTACATTCCGCCGGGCAATATAAACCTTACACTCACGCAGATAGCTATTAACCGGGGCATGCGTCAGGCCTTGCGTTTTATTACCGCATTTTCGTGCGTTGAGTTCTTTTTTACTTTTTTTATTATGCAGGCGGCCAAGTGGCTGTCGGTACAACCGCATATCGAAACTATTATTGACTGGGTAATGGTAATCCTTTTTGGCACTTTAGGCACTATTACCTGGCTCAACCGTAAAAAGCCACCCAAACAAAAATATTCCGACCGCGAGAGTATTCGTTACGGTGTTTTACTGGGTATTATTAACCCTATGCAAATTCTTTTTTGGATGATTGCCGGTACTTATTTACTCGCCCACCAGTGGATACCGCCCGGCTTTTTTGCTTTAAGCGTGTTTAGTTTAGGTTCGGCTATGGGATCTTTTTTATGCTTGTATGCTTATGCAAAGTCGGCCCGTTATATTCAAAGCAAGTTTGCCCTAAGCACACAGTTAATCAACACCAGCATTGCGTTGCTTTTTTTCGGGTTTGCGGTTTATCATGTGGTTAAGCAGGTGTGGCTGGTGCTGGGGCATCATTCGCTTGATATTAAGATCGGCTTGGCCTTATAGAATAGGTTATCCAACGGTGTGATTTTACTGTCCGGTTATAAGAAAGGGTGATGTCCAAATAGTATTTAAATCTTTTTCTATTTTATATTTGCGCATGGCCATCGAAGAAATCTACCAGCTATACCTGCAGCATCCTGTCATCAGTACTGATACACGCAAAATTGCACCCGGCAGTTTGTTTTTTGCCCTAAAGGGAGACAAATTTGATGCTAACACCTTTGCCACACAGGCATTAGAAGCAGGTGCGGCCTATGCCATTATTGATGATGCTGTGTACCGATTATCAGACCAGTATATATTGGTGGATGATGTGTTGGGTACCTTGCAGGATTTGGCCCGTTACCACCGCAAGCAATTGCAGATACCGGTAATCGGTTTAACTGGCACCAATGGCAAAACTACCACCAAGGAGTTAATTAACGCTGTTCTGTCGCAGCAATTTAATACGCTGTCTACGCAAGGAAACCTGAACAATCACATTGGTGTGCCGCTAACTATATTATCTATCAATAACACCCATCAAATGGCGGTTATTGAGATGGGCGCCAATCATCAAAAAGAAATAGGTTTGCTTTGCACTATTGCCCAACCCACACACGGCTTAATTACCAACGTAGGCAAAGCGCACCTGGAAGGCTTTGGAGGTGTGGAAGGTGTAAAAAAAGGAAAGGGTGAATTGTATGATTACCTTAAAGCCACTAATGGTGCCGCTTTTGTAAATGGCAATAGCAGCGACCTGATGCGCATGCAGCAAGACCGCAATATGGAGAACGTAATCTTTTACGGAAAAGATTACGTTTTAAATACTATTAAGGGCGATTTAACAGGTAATGCTCCATTTCTTTCTTTAAGATGGAGCATAGGTAACTCTGAAGAGCAGTACGAGGTGAGTACGCAGCTTACCGGCGAGTATAATTTGGATAATGTACTGGCCGCAATTTGCATGGGGCATTATTTTAAGTTAAGCGCTCAGCAAATAAATGCAGGCATATCGGGTTATCAGCCTAAAAATAACAGGTCGCAAATTGTAAAAACAGCCACCAATACACTCATTTGCGATTATTATAATGCTAACCCCAGCAGTATGGTAGTTGCTATTGACAACCTGGATAAAATGCAGGCCGAGCATAAGGTGATGATTTTGGGCGATATGTTTGAAATGGGCCCCGAAGCCGCTGCTGAGCATGAAGCGGTGTTGAAAATTGCATTAAATGTACCTGCTGATGAACACATTTTTGTTGGTCGGGAGTTTTACTTGCAACAGGGCAATTACCCAGCTACGTTTTACGCAACAGCCGAAGAAGCTATGGCGGGGCTGCAAAGCAAGCCTGTAACCAATGCTACGGTATTAATTAAGGGTTCGCGCGGCATGGCGTTGGAGCGGCTGGTAGCATTTTTGTAGTTACCCATTTAAGCCATTTGTGCTACTTGACTTTTAAATACTTATGGCTATACATAAATCGCCCATTGATGTACTGTTACAGCCGGTAAGCCGGTTCATACACCAGGAGCATACTAGCGGTATCGTACTTTTTGCCAGTGTAATTTTGGCTATTATATGGGTAAATTCGCCGTTTCAGGAGAGCTACCACCACGTTTGGGATATTAATTTCTCGTTCGGTTTTGGTGGAGATGCTTTGAGCCATCCGCTGCACATCTGGATTAATGACGGCCTTATGGCTGTCTTCTTTTTTGTAATTGGGCTGGAGCTCAAACGCGAATTTATGGGCGGTGAGCTGTCCTCGGTAAGTAAAGCTTCGCTGCCTATGGTTGCTGCTTTGGGAGGGATGCTTGTACCTGCCTTTATCTATTTTATAATTAACCGTAATACCGAAGCAGCGCATGGCTGGGGTATCCCTATGGCTACCGATATTGCTTTTGCGCTGGCCCTGGTTTCGGTAGCTGGCAAGCACATACCTTCATCTGTTAAAGTATTTCTTTCGGCCCTGGCCGTGGCCGATGATTTGGGTGCCGTACTGGTAATAGCCTTTTTCTACAGCAGCAATCTGCATTTTATACCGTTATTTATAGGTGCTGGTTTTTTACTTGTACTGGTAGCCGGCAACGCATTGGGTATTCGCCGTACGGGTTTTTATATAATAATTGGCTTTGGTGTTTGGGTGGGCTTTTTATTGTCGGGCGTTCATGCTACTATTGCAGGGGTGCTGGTAGCTTTTACCATTCCAGCACGCACCATTATTGACGAACGGGTTTACTCAGCTAAATTGCGCCAACTGGCCGATGATTTTGATAAGGAAATTCCTAATAATAGCACCTTAACCACACCGCTGCAACATGAAACCATTGAGCATATTAAGATGCTTAGCTTAGCTGCACAAACTCCGCTGCAAAAAATTGAATATGCATTACATCCCTGGGTGGCTTTTGTGATTATGCCGCTGTTTGCGCTGGCTAATGCCGGTATAATAATAGGCGCCGATTTCTTTTCGGCATTAATTAACCCAGTAAGTATAGGTGTTATAGCCGGCTTGCTCATTGGTAAATTTGTTGGTGTATTATTATTTACCTGGTTAATGGTTAAAACAGGCATGGCAGGTTTGCCGCAACACGCCACATGGCGGCACATTGTAGGTGTAGCTACTTTAGCCGGCATTGGCTTCACCATGTCGCTGTTTGTATCGGCCCTGGCTTTTAAAGATCAAATTATGATAGACGAAGCTAAGTACGGTATTCTGCTGGCTTCGCTCTTAGCCGGTAGCATTGGCTACATAATTTTAAAACGTACACCCGCAATTGCTAAGTAACTTATTACTTAAATCAATTCTTTAACAACTAGTTATTTAGACTTCTGTAAAACATTATAGCAGTTTAGTGAATTTATAGGAACGATTTGTTAATATAAGTTTAACATTAACTGCATATACCTTGAAAAGCTTTTTATATACCTTGCTGTTCCTCGTGGCTGTTTTTCCTGTACGCTTAAGGGCCCAGGTGGTTAAAGACTCCATTAAAACCGATTCTGCTGAACATATTTTGGAAGTGCCAGATACGGTGCCGCACCTGCAGAGCAAGTTCGCTTCCTTTATTCCGCCTGCCGTTTTTATTGGGTATGGTTTACTGTCTTTCGAAGTAGATGCCATACGCCGGGTAGATTTTCATGTTTACAATGACATTCAAAAAAAGCACCCTGATTTTCATACACCTGTTGATAACTATTTTCAGTTTGCCCCGGTAGTGGCAGTATATGCTTTGAATTTAGCTGGCGTACCCGGCAAAAACCGGTTCATTGACCGTACCATTCTGTACGCTATGTCTGAAGCCATCAGAGCCGGAACGGTGAGTGTGCTGAAACATACGTCGGACAGGTTACGGCCAAATTCGGGCGACCGTTTATCTTTTCCATCCGGGCACAGCAGTACAGCATTTGCAGCAGCCGAATTTATGGCGCAGGAGTATGGTGAATTATCGCCGTGGTATGGCGTTGTAGGCTATTCTTTTGCCACAGCTACAGCCATTTTACGCGTGTACAATAACGACCACTGGTTTAGCGATATTATAGCAGGTGCAGGTTTTGGTATCCTGTCTACCAAGGCGGCCTATTTATTATATCCCATTATACGTAATAACTTTTTCCGTAACGATAAAGACAACGACAAGAAAGCAGCTACCATATTTATACCGAGCTATAACAACGGCGTAGCCGGCTTTACCTTTGTAAAGCGGTTTTAAACAGGCATCATTACTACAATAAATGTCATCTCGAGCAGCAGCGAGAGATCTTTTCGAACTAATGAGCTTACCACCTTTGAAAAGACTTCTCACTGCTGCCGGAAATGACAGGTTTAGGTTAGGTTTCCTTTTATATTAGGCCTGCATTGCCAACTCCATTTCATCAGCGCTTGGGCCATAGGGACCCGGGATAGGAATATTAAGCAAGCGCAGAAACACACCCATTTGCGCCCGGTGGTGTATCATCTGTCCAAACGTCATACGGATAAACTCATATTTGGTAGCCTGCAAATAAATTTGCTCACCGCTGCGCATAGTCCAGCCTTTTTCTAATTCTTTTTCTGTTGCATTTTCTAAATGAGCTTTGCCATTCTGTACAGACCGGTTAAAGCAATCGAGCAGTTCGCCGGTGTTATTTATTATTTCTTCCTTCCAGTCGGCTGCGGCAAAATCCAGTTCATTAGTGGTTAGCGTGAGCGCAATCCAGTTGGGCAGGTCGGCTATGTGGGTGGCCAGGCGGCGTATGGTCATGCTTTTTACATGGGGTTGCCAGTCGTAACGGTCGTTAGGCACACGCTCCAGCATTTGGCGCGTCTTTTCAGTCTCTTCGTTCAGTTCTTTCAGCAGCAGTTCAATAATGTTCATGGTTACTTGTTTTGATGATGCAACAAAGTAACCTGTAGCGAGTGACAGCCCTATGTCAGCAGGGTTTATAACTTCAATAAAAGTTTTTCGCCTATCATTTTAACTCTTTCTCGCAATACATCGGGCTCTATAATGCGGGCATAATCGCCAAACATCATGTACCAGCGTGCAAAGCCCTCAAAAGAACTGGTAAGAAATGAAATCTCCACACCGCCGTCTTTCTCCACCTCGCCTATGTAACCGTGGTAATACTTTTGTTCGCCCAGGTGCAGCGCTGCTTCCTTTTCTACAAACAATTTTACCTGGTGCAGGTTGCGTTGGCGGTAAACGCTGTCCATGTAACTTTTCAGGGTAGGATGATTGGTAATTACGTCATCATCGGTTAATTGCAGGTTCAGCATGCGGTCGAACCTAAAATCGCGATAGTCATTTTTTACGCGGCAAAAGGCAATCAGGTGCCAGTAATTATCCAGGTAAAAAACACCAACTGGCTCAACGCAGCGCTGGCTATGCTGCTGCCTGTAGTGCGAAAAATAATCGAGACTGATAACTTTTTTCAAGGTAACGGCCTTTAAAATAAGTTGCAGCGGATTAAGGTTACCGTGCATATGAGGCGACCGTTTGGCCTTGAACACTTCAATGCGGCTATCCATTCCGGCCAGGTAATCTTTTTCGGCATTGCGCAACACGGCACGTACCTTAAACATGGCCGATTTATAACTGCTGCCATTCACCTCATCAGTCAGGGTTTCAACCAGCTTTTCAGCAGTGATGAAAGCAGTAGCTTCCTCCAGCGTAAAAGCAACAGGCGGCAGGCGGTAGCCGTCGGCCAGGGAATAGCCCATGCCAGCCTCACCTATAATAGGCACGCCGGCCTCTTCAAGTGTGCGCATATCGCGGTACACGGTGCGCAAACTAATGTTAAACCTATCGGCAATAGCCTGAGCCTTAACCACTCTACGTGACTGTAGCTGAATTAATATGGCTGATATACGGTCTATACGGTTCATGCTGTGGTGCAAATTGAGAAAAGCATGTTAAATTATGT
The DNA here is from genome assembly GCF_039634365.2 of Mucilaginibacter sp. PAMB04168. NCBI lineage: Bacteria > Pseudomonadati > Bacteroidota > Sphingobacteriia > Sphingobacteriales > Sphingobacteriaceae > Mucilaginibacter > Mucilaginibacter sp. PAMB04168. Next base: position 790,780 of record NZ_CP155079.2, read on the forward strand.
TAAAATCTGTAATTATTTGCTGTTTTAACATCTTATTCGCTTGATGTACTAAGTATTTAGTTATATCTTTCAACCATAATCCTTATCATGAAACTATTTCTAACCTTGTTAACCGTCTGCTGGGTCACGTCTCTTGCTTTCGCCCAAAATCCATATATGGTTAAGGGATCCGTGGCCGACACTATTTCGAATGTAAAGCTGAACAACACGAGTATCTCGGTGCTCAATGCCAAAGATTCTACCCTCCGTAAGTTTACCCGTGCGGCAGCCGATGGCAGCTTTAGCATAGGGCAATTGGGAAAGGGCAAATTTATTTTGTTAGCAACTTACCCTAAATATGCCGACTATGTGGAGGAGTTTACACTCGACTCGGCACACACTACGCATAATGTTGGCCGCATAAGTATGATTCTGAAATCTAAGCTGCTTGAGGGTGTTATTGTAAGGGGAACACGGGCTGCTATTAAAATTAAAGGCGACACTACTGAATTTAATGCATCCAGTTTTACCGTACAGCCTAATGCCCGGGTAGAAGACTTGCTTAAGCAACTGCCCGGTATACAGGTAGATAAGGATGGGAAGATTACTGCCCAGGGACAAACTGTAAATAAGGTTTTAGTTGATGGTGAGGAATTTTTTGGTGATGACCCAACGCTGGTTACCAAAAACTTGCGGGCCGATATGGTAGACAAGGTGCAGCTTTATGATAAGAAAAGCGACCAGGCCACCTTTACAGGTATTGATGACGGTCAGAAAACTAAAACCATTAATATTAAACTGAAAGAAGATAAAAAGAACGGCTACTTTGGTAAGGTAGACGCCGGCATAGGCACTAAAGACTTTTACCAGGAGCAGTTTGCATTTAATAAGTTTTGGGGTAAAAAGAAGTTTTCGGCTTATGGCACACTGGCCAACTCCGGTAAAACAGGTTTAAGCTGGGAAGATAACAGTAAGTACGGCTCGGCCAACAATGTGGAAATGATTGATGGCGGTATTTATATAAGCGGGAGTAGCGGTGATGAATTGGAGTCGTTTGGCGGGCAATATAGTGGTGAGGGTATACCTACGGCCCGCACGGGTGGTTTGCACTTTGATGATAAGTGGGGTGGCGATAAGTATACTCTTAACGGCAATTATAAAATAGGCTCGTTGGGTGTGGTTGGTACCAAGAACATTCAAAATCAAAACAACCTGCCCGGTACAAGCGCAAGCACCAATCAGAACTTTATCAAATCCAACAACGATCAGGATTTTAACAACTACATTTTCAGGCAAAAGCTGGACGCAATGTACCAGGTTAAACTGGACACTACAGCTAACCTTAAGATCACGGTAGACGGAACATTCAAAAACAACGAAACCCGCAACAACAACTTATCAACCAGCTTACGTGGTAACGATTTGTTAATTAACCAGAGCATCCGCCGTATTGATAATGAGGGCGATCAAAAGATGTTCAACGCAACGGGCTTTTACACCAAAAAACTGAAAAAGACAGGTCGTACGATATCTTTAAATGTTACAGAGGCACTCAATCAAAATAATGTTAAAGGCAACCTGTATCAAAAGATTGACTATTACGACGAAACCGGCGCCGTTGACAGCACCAAGCTTGTTGATCAGTACAAGATTAACAATGTGAAAAGCAACGTAGTTAGTACCAATTTTACTTACTCCGAGCCAATTACCAAATACTTTGCAATTGTAGCCAACTATGGCTTTGGCCTAAACAACAGTAGGGCCGATAGGAGATCGTTCTCACAATCGGCCCCCTCAGTATATAGCAACCTTATTGATTCACTAAGCAATAATTACCAGCTTAACCAAATCTCACATCAATTAGGTGCAGTATTTAATTATAAGAAGGAAAAAACGGTACTTAACTTTGGCACCAAGGTAAGAGATGTACGCTTTAGCCAGGAAGACCTGATGTCTGATTACAGGTATAAGCGCCACTTTTTAAACTGGAACCCTTCGGCCAACTATCAGTACCGTTTTTCTCAGCAACGCGCATTTAATTTAAGCTACAGCGGCAGTAATACACAGCCAAGCATTGATCAGGTACAACCCGTTCGTAATAATAACGACGATCTGAACATCACCATAGGTAACCCGAATCTGGAGCCTTCGTTTACCCATCGCTTCAATATGAATTACAACTCTTACAAGGTACTGAGCGATCAGTCTATGTACATCGGCGGTTCCTACAACTTTACTACCAACCCTATAGTTAACAATACCGCTACCGATTCGCTGACGGGCAAGAGCCGTTTGCAGTATATCAACTTGGGTAACAATACACCATCCAACTTTTCGCTCTACTCTTCATACGGGCGCAAGGTTAAATTGCTGGGTGGGGTTAACGTTGGTGTTAATTTGAATGCTAACGGTAACACTTATTTCAATCTTACCAACAATGCATTAAACCGCACACGCTCTTATAATTTCTCTGGCCAGTTAAGGTTATCAAAATACAAGCAAAAAAAGTATGACTTTTACGGCACGTTCGGCCCAACTTACAACACCAGTGTGTCATCATTGGTTAAAAGCGTAAACAATAATGGCGGGGGCTTCACTTCCTATCAGTATGTTGGTATTTACCTGCCCGGTAAAATACAAATTAATGGTGAGGGCAATTATGAATACAGAGCGCCTACGCAGTCTTTTAACGAAAAGCTGAGCCGCTACCTGCTTAATGCCAGCGTTAGCAAGGCATTCTTTAAGGATGAAAGCCTGAAACTGGCTGTAAATGCTTACGATTTGCTCAACCAAAATAATGGCTTTAGTCGTAGTGCCAACGGTGGTTCGTTAACACAAACACAGTATACCACCATACGTCGTTACTTTATGTTCACCTTAACCTGGGACTTTAACAGAATGGGCGGAGGCGCGCCACAAAAATAATTTTCACCATGAAATTGACCACCCTAATCACCACCGGCCTTATAACTTTATGGAGCAGTATGTTACTTGCTCAGAACGCACGATTTACTACATCCGGCACTGTCGAGTACGAGAAGACGGTGAACATGTTTGCCATGCTCAAAAAGCGTATTAATAAAGATAACGAAAGCTATTTGCAACCGGCTTATGACCAGTACCGCCGCTCACAGCCTCAATTTAAAAAGCTTACCAGTACGCTTACTTTCAACGATAGCAAAACCCTGTACACGCCCAATCCAGACAATGGGCCTCAAAACTTTTGGGGTAGCGGCATGGTGCCACAAAACAACACGGTAGCGGCCGATTTAAATGCAGGCACCAGCGTTACCCAAAAGAAAGTTTACGAGGAAACCTTTTTGGTAAGGGACAGCCTGCGTAAAATTAAGTGGAAAATTACCGACGAAACCCGTGAGATAGCCGGATTTGCTTGCCGCCGTGCTAATGCTATTGTAATGGATTCGATTTATGTGGTGGCATTTTATACCGATCAGATCGCCGTATCGGGCGGCCCCGAATCGTTTACCGGTTTGCCAGGAATGATACTGGGCGTAGCCCTGCCACACGAGAATATCAGTTGGTTTGCCACTAAGGTAACCGATGTGCCCGTACCCCCCAATAAGTTGGCCCCGCCAACCAAAGGCAAGCCGCTTGATAATAAAGGTTTACGCGCCACATTGGAAAAAGCTATGGACGATTGGGGTGAATACGCCAAAGATGAGTATAAAGCTTATATGCTTTAACAGGTATTGATACAATCTGTCGTTTCGAGTGCTAAGAGGAGATTAAATTATAAGCTTAAAAGGTTTAAAGAAGTTCTCCCTATCGTTCGAAATGGCAGATTGTAAATTCTAAAAGTACATTAAAGACGATTAAACAACCTCCACACCCTTTGCCTAAACCCACTGTACTCAGGCTGGCTAAACACTTTTTGTTCCGCTTCCTGTATCCGCGCTTTTAGCTTTTGCCGGCCGCGTAGCTTAACCAGTTGGTGAACCTTCTGCTGGCAATCTGCCGTTTGCTGTAACTCGGGGCACAGCATAAGTTTGGCATCAAAAACGAGCTTGTCTGCGGGTGGCATTTGGCCTAAAAGGTAGCTGTCTATAAGCCGGGTTTCAGTTGCAGAAGTCTTCATACGTCAGTGATTTTGCTTTAACTGTTTCGCGCACTTTTTCCAGGCACTTGTGCTTCTGTACCGTTGCCGATCGCTCACCCGAAAGTCCGAAGCGTTCGGCTATGTCTTTCATGGGCAATTTATCGTAATAAAAGGCTTGTAGCATGTCCATGCATTTTTGTCCGGCTGTTTCCAGGTAACGTAGTAAGCGCTTGGTAGAGGGCATGGCCGAAACATCCTCAGGCAGCTCGGTGTAATTCAACACATCCTCATTAACTTTCCCTTTCTGTTTGTGTTGCTGCTGGTACCACAAGTGCTTGGCTATACCCAATATATAAGCTTTTTCGCTATGTGTTAACTGCAGTTTGCCGGCCACTGCTTTCTCATAGTAGATGATCAGGGCATCCTGAAATATGTCTTTAGCCTCGTCCAGGCTGCCGCCTTGCCTGCTAATGTGTTGTGCCACGGCCGGAAAAGTGGTGAGGTAAAGGTTTGTTAACCAGTCTTGCTTCATTTTGTCAACGGTTTCCATAACTACTGCTATATCATACAAGGTGTACAATACTTTAAATATATCACCAAAAATTTTTGATTTTATCTCAGCAATGTCAAAGCTTCACATCTTGATCAATGCCCATAATCATCATTTTAAAAATTAACTATCTTACCCGCATTGTTTTCAACCCCTATTTATGAGCGCCGAGCAAAAACGAATTGAACAGCATTACAGCAACCAAATAAACTGGCTAAAATGGGGGCCGTACCTATCCGAGCGCCAATGGGGAACCGTTCGTGAAGATTATAGCGCTGATGGCAACTCCTGGGATTATGTTTCGCATGATGCGGCCCGCAGTAAAGCCTACCGCTGGGGTGAGGAAGGCATGGCCGGTTTAAGTGATGATAAACAGCTATTGTGCCTTGGCCTTGCCTTATGGAATGGCAAAGACGCTATCTTGAAAGAACGCCTTTTCGGCTTAACCAACAACGAAGGCAACCACGGCGAGGATGTAAAGGAACTCTACTATTATCTCGACAGCACGCCTACGCACAGCTACATGAAAATGCTATACAAGTATCCGCAACAGGCTTTTCCGTATAGTTGGCTGGCCGAAGAAAATCGTCGGCGTGGCAAGCAGGAGCCCGAGTTTGAGCTGATAGATACCGGTACTTTTGATGAGGACAAGTACTTTGATGTATTTACTGAGTATGCTAAACAAAGTGAAGAAGATATACTGATACAGTACACTATTTACAACCGGGGCAGCGAGGATGCACCTATACATGTGCTGCCACAGTTGTGGTACCGTAATACCTGGTTTAATGGTGAGGCCCGGCCCGAAATATTGTTTCAGGGTCATAACACGATGTATCTCCGGTGTAATCAGCTGGGCGATTACTATTGCTATGCCGATGGTAACCCCGAAGCGCTGTTTACCGACAACGAAACCAACAATGAGCGCTTATACCAGGCAGCTAATGAAGTACCTTATGTAAAAGATGGCATTAATAACCGGGTGGTGAATGGAGATACTGCTGCTGTTAACCCCAGTCATGAAGGTACAAAGGCTGCTTTCTGGTACCAATACACGGTGCCTGCCAAAGGGAAGGTGGTGATTAGATTGCGGTTAAGCAAAATGAAGAAAAAGACACCTTTCCATGGTTTTGATCAGATGCTGGCTTCGCGCCATGCTGATGCCGATAAATTTTACGCTACCCGCCATACGGCTGGCAGTACTGACGATGAAAAGCTGGTACAACGGCAGGCTTGGGCGGGCATGTTGTGGAGCAAGCAATATTATAATTACAACATTAAACGCTGGCTGGATGGCGACGCTAATGAACCGGTGCCGCCAAAAGAGCGACGGCATGGCCGCAACAGCCACTGGAAGCACTTTGTGGCCGAAGATATTTTATCGATGCCTGATAAGTGGGAGTACCCCTGGTTTGCGGCGTGGGATCTGGCTTTTCACTGCATTGCACTGGCCCCGGTTGATGCCGATTTTGCTAAAAATCAGTTGCGCCTGTTGGTTAGCGCTAACTACATACACCCCAACGGGCAGTTACCGGCTTACGAATGGGATTTTAGTGATGTGAACCCGCCTGTACATGCACTGGCCACCTGGATAGTGTTTAATATTGATCGCAAGCGTACGGGTAAGAACGATCTGGTGTTTCTGGAAGAGATATTTCAGAAATTGTTGCTCAATTTTACCTGGTGGGTAAACCGTAAGGATAGCGAGGGTAACAATATTTTTGAGGGCGGCTTTTTAGGCTTGGATAATATAGGTGTTTTTAACCGCAGCGCACCTATACCCGGGGGCGGCTTACTGGAGCAGGCAGATGGTACCAGCTGGATGGCCATGTACTCGCTTAATATGATGCGTATAGCTATGGAGCTTGCCTTGCACAACAAGGCGTATGAAAGTATGGCCGTAAAGTTTGCCGAGCACTTCTTGTACATAGCAGGCTCACTGGCCAATCTGGGCGAAGACTCATTAGGTTTGTGGGATGATGAAGACGGTTTTTACTACGATGTGCTTAGGAAGCCCGATTGCAGCTGGGATCGCCTGCGGTTGCGTACGCTGGTGGGCCTCATTCCTATGTTTGCGGTAATTATTTTTGACGAGGCCAAATGGCAAAACCTCCCCGGCTTAACCGAACGGCTCGACTGGTTTATGAACCAGCGCCCCGACTTGGTTAACTTGGTTAGCCGATGGAAAGATACCAAAGGTACCGAAACGCACTTATTTTCGCTGCTGCGTGGCCATCGCATGAAACTATTACTGCGCCGAATGCTGGATGCCAACGAATTTTTGTCCGATTATGGAATTCGTTCGCTGTCTAAGGTATATGAGCAAACGCCGTATCAGTACATCCTTAACGGGGCCGATTACTCGGTTAAATATACCCCTGCCGAGAGTGACAGCAATATGTTTGGTGGTAACAGCAACTGGCGCGGCCCCATCTGGATGCCCATGAATTACCTGCTCGTTGGTGCACTACATCGTTTTCACGAATATTATACGGATGATTTTAAGGTTGAATACCCGACTGGTTCAGGTCAGTATTTAACGCTGGCCGAGATAGCGCATGCCCTCAGTAAGCGGCTCAAAGGGATATTTTTGCGGAATGAGAAAGGCGAGCGGCCTGTATTTGGCGGACACCCTAAGTTTAACCAAGACGAGCACTTTAAGGATTACATTCTGTTTTACGAATACTTTCATGGTGATACAGGAAAAGGTTTAGGGGCAAGCCACCAAACTGGGTGGACAGGGCTGGTTGCTTTGCTAAAGTAACGACAAGATGAACGTGAGCGCCTCATTTTATAAAATGTCAATTTGTGCAAACTACTTTTAAGGTTGACGCTTATTAAATAAAGCAGACAATTAACAATAAAACGATTACTGAAATTATGAAAGGTTTCGAAAATAAAGTGGCTTTAGTTACTGGTAGCAGCCAGGGCATAGGCGCGGCCTGTGCTATCCGTTTAGCGCAGGAGGGCGCAGATATTATTTTGAACGGCCGTGAATTGGATGAGCGGGGCGAAAAGGTACTGCAGCAAATTAGAGGGATGGGGCGCCGGGCTGAATTCGTTGTAGCCGATGTAAGCAAAGCTCCAACAGTTATAAAGCTGATTGAGGATGGCATTGCTGCGTTTGGCCGACTGGACATACTGGTAAATAATGCCGGCGTTGAAAAAAACAACGATTTTTGGAACGTAACCGAAGAGGAATATGATTTTGTAATGGATACCAACTTAAAGGGGGTTTTCTTCGGCATACAAGCATTTGTAAAGTATTGTAAGGATAACCAGCGCGAGGGTGTAGTGGTAAACATGAGCTCGGTGCATGAGGAAATTGTGTTTCCGCATTTTGCAGCTTACTGCGCCAGCAAGGGCGGACTTAAAATGTTAACCCGTAACCTGGCCACCGAGTTGGCCCCGTTAAATATAAGAGTAAACAACGTAGCCCCAGGTGCTATAGCAACACCCATCAACAAAAAGCTGATGGATAATAAAGAGCAATTGGAAAGTGTGTTGGATAATATTCCTATGCGCAAAATGGGTACGCCGGAGGATGTTGCCGGCCTGGTAGCTTTCCTATCCTCAGATGATGCCAAGTACGTTACCGGCTCAACTTACTTTGTAGATGGTGGCTTAACGTATCATTACGAGGAGCAGTAAAGGCAGCTGGTTAAAACCTGATCACGTTATTGCGAGGAGCGAAACAATCTCTGAACTATGCAGCCAGTTGAATAGGCTGCCGAAGGTATTGCTTCGCTCTTCGCAATAACAATTTTTATTTAACTTCTTTGCTTTCGTTAATTCATCCAGCGCTTATATAGAGCGCTACAAAGATGAGTTTGCGCCCAGCAACGCATCATAATCCTCTGGAGAGTCAATGTCAACGGCACCTTTTTCAAATGGTATAGTCACTATCTCTTGCTGATATTTCATCAGTAGCTTTTTAGCCCCTTCCTGCTCCTGTAAGGCAAGTAGTTCATCAAAATGGGTTTTAGCAAACCATGCCGGAACACCGATCGTATTCTGGTAAGTGCAAGCTATAATGCTGTTATCACCAGTTAAACCCGTTTCTATAAGTTGATAGAGCAGGGCCGTATCTACAAAAGGCTGATCGCAAAGCATCAACAATACGTTATTAAGTGCAGGATAAAGCTCCAGCAGAGCTTTTAGTCCGGCTTTTATAGATGAGCCCATGCCTTGTTCCCAATCAGGGTTGATAATCAGATCAGCCCGCTTGCTGTCTACATCAGTTAAAATAGACAAATTGTTAGCTCCCAGTACCACCACAATTTTAACATCAGTAAGGCGGGCAGCAGCCGTCATAGCCCGCTGTAATAGCGTTTGTCCTTGAAATATCAATTGCTGTTTAGGCTGCCCCATGCGCGAGGAAGAACCAGCTGCCAGTATGATTATCCCCGTCATAAATTCTCGTGGTTTACTGGTAACGATTCCATATCATTCGAGTGGATCACCGTATGCTTATCACGCAAGGACTTACCTTCGCGCTGCTGTAAAACGGCCTGTATTTCAGATAGAATAGACAGGGCTATCTCCTCGGATGTTTCGGCGCCAATGTCTAAACCGGTAGGTCCATATAGCGCTTGCAATTCACTGCTGGTCATGTTCACGCCATTGTCCAACAGTTCATCCAGCATACGCATTAATTTTTTCTTAGGTCCGAGGCTTCCCACGTAAGGCAGTTGCAGCGGCATTAATTGCCGCAGCATAGCCAGGTCATAATTGTAGTTATGGGTCATAAGTACCGCCACCGTAAGGCTATCAGTTGTAAGTAGCGAAAGGGCCTGATCGGGTTTGGCTACCAGTACCTGCCTCGCTTGCGGAAAACGGCTGCTTACGGCGTAATTGGCACGTCCATCTATTACTGTGGTATGCCAGCCTAATACACTAGCCATTTGCACCAGCGGTATAGCATCATTACCGGCTCCAAAAACCAGTAACGAAACGGCAGGTTTCAACAACTCCACAAAACCGGTTATTTCGCTATCGGCCAAGTAAGTTTTGGTTGTGGAGCGGCCTGTTTGTAACACCGCTTGTGCATCAGACCGTAATTGCGCTTCTATCGGCGTGTTACCGCATTTGCTCAGGTATTCATCATTTGTTAAAAACAGGCAGGTACCGAGCTGCGTACCTTTGCGGTTAGCCAGCGAAAACAGGGTTATTACAACTGCATTTTGGCGCTTGCCCAAAAACTTTTTGAATAACTGTATAGGGTGATTAGGTTGGCTGGCAAATATGGGTTCAATTAAAATATGAATGATGCCGTTGCAGCCTAAGCCAACACCCAGTTTGGCATCGTCATCATCAGTCGTATCATACGTAACCAGCATGGGTTGTTGCTGAGCCATTACTAGTCGTGCTTTTCGCAGAGCATCGCCCTCAAGGCAGCCGCCACTTATGGCGCCGGTTAGCTCTCCATCTTCGGTAACAAGCATACGTGCACCTGCCCGCCGATACGATGAGCCTTCCACCTGCACCACCGTAGCTAATGCAGTTTGCTTGCCGGCCTGCTCTGCCGTATCAAAAGCCTTAACTATATCTTCTAATTCTTTCATGCCAAATGTAAACTTAGGGAATAACACATAGGTTGGGTAAAGGTTAGTGATGGAACACTTAAGTTAACACTGTAACGCCGAATAAGTAGTAGAGGTATTCGAACGCACCAAGCCGATCTTTTAGAAAAAATTTCCTCTATCACTCAAAACGAAAATGGCGGGGGAAATTCAAAGCTTCATTAAGCCAAACCTATCTGCCAGTGTATTCAAGTCATCAACAACCGCTTGCACCAATGGGATACCGTTCAACTTCCTATCCTGTTCAGCCTCTAGTTCCGGCTCACCTGGAATGATAACTTTTTGTGCCGGGTTAGCTGTTTGCGCATTTTTGAAACGCGCTATCCAGTTATCCAAATTGTCTTTAAAATCTTCTACAGGGCGAAATCCATCCACCCGCATAGCGCCTAAAAAGTGACCAATGCCTTCTCCGGGCGGATTGGCAGATGGTTCCATAAACGCAACAAAAGGCGGCACCCAAGGGCCATAATTAGCGCCGGATAGTACACCAGATAAAATATCGACGGTAGCACTCAAACCAAAACCTTTGTGACTGCCATGCTCACGGTCGCTGCCAAGGGGCAGGAGGGAGCCGCCACTTTTTAAGGCATGCGGGTCGGTCGTATACTGGCCGTTGGTATCCTGTATCCAGCCTTCGGGCACAGGTTTGCCTGAGCGTTGTGCAATCTCCAATTTGCCGTTAGCTGCGGCCGATGTAGCCATATCTACAATTAAAGGAGGGTATTTACCAGCCGGAAAAGCATAGCACATAGGATTGGTACCCAGCATGCGCTCGTTGGCAAAAGTTGGCGCCACCAGCGGACTGGCATTCGTCATGGCGAAGCCAATCATGTTCTGCTCAACTGCCATCAGTGCATGGTAACCGGCAATGCCAAAGTGGTTGGAATTACGTACAGATACCCAGCCTGAGCCATACTGCTCAGCTTTTTGTAAGGCTATCTGCATGGCAAAAGGCGCTACCACCAAACCCAGTCCGGCGTCGCCATCAACGGTAGCTGTGGTAGGCGTTTCGTGCACTACCCGAATGTTTGGCGTGGGATTAATGCGCTGCTTTTCCCATAGGCGCACGTACCCGCTTAGCCGGGCTACCCCGTGCGAATCTATTCCACGTAAATCTGATTTTAGAAGTACATCAGCAGCCAGTTGAGCATGTTCTTCTGAACAGCCTATAGCTGTAAATATATTCTGCGTAAAGATACGTAGGGTCGATTCGGGGAAGATGTTTTGCATGGTTTTGCAAAGCTACAATTTATAAATTATGTAGTATGCTGCCAGTATGCGCTGGTTGAAGACTTAACACCAGCCTCCCAAAATCTTACTTTAGTAAAAAGGGAAAGCTTTTCTAAGCAATAGATTGTATTCGAAAAGATCTCTCGCCATCGTTCGAGACAAGCAGTAGCAGCATTAATTACTCAGACAGTACCGTAAATTTAAATTCCAACGGTTCAAAGTTCCGGATAAGCTCGTCGATAAATACCTGACCCCACTTTACGTAGAAAAGGCCGAAGTTTTCGCTACGTTCTTGCAGGCTGTTTTTAGGGAATATATCTTGCTTAATAGCTTCGATTTGGCGCAGGTGAGTTTCGTGATTGCGTTTTTCGGCTTTAATAAGCTTCCGTTCAAGATTATCAATGGCATGCTTTAAACGTGCCTGCACTGCATTGGTTGAGGGGCCTAAGGTTGGGTCAATTTTGTGTGCCCTCAGCTTAAGCTTCTCAAAAATGCACTGCAGCTCGCGCCACTCGTCTTTCAGCGACAGCTCGTGCTGGGTATGAGCCTTCACCCATTCATTCTTTATAATGTCTGTGTCTTTAAATAACTGTGCAGGCTTAAGCTGCATCTTTCGCACTTTGGCTGTTGTTTCCTTACGGATAACAAGCCCTGAGTTGCGTAAAATAAGTATAGGAAATGGGATGTTGTAATGATCAAAATTGGCTTTCAGTTGTAGCCAGTACACAATTTCGGCACCGCCGCCAATGTAAGCCAGGTTAGGTAAAATGTACTCCTGGTACATAGGGCGCATTACTACATTGGGGCTAAAGCGTTCGGGGTGCGTATCAATTTCCTGTTCCAGCTCCTGTTGGGTAAAACGGATACTGGTGTTCAGTACATGGTAGATATCACCTTCTTGCACAATGCGCTCACGCAGATTGTCTTGAAGATAGAAGAAGTTAATTTCGCGTGGGTTTACCTGTGTATGCACACCCAGGTTTTGCAACAGAGTATTACTGGCCGATATATGCTTAAAGCTGTTCTGCTCAATAATATCCTCTTTAATAATATCCGCAAACTGCTGCTTTAACCGGCTATCGTCGGCATCAATAATTACTAAACCATATTGACCAAATAAAGCGTTTACCAAATAGCGCATGGCATCGGCCAGGGTGTGATGTGAACCATAGGCCGTTTCAACAATTTGAGCCAGCTCGGTAGCGTGGCCTTCCAATCCTAATACACCTTTATACTGGGTAAGGCATTCACGAAAAGTTTTGATAGCCAAACGGCCGGTAGCGCCGCTCACTTGCTCATTCCACTGTATTTTTTTGGAACCGATGTTGGTGTAATTAATCTCAGCAAAATCATGGTCTTCAGATGCCATCCAGTATACCGGTACAAATTTCTTATCAGGGAATGCTTCTTCCAACTGCCTGCACAGCTTTATGGCTGTTACAATTTTATACAAAAAATACAGCGGACCGGTAAAAACGTTAAGCTGATGGCCAGTAGTTATGGTGTAGGTATGATCAGCTTTCAGCAGTTCAATATTAGCCTGAACGGTTGATGCAAACGGCATTTCAGGATTACCGGCTTTGTTGTATTGCTCGGTAAGTACCTGCGCCAGCAAATTGCGGTTGGCAGTTACCTGCTTATGCTCCAGCAGTTCATGAAAGCCTTTTAGAGTAGGACGGTGACTGTAAAACGACTTCAGTTCGGGCACATCCTCCAGGTAATCTATTACCGTTTTGGAGAAGAACCCGGTTTCATGATAATCAATACAGTTAGCGTCCATATCATCAAAAGTAGAAGCATTATTTAAAACGCTCCCATTGCCTTATATTATTTTACAATTTGTCCATAAAGGTCAAAGTCCTCAGCACTGTCAATCTTTACATTAACAAAACTGCCAACAGTAGCGTATTGTTGGGTAGCGTCAATTAAAACTTCATTATCCACTTCGGGCGAGTCGAACTCGGTACGGCCGGTGAGATAGCCGTTGTCAATTTTATCGATCAGTACTTTATACGTATTGCCTACTTTGTCCTGGTTCTTTTCGTAGGATATGCCTTGTTGCAATTCCATTATGGTTTCAACACGTTCCTGCTTTGTATCCTCGGGCACGTCGTCAATTAAATTATGGGCATGGGTTTTTTCCTCGTGCGAGTAGGTAAAGCAGCCCAGTCTGTCAAAACGGGTTCCTTCCACCCAGTCATACATTTCTTCAAAATCCTGCAAGGTTTCGCCGGGGTAACCGGTGATGAGCGTGGTACGCAAAGCAATGCCCGGTACTTTATCACGTATGGTATTTACAAGGTCGATGGTTTTTTGCTTAGTAATGCCACGGCGCATCGACTTCAGCATGTTATCGCTGATGTGCTGCAGCGGCATATCCAGGTATTTGCAAATATTGCTGCGCTCGTTCATGGCATCCAGTATCTCCATTGGGAAGCCCGAAGGGTAGGCGTACTGCAGGCGTATCCATTCAATGCCATCCACATCGCTCAGGCGGCGCATAAGTTCATCCAGGTTACGTTTGCCATAAAGGTCGAGGCCGTAATAGGTTAAATCCTGTGCAATCAGGATCAGTTCGCGCGTGCCTTGTTTAGCCAGGGTTTTAGCCTGATTAACCAGTTGCTCCATTGGAGTACTTACGTGCTTGCCGCGCATGAGCGGGATAGCGCAAAATGAGCATGGGCGGTTACAGCCTTCAGCTATTTTAAAGTAAGCAAAATGCGATGGAGTGGTGAGCAAGCGCTCGCCTAATAGTTCGTATTTATAATTAGCGCCGATGGTTTGCAGTACATCCTGCAGATTATTGGTGCCAAAATAAGCGTCAACGTTAGGAATCTCGGCTTCAAGCTCGGGCTTGTACCGTTCTGATAAACAGCCTGTAACTATTACTTTGCCTATTTTACCCTGCTCTTTCAGTTCACTGTATTGCAGAATAGTGTCAATTGACTCCTGCTTGGCATTATCAATAAAGCCGCAGGTGTTAATCACTACAATATCATTACTGTTCACGTTTTCGGCCTCGTGCACTACATCAAACAGCTGACCTTTCAGCTGGCCCATCAGCACTTCGGAGTCGTATATATTTTTAGAGCAGCCCAAAGTAACCACGTTTACACGGGGCTTGGCAGTTAAAATGGGTTGAGGAATTACTTTTGTCTTCATTTACGCTACGCTTATCTATCTCCACTTCTGTTATTTCGAGGCTAATAAGAAATCTTTTCTAAGCGATTTAAATACGCGTTTGAAAAGAGCTCTCCCTATTATTCGAGATAACATCATTCATTTTATCTTATATTTTATTAAACAGGCTATCTACAAAGGCTTTGCGGTCAAACAGCTGCAAATCGTTCATGCCTTCGCCTACACCTATATATTTTACTGGAATTTTAAACTGATCGGATATGCCGATAACTACACCGCCCTTGGCCGTACCATCAAGCTTGGTAAGTGCGAGGGCATTTACCGCCGTGGCTTCGGTGAACTGCTTACATTGTTCAATGGCGTTTTGGCCGGTTGAGGCGTCCAGCACCAGCAATATCTCGTGCGGTGCACCGGGTATTACCTTCTCCATTACGTTTTTTATCTTGGTAAGCTCATTCATTAAGCCTACTTTGTTATGTAAACGACCGGCAGTATCAATAATAGCCACGTCCTCACCATTAGCAACAGCCGAACGCAGGGTATCATACGCTACCGATGCCGGGTCTGAACCCATGGCCTGCGCTACTACGCGTACGCCTACACGTTCTCCCCAAAGCTGTATCTGGTCTACTGCGGCAGCACGAAAGGTATCGGCGGCGCCAAGCACGACTTTGTTTCCGGCTTGCTTTAACTGGTGGGCCAACTTACCAATGGTGGTTGTTTTACCTACACCGTTAACGCCCACTACCATAATCACATAAGGTTTGTGGTTGCCGTATTCAAATTTTTGAAAATCGTTGCTGTTGTTTTCGGCCAGGAGGTGTTGTATCTCGTCGCGCAGCAGGTTGTTAAGCTCAGAGGTGCTTACATATTTGTCTCGTGCTACCCTGGCTTGTATACGCTCAATAATTTTAAGTGTAGTAGTAACGCCTACGTCAGAGGTAACCAGCACTTCTTCCAGATCATCCAGCACATCATCATCAACCGTTGATTTACCGGCAATTACCTTAGTTATTTTAGAAAAAAAGCTATCCTTGGTTTTTTCTAAACCGGTATCCAGCGCCTCTTGCTGCTGTGGCGTACTTTCTTTCTTTTTAAAAAAATCGAATAATCCCATGTGTCAGATGTGCAGATTAAAAATGTGCAGATGTGCAAATATACGCAAATACCCTCCAACCCCCTAAAGCGTAAGCGCCTGAAAACGGCTAATGTATTAATTATGAATGTTTAATGATAATGACCGAATTGCCGGCATTTATAAAGTTATGTACTCGGCCTTGGGAGGCTTGGGGCAAATAAAAAAGCCCTCTTGGCTGGCAAGACGGCTTTTATATATTGTTATTGTAAAGCTAATAATTAAGCTTTAGCTTCAGTGATCGCATCTTTAACGTGATCGTTATGTACGATTTGCTCTTTGAATGAGTAAGCACCTGTTTTGGTTGATTTAACCATGGTAATTACTTTAGAGTACTCTTTACCTTTACCGGTTTTCAGGGTTGCAACTACTTTCTTTGCCATCTCTTTTGTGTGGTTATTGAGTTACTGGTTATCAGTTATTAAGCTAACGGATAACCTAATAACATACTAACGTAATAACTAAGTTAATTACTTAATTTCTTTGTGAGTGGTTACTTTACGTAATACCGGGTTGAATTTTTTCAATTCTAAACGCTCGGTTGTATTTTTCTTGTTCTTGGTAGTGATGTAACGAGACATACCTGGCATACCACTTTCTTTATGCTCGGTGCACTCTAATATTACCTGAACTCTATTGCCTTTCTTTGCCATAATATTTTATGTTGTATGTTGTACGTTATGTTGTAAGAAAGCTAACAGGCAACCCACAACACCACCCACAACGGGGTTCTACTATATATATCCTTTTTTAACAAATTTATTGATACAAGCAGTTATACCATTTTTGCTGATGGTTTTTACGGCCGAAGTAGATACTTTCAAAGTAATCCATTTATCTTCTTCCGGTATATAAAACTTCTTGATTTTTAAGTTAGGATAAAACTTACGGTTAGTCTTAACGTTTGAGTTAGAAACGTTATGGCCGTTCATCGGGCTTTTTCCTGTTAAATCACAAATTCTTGACATGACAAAACTTTTTAATGTGTCTTTTTCTAAAAGAGTGTGCAAATATCAGGAAATTAAGTGAATAATTCAATACCGGCCTCAAAAATTTTCAAAATAATTTGCTGGCATTAATTTGTTCAAAAAATTCTAACTTACCCGCTCCGATTATTAACCATCTTATTGTTATGAAAATAACCTCTTTTGAGCAGTACAAGCAAATATACGAACAAAGCGTAAACCAGCCCGAACAGTTTTGGGACGAAGTAGCCAACACCTTTCAGTGGCGCAAAAAATGGGATAAAACGCTAGAATGGAATTTTAAGGAACCCAACATAAAATGGTTCCAGGGCGCAAAACTTAATATTACTGAAAACTGTTTGGACCGCCACCTCGAAACCAATAGCGATACACCGGCTATTATTTGGGAACCTAATGATCCTACTGAGTCGCATCGGGTGCTTACTTATAAGCAACTGCATGATAAAGTTTGCCAGTTTGCCAACGTGCTAAAAAATAACGGTGTGCAAAAAGGCGATCGTATTTGTATTTATATGCCTATGGTACCCGAGCTGTCAATAGCAGTGCTGGCTTGTGCGCGTATAGGTGCAGTACACTCCGTTATATTTGGCGGTTTCTCGGCACAATCAATTGCCGATCGTATTCAGGATGCACAATGCAATGTAGTAATTACGGCCGATGGCGGTTTTCGCGGAGCCAAGGATCTGCCTTTAAAATCTGTGATTGACGATGCACTGGTGCAGTGCCGGTCGGTTAAGCGCGTTATTGTGTTAACCCGCAGCCGTACACCTGTTAGTATGATTAAGGGCCGCGATGTGTGGTGGGAAGATGAGATTAAGAAAGTAGAAACACAGGGTAACCCGGCCTGTCCGGCCGAAGAGATGGATGCAGAAGACATGCTATTCATCTTGTATACATCAGGTTCAACCGGTAAACCTAAAGGCGTGGTACACACCTGCGGCGGCTACATGGTGTATACCGGTTATACTTTTGATACGGCTTTTCAGTATCAGCCTGGTGAGGTATACTTCTGTACAGCCGATATTGGCTGGATAACCGGTCACTCCTATATTGTATATGGTCCGCTATCACAGGGCGCTACGGCACTTATGTTTGAGGGCGTACCTACTTGGCCTGATGCAGGCCGGTTGTGGGATATTGTAGAAAAGTTTAAAGTAAATATTTTATATACCGCACCAACCGCCATCCGCTCGCTGATGAGTTTTGGTGAAGACGTACTGAGCGGTAAAAACTTTAGCTCCTTAACCAAGTTAGGGTCGGTAGGTGAACCGTTGAACGAAGAGGCCTGGCACTGGTTTGATGAAAAGATAGGACATGGCGAATGCCCTATTGTTGATACGTGGTGGCAAACCGAAACAGGCGGTTTCATGATATCGCCCATAGCCAATGTTACGCCGCTTAAGCCAGGTTATGCCAGCTTACCGCTGCCAGGGGTGCAACCGGTATTAGTTGATGAGAATGGTAAAGAGATTGAAGGCAACGGCGTAAGCGGCAACTTATGTATCAAGTTCCCTTGGCCGGGCATGCTGCGCACCACTTATGGCGACCATGAGCGCTGCCGCCAAACTTATTTTGCCACCTATGATAACATGTACTTTACCGGCGACGGCTGTTTGCGCGACAATGATGGCTATTACCGCATAACCGGCCGTGTAGATGATGTGTTAAACGTATCGGGTCACCGCATAGGTACTGCCGAGGTAGAGAACGCCATTAACATGCACAGCAGCGTAGTAGAATCGGCTGTGGTGGGTTACCCGCATGATATTAAAGGGCAGGGTGTATATGCATTCGTTATCAGCCCCGATAAGCATGAGAATGATGAATTGACCCGCAAAGATATTCTGATGACTGTAAGCCGTATTATTGGCCCTATTGCCAAGCCTGATAAAATTCAATTTGTAAGCGGCCTTCCTAAAACCCGGTCGGGCAAAATTATGCGCCGTATACTACGCAAAATAGCCGAGGGCGACACCAGCAACCTGGGCGATATCTCAACACTGTTAGATCCTGGTGTGGTAGAGGAAATAAAGGCTGGAGCGCTGTAATAATAACATTATCAGCTCGAACGATAGAGCGAGGTCTTGTTTGGTGCAGAAAACCTGTTCTTTTAACAAGACCTTCACTATCGTTCGAGATAACCTCGTGAGTTTAAAAGCAGGAATCACGTTGGCCTTATCATTTAGTATGGATAAGGCTAACCTGATTCCTGCTTTTCGTTGTAGCTCATTTATTTTTATTCACTCCTCATTATCGTTAATTTAGCTTTCATCCCATAAGATCACGCCGGCACGCTAAATAATCGAAAATAATAATACCAAGGCGCTCGTCTAAATATTTTTGTCAGACGCTGTCGCACAGCAAACTTGCACTTAACTCTTAACAGGGCACTTTTTCATTACATCTATTTTATAATCTCGTCAATAAGTTTTATTGCAATCGATTGTATTGATTAAACTTTGGCGTAATTTGGTATTAACCAATAGTTACAAGTTGGACTGTTAAATCATAGTGATTTTGCGTCTTTCAATTCAATACACTACTTGTGCTACTTAGTAATCAACCAATTTATATATACTATAATCTATTTGTTATGAAAAGAAGATTCCTGCTACTATCATTTGTGGGTATTACGGCAATGTTTGTGACTATTGCCATGAGCTGTAAAAAAAACCGCGGAGGAGATGACCCTGAACCACGCGATTACTCGATGCCGGCTATGCCCTCGTACGCGTCGTTACCTTCAATCACTAAATTGCCCGACCCTTTTACCTTTATGCGGGGTTTCCGGATGGAAAGTAAAGACGAATGGAAATACCGCCGGGCCGAAATAGCCGCCCAGGCGCAAGAGTTTGAGTATGGTTATAAGCCCAATACACCCGCCGCGGCAACAACCGGCTCGTTTGCCAGCAATGCTATTACGGTAAACGTTAATGATAATGGCAAAACCATATCGTTCAACTGTACCATTACCTACCCAACAACAGGCAGCAAACCTTACCCAGCCATTATAGGTATTGGCGGGTCAAACCTTAATAATACAGCGCTGCTTAACCTGGGTGTAGCTATTATTAATTTTCCCAATAATACCGTTGCACAGCAAACCAATACCGGTTCGCGGGGCAAAGGCTTGTTTTTTGACATGTACGGAGCCGATCATTCTGCCTCGGCCACTATGGCCTGGGCCTGGGGAGTAAGCCGTTTAATTGACGCACTGGAAAAAACGCCAGGTGCCGATATTGATGCCGCCCGGCTTGGTGTTACGGGGTGTTCCAGAAATGGCAAAGGCGCTTTAACCGTAGGTGCGTTTGATGAACGTATTAAACTAACCATACCTCAGGAACCCGGCGCAGGTGGCGCAGCAAGCTGGCGTATATCTAATGCGCAAATTGCAGCTGGCAAAACTGTGCAAACCTTATCACAAATTGTTACCGAAAACGTTTGGTTCAGAGCTGATTTTTCGCAGTTCAGCAGCACGGCAGATAAGCTTCCTTTTGATCAGCACAGTGTGCTCGCCTTATGTGCACCACGAGCCTTGCTGGTTATCGAAAATACGTCTATCGATTGGCTTAGTCCTGTTAGCTCGTGGAATGCCGCTAATGCTGCACATAAGGTATGGGAAGCGCTTGGCGTGCCCGACAAAATGGGCTTTTCGCAAATAGGCAATCACAACCACTGCTCTATGCCCGATTCGCAATTACCGGAACTGACCGCTTATGTACAAAAGTTTTTGATTGGCACCGGCACCGGAAATACTACTATTATGAAAACCGACGGTGGTTTTACGTTCGATGCCGCTGCATGGGTAGACTGGACCGTACCGACCTTAAGATAGTACTTTAACCTAAACCATTATACGCCGGGAACAGAGCAATAGCCGTAAAAGTGCTGTTGTAGCCCACAAGAAAGTAAGCCTTCAAAGTCTATTGATTTTGGAGGCTTATTTGTTTCGATAACATAAAGCTTATTTCTGTGGGTCATTTGAAGTTTAACCGGGCGAGCGCATAGTAGGCGTTTGCGGGCCTTTCATTGTTGGCGTCAATTGTAAAACCAGCTTAAGGCCTGCCAGCGTTTAAAAATGCATTTTCTTCTGCTGAATGGGCAAAGACAATTTAGGTATTAAAATACTGTTACACTTGTTTGATGTAACATTAACGCGATAGCAAACCAAATATGCCTGGCGCTGTTGTAATCATAACAAATAGATACAACTATGGATAAGCTAGAGATAAAAGGCGGCTGGAATGAGCTGAAAGGTAAAATTAAACAAGCCTACGGCGATCTTACAGAAGACGATCTGACACGCGAAGAAGGCAAAGACGATGAGTTGCTGGGCAAGCTTCAGCAAAAGACCGGCAAAGGCCGGGACGAACTCGTTAAATGGATAAACAGCTTATAAAGCAAAAGCCCGGTGCAAGCCGGGCTTTTTGTCTTTATGGTTACTGCAGTTGTTGTTTAATTGCGGTGCCGGCTTAAAGTTCTAACCACCCAGTGTACCAATATTACGCCCGCCAAAATAATCAGTACAAAACCGACTATGTTTAGCAGCAGCATTAAGCTTTCTGGTAGGTTATGTTTGTTTGCTAATACCATAATTTCATTAAATGACTTGCCCCAGTTAATCTGAAAATAAGGTTTAACTGACTAATTGGATTATCCGTAACTTTTACCAATTTAGTTAAGAGACACTTTAAAATTATAAGCGTTGCATGGAACGCTGCCAATCTTTAAATTAACAAAGCCTTAACTTGCGCAAACAGATTTATTTAAATAGGTGTTGTATCCTTTATTCTTGATACGTACACTGTAATATGCGCTTTAAACGTTATTTTATCTCTTGTTGTCTGCTTTTGCTGGCTATTTTAAGCTGCCCGAGGCCAGGTAAAGCATTTTCTATATTAGCACACGAAGCTATTATAGATGCCGAATGGGACCTGGCTTTAAAACCCATTCTTGTAAAACGATATCCGAATGCAACGCTGGATGAACTGATTAAGGCTCATTCTTATGCCTACGGGGGGAGCCTGGTGGCTGATATTGGGTATATGCCCGGAGGTAATGCCTATTTTACCGATTTACTTCACTACGTACGCAGCGGCGAATTTATTACCAACCTTTTGGGCGAAGCGCGCGACCTGAACGAGTACGCTTTTGCACTCGGCGCCATGTCGCACTACATAGCCGACCAGTATGGCCATAGTATGGCAACCAATGTTACAGTGCCCGAATTGTATCCCGATTTGAAAAGGAAGTTTGGCAATGTAGTTACATACGAAGAAGACCACACTTCGCACAGTCGCATGGAATTTGCTTACGATGTTGTGCAGGTAGGGCGCAGCAATTACGCCTCTGTAGCTTATCATGATTTTATTGGATTTAATATAACTCCTTACCCATTGGAGCGGGCATTTTTAAAGACCTACGGACAGCACCTTAATGTAGTCGTACCCAATTTTAAAACCAGCATAGGCAGGATGCGCTGGGGTGTTAAAAATCTTTTTCCGGCGTTAACTAAGGCCGCATGGAATGCTAAAAAAGATGATATTGTAAAAGCGAACGAGAAGGCTACCAAGCGCAGCTTTAGATACAAAATGAGCAAGCGTATGTACACCACCGAGTTTGGCAGCAAAGATAACAAGCCCGATTTTACATCCCGCGCTGTAGCATTTTTAGTTCGCATACTGCCCAAGGTTGGCCCTTTAAAAAACCTGAAGTTTGTTTACCCCGGCCTTGAAGGTGAAAAGCGTTTTGTACAGGTGTTTGATACCATCATCAATAAGTACCATGTAGCGTTAACCGATTGGGATAATAACCGCCTTAAACTAAAAGATATTAACCTTGATGTTGGCGCTGAATTGGCTTGTGGCCAATACATGCTGGCCGATAAGACACATTGTGAACTGGTAACCAACTTGCACAAGGAACAGTTTTCCTGTTTAAGTGAAGATATCCAGGCTCATTTAACAAGCTATTTTAATGGGGTAGGGCTGCATGAATTATACAAAAATCACCCGGAAGACGAAGGTGCTATGCATATGGCTTTACGCGAAATGAAAAAGCATCCGGCCGTAGCCGACAATTTGAGCGGGCTTGATGCCAGTGTAAAGGTTAGTGGTGTAACTTCACAAAAAACCATTGCAGGCATTAAGTAGCTATCTGCAATGGTTTTTTGTTGTTAGTCTTTCTTTTTAGATGTAGACTTTACACAATTAGGTACAGTTTTACCGTTTTTTTCTTTGGTGCCTTCTTTTTGTATCCGTCCCAGCAGGTGTCTTTTTTTGCTTTAGTTGCCATAGTGTTAGATATTAGTTATGGGTAATTATTCAACTACCGTTCCATCTTATCAAAATACACCTCCAGGTTTTAGTAATATAAACCAAAAATAAAAAAGGGGCTGCTTATTAAAGCAGCCCCTTTTTTATGATGTAGATTAAGCTTATTGGCTGTCGCGCAAAGCTTTGATACGATCATGTGCCTGGCCAATAGCCTGAGCTTGTGTTGACACTAATTGCAGTGCCTCGCCCGATAAGCCGTTCTCTGGCAATAAAGCTTCTTTATAAGCTTTTTTAATGGCATCCTCGCCGCGTTCGCATTCTTGTAAAATAGCTGCACGGTCATGGCCGCTAAATAAAGCTTTTACTTCAATCCATGCGCGGTGCAGAGTACCGGTTGCGCTGTTGCCGGTATCAGTATCGGCGCCGCCCTGGGCTGCAACAGCCGTTAACTCTTGTGCAAATTGGCGGCTTTGATTACTGTACTCTTCAAACAAAGTTTTCAGGTCTAAATCGCCATCGCCTAAGTCTTTCAAAGCACGTTGAAAACCGGCGCTACGGTCATTATTAATTTCTATTAAATCGCTTAATATTTCTGCTGATTTAGCTAAAGTTTCCATAGGATCTGTAATTATGTTAATTGATAGTTACGACAAATAATTTACAGATAAGTTTTGAGGTAAGATATTTAACTTTGTACTTAGAGCTACAAGCTATTTTTAAAACAGGGCGAAGATGCAGGTGTTGTTAAGGTACAATTAAAAGCCACTATTATGAAACCAGATAAAAGCCAAACAGAAGAAAGCGCTAAACGTGAAGCAGAATTAGAATCAGAAGTTCCGGCAACTGAGCGCGACGAAGTGAAAAAAGCAGAGAGCCGTACACAAGAACTGCAGAAAGACGCCCAGGATACTGCCGGGACAAAGAAGGATACAAAATAGCACACTAACACAAGTAAATTTATAACAAGAGATGTTATGGAAATGCTTAGTTTAGCATTTCCTGTTATAAACAATTTATCGCTATGAAGATGCTCTACTGCTATAGCTTGGCTTGTGCCTTAAGTTTAACGTCGCTTATTGCCTCTGCGCAAACCGTTACGCTCGATTACCATTTTAACCACGAAACACATAAAGGTAAGAACGGGCAAGCCGAGCGCTTTCATTACCTGTGGGATGAGAAAGCCAGCAGCGGCTATTCTATTTTGGGTGAAACATTCACAAAACAAGGCTTTCAATTAAAATCGTTGGAAGATGCCCCAACTGCGGGTAATTTAAAAGGTACGCAGGTTTACATTATTGTTGATCCTGATAAACCTAAAGAGAATCCTAATCCTAACTATATCCAAAAAGCTGATGTAGATAACATTGCCGCCTGGGTTAAGCAGGGCGGTGTGCTGGTAATGTTAGCTAATGACAGTGCCAACGTGGAGCTGCCGCATTTTAACAAGCTGGCAGGTGTATTCGGTATTCACTTTAATGATGACCTGACTAACCATGTAATAGACGATGCACATTTTGCCGATGGCGGTGTAAGTGTAACAGGTAACCCGGTATTTAAAACCGCCAAGCGTATTTTTATGAAAGATGTATGCTCCATAAGCACTATCGGCAATGCAAAACCTGTGCTTAAAAATAGCGCCGGTGCTACATTAATAGCCAGTTCTAAATACGGTAAAGGCACGGTTATCGCTATCAGTGATCCCTGGCTTTATGATGAGTATACCAATGGCCGCCTGCCTGCAGAGTATGAAAATGATAAAGCTGCCTACGATTTGGTAGTTTGGCTAAAGTCACTCGTTCCAAAATCTTAAAATGTTATTAAAAGTAGGGAAATAGGTTGTCATTCGTATTCTTAAACAATACCATGTTGACTCACGTGTGGTAAGCAGTTACGTTAAACGTGTTGTAATGAATAATTAACAGCCTACACTTACATGCATACCCATAACCTTCAATAAGTTTCCCTTTGTAGCCGGTTTGGATAGGTAAAGGGTAGGTTGAGAAACATTATAGTGATTAGTAGTGTCGATGATAAAGTCCGGAATATCATCACCATCTATATCACCCGCAAAGTAAATGTTGGTCATCGTATCATCAAACCTGGAAATTGAAACAAGTTTCTGTTTAACTCGTTCGCCATTAATGATCGCTTCAAGCGTTAATTTGTAAGCTGTAACCGCGTAAGAATCTACGTTGGGCTTTTCTAGTGTTTTATGACCAGTGGCCGACAAGACGTAAGATACGCTTTTATATCTAAAAGCAATTTGCTCGCCGGGGAGTAGCTGCTTTTTCGGAAGAGGAATGGAATCGATAGGCTGAGCCTGCAAATTTTTTACGCCTGAGATCAGGCAAATAGCAGAGTCTTTTACACTGGGGGTAATAGTCCATCCCGTCTTTTTTCCTTCATCATCCAAAACTGCGTCAAAACTTCTGGCTAAATTGACTTGGGTTGGTGCTAAATAGTAGCCGATATCATTTTTAAAGAGGCCCATCCAAGCATATTCGGCTGATTTCGGGTCCACCTCGTCTTCATGAAAAACCCCGCCCGGAATAATTATTCGTGCATCATAAACAGTATCAGCCGGGTAGTCATGAATCACAGGTGCTTTGTCCAATTCTTTTTGAGTGGTTGATTTGATAGCCACCGTTTCAGTAACGGATGTGTCTTTTCCGGTTTGATTTGTATTTGCGTTTCTTGTGCAGGCGATAAAGCCAAACACAAGGTAGAGTATAAGCGATTTGCGCATACAGGTTGTGGTTGTTGCTTTCTAATATAGATAAAATCACAGTATTATTTATAGCCGTATTACCTTAGAACCGAACCTTGATTCCTCCATTTACCACAAAGCCGTCCAGCGGGGCATAGATGTCTCTAAAGGTTGGGTTGGTAATACTGCCGGTATAAATGGTATCGAACCGGGTTTGGCGGGTATCGGTCAGGTTTTCAAAATTAACGAAGATAGAGAAGCGCTCCCATAGTTTTTCTATCATCAGCCCGGCTGTCCAGTAGCTTTTGCCGGTTGTACCATCGTTCAACTGCTGCTTACTAAAATAGTAGGCCTCGGCACCAATTTTCCATTTGTCTTCAACCTCATACATCAGTACGTTATTTAGCCGGTGGCGTGCAACCAGTGGGTAAGGGCTAATTGTGTTTTCTATATGCTGTGTCACATCAGCCAGGGTATAACCCACAAACAGTTTAAAATCGCTGTAAGTAATCTTAATGTTGGTTTCTAGCCCCTTGGTGTTTAAGTCGGCCCGGGGTTGCAGGTATTGCAGGTTGCCGTTGCCCAGAGTGGTAAGCAGGATGGGATTATCGACCCGGGTATAAAATAAAAGCTGATTGATGCTCAAACTTACCTGCCCATCAAATAAAGCGGTTTTATAATTTACGTCCAGGTTGGTGCCATAGGAGCGTTCGGCCCGGGTATGGTTTACATCAATGGGTAGCACATTTCTAAACTGTATGCGCTCGGCATCCTCTGTAAATACATTGGGTGCTTTATACCCTAAGCCACCGCCCAGCCGGGCACTCCATTGCGGATTAATTTTCCATAAGCCCGAAAGACGAGGCAGTACAAAGAACCCATACCGGTTATGGTAATCGCCGCGCAGCCCGGTTTCTAAAGTAAATTCCGGTGCGGCATTCCAGGTGTTTTGCACAAATGCGCCCAATGTGTTGTGACTGTAATTGCGCAGCGGGAAAGTGCTTACTGCATCTTCACTGAAATGATCGGTCAGTACATTCAAGCCGGCCACCCAGTCGGCATGTTCGCCATTGCGGCCGTAGTTTGCCTCGCTATAGGTAGAAAGTTGTACACCCGAAAAGCGGTAATCGGGCAGGTTAATAGCGCGGTCATAATAGCTAACGCTGTTTTTAAAAGTGAGCTGTTCAGTATTATTTAATTGATGCGTTAAGCTTAATTGCGTACTATAACGGCCTGTTTTGTTTTCTTCAAAATAAAAATGCTGGGCATTTCCATTGCCATTTATATAATGTAAATCGCCACCAATACGTTTCTCGGTGGTGGCGTTTATGCCGGCGGTTAGTGTGGTGTGGTCGTTCAGGTAAACAAACAGTTTAGGATTAAGCGTGTAGCGGTTATAACGCGGAATGGCCGTTAAATCAATGTCTGACGGATCATAAGGCGAGCCATGGTTATACGCCGCATATATGGTTGTGCCCACCTTGCGGAATTTTTGAGCATAAAACAAGCTGGCGTCCAGTCCGGCTGCTGAGGTACCATTCAGCAGCAAATTAAGCTGACGCTCACTGGTTGGCTTTTTCGATACCAGGTTTACCAATCCGGCAATAGCGCCGCCGCCGTACAGGGTAGATGAAGAACCTTTAATTACCTCCACTTGCTGCAAATCAAGCGGAGCCACCTGTAATAGGCCCAACCCGCCCGAAAAGCCCGAGTACAGCGGGAAGCCGTCGCGAATAATCTGGGTATACTTACCATCCAGGCCCTGAATGCGGATGCTGGAATTACCGCTGGTGGCCGATGTTTGCTGCGTTTGTATACCAGTACTCTCGGCCAGCAGCATGCGGATATCGCCGGGCTTCATGTTGCCTTTCTCATCCAGTTCTTCGCCTGATATAACTTCCACACGGGTAGGTATACTGGCAATAGTACGGCTGCTTCGGGTGGCCGTAACTACGACCTCGTCCAGTTCTTCCTCTTCAACACTCAATAGTATTTCCAAAAAGCCGTTAGTTGACAGGGGAAAAATAAGCGTGTCCTGCCGTTGAGTATAACCTGTATACCTGAATTTTATGATTTGACGGCCATTGGGTATGTTGTTTAAAGCAATGAGTCCTGAGGTATCAGAACTGGTGGCGTTTCCTGTGCCAAGTAGCGTTACTGTAACTCCTGCAAGCGGCTGCTGTGTGCTTGCGTCTTTAACATATATTTTAATTGCATTTTGAGCATAGCAGGTAACGGTGAGCAAAAGGCATAAGGCAAGCGTAGTAAAGAACTTCATTACCAGCAAAAATAGAACTTCATTTTATATTAGGTGCCTAATTGGTGTGTATGTTGTACAGGTTCGGTTCTTATGGGTGCTACTTGTATTATTTAAATAATGATATTGTTGTTTTTACTAAACATTTTATAGGCTTTTTAGTTATTGGATAGTGTTTTTAGCTACCCAAACCTGCTGATACTATTTTATTGATGTGTTTGGTAATTAGTTTATAAAAGCTAATAGTAGTAAACACATGGTATAACTTAATAGATTTAAAAGTTGGATAGCTTAACTAACGGAGAATTTTCTTTTTCGCCCGAGACTCAGCATAGGGACTTTGAGCTGCTTACTCAGGCGCTTGATGCCAGCATTTCGGGTATGATTATTACCGATAATCAACAACCCGACAATCCTATAATTTATTGCAATACCGCTTTTGAGAAGATGACCGGCTATAGCCGAAAGGAAATTATTGGCCGTAACTGCCGCTTACTGCAGGGGGAGGACCGTAGCCAAAAAGAGCGTGATATAATAAAGCACGCCATACAACAGGGTGAACATTGTGTGGTTGAAATACGAAATTATACTAAAACAGGCGAACTGTTTTGGAACGAGCTGTACGTATCTCCCATAAAAAGTGCTACAGGCAACGTTACCCATTTTATAGGCGTGCAGCACGATGTTACCCGCCGTAAAAAAGCCGAACTGGAATTGCTTCATCAGCAGGACGTGATGGAGAAGAAGATTGAGGAACGTACCAAAGTAATTAGGGAAAGCGAGGAGTACCTGGCCAGTATCTATCAAACCGTACGTGAAAGCCTTATTGTTTTAGACCCTGATTTTAAGGTTCTGAGCATAAATTATCATTTCCTAAAAACCTTTAAAGTATCGGTTGGCGAAACTGAGGGGAAAGGTTTATATGAGCTGGGCAACGGGCAATGGAATATCGCTAAACTAAAGGAACTGCTGGAAAGTATTTTGCCAACCAATAACCCTGTGGAGAACTTTGAAGTGGAACATGATTTTCCGCACATTGGCCGCAAGGTAATGTTGCTCAATGCTCATCGCGTAGAATTAGAGGGGCAGTATAAAGACCGCATACTTATCGCCATAGAAGATATAACCGACCGACGCGAAATAGAGCGTCGGAAAGACGACTTTTTATCGATAGCCAGCCACGAGTTAAGAACGCCGCTTACTACTATAAAAGGCTATGTGCAAATGATGATTCGTTTTATGCCCGAAGGGGCAAATGAAAAATTTAAAAACATAGTTGATAAGACAGGCCTTTATGTAGAAAGGCTTAACACACTAATTGCTGAGCTACTGGATGTTTCGCGCATACAAACCGGCAACATAGAACTACACAAAGAGCCGTTTGACTTTGATAAAATGATTTATGAAACGGTTGAAGGCATGCAGACCGCTAATAAAGAGCATCGAATTATTGTGAGAGGCAGATCGACCAACAATTTTACCGGTGATGAATCGCATTTGGTACAGGTGATGAATAATCTCTTGTCAAATGCTATAAAATATGCGCCTGATGCGCGCGAGGTACAGGTTTACTTATCGTTAGTGAGCAATTACCTTAAGGTATCGGTAACCGATTATGGCATGGGTATAAGCAGCGATGATCAGAAACGGATTTTTGAGCGTTTTTATCGTGCAGGCGAAATACAACAGCATTTTCCGGGTATGGGTATAGGGTTATATGTGTGCGATCAAATTATAAAAAACCACGGCGGAACACTTTGGGTAGAGAGTGAGAAAGGGAAGGGCTCTACATTCAGTTTTACACTTCCATTAAATGAAAAGGATAACCATGAATAAAAAAATACTCGTATGTGATGATGATGAGGGTATTCTGGATATGGTGTCCTTTGTGCTCGAGGACAGCGGTTACGATGTAATACCAGAACGTAATAGCCTCAACGTATACAGCCTTATTGAAAAAGAACAACCCGATCTGCTTCTGCTGGATCTATGGATGCCTGTACTTTCGGGTGATCAGGTGCTTCGGGTCTTAAAAAGTAATCCGCAAACCAAAGGGCTGCCGGTTATTGTTATATCGGCCAGTACTGAAGGGAAAAAAATAGCAGAAGAGGCGGGCGCCAGTAGTTTTATTGCCAAACCATTTGATATTGACCAGTTGGTTAACCGGGTGCAGCATATGCTGCAATAGCGAACGCCTAAGGCCGTATATGCTTAAATAGCTAGGATAAAGGATAATAGTATGAGGCTGTTGCTATGCAATTGCTATCTTTAGCGCTTAAACCTAAGTACATGACCAAGCTTTATACCTGGTTAAATGCTTGCGCCGTTAGCGTAATCTTCCTTACCGGCATTGAAACAAACAGCTTTGCCCAAAAGAATTCCCCTGTTTCGACAATAGCTGCCGATGGTTGGGCCAACAATTCTGTTAATACGGTTATATTCCGTAAAAACTCGCTGGTAACTTACAAAGAGTGGCAATATGCAGCCTATTATGATAAGAACCAGTATGTGGTGCTGGCTAAACGTAAAGTTGGTACTCAACAATGGCAAATAGCCAAAACCTCTTTTACTGGTGATGCCGGCGACGCTCATAAATCCATCAGTATTATAGTTGATGGCGCCGGGTACCTGCATGTTGCCTGGGGGCAGCACAATAATCCTCTAAATTATGCCGTAAGCTTAACCCCTGGCTCTTTGCAGTTAGGGCCTAAAGTCAGCATGACCGGCCAAAAAGAAGGTAAAATTAGTTATCCGGAATTTTACAAGCTGGCCAATGGCAATTTGCTGTTCTTGTATCGCGATGGCGGTTCGGGTAATGGCAATTTGCTACTGAATAGTTATGATACAGGCACGCAAAAATGGATGCGCCTGCAAGATAATCTGATTGACGGCGAAGGCAAGCGCAACGCATACTGGCAAATGGCGGTAGATCAGGCAGGTGCAATACATCTTTCATGGGTTTGGCGTGAAACGCCTGATGTATCCAGTAACCATGATATGGCTTATGCGTGTTCTAAAGATGGCGGTGTAACCTGGCAAAAATCCAGCGGAGAAAAATATGTACTACCCATCACTGCTGGTACAGCCGAATATGCCTGTCATATTCCGCAAAAAAGTGAGCTCATAAATCAAACCTCCATGGTGGCTGATGCTGCCGGCCACCCTTATATTGCTACCTACTGGCGCGACAGCGCCCAGACAGTGCCACAATACCACCTGGTTTATCATGATGGAAAGAAATGGAATATTAAAAATCTGGGTTTTCGTAAAGCAGCATTTTCTTTAAGCGGTGGTGGTACCAAGCGTATACCCATTTCCCGTCCGCAAATTATTGCATGGAAGAACGGCAGGCAGACCGCAGCAGCTATTATCTTTAGAGACGAAGAACTAGCCAACCTGATATGTATAGCAGTGAACGGGGATTTAAGCAAGGACAATTGGAAAGTTGAAAGCCTGCACAACCGACAGGTTGGCTCCTGGGAACCAACTTATGATACCGAGCTATGGAAGAATAGTGGTGTACTTAACCTATTTATTCAAAACACTACACAGGTTGATGGTGAAGGTAATGCCAACGTAGCGCCACAGCCTGTTGAGGTGCTGGAATGGAGGCCCAAACTTAAAACACAATAATAATCTATGCTATATAAGAAAACATTTTGGTTGAGCTGCCTGATAGGTATTTTGACCATATCATCAACGTACGCACAAAAGGCCACGGGCTTCAAGAAAGATAAGGCGCTGCTGGGTTCCTTAAGCCAGCAGTTTAAAGATGGCGGCGCCCAGTACAAGTTGCTGGCTGCGCGGTTGAAGGCAGACCGCTTTCCCAAAACCTACTATGCCAAAACCGATAGTTTGGAGACCAGCGGCTCGGGCTGGTGGTGCAGCGGCTTTTACCCCGGCACACTCTTTTACCTGTACAGGCAAACTCATGATAAGGCACTGCTGGCCGAGGCCAATCGTATCCTTTTGCCACTGGAAAAAGAACAGTATAACAAATCGACCCACGATCTGGGCTTTATGATGTACTGCAGCTTTGGCAACGCCTTAAAGGTTGACCCCAAGCCCCGCTATAAGCAAATACTGCTGAACAGCGCCAAATCCCTGTGCACCCGTTTTGACCCCAAGGTGGGCTGCATTAAATCATGGGATTCCAAAAAGCCGGAGTTTTTGGTGATCATTGATAACATGATGAATTTGGAACTGCTGTTCTGGGCCACCCGGGTAACCGGTGATTCGAGCTTTTACAAGATAGCGGTAACCCATGCCAATACCACAATAAAAAACCACTTCAGAGCTGATTACAGCTCATACCATGTTATCGACTATAACCCCCAGACAGGCGCCGTACAACAAAAGCGTACCGCCCAGGGCTACGCCAATGAGTCGGCCTGGGCCCGGGGGCAGGCCTGGGGCTTGTATGGTTATACGGTAATGTACCGCCATACCCGCGATAAGAAGTACCTGGTGCAGGCCAATCACATTGCGCAGTTTATCCTGGGCCACCCCAACCTGCCAAAAGACAAGATACCGTACTGGGATTTCAATGCGCCTGACATTCCCAGGGCCTTGAGGGATGCCTCGGCAGGAGCGGTGATGGCATCGGCCCTGCTGGAGCTATGCACTTATACGGATAAAGCCATGGCACAGCGCTACTTCGGCAGTGCGCAAACGATGCTCAAAAGCTTGTCGGCAGCGCCATACAAGGCAGCCCTGGGCAGTAACGGCGGCTTTATTCTGCAGCACAGCGTTGGGCACATCCCCCAGGGTACCGAAGTGGATGTACCCCTAACCTATGCCGACTACTATTTTATGGAGGCACTAGAACGGTATAAAACGTTGTAATAATTTGCGGACTACCGAAAAATGTTTATTTATCTTCATATCATGAAAATTGTAATATTCTCTGCATTATTGGTGGCTCTGTCACTTGGCAATGCATCGGCACAAACGGATGCTGCTAAAGTTCAGGTTGATTGGTCGGCAGTTGTACCTACAGCTAACGTAGCAGCACAGGTAGGCAAAAAAGTAGCCGTTTGTGACACCGTATATGATTACCGGGTGGTAAGTGAGGCGCTTACGTTGCTTAACCTGGGTGGTCGCTACCCAAATCAACGTTTAACTGTGACCGTTAAAGGTGCCGGCGTAAAAATTAATGCAGCTGCCATGAAAGGTAAGCCAGCATGTTTTTACGGCGAAGTAACTATGTTCAAAAATCGTCCGGAACTGGTGGTAACTGAACCGGACCAAATAAAAAATATAAAGCAGTATCAGTAACGAAGCTTGTTTACACAGGCGGCGGACTAAAAAGCGGATGATTAGCAAATTGTCCGCTTTTTTTTCGGCAGAGCTTTAAGTTGCTTTAATAGTAATTAATAGTACTTCTCTACCTCTTAATTTTTGCCAGGCATTTTATAATAATTGCGTTGGTTAAACGTTTTGAGTTAATAGCAGAAAATACCAATTATACCTTTTACTTTCTGTTTTAGCTAAATGCCTCATCAAATTTATATCTCCTTATTTGATTTGGAGCAATTCATTGCATCATTCCATGCGTATAATTTTGATAACTATTCATTACTGAAAATCTTTAATGTGGATTTATTGGCGTTTTTAGAACTGGAGCATCCTGAGATAAACAAGCAGACGAAGTTAGACCTCAGCTTTGAATTGGAAAACGAGATAGAAACATTGGAGGCTATACGCTATGCTCAGGATAAAAATGAGGACTTTTCGACGCATGTGGCAAATACACTGTCTATTATTAAAAGGCTAATGCTTTATTTCCCAAGCAAAAATGCAATCATACTAACCACCGATTATAATGATGGGTTTGGCAACAAGCTTAAATTGATGCTTAAGCGTTGGTTTAACCCAAAAAGTGACCTGGGGTTACAATAGTAGAATGTAACCGAAATAAAAAAGGCTTTACGAATTGAAGAAAATGTGTAAGTAGGAGAAATACATGCGCTAGATAGTTGGAACTACCCTAAAGTTCCACACCATGTCTTTTTTCGCTTAAGCAACAAAGTGAAAAGAGGGAATACTGTGGTTCTGACTTTAGTGGCACAAGCTAACCTGTATCAGGCTAAGACCGTTAACCGCTTAACTGCAAATGCATTGTATAATCATACAGATTTAGTGCGCTATTTATTTGTAAACTGTTTGGGCAGTACAGATGTTAATGCTTCAACTCACTGCTGCTTCTAAACGAACAGCCGATTATATGATTACTTGATAACCGCATGTTAAAAGTTATAGCTTATCTCATTTATGTTGTTGTTTTTACTTACTGTTATTACGGCCTAAACAAGAGAATGTCCAACACATGGATATTGATGCTATATCCGTTAATCTTTGTAGCTGCTATTTATCCAATGAAGTTATGGGTAGATTACGCCAGACCAGCATACGGAGATGCCTTTGCAAGCACCTGGGCTAAGATAATACTTATGATGCTGTCCAGTTTCATTGTGTTTAATTGGATGTACGTCGCAGTCAACTTCATTGTGGATACTCAAGTAAGGTTTCACCAGAAATACAACGAACCTAACATTAGGGGCTTCCTTAAGTCAACGTTGGACAAGGGGCCTAATATTAGGACCTTCGCACATTTTTTCTTCTATATAGGAGGCGTAATACTCATGTACATTGCGGTTAAAAACTATTAACCTGAAATTGCAACAGTATAATAGAAGTGATTTAGTTGAGTAAGGTGCAAATGGTTTTAAACACAGCCAGTCAGCCAAAAGTGGGATTGCCAGTATGGTTCTGAGCGGTCTGCCAGTCAACAGCGTTTGTAGCGCAGTTTGTACAATAATGTAAGTTTTTACGACTGCGCAAAGAAACGCTGGTCATTTAATGGAAAACGTAACATGAGTGTCCTGAAGAGTATCTCCATAGTGTCTATAGGTAATACTTTGCCATTAAGTAAATCGTCCAGGTTGTCTTTACCACCAACCAGCATTGACAGATAGTCTTGCGGCAGATCAAACATACTCGTGCGCTGCATAATCACTTCTTGTAAACTCATTGTCGGAAAATGTAATTGTTCCTTTTCATAACGTTCTATGGATGGAAGCAAGGACAACAACTCTGGGTATGACCATTCTTGAGGCTGACTGTTAAAGAGACTATTTGCCCTTGCCAGCGCTGTTAGGTATTCAGCTTCTGTACTAAGAGTAAATGTGGCGTCAGTATTTAATTCAGGCTGGTCATCCTGTTTTAAATCTTGCCGGTAATTGTATGCTGGCATTGGCCAACTAACGCTTACGGTATCTTCCGTTGCCTCAAACTCATCAAGATGGTCGTAGTCCTCCAAGGGTGGTGGTGGGGTAAGTGTAACTGTAACCACTTTGACGTGTGAGGTAGAGCCTGAGTGATTCTCCTGATGTGCTTTGATTTCCTGCATGACTTCCTCTTGCGTTTTGATATCATTGATGCAGACAGCCTTTGCCGAGAAGTTTATATGATAATTGACAACGATTTCTCCTGTGCCTGGCTGGGCCGATCCATTACCAAACCCTGCAGGTGTATGTCCATCATGATTGGCAAATATCCGGTCCATCCAGTAATCGGATTCCTTTAGCCAGGTTAGTAAGGTTACTCGTGATTCAGGATGCGTATGAATGAAGTCGGCAATCTTGCCAGTTGCAATAAGGTTCATATTGCAAAATAGACAATCTATACTGAAGTTGAATCATTTTTTATGCAGATAAATCGGATTGTATAATAATGGTTCTGAGCGTATTGGCACAGGTTTAAATAACATAACAGAAGGCAACTACTAAGCTGGTTGCAGTCTGTTCTCTAACTTTTCTCTTAGCTCCTCCAATTGAAAAGGCTTGTGCAGATAGTCGTTCATGCCACAACTGATTACCCGCCTTTGTATCTGATCAGAAACCGAAGCTGTAAGGGCAATGATATGCACATTAGCTTTCGTGCTATTAGCCATCTGCCTTATTTTTTCTGTAGCCTGCATTCCATCCATTACAGGCATGTGCATATCCATCAATATCACATCGTAGTCGTTATTTTCCAGTAGCTCCAACACTTCGGCTCCATTCTCGGCAATATCAGCCGATATATCCCAGCGTTTAAACAACTGCTTCATAAAGTAGATGTTCATCATATTATCCTCAGCAAGCAAGATTCGTAGATTACTTAGGCTCTTCTCTGTAGATGTTTCTGCTATCGATCCTGCATCTATGGGCTCTTGCTCTACCTGCTGCAACGGCAAATCAAAGTAAAAACTCGTTCCGCTACCCAGCTTACTTTCCAGCTTAATTTGGCTGCCAAACATCTCTACCAGTTGTTTAACAATGGCCAGTCCTAAACCTGTACCGCCAAACTTCCTCGTGGTACTGGCAGTAGCTTGCTGAAAAGGCTCAAACACCAGTTTCTGTTGTTCCTCTGATATGCCTATTCCGGTATCACGTACCTTGAACCGTATTGCAAATTCAGAGTCGTTGTTATCAAGTATCTCTGCACTTAGGCTTACCTCGCCTTGTTCAGTAAACTTAACCGCGTTGCCTACAAGATTGTAAAGTACCTGACTGAGACGGGCAGGATCTCCTTCAAAGCTTTTACCTTTTAACCTGTTATCAATCGAAAACTTGAATTTTAGTCCCTTCTCATGCGCTTTGAATTCCATTCCACGGGATATACCGCTTAAAAGTAGCTCCAATGAGAAAGGAGTAGACTCTAGTTCCAGTTTGCCCGAATCCAGCTTGTTAATGTCAAGTATGTCGTTAATCAGCGTTAACAAACCCTCGGCCGAGAACTTTAATACGTCCAGTTGTTCCTTTTGCTTAGCGTTAGCCTCATCGCTAATAAGTAGTCCGGCTATGCCAATCACCGAATTTAGCGGTGTACGCAACTCATGCGACATGGTTGACAGAAAGTTAGTTTTAGCCTGGGCTGCCTCTGCCAGTTGTAAGCTGAGTGTTTTGCTCGCTCTGAGGTTGCCATACAACACACCATGAAAGTAGACGTGTGATAACAGGATAACCAGCCAGTTTACGGCGATATAAATGTCGTTCAAACCCTCGGGCAATGGATGCAAACCTGTAAAGCGGAAAGGTATATAATGAACTGATATCGTTGATGCGACTGCTATTAGCGTATATACAGTTCCCCACTTTTTACCCAGTCCGTAAAAGCCCGAAATGATAACCATAATAATGGCTTGAAGGGTAACCACATCTAACCCTACCGACTGATTGAAGGCGCGGTAATAAACATGGGCAATGGTGGCAATTACAGCATAGTGAATGCCCCAATGAATAATTTTGGGGAACCGCCGCAGTACAAGGATGATAACAATAGAGGAAATCATCAGGCGGATTGCCCTGCCGCTTCCATCACCGCCAAATCGGTAGATGGCGTCATAAAGGTATAAACCTCCTTTGATGATGTTAGCCGCAAGCATTAACGTGAACAACTTTAGTTGTGCATTTAAAAGTGTTTCACTACCCGACCAGTTATTGATGTATTGGGCTGCCCGCCTGATCTGCATTTCTTACTAAGTATGAGGTATCTATCTAAAACTAAACAAGCAGCAAAGTTACGCAAAATCCATGTTTTATGAATAACCTGATATTTACAGCCAGTTCGTTTTACCCTATGCGGCGCATAGAGCTAAGAGTAATAAGGCACTAATCTCTGAGTAGCTTCTCCACTCTCATATGGCAAAATCTACATACTGAAGTGGACGAATGTTTACTGCTTGTAGGTTATGTGGCTGTGTACTATATTGCAGTATGTCTTTCCCTTTTTCTATAAGCTATAATAAGCACTTAAAGGCGGTTATCACCGCTGGCAATCAGCAGCAGTTGATGCAGTATATTCAAAAAAGAATACTGGAAGACAAGGCAGATAATATTGTGATTGGATACCATTCGGTTAGCTATAAAGGGTCAACTTCCAATCGGCGAGGATCCCTTTACCGAAGTGTAGATAGTGGATTATTTACTTTAATGAACAACGATGGTACGTGGTATCTAAACTATGAGATTTACACAAAAGCTTATTCAAAAGTACTACAATCGTATCCACTATAATGGGGGCATTCATGTGGATAGGTGGTGCACTTTGGTAGTTTGGAATAGTAGCCTTTCTGTGGCTTTTTGGCATAAATTGGATCATTATCCTATTTCGGCATGAAGATGTTGCTGCCCGGATTGCAATCGGGATTGATGTGGTGGCAGGCGCACAAGAGAGTGTAACTAATACGGATTGCCAGCAGAAAGATGAACGACTTAAAAGTTGGTTCTAACACAATATGTTTCTTAATATTGGAGGTTTATAACGAGTGTTAAGCACTTTTTAGTAAAGTTGTACCTTAGACGCTATTTACATGAATCTTCACCAAGTAAACACGATTGCACATAAGACACTTTGCGTTGCAGCCATTATATTCCTGATTGCTGTAGTGGTGGGATTTATCGCTATACACTTGTACCTAAGAGCTGCCATCGGTTTTGCATTCACGTTGCTTATTGCTTTTAGAGTAAAGAGACGAGTGTCATGTAAGACCTGGATTGTTACCGTCATGTTGATTGTAATTGGTGTAGCCTTAATAGATCTCGACCCTGTTGAAGTTTCGACTACTCACACTTCGTTTCAAGTATGAAGCAAGCATTCATATACAGCTTGAAAGTTTGGTTGCCTGCCCTTATAATAGCTCCACTAATTACCGTCTCAATCAACTGGTTTATTGCTTGGTATAACCCTATTAATTACTATAGAAGCTCAGGGTTTTGGGTAGATGTATACTTTAATTTTGTTGCAGGGGCAGCACTTATCCCGCTAGCTGCACTGTTTTGGCTTGCTACACTGGCCTTCGTTAAGACGCAGGCCAGAATATCGCTTATCAAACTGCAACTTACATTGGTTGCCACCATTTTATGTGTTGTCCCATTTGCCATATTTGGCAAGAACAATCAGTTATCGTTAGAAACTGTATTCAGTACTACATACTGGTTGCCTTCTTATCTAATGGTTGCAGTACCTTCCATTTGGATTTGTAAATTAGCTCGCTGACTATTCCTTGAAGACTATTAACTATAAACGATGGTTAATGTTCTGAATAGAGCATTTAAGTTTGGCTGTTTACCTACTCAAGTCGGACACCATCTCCTGAATCATGCTTTTCTCAAACCCTATTCCAACAAAAAAGCCCATATCGAACATTCGTAAATGCTTCGATATGAGCTTAATTTGGGTGGAGAATATCGGAGTCGAACCGATGACCTCTTGCATGCCATGCAAGCGCTCTAGCCAGCTGAGCTAATCCCCCGTTTGTGTGGGTGGGCAAAAGTAATAAAAAGTTACATTATGCCAAATTTGTATGATACAGTTTTTGATTTTTTTATCTGCTGCTGAATTAACTTACAAAAAGTTGGTAAAAAAGCAAGGCCTCCTGATGGGCAGGAGGCCTTTACTAACCAATTATAAACCTAAATTATGAGAAGACTTTTTTGTGTGTATCTTTTGAATACGGTGTAAAAGTAACACTTACTTTTCTAACTGCAAAATTTATTTTCAAAAAAATTGCAAATAATTTATTTCTTGTCTCATTATTTTGTCAACCTGTTATGTTTTCCATCTAAATGTTAATAAATGTTAAATTATTGATTTGTGCTGATTTGAATTAAGCAAATAGTATTGCCTAGATTACTTGTTTAAACAAATTTTATTCTCTTAATGCTCAAACAATCCAGATATCACGTTTTTTAGCTATTAACGGTATATTTTGCCGTTAATTTGTAACATGTCTGCTGTTTCATCAACTCATCATCAAAAGCTTACACCAATTGTCCTCTGGGTAATGACTTTGGCTACCGGTTTAGTAGTAGCCAACATCTATTATAACCAACCTTTACTAGGTGATATTGCGACTTCGTTCCACATCAGCAATGGCGAGGCCGGTCAATTGGCTATGTTTACACAAATAGGTTATGCTACCGGGTTATTGTTTATTATTCCTCTGGCAGATATGTTTAAGCGTAAGCGCTTAATGCTGGTTGACTTTGCCTTTGTAGTAGCATCGCTTTTATTAGCGGCAAGTGCACAGCAAGTATGGGTGCTGGCGTTAAGCAGCTTTTTTATTGGCTTAACTTCGGTGATACCACAAATATTGGTCGCTATGGGCGCGCATCTGGCTAACCCGCAGGAGCGTGGTAAAAAGATTGGCTTTATTATGAGCGGTTTGTTAATTGGCATCCTGCTTTCGCGTACGGTAAGTGGCTTTGTGGGCGAACACCTTGGCTGGCGGGCTATGTTTTACATCGCCGCCGGCCTGATGCTGGTTATGTGGCTTCTTATAGCGCTGGTAGTGCCCGAGGTAGAGCCCGACTATAAAGGCAGCTATAGCAGCTTAATGCAATCGTTGGTTTCCATCACCCGGCAGGAGCCTAAGCTCAGGCTTGCCGCGTTTAGGGGAGCTTTGTGTTTTGCCTGCTTTAGCGCTTTTTGGACAACCTTAGTATTCTTATTGCGTGAGCCACCGTTTAACCAGGGCAGCGCTGTGGCTGGCGCATTTGGCTTAATTGGCGCTTTTGGTGCATTGGCTGCTTCTTTTATAGGCAGGCTGAGTGATAAGGCCGATACCAACCGGCTCATTACTTATACTTTAATACTGGTGCTAGCTTCGTTCGTGCTCTTTGCTGTATTTAGCCATAGCCTGGCAGGGCTGGTTGTTGGTGTAATACTAATGGATATGGGTGTACAGGCTACACACATCT
The DNA here is from genome assembly GCF_039634365.2 of Mucilaginibacter sp. PAMB04168. Classification (NCBI taxonomy): domain Bacteria; kingdom Pseudomonadati; phylum Bacteroidota; class Sphingobacteriia; order Sphingobacteriales; family Sphingobacteriaceae; genus Mucilaginibacter; species Mucilaginibacter sp. PAMB04168. The sequence continues at coordinate 831,425 of NZ_CP155079.2, forward strand.
CTAACCAGGCCATTATTTTTTCGCTTAATGCCAACGCACGTAACCGTATCAATACGGTTTACATGGTCTCTTACTTCGTCGGCGGGTCGGCCGGTACTTTTCTGGCCGCTAAAATGTGGGGAAGTTACCATTGGACCGGCGTGTGCGCTATTGGTATAACACTGTCTGCAATTGCTCTAATTGTGCACCTGCTAAGTTTGTTAAAAAAGGACAGGTAGTTTCCATTCTATACAGTATCTGACTATTCTATACAACACTGTACTAATATTCGCTATTGAGTAAGGTGTCTTCTATTGCATTAATAAAGCTGGTTGGCGCAACTTTAGGCATTGATGATCAGCTTATTGAAATTATTTTAGCGAGTTTGGCCCACTTTGGCACCGTATTGGAATAAGAGTTATCAAATTCACTGATATGGTAATTGTTGATAATAGTAAGCCAGACGGTAACGAAGATCAGGAGTGGGAAAACCCGCAAAATCCTGAGAAACCATCTGATGCACGCGATGAAGAACAGGTACAGAGGCAGTATGAAGAGGCCAAAAGGCGTAAAGACAACCTGACCGAAAAAGATCACATAGACAAAGAAAAGAAGACTGATAATTAATTTTAAAACTATCAAAGCAATGAAAACTTACAGCAAACCATCTATAAGCAAATTAGTATCAAGTTTTGATACCGAATTAAAAAACCTGTTATTACAAGATTTAAGAGCTGTAAAAAGCGCCAAAAACCAATTGCTTGAAAGTATTGAACAAAGCATTAACGCTAAAAGCTTAGCTGCTTAAACAATATACTACCACACAACCTACATATACCTATGAAAAACAATACTCAACCACAAGCCACCAAATTGATGAGTCAATTTGATAATGAATTGAAAAAGTTACTAATGGCTGATTTAAAAGCATCTAAGCTAAAAAATCAGTTTGTTAGCAATCAGTTGCAGGTAAATACTGCTACAGCAGCTTAATCAGCACATCTACCATCTACCTATATATAACTTCTACAACATCACCTATGAAAAAGATAGAGCTCCGCATATGCCGGAGCTTTATTTGTTTTGGGTATATTTAATTATAAGTTCGGCTGTTTGGGCAGAGGCGCCTGGCTGCCCCATTAAGCCATCCAGTTTGTCATAATTAGCTTTTTGCTCATCAATATAACTGCCATTGTGCAGTAGGCGGTCAACCTCCAGGCTAAGATTTTCTACATTACAGTGTTCCTGAATAAGCTCCTTTACCACCAGCTTGTCCATTATAAGGTTAACAAGCGTAATAAATTTTATTTTTAGAAATTGCCGCCCGGCCCATATCAAAATAGGGTTAGCCTTATATACAGCTACCTGTGGTACATTAAATAAAGCAGTTTCGAGCACTGCCGTGCCCGACGCCACAATGGCTGCATGTGCATGGTGTAATATATCATAAGTGGCATTGAATAATACGGGGAGCTTTGAGCCAGCCATATATTGCTCATAATATTGGGGCTGAAAAGATGGCGCTCCTGCAACTACAAATTGGTAGTCGGGATATAGCTCCGCAACTTTTACCATCACGGGTAGTAACCGGCTTATTTCCTGTTTGCGGCTGCCGGGTAATAAGGCAACCAGCTTTTTAGCTTCTAATCTGTTTTTTACAAGAAACTGCTCGTCTGGCTTAAAAGCCGATACGGCATCCAGTAAGGGGTTGCCTACATAATCAACCTTCATGTTAAATTGCTTGTAAAAAGCAACTTCAAAGGGTAGGATGCAAAACAGGTGATCTACCACCTTTTTGATTTTATAAACCCTTTTTTGGTTCCATGCCCACACTTTGGGCGATATATAAAAGCAAACCCGTAAACCTGCAGATTTAGCAAAATCGGCTATCTTTAAGTTAAAGCCAGGAAAATCAATCAAAATAACTACATCAGGTTGCCATGCGGCAATGTCTTGTTTGCAAGCCCTCATGTTACGCAATATAGTACGCAGGTTGGCTGCTACCTCTACAAAGCCCATATACGCCATGGTTGAGTAGTGCTGTACCAGCGTGCCACCCCGTGCCTGCATCAGGTCACCGCCAAAGTAGCGAAAGTCAGCTTCCTTGTCTTGTTCCTTTAATGCTTTTATAAGGTTAGCACCATGCAAATCGCCGGAGGCTTCGCCGGCTACCAGGTAGTATTTCATGTTAACCTTATTTTAAAAACGAACAGAAATAATAACATACAGGCAAATGTTGCTATCATCACGCCACGGCCGGTTTCGTCGGCATTTTTTTTATAGCAAAGCCGGATGATAAGCAAGTTTATGCCGAGTGCAACCAGGTAGGGGATAGCTGGTTTATTAAGAATAATTACGTTGGGGTATAACTTGCTAAATAGCAGCCATGCCGTTAATGGCAATATTAATCCAAGCAGCAAGCCAATTAGAACAGAATTTTTACCAAGCATATCATCAAAAGTACAATAGTAAGCGATTTTTAATGTTATTTTTAAACACGTAATTAATTGAAATTAATTTAAAATGAAAAAACTGTTATTAATACTCACTTGCGCTGCAATAACCCTAACAGCTAACGCACAAAAATATGTACCGCAAATAAAAGCAGGTACGGTGCTGAATTACACAGCTAACGCCCGTGCCATGGGGCAAACCCTGCCTGCAATTTTAACCATAAGCGAACTAAATGCCCCTATGAGGATTAAGTGGGTCATTTCCGGCTTGGGCACAGGCATGTTCGAAATTTCTGCTAAGGCTATACAGAGCGGCAACAAAATGGCGCTTCGGGAACCTGGCTTTGACGCCGTAACCAAATTAAAGGATAACGAGACCCTGGCTTTCTTATCTAAAGATACTTTTAACAGTTTGCTCACTAACAAAGCTTTTGAACTGAACGGACAAACCTTTACAGTTACGGAAAGTGCAACTCCTTACGTTTTGGATGGGAAAGAAACTGACACGTTTTATGCGGTAACCAAAAACGGTAAAACAAAGTTGTGGATACTCAACAGCGCTGATTTTCCACTCATTTGTAAAATTGAAGGCGCCCCGCAGGGAATTGACTTGACCTTAAATAGTGTACAGTAACCAACGGCTAACAGCAGAAATTTAGTGCTTTGCGGCAGCTGTTGCAAATTTAGATAACAGTAAAACAATGATTTGGTAGATTTGTAGTATAGGGTGAGTTTGCAGCCTATACATACCTCCATACCTGCTTTATATCGTTTAAGTTCCGCTACCTGCTGTAAATGCCTTAATATACTTCAACCTTTTTAGCCCATGACAACAACGGCCGGCAGTACTTTCGAGCATATTTTTAACTTACTGAATGATTCGCAAACCTATTACCTCGTATTAGTTGATGACGAAGGCAATTACGCGCATTTTAACGAGTATTTTTTAGAAAAGTATCAGGCGTATTATAAAAATCCGGGAACCCGTTCGGCCCTTGCAGCTTTACATCCGGATGATCATGGTGTGGCTTACCAAACAAATATGATGTGCCGGCAGCACCCACATCAAAGTTTCCAGGTAACGTTACGAAAGTTGAACGGCAGAGGAGGTTATACCATTACCCAATGGGACTTTAAAGCCAATCTGACACTTGAAGGTAACATCAGCGGTATTATCGGAATGGGTTACGATATTACCGATTTCGAATCTCGACAGGATCATATTAAGTTTCTTACATCAACGCTTCGTGATGTGGCTTACAAGCAGTCTCATGTAATCAGGCGCCCGCTAGCCAACATAATGGGCCTGGTAGAAATACTGGAGGATAGCGAAATGGATGAAGGTGTTAAAGTTGTTGTGCAAATGTTAAAGCAAAGTTGCGTTGAACTGAGTGAGGAGTTTAACAGCTTCCTGATTAAAGGCAGTCAAGAAAAACCGCTTGGTTATGAGGAAGTAGAATAAGCCAGTAAAACTGTTACACTTCGATACGTATCAATCTAACACCCTGCAATCAAGCGCTATAATTTCCAGCTATTGATATAAGATATGGCGTGGTGTGCGGTCATATCAAACTGTACTGGTACTACAGACACAAAATTGTTTTCAAGCGCCCATACATCCGTATCCTCGCCCTGGTCATTTAACTGAAATTCGCCGGTAAGCCAATAATAAGGACGTTTGTGTGGGTCCATTCTTTCATCAAACTCCTCGGCCCACTTGCCCTGTGCCTGCCGGCAAACTTTAATTCCTTTTAATTCATTTCCTTTCGGAAAGTTTACATTAAGTAGTGTGCCTGCGGGGAGGCTGTTTGCCAGAACCTGTTCAGCAATCTTTTTAACATATTTGCTGCAGGGGCCAAAGTCGGCCTGCTGTGTATAGTCATCCAATGAAAAGCCAACAGATGGAATGCCCTCAATAGCGCCCTCAACCGCGGCCGACATGGTGCCTGAATAAAGCACGTTTATAGAGTTGTTTAAACCATGGTTAATACCCGAAACGCACAAATCTGGCTTGGTGCCTTTAAATACCCGGTTAACAGCTAGTTTAACACAATCAACCGGTGTGCCCGAGCATTTAAACATTTCTACACCTTCGTACAGGTCTACTGCATCTAATCGCAATGGTTTGCCGATAGTAATCGCATGCCCCATGCCCGATTGCGGGCTATCGGGCGCTACCACCACAACATGGCCCAACTCTTGCATGGTTTCAATCAAAACTTTAATACCAGGCGCAGTTATGCCATCATCGTTAACCACCAAAATTGTGGGCTTAGACTTTTTCATACCGCTAAGTTAGTTATTTTAAGCTCTATGCTTTACCAAGAGGTAATTTGGTTTTTAATGTTCACATAATCAGATGATTATATGTTAATGGAAAATTAATTTGCATTTAATGCAAATATTTTTGCTCAGGCCCGTATAAGTGGCAGAAAGCTATGCTTTTTGGCTCAATACAACTATGCTAATATTAAATATTTATTGAAAAGTTATATTTTTTGTGAAAATCATAAATAATTAAACTTTAAATTATAATTTGCTCCCTTTTATGAGACCCGTTTCTATACCTGCGTATATCAGTAACTTCTTTTACACTAAGCAAGATCCACTACAAGTGAAGCAGGCTTATCAAAAATTGTATAAGGGAACGCCTGATGTATCTGTAGTTATGCCGGCTTATAATGAGGAAAGCACTATTGTACAAACGCTGGCGTCGTTGTGTAGCAATGAAACCAAGTGGTCGGTTGAGATTGTAGTGGTAAACAATAACTCGCAGGATAAAACCGGAGAACTGGTAAAGGCCTGCGGCGTAAATTGTATACTCGAAACAACGCAGGGTATTACCCCCGCCCGTAATGCTGGCCTGGCTAAGGCAAGCGGCAAATATATACTGAATGCCGATGCCGACACCATTTACCCCAAATATTGGATAGAAGAGATGGTAAAACCATTGGCCGATAGCAGTAAACAGGTGGCTATTACATACGGCCGCTTTTCGTTTATACCGGTGGGTAGCACCAGTCGTTTTACTTATTTTTTTTATGAGTATTTTTCTGACTTTACCCGCTTATATAATACGCACTTTAAAAATGAAGCGGTAAATGTTTACGGGTTTAATTCGGGCTTCAGACGTGAGCAAGGGCTACAGGTGGACAGTTTTAACCACCCCCCAGGTACCAACGAAGATGGTTATCTGGCACTAAAATTGAAAAATAAGGGCTTCGGAGACATGTTTCGTGTTGATGAACCCCGGGCTATTGTATGGACAACAGATAGGCGCATACAAATAGATGGCGGCTTATGGAAAGCAACAGTAAAACGTTTTAAACGCGTATTTATTTCGTGACAATATTATTTGTAAGAACCTTTACCGTATAAATTACGTATCAGGTATACATATATAATGATACAGTATGATACCTGCGATTAACAACCTTTTAAGCACAACAAACACTACCAAATCCACACGTATGGGATTCTCCGACACTGGGCAAACTAAAATATTAATTATCGAAGATGATAATTATATGCAGCTTATACTCAGAAAGTTCTTAGGTAAAGCCTATGAGTTAGAAATTTGTCCTTCGGCATTAGAAGCACTTTCGTTTTTACAAAACGGCAATATCCCCGATTTGGTGATATCCGATTTAAATACACCCAACCTGAGCGGACTTGATTTTATTGCCCAGTTACACAGCAGCGATTTTTTTAAGTCTATACCCGTTATCATCGTATCGGGTGAGGATAGTTCAGAGGTAAGGGTGAGGTGCTTAAATACAGGCGCAGATGATTTTATTGTAAAACCTTTTAACCCGGCTGAGCTCGAAGCGCGTGTTAGAGCGATTTTAAGAAGAATAGGAAAGAGCGTGCAGAACTTATGAGTGTTGACACATTTACCCACAAACGGCAAATTATTGCATTGATTAATTTGAGCGACGAGCTCACCATGTCAATTAATCAATGTAACTTTCAGGATAGACAACTCATGCATTTTAAAAATGGCATGCAGATGTTCTCGGCCTGGCAGGAAGGTAAGCTAAATATTGCAGCAGTTATTTCGCAAGATGAGGTTTTAGCTTCATCGGGTATTACACTGTTAGAGACTTTAAAAAAGAATAACATGCGCGATGTGCCGTTCTTTTTAATTGTTAATCATTTTAACAGCAACCTGCGTAGCCTGGCGCTTAACGCCGGTGTAGCCGATGTTTTCAAGTTGCCGGTTTCTTACCAAAATATTGAAACAAGGGTAAATTTTTTGATTGACCACTGGAAAGGATTGCGCAACAATGTTGCCACCCGTACCGAAATTACTTATAAAGTGCCCGCAGGTAAAAGAGCGTTTGATATGTTCTTCTCTGGTTTGGCCCTTTTAATGTTATCGCCGTTCTTTTTGTTGGTTTATATACTAATTAAGCTCGAATCGAAAGGTCCGGCGTTTTATTACTCATTGCGTGTTGGTACGGGTTACCAGGTATTTAAATTTTACAAGTTCAGGTCGATGTATGTAAATGCCGACCGTCGCCTGAAGGATTTAAAACACCTGAACCAATATGACACCGATGCCGCCGCAAAAAAAGGTGACGAAGGCAAGCAGATCATAGAAAACACCTCGCACCTGTGCAGCGATTGCTTAAGCGCCGGCAGGTGTCAGTTCCCCATGTATGCGGATAAAGTGCACTGGTGTGAGCGTGAGTATATAGATAATAAAAAGACAAGTGCCGGGTCGGCCTTCTTTAAGATCAAGAACGATCCGCGTATTACCCGTATTGGAAACTTTATTCGTAACACCAGTATTGATGAGCTGCCGCAATTGTGGAACGTTTTTATCGGAGACATGAGCATTGTAGGCAACCGCCCGTTACCGCTGTACGAAGCAGAAAAGTTAACGACCGATAAGTACGCCCTTCGCTTTCATGCCCCCGCTGGAATAACCGGCTTATGGCAGGTAGAAAAGCGCGGTAAAGGCGATATGAGCGAAGAGGAACGCTTAATGCTGGATAACGTTTATGCCCAAAACCATAGCCTGCGCAGCGATGTGAAGCTTATACTCAAGACCATACCTGCACTTCTGCAAAAGGAAAGCGTATAGAAAAATATAGAAAATCAGGAATTAAGATGTATCAAAAAAAGCCATCCTCAAAAAAAGGGTGGCTTTTTTATTGTTAGCGCGGCTGATTGCTACGCTGCTTTATTAGTAAAAGCTAAGATTTAAGCTCCTAATATAAGTTCAGAGTAATGGGTTTGGTAAACAAAGGTTCGAAGCTGAACGCTTAAAAACTCAAAATAACCTATACTCGTACCCAGTCCTTTAACTCAAAATCATATTGTTTAATGATTTTGGCAGGGTTGCCTGCAGCTACCGAGAATGGGGGGATGCTTTTGGTGACTACAGCATTGGCAGCCACTACGCTGTGTTTGCCTACGGTTACGCCTGAGGTAATTACGGCATTAGCTGCAATCCAGCAGTCATCTTCAATTACAATGGGGGCGGTTAATATCTCTTGCGTGTGAATGGGTTTGTTTACGTCACGATACTCGTGGTTTAAGGCACTTACTACAATATTTTGCGCCATAATTACATTGTCGCCAATGTTAACGGGACCAATAATCACATTGCTCATGCCTATCAGGGTGTTGTTGCCAATCAGTACATCGCCTACACCGTTGTTAATAGTACAAAAGTCTTCAATGGTTGAGTTTTTGCCCAGCTCAAAACGGTTGAAAGGCATTACGTCTAACCGGGTGCGCCAGCGTATTTTTGAGCCCTGAGCCCGCTTATGCAGAAATGGGTTTACCAATATCTTTACCCAAAACCGCGGTGTTGCCTCACCCTTAGGTATAAGCATACGGTGCACCATTTTCTTTAAAGAAGGGTTGTTCTTAATCTGATCTGTAAGCGACATCGCTCGTTTTTACGTTATATAGCAGGATAAGTTCCTGTTTGTAGCAGCTAAATTTCGTATAAAGGTAATTTATTTTCGTTTAGATTTTTCCCAGGCTGCACTTTGTCCGCCGGCCATGTATCTGAAGATACCGCGTATCACTGCATAGTTCATCATGCAAAAGTAGTAGGGAATGAATAGTATCTTCACTTTTATCTCGCGGCGCTCCAGCAGCCACCCTGCCAAGGCCATCAGGTAAAAAGCTGCCTGGGCAAATAAAAGTAACTGATAAACTAAGCCTCCGCCTGCCGCAACAATGGCAATGTTAAGAAGCAAAGCCAGTATCATTAAAAAGGGTACCACCGTCCACCGTAATACGCGGTGGCTAATGTATTGGAACGATAACAATGGCTGGTTGAATGGGTTGAGTAAGCTCTTTAACCAAATGATAGATTGAATACCACCTGCAGCAATACGTATTTTACGCTTCAATTCTTCCTTAACATCGGCAGACGATGTTTCGGTTGCATAAGCTTCCGGTTCATAAAGTACCCGATAGCCTTCCTCGGCTACCAACAGCGATATCATAAAGTCATCTAAAATGGCATTAGGCGATACCGGTCTGTACAAGGCGGTGCGTATACTAAACAATTCGCCCGCTGCCCCAACTACCGAGTGTAGTTCGGCATCCCAGGCTTTCAACTTCGATTCATATTTCCAGTAAAATCCTTCACCGGCGGTAGCATCGGCAGTTGCATCTACCATTATACGCTTTTCGCCGGCAACAGCACCTACGCGGGCATCCGCATAGTGGCGGCAAATTTTGAGCAGGGCATCAGGGTTGAGATAGGTATTGGCATCAGTAAATACCACTACCTCGCTGGTAATTGTTTCCATAGCACGGTGTACAGCCGCTATTTTACCGCGCCGATCAGGCGAGTGCATTAATCTGATCTGCGGATATTCAGCCACCATTTCGGGTGTACGGTCGCTGGAACCATCGGTAATAAAGACAAAGTTCAGTTTACCGGCCGGGTAATCGAGTTCGAGCGTGTTTTTTATCTTTTCGGCAATAAAGCCTTCTTCATTATAAGCTGCAATAACCAGGCTGCAGGTTGGCATATTAGCCATATCAACCACCGGTATCACCGGGGTGCCGCGTAGCTTGCGCTTAATTTTAATAATTATAAAAAGTAATATCCCATAACCTGCAAAGGCATAAAAAACAATAAACAGGCTAAGCCAAAATAGTATTTCCATAAATTAATTAAGCCTGTAACCTAAATTGGTACTGTTTTTACTGTGCGTTAAATTCCACCAAATGGCTTTGATTAACAAGCCGGTAAAGCCTTTATAGCCTTTCCGAAGGTAGTTGATTATGTTACGTGGTGTAACCACCAGTATAAAGTAAATATAAAAAATGATAACCGCTAAAACCGAAGGTGCATTGCGCCTGATGAAGAGCATGCGGTTGCGGTTCATAAAATATTCTTTAAGTCCACTTATCTTACCTACCGAAACCGACTCTTTGTGGTAAATAAGCGCTCTTGGCTCGAGCCATATCTCGTACCCTGCACGTTTAATATGGTCATTCCAATCCATTTCTTCGTAATACAGAAAAAAGTTTTCGGCCATTAACCCGCCTTTAGCAATGGCTTCTTGCCTAATCATCATGGCCGCGCCGTGTATATAACCAGTAGGGCCCGTGTTGTGATCATACTGCCCTTTATCTACCTCAAACTGGCCTATGCATTTGTTGCGCATGGTGTAATAATTCATGGGGGTAAAGCCGGCATACTGAAGGGTGTCGGGCTGGTCAAAGTACCTTATCTTAGGCGATACCATGCCCACTTGCGGTTGGGTATCTAATATATTTACCAGGGCCTGTGTTAAACCGGGCGTAAACTCGGTATCATTGTTCACCAAAAATAAATAATCGCCTTTAGCGGCTTTAATGCCCAGGTTGTTGCCGCCGGCAAAACCCAAATTAGTTTCAGACCGTATAAAGGTTATATCGGGGTAGCGTGTTTGCCAGGCTGGCACCGGGTTATCTTTACTGGCGTTGTCAACAACAATCAGTTCAATAGCCTGGTAAGCATTTGTGGCGGCTATGGAAGCCAGCAATTGCTCGGTAATGAAACTTTGATTGTAATTAACCGTAATGATAGAAACTAATTTCATTGTATAAGTTTACGGTTTAGGGCCATAAAAGTTTGTGATGAATTTATTACTTTGATTTGAGTAAGCACGAAGATATAAAAAAAGAAGTGGCGCAGTTGCAGCAGGTTACCAATAAGCAAACCGCTATTGATGACAAGCTGGAAGAGCTGGTAAACTTGCTGGCTGAAAGCGAGATTGACAGCGAAAAGGTAAAGCAAATCAGGACGCGGGTAAACCAAGCGCTTGATGATGCCGGATCTTACCGCGACCAGCTCGATGCATTTAAGCAAATAGATGTGCATGACACTGCTAACCGTGCCGACTTGCTCGACGAGTTTAGCGTACTGCTGGCCAGCCATCAGGTTGACAGCAACATGTCTAAAAAATATCTACGTGGCGAGCGTGTCTCGCGTTTTTTTCTCATCCTTATTAGTCTTGTACTCATAATGCTGGGCTTTGCTATGATCATTATGCCGGCACCGCCTTATTTCGAAATGTTCACCATCTTTTATTTCAATCCGCAGGATGGGGTAACTTTAATGGATGTTATATCTTTGCTCATTATACTTACCGGCAGTTATTTGTTGGTAAAATCAGTATACAAACAATTAAGCACCGATAAATAATATGACCAGCGCATCCCAAAGTATTTTATTGGTTGATGATAACCCGCTGTTCCTTAAACTGCTTGCTCAGGCGTTTACCCGGGCAGGTTTCACCTGCCATACGGCAAATTCGGCACCCGAGGCGTTAAGCATGCTAAAAGCCCAGGTTCCGGATATTATCCTGTCTGACTATGAAATGCCCGAAATGAACGGGTTGGAGTTCAGGCAACACCTGCTTGATGATGCCCATTTAAAGGATATTCCCTTTGTGTTTCTTACCGCGTTTGACGATCAGCAGATTATGTACAGCGGGCTCGATTTGCGCGCTATTGATTATGTTATAAAGGATACGCCTGTTGATGTTATTATAGCCAAGATAAACAACCTATTGCACACGGTGAATATGCAAAGGCAACTGTCTGAACTGGAAATCAGGAAAACAGTAGCTGCACTCAATATTAAGGCAGTACCACAAAAGCTGCCTAAAATTAACGGCTTTGATATTGACCTATGGCACCAGGACTTTCAGGACATACCCGGCGGCGACTTTATAGACTTTATTGAGGCCGATGACCGCTACCTGTTCATCATACTGGGGGATATTATGGGCAAAAAGTGGAAGGCTTGGTTTTACACCTTCACCTATTTGAGCTATATACGTGCAGCGATCCGCTTTGGTGTATCAGATAACCAATACTCGGGCGCTGCTATGCTGCAAAAAATAAACGAGGTAATTTATCATGACGAGGGCCTGCGCGATATACTTTGCAGTTTATCGTTAATATGCTTGGATAAGCAAACCGGCCAGTTAAGTTATACTGGAGCAGGCGATTTACCGCTACTGCATTACCATAGCTTAACACAGGAAATCAGACCCATAGAATCGACAGGGTTGTTACTTGGCATGCTGCCCGACGGGAATTACACCGGGCAACCGATAACACTGGCCGAAGGCGACCAGCTTTTTTTGTTTACCGACGGACTGACCGACTTTGTTGCAGACGGCGCAAAGAAGAGCGATTATCAACAATTTGCTGGCCATTTAAAACAACAGCTGGATGGTGGAGTTACCTTCACCGAATTTAAAGAAAGTTTACAAAAGCAATCATCCAAATGGGTTGATGATTGTAGTATTATATACATCTGCAAAAACTTACCACATGCTTAATGTTCTTAAAGAAGAAGCTAAATATTTATTAGTTGAGGTTAACTTAACGGAGGCAAACTTAAGCCATGCCGAACAGTTTAAAAGCGAGTTGATCAGCCTTCTCAATACAAAAAAACGCAGTATTTGGCTTGATATGGCAAAAGTGACCTATGTGGACAGCTCATTTTTGGGTGCCCTGGTAGCTGCCTTAAAACATGCAATGCCTATGCAGTGCGATGTGGTATTGTTAAGCCCGCAGCAGGACATCAGCGATCTGCTAAAACTAATCAGGCTGGATAAAGTGTTTAAAATATACGCTGGCGAACAGGATGCTGTACAGGCGATTGGATAGGGCAAACAAATGAACGAGCAACACTTTGATTTTGATAACCGGGCCGAAGGTATAAGTGCTTTCTCGCACCTGGTGCTCGATCACCTGGTAACGCAATTGGTGGAGTGCCACCACGACAGCAGTTTGTTGTTCAAAGTTAAATTTATACTGGGTGAATTGCTCAACAACGCTGTCAAACATTCGGGAACAAGTAAGTCGGTCTTTAGCCTGGAAGTTCATAAAGAGCATCTTATTATTACAAAAACCGACAATGGCCAACCATTGTCCTACTTTACCGCAATTGCTTCAAAGCCCAATGAACCGTTGCTGATTAGTTATGACAGTATACACAGCCTGTATGCCGTTTTTAAAAATGAAAAAGTAGAATTTTATAATACTGAAGTTGATAATACCGACCTCTACATTAACACGCTAAGTGAACATATGGGCTTGCTCATTATTACAAAGGCCGCCAGCGAATTTACTTATAGTTACCGGCAACCAGCCAATATTTTTACCGTAAAGCTTAATCTAGGCTGAAGCCACCCTGCTGTCGTTACCCAGCTTTTGATCAATAAGCTGCATTATATCACCATGCTTATCCAGGTCAAATTTGCGTGCGTATAAGTTGTTTGATGCTAAAAGCTTGCTTTGGTCGGCAATAGTAAGTGTTTTCGGGCTTGCGCCTCCGGCCGACCAATCAATATACCGTAGATTATTGTTCACCAGCCGCTCATAAAAAGGCGAGTTATAAAGGATGGTTTGAAATACAAATTCATCCGGCCCCCAGGTTAAGCCTATAAAGCGCCTTAATTGTGGGTTCTGTTTCCAAAAATTTAATATATAAGCCACCGCATCACCTGATGCTGTGAACCATTGCGATTGCCCTACCGGTATCAATGCGTTGGGCATACTCCGCTTAGGCAAAAGCTGATTTAAAAGTCTTTGCGCTATAAAAACTCCGGGAAATTTATAATTATTCAAGTGATACAGCTCAATACGGGGAATGGCTTCCTGCCAGTCATTACTTATGGCTCTAAAGCTCATAAAGGTTTTACCTTTATGCTGACTCAAATAATCATGAATATATTCGGGTCTTTGCAGGGGGTAGTCACAACCACTGAGCAGGTTTATAAAATCGTACTTTGTACCGGTTGCCAGTATTTCAGTAAAACCATTAATAGTGGCATCTACCATGCTGCTGGCACCCCATTTTACACTCACTCTTTTGTCTACAAAAAATACGTTTTTTAGCGTTCTTAAATAGCCGAAGGGTGCCAATGGTGTCTTTTTATCCAAATGTACATACACCACATCATCGGCATAAGTCAATCGCCTGATGAGCAGTTCCAACTGGTTGGGGTTGTTGTGAGCCAATATCAAATGCGCTATTCTCATGCCTTTATTCAATGTGGAGTTTGTGTTTCCTATATACACTTGCTATGTTATTATGTAAGTTGCCTAAAACAGGTTTACAGCGGTGCTTTTGTTTAAGCTTTTACTAATCCAATACTTAACCTGCCGGTAACCGGTTGCATATATACTGCCAATGGTAAACGGATAATACCTGCACAAAGCACGATAGCCTATCAGCGTTCCAATCAGTACCGGGAATACGGTTGCTATGGCTATGCCGTAAATACTGCCCAGCAGGTACACGCCTGCCCAGTCAAAAACTATATTAGCTACGAGCATTACCAGTACTTTATAAAAGTTCACTTTTGGATGGTGTATTACATCCAGCGTGAGTGCAAAAAAGCGGTCGGCCGGGTATAGTAAGGCAAATGTTAAAAACAGGCGGAATACGTTTGCTGCATCCGTGCCTGCATATTTGTTGCCACCTATAAGGTAAATAGGTAAATCGGCAAAAAGGCAGCCCAGTATCACAGCCGGTATCAATACAATGCTCAGTGTTCCGGTATAGCGCTTCATAATGCTTATGACCGAAAACCGGTTGTTCTGGTTGTAAGCGGCAGATAGTTCGGGCATACCGGTGGCGGCAAAACTTCGCAGCGGAATCTCAACCAGTTGCATTAGCGTTTGGCCCAGGTTATAAATGGCTACCGCCTGCTTGTTAAGAATAAAGTTGATGACAAAGGTATCAGATGTGCGGAAGAGATTGGATATTAAGGTAGTCCCCACACTAAACTTACCAAAGTGAAACATATCCTTTATGCCCTGCTGGCTGCGTTGCGTAAGGGAGCTAATGCGCGTCCATCCCATTGCAAGTGCATAAATACTGGTAAGCAGGTTGGCCCCCAGGTATATGTACAATACGGCTATTACGTTTACCTTGCCTAAAATAAACAGCAACAACACCCCTAACAGAAATGAAGCCTGGTTAACCAGCCTCACGTATAAAAGCCGGTCGAAACGTTGCTCGCCCTGCAACACGCAGGTAGCCATAAACCACGGTAGCGAAAAGATATAGTTCAAACCAAACCACCGGCAAAACATCAAAATACTCTCATCATGTATATAGGGTGTTACTAAAAATGCGGGAATATTTATGAACAGTAGCAGTGCTGTAATGATGAGGCCCAGCCACCAGGCCGAGCCGGCTACTTCGGCCATGCGTTTGGTATCGGCACCGGCGTAAAATTTAATGAAGGCCGTAGTAATAAAGCCCGACCGAAAGGTATCTACCAGAATTAAAATGGATTGAAAGAACACCCAGATACCGGCATCGTTCACAGATAAGGCATGATATATCAGCACCATGGTAACCAACCCCAAACCCGACATAATGACGTTGCCAGCCAGCGAAAGGAAGTGTTTGTTTTTAACCAGGGTGATAACTTTTAGCCACATATCTCGTACAATAACACCAAGCTATGCAAACTGAATGCCTGTAAATTCAGAAACATATAGCATATTAGCTCAATTTATGGATGTTAACGTAAATCACTTTCCAGAAGTTACCTTATTAATTACACATTATAACCGCAGTCAATCGCTGGAGCGCCTGCTAAAGACTTTTAACGACCAGCAGATGAGCTTTGGCGGTATTATAGTGTCTGATGACGGTAGTAAGCCGGAGCATCAAAAAAAATTACAGGAGCTGCAAAGTGTATACGGTTACAACTTGGTTACTACGCCTCAAAATAGGGGATTGGGCAATAACATCAACAAGGGGCAGGACGCCGTTTCTACACCTTACACGCTCTACGTACAAGAGGACTTTGAGCCCAAGCCACAATTTTTGCAGCACCTTAAAGATGCAAATAACTTTATGCAGGCAGATGCCGGGCTTGATATTGCCCGTTTTTATGCCTACTTCAGTTACCCTTATACCAAAGCCTATGGCAAGGGTTTCGCCGAAATGGTTTTTAAGCCCCAGCTGTGGGCTAATAACCACATTAAATTTTACATGTACAGCGATCACCCGCATTTGCGGCGCACCTCTTTCTTTCAAAAATTTGGGCGATATGCAGAAGGTGTTAAAGGCGATATAACGGAGTACCGCATGGCCAAATCATTTATACAGCATAAGGGCAGAGGAATTTTTTTTGAAAACTATAACGACTTGTTTTACCAGAAGAACTCAAGTGATGAGCCGAGTACCATGAACCGGGCGGGCTGGCGCGAAAGCAAGAATCCGCTGGCACTGGCTTTGCGTTATGTATACCTGCAGTTTAAACTCATGCGCTGGACTTATGATGTGTTGTATAGAAAGTAAAGAGTACCCAAGGTGTTTTTGTGGGAGCCGCAAGGTTGCACTTTGCCGTTTTAACCCAGCACGTATATAAATTTTTGCCTGCCGTTCGAAAAGGACATTTTTCAATTAAAGAATATAGAAAGTAAAATTTCATGCCAACCCAATTTCCATCCGTTACCCTTTTAGTTACGCATTATAATCGCAGCCAGTCATTAGAGCGGCTTTTACAGGCATTCCAAAAACAAGAAATTATATTTGGAGACATTGTGGTATCGGATGATGGGAGCAAGTCGGAGCAGGTTGTGCGTTTAAAAGAACTGGCGGCAAACTATAATTTCAGACTTGTTTCAGCCCCCCAAAATAACGGATTGGGTAACAATATCAACAAGGGGCAGGACGCAGTAAAAACAGCTTATACGCTATACGTTCAGGAAGACTTTGACCCCTTTGCAGGTTATGCAGTTCATTTAAGTAATGCCTTGACCATTATGGAAGAGCGGCCCGATGTGGATATAGCCCGCTTTTACGCCTACTTTAAATATCCGTATCTCAAACCTTATAAATTTGGTTTCTCCGAAATGGTGTTTAAGATATGGTACCCTGGTTACAAAAAATTTCATGTTTACAGCGATCATCCGCACTTGCGCCGCAGTACATTTTTTGAAAAGTTTGGCCGCTACGCCGAAGGGTTAAAAGGCGACCGGACCGAATTTTTGATGAATCTTTCTTTTATTAAAAAGAAGGGCAAGGCCGTATTTTATGAGGATTATCAAAAATTGTTCGATCAGGTTAACTCATCAGACGAGCCCAGCACAATGACGCGCAGTGATCTGCGCCAGAGCAATAACCCGTTAATTGTGTTAGCAAGGGCTTTGTATCGCAACGTTAAGCATACGTGGGAAGTACTTTTTTAATAGCACTGTAAATCTCAGCTACGTTGTTGGTCCAGGTATGGGTGGCGGCAAAACGCACACGTTCGCGTTGTAACGTTTCACTGTTTTCGGCCAGGGCCTGGTCAATAAGGCGTACATAATCTTCCTTGTTATCGCCCAGGTAAACATGCTCGGCAAAGGTGCTCATAGCTTCGGTGCGGGTAGCAACAGTAGGCTTGCCCATAGCTAAATATTCGTCAATTTTACGTGGGTAATTGCCAATAGTTACTTGGTTAACAATCTGCGGATTGATGCATACATCAAACGCACTGATGTAAGCCGGTAATAACTCCGGGCTTTTGGCACCCAAAAAATGAACATTTGGCATGCGGTGCAAATCGCTCTGCTGAAACTCGCCATCCTCCGGGCCTACCAGTACAATGTTCCATCCCGGGCGTTGTTTAGCCATATGCTTTATAATGTCTATATCAAGCCTGATGCTTTGCAGCGCGCCAACATAACCGATGATGGGCTTAGGAATATAAGTGATATCCAACGGTGATTGCTTTTGCTGATTGTACCCCGTGAAAGTATCCAGATCACAGCCCTGGCCTACGTAAAAGGAGTTGGGGTTGTATTGCTTGCAGTAATTAGCTAAGTAAGTAGAATTAGCTACACAAAGGTCGCTTTTAGCTATCAGTTCGGGCTCCATGGTAGTGCCGTGTAATTTCCAGTAATCAACAGCCAGCATAAAATCGCGCGAGTAGTAAATGCTTAATGCAGGTTGCAGCATTTCCTTCAGGTAAAAGCTTCTGAACATGTCATTATCGTTAAACAATACATAGTCCTTAAAACCAAGTTGCTTAATGGCCTTTTTAATACTGCGGGCAAAGCGTTTATTATTCAGCTTATTTAAAAACGTGTAAATGGTGTTGTTTTTAATCCAGTTTACCGATTCAATAATCTCATCAGGGTAATAGTTCCACAGGTTTTCCTGCAGGCGTATTAAACCGTTAACTTTGCCGTCAATTACTTCCAGTCGTTTCTTAATATTGGGTGAATCTTTATGCCTTAGCAGCGATATACGATCGAGCGGCGAGTTAACATACAACACCCGGTTATGCTTGCTTAGCTCAAGAGCTATATTTTTGCAATTGCTGCCTATCTCTACATCCCAGGGTTGCTGTCCTACAATAATAATATCCTTGTTTTTTATTAGATCGCCGCTGCTCATATGGTTTATACGGATGATGTACTAAAAGATTGTATCTGTAGCTCTTCTTTTTGTTTAGCCAGGTCTAACCGGTAGGTTACCTCTATTAAAGCTACCTCCAGGTAAAAGAACACGTTTGATGGGTATTGCACCAATGCTTCCTGCGGAAAGTTAGCAATATTATACGCAAACACAATCAGTGTCATGGCCAGGCAGTAAGTTTTTAGCTCAGGGTCCTGCATCTGGTAGTAGTTGTTAATGCCCCGCTTCAGGATGGTAAACATCATTAAACAAAACAAGAACAAGCCGATCCAGCCCTCCTCAACTGCCACGCGGATGTAACCACTATCGGGCGGAAAGCTGGCCAGGAACGAACCCGGTGCAAACTTTTTACCCCAGTCGCCCGTGGCGCCTAACCCACCGCCCATTGGGTGGGTAAGTATGTAAGGCTGTATGCGTTTTTGGTTTTGCTTACGCAGGTTATACGAGTCGTCGTTATTAGGCCTGAATGCCGTTTGAAAGCGTTGAATATTAGGGTTACCGGTAGGTATGTTAATAAGTACCAGCAAAAATATAGCTGCCACGCAAGTAAAAATAAGTACACGCTGGCTGTAATTTAAGATGGCAAATAGCAGCAACGCCGCCGGTAAAAGCACGTTAGCTCCTCGTGTGCCCGAAAATAACATAGCCGACATAAACAATGCTGAACATATGGCTAGTACCACTTTTTTCCAAAGTTTAAACTTGCCTGCTATAATACAAATGCATAGTATGGTAGGCATAACCATATTATAAGAGAACGCAACCGGATCAGAAAAAGTAGAGAACTTGCGCCAATGACCGGCAATAAACAGTAGCGAGGCAATAGCCGGATCAGAATGCAGATAGGCGTCTTCGGCTGCCGAGAAGCCAATATACTCCTGTTTATAAGCATACAAAGCGCCTATTAAGCTCATTAACAGCCAGAGCTTTAACAGCAGGCGTACATAGTTAACCGAGCGTATGCTGTATAAATGAACAAAATAGCCCAGCAGTACAATAGCTACAGTACGTATGGTATATACCCAGGCCAGGCGCGATTCGGCGAAAGGATTACCAAACTCCAGTATGTTATAGCCCAGCCATATTAATAGTACCGTAGTAATAGGGCTTTTAAAATAAACCCAGTTGTGATTATCTTCTTTTACGCGGATAATTAAGCCCAGTAACAGCAAAGCCTGAATACCATCCATCAAAGTGCCTACCGGCCCCGGCACCCCTATGCGTATGAGTACGAACAGGAAGTAAGCCATAATAAGCTGCAGAATAATACCGAATTTGGGAAAGTTGACGATGGCATGCAGCAAAGGCAGTACACCAAAGGCTATAAGCAATAGAATGCCAAAGGGCAGCCCCATTTTGGCGGTACCCAAGGCTATGATAGCCGCAGCTGCCAGTAATATAACGATACCTGTAGGGTTATTAAGCTTTTGTACCAGGAACAGCTTAGCCAGCCGCTGCCTGATACTGCCGCCCGTTTTGCTGCCTTTTATGGTTGCCTGAAAATCCGTCACCTACAAAAACAAAATTTTGATAAAGAAAAAAAAGGTACTCAAAAAAGCCACCGCTAAAGCTACAATACGGGTTATCTGGTCAATCTTGCCCTGAAGGGCCGGATCAACTTTATTATCTCTTAGCGCTTTATCGGTTGGATTTATCCTCATGGCTTAGATATTATCTGTTGTGCTCTGACTACCGCGGGTAGCAACAGAGTATTGGTTTGCCTTACGGGCCTTTAACAATGAGAGTATCTGAAAATAAATAAATTTAGGGATATTAATCAGCGATTGCCATACGCGCTTATCCGTATCAGATTTAGCCAGAGCAGTGTAAAAGCCCAATACAAATAGCAAAAAGCCCAACATCCACACAGCTACAGCTGCCCAACTAATAAAAATGTTGATGAACATGCAAAACAAAGCCAGTATCAAAAATATAAATAGCGGTGGCCTCAACAGTATCAACCCAAATATGAACTGATTTAAACTAAAGTTTTTAACCGACTTTAACAGTAACGTAAAGCCGTAACCAAAGTATTTAAACCAAGTGTTTATCCAGCGGGCGCGCTGCTTAACTAACTGGTCCGAGTGGGTGGTCTTTTCATCCCAAACAATGGCTTTTCCGGTAAATGCAATGCGCTTGTTTCGGCTTAGTATGGCGGCCTGCAGTACCTTGTCAAATCCGGCACCGCTTACATCGCGATTTTCAAGGCTTTCGCGGTAAAGCTGTGTGGTAAATGCCATGCCCGATCCGGCCAGTGTAGCCGATGAACCTACCTGAAACAAAATCTTACCATCATAAAAATGATAATATATATCGCGGGCTGCATCCAGGCAGGCGTAGGTAGTGTCGAGGTTTTTGGCCTCTCGTACACCCTGTACCGCCTCAAAGCCCTGGTTAAACATTTTGTTCAGTTCGTTTAAATATTCGGGCTCTACCAGGTTGTCGCTATCAATAATGGTTAACCTGTCGTGTTGGCGTTTAAAGCGGTTAATGGCATAGAAGTGGGAGCGAACGTTGCCCGCCAGTGTTTCTTCGGGGCGCAGTATAACTACACGCTCATCTTCAAAATGAAGTGTGCTGATATCGCACTTATCGGCCACAACATAAATTAAATAATTGCTGTAATTAAGTTTTAGTAAAGAAGCCACCACGTCGGGTATGGCAGTTACCCACTCATAAGCGGTTACAATAATGGCGTAGTCTGCCTCGGCAGGGGATGAGAGCAACACCTGAGGCTTTCTTTTAAGGCTATAGAAAAGGTACAGTACTATTGGCAACACCAAGTTATACCCAATCAGTACCTGAAATATTATCCATAACGTATTTATTACGGCCATGTAAGTAGTTTTAACGAGTTAAATGTTAGGCTTGCTGTTCGGCAGGTACCTGTCCTTTATCTACTTCATTTAACACCCAGCCTATAAATTGGTTAGGCAGGCTTTGTAAATAGTTTATGTGCAGTTTTTTATGCTCCTTTAAAGTTTGACCGGCTTTTAAAATGGTAACTACTTTATCGGCCACGCTAATCCACTCTTTTGATTTGTTGAGCGTGTTTAGTGCCGAAGCTTCGATGATGATAATATCGAAATTTGATTTTAATAAAGATAGCTTTTCTCCAATTATAGCGGAAGAAGCAATTTGTAACAGCGAAATATCATTGCCTTTGTTGCCCAAGGTACTAATTTTTGAGGTAGATGCCAATTCATTAATGGGCAAATTGCCAGTTAGGTAGTCTTCTATAAACGTTTTGGCTTTCACGGCTGCTGTAATATCAGGTCGGGTAAAGTCGCCGTCAATCAACAATACTCTTTTGTTTACCAGCGCATAGGCATAAGCAAGGTTTAGGGCTAAAAAGGTTTTACCCTCATCTTGCGCAATGCTGTTCACCAGCAACACCTTATTGCCTTTCAGTTCATTATCAATCTCAAAACGAATTGATTGCAACAGGTTTTTAAACCTCCGGTGTTCATCATTACTCTGAGTATCGTTCCATATCTGGCGCAGGTCGAACGTAGATCCGCTAAGTTTGTGCAGGTAACCCAGTACAGGTGTTTTGGTGATGTTGGCCAGTTCGCGCGGATTTTTTACGGAGTTATCCAGGTAAAACAACACAAACAATATCAGCACACAAAACAGCACACTGATAACCCCACTAATAATAACCAGCAGCATTTTTTTTGATGGCTGTGCTGCACCCGGCATGGCGGTTTCAATTTGCCTTAAATTGACCGAAAAGTTAGACTCTAAACTGGTTTGATTGTATTTTTCGAGTACGTCCATGTACTCATCACGTGCAATTTGTATGGCGCTTTCGTCAGACTGTACTACTGCTTCATGCGGTACCAGTCGGGTAAGGCGGTTGTTTAACCTTATCAGTTCGCGCTCAATTGAACCAGCGCTGCTTTTGGCCAGATCATACTGGATTTGCATGGTTAGCTTTTGCGCAATGAGGCTTTGCTTGTTTACCATAGGGTTAACAATGTACTTGTCTGACGCCCGGCTGATCTGGCTGCTCATTAACCTGGTTAGCGAGTCAATACGTTCTTGGTATTCGGGTTTAAAACCACTTTGTACATACTCATTGTTAACGGTCTCCAGTTGGGTACGTGTCCTCATCAACTGCTGGTTAATGCGCACCATTGAGCTTTCCAGGTAACGGCGATCGGCAGGGTCAAACTGGTTATCAATCTCATTGATAGCCGCTTTGTAGGCAATCGCATCTTTTTCAGACTGCTCACGCCGGGTCTCAAAATCAGATATTTGTCCGTACAAAGATTTGGCCTGCTCGCTCAGGTTCAATACCCGATTCTTAATTTTATAATCTTTTAAGCGGTCTAACCTCCGTTGTAAAGTATCTCCTTTAGCCTGAAGTAGATCACTGTAAAAGTTTACGGCTTTGCGCTGATTTTCCTTTACCAGCAACGTATAGTAAGCAATAAACTCCTGGCATAAATTATTAACCACCAGTGCCGACATGTTGGGATCTTCTGACTCAAATTGTACAAACAAAAAATCACTGTTGCCATCGCGGTAAACGGTTAGTTTGTTAAGTAACGACTGGTCGTCATACCGCATGGAGGCCATCAGATCATGCAACCCGCGCTGGTCGGGGTCAAATAGCGATAGCGGCTGCCGCAGGTTATAAAATTTTTTGTAAACAGCTATGGCATGTGCTTTTGCCGATGCATTGAGTGTTAGAAATAACTTGCTGGGTTTACGAAAAGGCGTTGACGAAGACAATTCATGAATCATGAGCTGGTAACCCACCTGATCCAGCATCTTTTTGGAGCGTATCATGGCTATCAGGTTGCTGAACTCCTGGCTCACCTGCTGGTCTTGCAGCACAGCGGCCGCTGTGTTAATGCTTTTTTGTGTCTGGTCTACAATACCGGTAGCAATTTGTCCGCTGGATAAATAGGTATCGGGCTGGTTACGAACCAAAAAGTAGGTAATGATTACCGTTACTAACGGTACTAAAACCAGTGTAAGTTTATGACGGAGTAATACCTTTAGGAAACTACTTAAATCCATTATTTAATATTTTCTAATTTTTCGCCCAGCAGTTCCTCAAGGTCGGCCTTTGCCATAAACAGATCAGCTTCAGCAGTAATTTTGCTTTGATTTTGTTGCGTAAGCGCAAGGCGGGCTTTGTTGTAAGTATCAAGTGTTTCTTCGCCTTTCTCAAATTTGTATTTAACGTCCTTCATTACATTCTCGGCATCAATAGATGCCTGCGACTGCAGCTTCAATGCAGCCACCCGTTGTATATATTGATAGTAGCGTTTTTTTACCTGGGTACTTAAGGTTATCAGGTATTCTTGTATGTCGTTATTGGCAATGGCCAATTCCTGCTTGGCTTGCTTAACCGCATAGGGCTTTTGCAGATAGGAGCCTAAGTTAAAAAACAAGCCAAATTGCGTACCCTTAAATAAGCTGGTTTGGTTGTTGGTATTTGCTGTGCCCGTTGTGCCGCCAGTGGTAGTTGTAGGCGCCAATGTATTTAAATTGAAGGTAGTATTGGGCTGATAAACGTATGAAAATGTTAATGCATCGAGGTAGGAGAGCTTGGAACGGCTCACATTCGTTTGTGCAACGGTTATACGGTTATCTAATGATTTTAAGTGCGGATAGTTGGCTTTGGCGGTGTTAATCAGCTTTTCAAGGTAGGGTTCTGATATTTCATTTACCAACGAATTTTGGGCCATTAAGCTAACCGGAGCGGCAAAAGAAGTAAAAGCTAAAATAATAACAAGGGTAAGTAATCTGTTCATCAAATTCTTGTGTGCTGGCAAGGTATTATGGTTAGCCTTAAAATGGGTTAAAGTACTTAAAATACCTTTATACGTCAATATAGTTAAGTCGGTTTATTTTAATCAAAAATAATTTAAAAGGTGCTTAAAGTGAGGTTGTTAAAGTTTTAAAACGCATTGAGCTTTTCAATTACAGCATTAATTTGATCCTCAGTATGGCAGTAGGAGCAGGGCAGGCTTAGTGTAGTTGCATGTATCTCGTCCGCTATAATAAAGTTCTGTTCCGGCATTAACGGCTGCAATGCTTTTTGCCTATGCGGCGGTACCGGATAATGTATTTCGGTACCAATGCCTTGCTGTAACAAAAAGGCCTTCAGCTTATCGCGCTGCGGATGCCTTATGTTGAAAATGTGGTAAACATCCTTATAACCTTCCTCAACAACCGGCAAAATGTAGTCACTTTTTAGCTGGTTAAGGTATAGTCCGGCAAGCTTGCGTTTATGTGCGTTAATATCATCAAGCGCCTGTAACTTAACGCTTAGGAAAGCTGCCTGCAATTCATCCAGCCTTGAATTAGTGCCTATTCGTTCGTTGTAATATTTCTTATCAGATCCGTAATTGCGCAGCTGTTTTATAATGCCGCCCAGGTTTTCATCGTTTGTAGTAACCGCGCCGGCGTCGCCCAAAGCGCCCAGGTTTTTGGTAGGATAAAAGCTGAATGCTCCAAACTCGCCAAAAGTGCCTGCTTTTTTGCCTTTATAAGTGGCACCGTGTGCCTGTGCACAATCTTCTATCAATATGAGTTGGTGCTTGTTTTTGATAGCCATAATGGCGTCCATATCACAACATTTTCCGTACAGGTGTACTACCATTATAGCCCGGGTACGTGGCGTAATAGCTTGCTCAATTAATAGCGGGTTAATGTTATAAGTGTGGATGTTTGGCTCAACCAAAACCGGTGTAAGGTTATTGTTCAGTATAGCGAGGATAGTAGCTATATAAGTATTTGACGGCACTATGACCTCGCTGCCTGGCTCGAAATTGTAAGCTTTAAGCGCCAGGGTAAGTGCATCCAGCCCATTAGCCAGGCCCACACAATAAGAGGATGTATTCCATTCTGCAAACTGCTGTTCAAAATTGCTTACCGATTTGCCTAAGATGTACCAGCCCGAGTTTAAAAATTCATTAAACTGTTGCTTAAAACGCGCTGTAAAAGGTTTGTTCAGTTCCAGCAGGTTTTCATACGCTATCATGCCGTTTCAGGATAAGGGTCGAAAATGTAGTCGCTTGCATCAAACGAGGTGGAGGCCAGTACCAGCAGTATAGCATCGGGGCTAAAATTAGTCATAATGTGCCAGTCCTGTGTTTCCAGAATCAGGCACTTTCTAGGTGCGTCCAGTTCAATATGCTCCAACGTTTTGCCATCATGGTTTATAATGGTGCAGCTGCCCTGTATGCAAATAGCAGCCTGTACGGTTTTATGATGCCTGTGACCACCGCGGGCAGAGTTATCTACCCCGTATATATAAAATAACCTTTTTATGGGAAACGGAATGGCTTCATCCAGCACGGTAAGGTTGCCGCGCTCATCGCTAAAAGTAGGGATATTAATCAGGTAAGCCATAGGTGCTGGTAGATGGTGTTAATTTAATGTGCTTGTCAAATGCATCTAAAAGTTCGCTGCTTTTCTCTGCGTTCACTTTGCGCGCAAATAAATCACCGGTTTGGGTCGCTTTTAAAAAATCGCCCATATCCAGCACCTTGGGATGCGCCCCTCCGGCCGACCAGTCAATGTACCGGTAGTCGTTATTGACGAGTTCGTCTTTGTACGGCGAATTCATTAAAATAGTTTGGAAAACAAATTCGTCACTTCCCCAGGTAAAGAGGAAAAAACGCTCCAATTGGGGATTGGATTCCACAAAATTCACCACATGCATAGCCCGTTTCGGGTTTAGCATCCAAAACATAGCCTTGCCATAAGGGTCTAAGTTTTGCGGCATTTTACGTTTAGGTGTAAAAAGGTTAACCAGCCACTCAATACGGTGCCGGCCTTTAAAAGTAAAGTTGGTGAAATGGTATTTGGTGATGCGCGGCTGTGCCTCAATCCACTCCCGGTCTATACTTTGGTACTCAATAAACTGTTTGCCTTTGTTTTGCTCAAAAAAACTGAGCATGTCCTCCGCAGATTTAAGTGGATAGTCTTGCCCGCTCATAAAGTTAATATACTCATATTGAGTACCAGAGGCCACTATTTCTCTAATACACTTAAAGGTTGCCTTAATAGTATTGTAGCCAGCCCACCGCACGTCCTCGCGGTCTTTTATAAAATAAACATTAGGGTATTGCTGCAAATACAAATACGGCTCAATACTGTACTTTTTATCTACATGTATATAAAAATCAAACTGCGGATGAGTGATCGCTTTGATGAGCCTCTCTGTTAACTGTGGGTTGGTATAGGTAAGTATTAAATGCGCTATTTTCATGAATGCGGTTTCGGCTACAAGTTAAAGCAACGGTCAAATATGGGTGTTTTAAGACAATACCGTGCCATATTTAATAGTCTGCAGATTAATGCCGGTTGCTTAATAGGCAATGTGTGTGGATATATACGTAAGGAGGCGCATTTAGGTATGCTTAATTTTATTTGTTTCGCTAAATTGTTACATTCGCTACGGTTACAAATACGCTGAATGAAAAAACGTCCGCCGCATATTGCTGTTGCTATTGATTGTATTGTTTTTGGTTTCGACGGAGCAGATTTAAAACTGTTGCTGATTCAACGAGGCTTTAACCCCGAAATGCACAAATGGAGCCTCATGGGTGGCTATGTAGAAGAAGATGAAAGTGCAGACGATGCATCCAGCCGTATTTTGCATAAACTTACCGGTTTGCAGGGCGTTTATTTGGAACAGTTGCACACCTTTGGCGCAGTAAACCGCGATACGAACGAGCGGACCATTAGTATCACTTACTTTGCATTGATTGACATTGCCCGGTATGAAAAGCAATTAAGTCCGGATTATCATGCTGAATGGTTCCCGATAAAAAATGTGCCGAAGCTGATTTTTGACCATGATGAAATGGTGAACCTGGCCAAAAAACGTTTGCAATATAAAGCCGCTCTGCATCCCATCGTATTTGAGCTGCTGCCCGAGAAATTTACCCTGCCGCAGATACAGGCCATGTACGATGCCATTTACGAGGTGAATTTTGACAAACGTAATTTTAGCCGCAAGCTACTTTCAACCGGCTTGCTCATTAAGCTAAATGAAAAAGATAAGCTGAACTCAAAAAAAGGAGCTTTTTATTACACGCTGGATAAAGCACGATACAAGGAAAATCTATATAAAATTTTTAGCCTCATTATTACACCCGATCACCTTCAATTTTTCTGATAAAATTTTTTTGCAGTGATAGTTTAGAACCCTACTTTTACGTTCTATTAACTGTCAAAATAACAATTAATAGCTAACCATGACTGATAGACCTCAATATGTAATCGGTGTTGATTACGGTTCTGACTCTGTACGCTCGGTAATCGTAAACGCTGCCGACGGCAAAGAACTAGCCACCTCTGTATTTTACTACCCGCGCTGGCAAAAGCAGCTGTATTGTAACGCTGCAAAAAACCAGTTTCGCCAGCATCCGCTCGATTATATAGAAGGGCTGGAACAAACCATTAAAAATTGTATTGCTAAAGCCGGCCCCGAAGTGGCTGCCCAGGTAAAAGCTATCGCTGTTGATACCACAGGTTCAACTCCTGTAGCAGTAAACAAACAAGGTGTTCCCCTAGCACTATTGCCGGAGTTTGAGCAAGAGCCAAACGCCATGTTTGTGCTTTGGAAAGACCATACCTCGGTACAGGAAGCGGCCGAAATTAATGCACATGCCACAAAGTTTGATACGAATTACCTGCAGTATGTTGGTGGTATTTATTCATCGGAGTGGTTTTGGGCTAAGTTGCTGCATGTTTTGCGGGTTGATGAACGTGTGCGCGAAGCTACCTATTCATGGGTTGAACATTGCGACTGGATACCTTTTCTGTTAACCGGTGGAACGGAAGCTGATAAGATAATGCGAGGCCGCTGTTCAGCCGGGCATAAAGCTTTATGGGCCGAGGAGTTTGGTGGTTTGCCACCCGATGAATTCTTTTCATCGCTCGATCCGCTATTGAAAGGATTTACCGAACGTCTGTATAAAGACACTTATACGTCTGATGTATCTGCAGGCAATCTAAGTGCTGAGTGGGCTGGTCGCTTAGGCCTTTCCACTGAAGTAGTTATAGGCGTAGGTGCTTTTGATGCACATATGGGTGCTGTAGGCGGGCAAATTGAGCCTTATCACCTGAGCAAGGTAATGGGTACATCAACCTGCGACATTTTGGTGGCTCCTAACCGCGATATGGAAGGCAAATTGGTTAAGGGCATTTGCGGACAGGTTGACGGTTCGGTTATACCAGGCATGGCTGGTTTGGAAGCTGGTCAGTCGGCTTTTGGCGATACTTATGCCTGGTTTAAAAATCTGGTGGCGTGGCCGCTCGAAAGTCTTTTGAGCAATTCCACTGTGATTGATACGCAAACTGCCGAAGCCTTAAAAGAGGAAATGATAGGCAAAATTATACCTGAACTTAGCAAACAAGCCGCAGCCCTACCGCTCGATGAAAAAGCCGAACTGGCCATCGATTGGTTTAATGGCCGCCGTACGCCCGACGCTAACCAGTTGCTCAAGGGAACTATAACCGGTTTGGGCTTGGGCAGCGATGCTCCGCGTGTGTTCCGCGCACTGGCTGAAGCGACCTGCTTTGGCGCACGTAATATTGTAGAACGTTTCAGAAGTGAAAGCGTGCCGGTTGAAGGTATTATTGGCATAGGCGGTGTGGCAAAAAAATCGCCTTATATTATGCAAATGATGGCCGATGTATTACAGATGCCGATCCGCATACACCAGTTTGAGCATACCTGTGCTTTAGGCGCAGCCATGTTTGCTGCTACCGTAGCCGGTATATACCCTAAGGTTGAAGAAGCTATGGCCGCCATGGGCGGAGGCTTTGACGTGGAATACCAACCAGAAGCTGCTAATACAGAATTTTACGACAAACGTTACCAGCAATATTTAGCTTTAGGAGCGTTTACTGAAAAGTTAGTTTAAATCAGTTCTGTCAATACAGTTGACTAAAGGAATCTAAAAACGAAAAGTGATATCCAAAAAATAAAAATGAGTTATCAACACATACAACAAGCCGCTTACGAAGCTAATATGGAGCTGCCCAAACTGGGCTTGGTGATCTTTACTTTTGGCAACGTTAGCGCAGCCGACCACAGCCAGGGCGTGTTTGCGATTAAACCAAGTGGTGTGCCTTATGAGGACCTTACACCCGATAAAATGGTAATTGTTGACTTTGACGGCAATACCGTTCAGGGCACGTTAAGGCCATCGTCAGATACCAAAACACATGCGGTATTGTACAAAAACTGGCCTGAGATTGGCGGCGTATGTCATACGCACTCTACTTACGGTACGGCTTGGGCGCAATCGCAACGCGATATTCCAATTTTTGGAACTACCCATGCCGATTATAATACGGTAGATATCCCTTGCGCGCCGCCTATGATAGACGAGTACATTAAAGGCGATTACGAATACCAAACCGGTTACCAGATCATGGATGTATTTCGTGAAAAAGGGCTGGATTATAAAGAAGTGGAGATGGTGCTAGTAGGTAACCATGCACCCTTCAGCTGGGGTAAAACGGCCGCTAAAGCGGTACATAACAGCGCAGTTTTGGAGGCTATAGCCAAAATGGCGTTGCTAACCGAGCAAATAAATCCGCAGGCACCACGTTTAAAAGATGCTCTTATCCGCAAGCATTACGAGCGCAAGCATGGGCCGGATTCGTATTATGGACAAAGTTGATAGTAACCAAATGCCAGTTGCCGGTAGCCTGTGCTAAATATAATTATAAATACCAATAAAAACATCTGGCCTTTTACCTCAGTGTCTCAGGCCTCAAAAAACAACTCATGATAAACTTAAAAGAATTAGAAGTATGGTTTGTTACCGGTAGCCAGGATTTGTATGGCGAGGATACGCTAAAGCAGGTTGCCGAACATTCGCAAGAAATTGCCCGTGGTTTGGACGCTACGCCACAAGTGCCGGTTAAAGTGGTGTTTAAACCCACTGTAAAATCATCAGAAGAGATTTACAACCTGATACAGGAAGCTAACGTAACCACTAACTGTATTGGTTTAATTACCTGGATGCATACGTTTTCGCCCGCTAAAATGTGGATTCGTGGATTGAGCATCCTCAAAAAGCCGGTATTGCACTTGCATACTCAATACAATAGTCAAATTCCATGGTCGAGCATTGATATGGATTTTATGAACCTGAACCAGAGTGCCCACGGCGACCGCGAGTTTGGTTTCATGATGTCGCGTATGCGTTTGCGCCGCAAGGTGGTTGTAGGCCATTGGCAAGAGCAGGAAGTAGCCGAGCAGATTGCTGTTTGGGCACGTGCTGCAGCTGGCTGGCATGATTGGCAAGGTGCTAAATTTGCCCGCTTTGGCGATAATATGCGCTACGTAGCCGTTACCGACGGCGATAAAGTAGAGGCCGAATTACAATTTGGCTTCTCAGTAAATACTTATGGTATCGGCGATCTGGTGCAGGTTATCAACGCACTGGACTACTCGCTGATTGATCAGCAGATTGCTGAGTACCATGACCTGTACGACGTAGCGCCTGAATTGCAAAAAGGCGGCAATCAATACCAAAGTTTAGTGGAGGCTGCTAAAATTGAAGTAGGCTTGCGTACGTTTTTAAAACAAGGTGGCTTTAAAGGTTTCAGTGATACTTTCGAAGATTTGCACGGCATGGTACAGCTACCCGGTATCGGTGCGCAGCGCCTGATGGCAGAAGGCTACGGTTTTGCCGGTGAAGGTGACTGGAAAACTGCGGCCCTGGTACGCGCTATGAAAGTAATGGGTGCTGGTTTGCCAGGTGGTAACGCCTTTATGGAAGATTATACCTACCATTTTGACGGCAACAATTCTATGGTATTAGGCTCGCACATGCTGGAGGTTGACCCTGCTATTGCTACAGGTAAACCCAAAGTCGAAGTACACCCCTTAGGTATTGGCGGCAAGGCCGACCCTGTGCGTTTAGTATTTAACGTGGCCGGTGGTGCTGCGTTGAATGCTTCTATTGTAGATATGGGTAACCGTTTCCGCATGATAGTGAACGAAGTTGAAGCTGTTGAGCCTGAGCATGACCTGCCTAAACTGCCGGTAGCCCGTGTATTGTGGAAACCATACCCGGATATGAAAGCTGGTTGTGCAGCCTGGATATATGCCGGTGGTGCACACCATACCTGCTACAGCCAAAATTTAACTGATGAGCACCTGCACGCCTTTGCCGAAATGGCGGGCATTGAGTACTTGCTCATTGGTAAAGAAACCAAACTGCGCGAGTTCCAAAAAGAAATTGCCTGGAATGATGCTTATTACAAAATGATTAAATAAGCCAAAACTTATACTCCTAAGAAAAGCCACTGTGCCTAATTGCACAGTGGCTTTTTTTGTATATTGTAACGCAGATAGATATAAATAACATAAGCCCAATTATGAAAAGAGCGCTTCTTACTTGCTTACTGGTTTCATTTTTTAGTTATTGCTTTGCCCAGGGTATAGTTGGAGATTGGTACGGAACTTTGAAAGTTGGTGATACAGGAATTCCGTTGGTATTTCATATTGTAAGAGCTGGCAAAACTTATACGAGTACAATGGACAGTCCTAACCAGGGAGCAAAGGGGCTGCAAACAGGTAGCACCACGTTTTTGAATAATCAACTTGTTATTGATGCGGCGCAATATGGTATTAAGTATACAGGCGCTTACCTGGCCGATAGCAGTAAAATAAACGGCACCTTTAGCCAGGGGGGCATGCAACTTCCGCTTGTTTTAGCAAATAAGCAACAGGCTGCGGTAACTGCGCTTCCTGCACGTATGCAAGACCCTAAAGATTTTCCTTACAAACAAGAGCAGGTTGCTTTCGAGAGCCCTAAGGCCGGTGCTAAACTGGCTGGTACCTTAACCCTGCCCGCTGATGGTAAAGTATCGAAAGTTGTAGTGCTGATTAGCGGGTCGGGCCCGCAAAACCGCAATGAAGAAATAACACAATATAACCATCGGCCGTTTCTGGTTTGGAGCGACTGGCTCACCCGCCAGGGCATAGCCGTGTTGCGGTATGATGACCGCGGCGTTGCCGAATCTACAGGTAATTTCCAAACTGCTACCAGTGCCGATTTTGCCGATGATGCTGAGGCAGCCGTTACCTACCTGCAATCAAGACCGGATATGGCGGGCGTAAAAATTGGTTTGGTAGGGCATAGTGAGGGTGGTTTAATTGCCCCTATGGTTGCAAGCCGTAATGAGGCAGTCAAGTTTATAGTATTGCTTGCCGGTCCGGGTGTTCCTATTACCGAGTTAATGGCTCAGCAAACGGCAGACCTTACCCGCCAGGCCGGAGCTTCCGAAAAAATGGCAAAGATGAATGCAGCTACTAACGAGAGGTTATATAATGCGGTTAAGAATAATCCAAATTTGCCAAAGAAGGAACTGGAAGTAAAACTTGCTGCTGTTTTAAATGAGGAATGGAAAAAGTATCCGTCAAACGCCTTAGGTAAAGCAAAATTACAGGATATTATTGATGCCAGTATTAAGACGGTAACTACGCCTTGGTTCAGGTACTTTTTGGGTATGGATCCCATTCAATATTTAAAAAAAGTAAAGTGCCCGGTGTTAGCCCTTAACGGTACGCTGGATATGCAGGTAAACAGTGAGGCCAACTTGGCGAGTATTCGCAGCAGTTTGCAAAAAGCAGGCAACACTCATCATCAGGAAGTACCCATGCCGCAAATGAATCATTTTTTTCAGAAAGTAAAGACAGGCTCTACCGACGAGTATGGAAAAACAGAAGAAACAGTAAACCCACTTGTGTTACAAAAAGTGTCTGATTGGATAAAAGCAACGCGGTAAGGCCTTAATTATTGATTAAGTTCTTAACTTCACCGACAAGATTATTTGTTTATATGTACAGATTTTTATCCCTATTCGGTTTAGTTATTTTAGTTGCAATGGTTGCTTGTAACAAAGGTAAGGAAGATGTCACTACAAGGAAACTTGATAATAATGAAACCTCCGCGTTAATAATGGATGGCATTAGGCCACAACTCACCGGAACCTGGCATATGAAAGAGGTTGCAATCTCTCCATTTGCTCCTGGTACGAATGAAGTAGGTATTTATAAAGACACAGTTCTTAAAGATTTCGCCAATCTTGAAATTACACTCATTAAATACGAGACCCCTTTTGATAAATTATACAATGACGTATCCGGAAGTCTTAATTACAAAAATAAAAGATACGAGGTAGGTTTCCGGCTCCTTGCTTACAATCGTTATTTGCCTAAAAAAGTGGGTCCCCAAGCGAGTGCGTTATTTGAATTTCGATCTGTTATTGTTGGCACACGTCCAACGGAGCCAGAAGAACTTAATTTGCAACACTTAGGACTAATTGGCGAAAATTATAACATTGAAATAAGTGCGGATGGAAAAACAATGACTTGGAAAGGACAGAGCAGAAGTGTTAAAAACATACTATTCACAAAGAGGTGACTGTATATAAGCGCAGTGCTGTACGTGTAGAAAAAGTTTAGTAAAATTATTAAAGTCTGTAATCAACTGGCCCAAACCAGCGTCTAATTCAAAACTAAACTACAAACACTATGAAACTAATAGCCAAAACTATGATAATTGCTGCACTTACTGCAGGTGCGGGTCAAACTTTTGCCAAGCCAGCACCGGTAAGCAAGATATACCTTATAGAAACACAGGATCGTCATTTGTCGGGCTTTTCAGCTGTAAGTGTGGCCGGTTCGTTTGATGTTTATATTATGCAGGGTGGCAGCGAGTCGGTTAAAGTGGAGGCTGATGACGACGTAATAAATAATATCATCACCGAAGTAAAAGGCGGGGTATTGAAAATCTATACCAAAAACCAGGGCTTTAACTGGAACTGGGGCGATAAAAAGCGTGTAGTACACGTTACAGCTAAAAATCTGAACGCCATCAGTCTTTCGGGTTCTGGTGATGTGTTTTTTAAGGACGGTATTCGGGCCCAGTCATTAGCTTTAAGTTTAAGCGGTTCGGGCGATATTACGGGTAAAGTAGAGGTAACAAACCTAACCAGCAGTATAGTGGGCTCGGGCGATATTACGGTTATTGGTCGTGCCGAAACTTCCACCTCAAAAGTTTCAGGCTCGGGTGATTTTACAGCTAAAGGCTTGCTTACTACCAATTCTATTGTAAAGGTACTAGGCTCGGGCGATGCAGTTGTTAACGCCAGTCAAAAAGTAGATGCCGCAGTAACCGGCAGCGGCGACATCCGTTACACCGGCGGTGCTAAGCAAATCTCAACATCTAAAACCGGTAGCGGCGATATCAGCAGATATTAAAAAAATTAATCAAGATCCTTGCATTACGGATGTTCCATCTGGCGCGAGCCTCTTATTAAGCACCCTGATCATCAATTTTACAAAAGTTTATTGACGAATTTTATGTCAGTGAGGTAAACACTGTTAAATGCCAAAAAGTAAAAGGATTAGGCTTTTTTAGGGGGCAAAGTGTTCCGCCAAAAGTAGCTGAAACAGCCTATCTGTACTCCGTTTTATTTGACTGCAGGCTCATTGCAGTAATTGAAAAACACCAAAAGCACATCTTATGATGTGCTTTTGGTGTTTAGTATGTTCGGTTAAAATAATGCGGTAGGCAATCCGTCTAAGCTTACCCTGTTCTTCTCCTGGCGGTATTCGGTCAGGCCCTCCTCGCCTTTTTTCTCGGCCCATCGGTACGAAAGGTCTCGCTCGCCGGTGTACTCAAAAAAGGGTACGCCAAAACCGCATGAGGTTTGTACTTTATGCACATCAATAACGATGATTTGCCGGGTAGATAGCGGTAGATTATCAAACAAGGCGGCTAATTCTTCCCATTCGGCATGGCTGGGTAGTACGGTGCGCCCTTTGCCGTATAAGCGCAAAATAAGCGGCGGCCCCTCAAAAGAGCAAAACATTAAGGTAATGCGTCCATTTTCTAATATATGTGCCGATGTTTCGTTGCCGCTGCCGGTTATATCAAGGTAGGCAGCCTGTGTTTCGTTCAGCACGCGAAAGCTATCCAGTCCCTTTGGCGATACATTAACATGGCCGTCGGCGCTCAATGGAGCACTGGCTACAAAATACATTTTTTGTTTTTCAATAAACTCCCGGTGCTGGGGTTGTATACGGTCAAAAAACTTTCCCATGGTGTGTTGATATGTTCAGGAACGGCAAAGGTATGCATTATATAATAATTTCATTTTCATGATGTTATTACTATATTCAATCAGCCGCTTTTATGAATAAACCTTAACCCATGCAACCTGCACAAACCTTGAGTACACCATGGCCTTCGGGCCAAAAATGGGCATTCCGCTTTGCCATCCTGTTTTTCATCCTTTTTATCTTTTTTAACCCCAACGGAGCGGTACCATTTCTGGAGATTTTTTATAATTATTACATACAGCCCATGCACGGCCTGGTGGTTTGGGCCGGTACCCATATTTTTCATTTTCCAGAACCCATAACCACCTTTACCAATGGCAGCGGCGATACCACTTATGATTACCTGGTACTTCTATTTTGTGTAACAGTAGCTTTAGTGGGGGCCACGGTATGGTCGGCCGTAAATAGGCAGGCCTGTAATTACGATAAGCTGTATTATTGGTTAAACGTTATACTACGGTTCTATTTAGGCATTACCATGGTCTCTTACGGGGCGGTAAAGGTAATTAAGCTGCAATTTCCAGCACCCGGGCCGGCGCGCTTGCTGCAAACCTACGGCAGTTCATCACCAATGGGCTTGGCTTGGACGTTTATGGGATACTCCAAAGGCTATAATTATTTTACCGGCTTTGCCGAGTTAAGCTGCGGTTTGCTATTGCTGTTCCGCAAAACGGCTTTGCTGGGTGCGGTAATAGCGCTGGTGGTATCGGCCAATATTATGGCTATTAATTATTGCTTTGATGTGCCGGTGAAAATCCTGTCGACCATGATGGTGGTAATATGCCTGTACCTGCTATCAAAAGACTTTGCCCGCTTTATCAACTTCTTTTTTTTAAACCGGTTAGCGCAGCCCGCTAACTTAAGTCCTAAACGTTTTACAAAGCGATGGATGAATATTACGCTGATAAGCCTCAAATACCTGCTTATTGCTTTTGTAACTGCGAGTACGGTAGAGAACTGTATACAAGGCTTTAAACTTTACGGAGACGATGCGCCCAAGCCGCCCTTAACAGGCCTGTATAATGTCGAAACTTTTGTGACCGACGGCGATACCCTGGCGCCGGTGCTTACCGATGCTATCCGCTGGCGCAGGTTAAATATCAGCGCCTTCGGTAACGCACAAATCTATGTCATGAACGATAGTGTTGAAACATACAAACTTCTTACCGATACCACCGTTAAGTCGCTTGGGTTTTATGAGCAGGATCAGAATCATCGGCAAGTATTGTATTACACGGCCGTAAAGCCCGGTTTGCTCTTGCTTAAGGGGAAGTTATATAATAATAACATAGAAGTTACCATGCGCAAAATAGAATCGAAAGACTTTCTGCTCATGAACCGTGGCTTCCATTGGATAAATGAGTATCCGTTTAACCGGTAAGTTTTGTTTATTTGCATCAGCGGCCTACCAACGGCACTTTTTCTTTAAAATGAATACATCAATCAAAATATTTTTGCTGGCGCTAACCTCAGCTTTTATATCATTAACAGCCTCGGCACAGCTGCTGCAAAAGAAGCCTGCCTATACCCGGGCCGATACTTTACGCGGTATGCTTACGCCGTTGCGCACCTGTTACGATATTAATTACTATCACCTTGATGTGAAATTCGATATAGATCAGCAGTACATTAGCGGCAGCACACAGTTTAAGTTCACATCAACACAGGCTTTTACCAAACTGCAATTTGATTTGTATGCCAACTTAAAGGTAGATAAAGTAATATACGGCACGCAAGAACTGCCCTTTACCCGCGAGGAAAATGCCGTTTTTGTGACTTTCCCCAAGCCTGTTGCCAAAGGCAGCAAAGATGAGTTTACTGTGTACTACTCGGGTAAGCCTACGGTAGCCAAGCGTGCGCCCTGGGATGGTGGCGTGGTGTTCACGCGCGATTCTACGGGTAAGCCTTGGGTAGCTACGGCCTGCCAGGGGGCCGGTGCCAGTATTTGGTGGCCCACTAAAGACCACCAGGCCGACGAGGTGGACAGTATGCTCATTAGTATCAGTGTACCAAAGAGGTTAAAAGATGTATCGAACGGCCGGTTGCGTAAAACTACAGAACTGCCCGGTGGCTACACCCGGTTCGACTGGTTTGTAGCTAATCCTATTAATAATTATGATGTTACCGCCAACATAGGCGATTATACCCACTTTGATGATGTTTATAACGGCGAGAAAGGAAAACTAACACTGGATTACTGGGTGCTGCCTTATCACCTGGAACTGGCCAAAAAGCAGTTTGGCCGTGATGTGAAACCCATGCTTAAGGCATTTGAGAACTGGTTTGGCCCATACCCCTGGTATGAGGATGGGTACAAGCTGGTAGAAACCCCGCACCTGGGTATGGAGCACCAAAGCGCCGTAGCCTATGGCAATAAGTTTCGCAACGGTTACCTGGGGCGCGATTTGTCGGGCACGGGGCGTGGCTTAACTTGGGATTTTATCATCGTGCACGAAAGCGGGCATGAGTGGTTTGGCA
This sequence comes from Mucilaginibacter sp. PAMB04168, assembly GCF_039634365.2. Classification (NCBI taxonomy): domain Bacteria; kingdom Pseudomonadati; phylum Bacteroidota; class Sphingobacteriia; order Sphingobacteriales; family Sphingobacteriaceae; genus Mucilaginibacter; species Mucilaginibacter sp. PAMB04168. Next base: position 869,373 of record NZ_CP155079.2, read on the forward strand.
ACAATATCACCTCCAAAGACATTGCTGATATGTGGATACACGAAAGCTTTACCAATTACTCCGAGTCGTTATTTATTGAAACTTATTACGGTAAGCAGGCCGGTTTGGAGTATATAGAGGGTCTTCGCAAAATCATACAAAACGATGAACCCGTTATTGGGCCGTACAATGTGAATAAAGAGGGCTCGGGCGATATGTATCCCAAAGGCGCTAACTTGCTGGGTACGGTGCGTGCTATTATCAGTGATGATGACAAATGGCGCAGTATTTTGCGCGGGTTGAACAAAACGTTCTATCACCAAACGGTTACCACCGAGCAAATTGTTAACTATATTAGCCAGCAAGCCGGGCAAAATTTTACGCCCATTTTTGACCAATACCTGCGCTATACTAACATTCCCGAACTGAATTTAAAATACGAGAATAACAAAGTATACGCCAAGTGGACGGCCGACGTAAAAGGCTTTACCATGCCCGTTAAGCTGCGTAAAAAAGGAGGTGAGTATTATCTGGTTAAATTAAATACCGAGTATGCACCTGTAAATATGCCTGGCTTAACCCAGGATAACCTGGAGGTGGATACGCAGGAGTTTTATATAAGGATGAAGTAGCAGCCTCTCCCAACCCCTCCCCGGGAGGGGTGGGTTTAATTACGGTATCAATAAAATCCCTGTCATCTCGAACGTAGTGAGATATCTTTTCGAACTGACAGGCTTATCGCTTTGAAAAGGTTTCTTGCCATGGCTCGAAATGACGGCTTGATTTGGAATCTTCTATAAGGGCAGATTTAGAGGGCTAATTCCTAAATGCCTACATTTGCCCTGATTATTGGTTTAAAGCATGTTTAATACTACCCTCAGTAAAAATACTTCTGCTAAATACATTACGTATTTTATACTGGGGTGGACGGTGCTTAACCTGCTGCAGGCTGCCACGCTGGGCATTCACTCCGATGAGGCTTACTACTGGATGTATTCCCGCTTTCTGGATTGGGGCTATTATGATCATCCGCCTATGGTGGCCTTGTTTATCCGGATGGGGGATGCCCTCATACCAAACGAACTAGGCTTGCGGTTAATGACCGTTATCAGCAGCAGTTTGTCGGCTTACTTATTGTGGTTAATAGCCCGCCGCTACCAGGCCGATGCACGGTGGTTTGTGATTTTATTTTGCGGTGTGTTTGCCTTTAATATTTACGGCTTTACCACCACTCCCGATGCGCCTTTGCTTTTATTCAGCGTTTTATTTTACTACGTATACCAACAATATTTAGAGAAAGACAGCTGGCCGCTGGCACTGCTGCTGGGTGTGGTTATAGCCCTGTTACTGTATAGCAAGTATCATGGCGTTTTATTGCTGTTTTTTACGCTGCTGGCCAACTTAAAAGTGTTAAAACGGTTAACGTTTTGGGTGATACCTGTGCTAACTGTATTGCTGTATTTGCCGCATATATTATGGCAGGTTAATCATGGTTATCCATCAGTTAACTATCACCTGTTCGAGCGTTCGTCAGCGGTGTATGAATTTTCGCGCACTTTACAATATATTCCGGCGCAGTTACTGATGGCTGGTCCGCTGGTTGGATGGCTGTTGTTCTATTACAGCTCGCGGGTAAAAGTTAAAGATGCTTTTATACGCTGCCTGGTGTTTAATGCGGCAGGTATGTTTATCTTCTTTTGGCTCAATACCGCCAAAGGCAACGTACAACCCCACTGGACGCTTATTGGCTTTGTGCCTTTACTGCTGCTGGTACTCATCAAGCTTAAACAAACCATTGTACAGCCGGTATGGGCGTATCGCCTGGCGTTTATTAATGCAGCCATCATTATACTATTCAGGGTGATGCTTATAGCCGGAGTGCCGTTCGTGAAAAACCTGCCCACCGTAAAAAATTATTTTTACCACGATGAATGGGCAGCTCACATCAAACAAAAAGCTGGAAATAATTATGTGATTATGCCGTTAGGCTTCCAACCGGCGTCTAAATACAATTACTATACCCGCAGCCTTAAAGGCTTTTCGTATGATGTATTTGACTACCGCCGTACACAGTACGAGCTGTGGCCCATTGAAGATAGCCTACAGCATAAAAAAGCCTATTACCTGGTTACCTACCCGCTGCATGGACCGGGAGTAGATAGTATAAACACCAAGCTTGGCATGTGGTACGGCAAGTGGGTAAACAATGTGCGCACGTATCAAAAAATCGATATCCTGTCTGACCGGTACAAAGTTACCGCCAGGCCCGGGGAAGCGGTAACTTTTAAGCTGCAACTGGTTAATCCGTATAGCTATACGGTAAACTTTGGCGGTATTCGGCAAAAAAATAGCACCGTATTACGTGCCTGTTTTTATGAGGGCGAAGAGCAGGCCATATTAAGAAGAGCCGAACCAAGCTTTAATCAATTAATCATCCCCTCACACCAAAAGGCTAACTATACCCTCACCGTTAAGGCGCCTAATGTCAAAGGAAAGTATGATTTGATCTTTTCTATCCGTACCACGCCTTTTCCAGGGGGGCGTAACAGCCGTATTGTTACTTTTACCGTTCAATAACTTATCCACTTAAATGAATAAAAAGTTTTACTTCGTTATCTTTTGCTTACTGCTTGCCCGCCTTGCGCAGGCGCAGCAAAGTTTAGATATTCATTTCAACGGCCTCGGCTTTTTAGATAACCGCGAATACCAGGCCTACACCGAGCGCTCGCGCACTTACTCGGGCACCCGTTTAGCGCTGGATCTGGGCCTTAACATGGATAGCCTTAACCATTTTATAGTGGGTATAAACGGTATACATGAGTTTGGCGCCAAGCCTTACTTTTTAAAAGTGGATCCGGTGGCCTATTACAAATTTGAAAGCAGCAAATGGTTGTTCAATGCCGGTATGTTTCCGCGGGCGGGGTTGCTTACTAACTATCCACGCGCTATACTTAATGATACCCTGATGTATTATCGTCCTAATGTAGAAGGGTTGTTAACCCGCTACCAGGGTGCGCATGGCAATATTACTTTATGGCTTGATTGGGTAAGCCGCCAAACCAATACCGATAGGGAGCAGTTTCTGTTTGGTGCATCGGGTAAGTATTTGCCTAACCAGTTAGGGCCGCTGTATGCCTCTTACTACTTTATGTTATTACATGATGCCGGAGCGGTTGTTACCGTGCCAAACGATCATATACGCGATAACGGTGCGGCGCAGGTAAGATTGGGCTACAACTTTGGCAAACACACAATGTTCGATTCGCTTTCTGTTGAAGTGGGCGGCATGATGTCGCTGGAGCGGGTGCGTACCGGCGAGGGTGGTGGCTGGAGAAAGCCTTTGGGCTTGGTGGCCAGTGCCTATGCCAGCTTTGGGCGTTTTGCCTTGTTTGATGAATTTTATAAAGGTGATGGTCATCACGTAACCTACGGCGATGCCTTTTATGAAAAGAAAATATACAACCGCCTGGATATTATCTATACGCCGTTTTTATTTAAGCATGTAAAAGGTCAGTTCATCCTGAGTTTACACCAATCGCCGGCGCATTTGAATGATAATCAGGAAGCCTTTAGAATTGTATATGACCTGGGGCGGAAAAACCTGGTCAGATTTAAGGATGACAACTAACTAAGTAGATATACCTATGGAAACTCCCAAAGTTTGTGAACACCTGGCCGCAATAAAAGAGGTTAAAGTGGCAGCTAAGCACGTTTGTGAAGAATGCGTTAAACAAGGCGATACCTGGCTGCACTTGCGTACCTGCCAAACCTGCGGCGTAACCCTTTGCTGTGATTCATCGCCCAATAAGCACATGACGCAGCATTTTCACCAAACACAGCACCCGGTGGTATCATCGGCAGAGCAGCATGAATGGTGGCTGTGGTGTTATGTAGATGAAGACTTTGTGGAGTATTAGCCTGCAGGCACTGCTGATCTATAGAAAAATAAGCGGCAGAAATAAATGTTAAAACAACGCTTCCTGCTAATCTTTACCAAAATATTACCCGTAATATAGCGGGTAATATTACCTTTGAACAACAACAAAATACATTACTGTTATGCAATATGATGTTATCGTTATAGGTTCGGGCCCGGGTGGTTATGTGGCTGCCATACGTGCTGCCCAACTGGGTTTAAAAACGGCCTGTATTGAAAAGTACAGCACTTTTGGCGGTACTTGCCTAAACGTAGGCTGTATCCCGTCAAAAGCCCTGCTCGACTCGAGCGAGCACTACCACAATGCGGCGCACACTTTTAAAACCCACGGTATTAACCTGGATAACTTAAGCGTTGATTTTGCCCAGATGGTAAACCGCAAAAATGAAGTAGTTGCACAAACTACCGGCGGTATCTCCTTCCTGTTCAAAAAGAATAAAATTACCTCTTACCAGGGTATGGGTTCTTTTAAAGACAAAAATACCATTGTTATTAAGAAAGATGACGGCAGTGAAGAAATCATTACCGGTAAAAGTGTAATTATAGCCACCGGCTCAAAACCATCGAGCCTGCCGTTTTTGCCTATCGATAAAAAACGCATCATCACCTCAACCGAGGCTTTAAACCTGCCCGAAGTACCTAAGCACCTGGTGCTGATTGGCGGCGGTGTTATTGGTTTGGAATTAGGCTCGGTATATGCCCGTTTAGGCGCCAAGGTATCTGTGGTTGAATACATGGATGCTATCATTCCAACTATGGATAAGCAACTGGGTAAAGAACTGCAAAAAAGCCTGCAAAAGCTGGGTATGGAGTTTTACCTGGGTCACAAAGTTACCGGTGCATCGGTAGAGGGTGAAGAAGTTACCGTAACTTTTGATACCCCTAAAGGCGAAAAGAAAGAGCTGAAAGGCGATTACTGCCTGGTTGCCGTTGGCCGTGTGGCTTATACCGACAGCTTGGGCCTGGAAAATATTGGTATAACTGTAGAAGAGCGCGGTCGTAAAATTGCGGTTGACGAGCATCTGGAAACCTCTGTAAAAGGCGTTTATGCCATTGGCGACGTGATACGCGGTGCTATGCTGGCCCACAAGGCTGAGGATGAAGGTACATTTGTAGCCGAAATTATTGCCGGCCAAAAACCGCACATCAACTACAACCTGATACCAGGTGTGGTTTATACTTGGCCCGAGGTGGCAAGCGTAGGCCAAACCGAGGAGCAACTGAAAGAAAAAGGTGTTAAATATAAATCAGGCTCATTCCCATTCAAAGCCAGCGGCCGGGCACGTGCCAGTATGGATATTGATGGTTTTGTTAAAGTACTGGCCGATGCCGCTACCGACGAGATATTGGGCATGCACATGATTGGTCCGCGTGCGGCCGATATGATAGCCGAAGGCGTAGTAGCCATGGAGTTCCGTGCCAGTGCCGAGGATGTAACCCGCATGAGCCATGCGCACCCAACCTACACCGAAGCCATCCGCGAAGCCTGCTTAGCCGCTACCGAAAACCGGGCTATACATATTTAGTGAATAGTTATTGGGGATTAAGTTATTAGAACCCAATTTTAATAATATAGAGGTTGCAGGTTTGTACTGCAACCTTTTTTGTTGATGGATGTTTGTTGAATTAAGATAGAGGCTGGTGTTTGGAGATTGTTACCATCGTGAGCAAACCCATCAGCAATGACAGCTTTTTTTAGCTCAAAAATACTCCGTTCTATTAAGACAGATATACATGACCACCATTCTTTCCATAATCATCGTCCTCTTAACCATAGCCGCTATGGAAGCCTTATCCTGGTTTATACATAAATACCTGTTTCATGGGCCGCTTTGGTTTATACATAAAACCCACCACCAGGAACGCCACGGCTGGTTTGAGCTAAACGATGTTTTTAGTATGGGCTTTGCAGCCTTATCTTTATGGCTGATGTGGGAAGGACACCGGACGTTCGACTACCGCTTTTGGATAGGTATAGGCATAAGTGTGTACGGCATGATCTATTTTATCTTTCACGACTGGTTTATACATAATCGCTTTAAGTCATTTAGAACAACTAATAAATATTTGCTGAGCATCCGCCGTGCTCATAAGATTCATCATAAATCGACAGAGAAAAACCCATCAGAAGAATTTGGTTTACTGGTGGCAAGTAAGAAATATTTCAGAAGGTAGGTTGTTGATGGGTTTCTATTTAATGGCTCTATAGTATATTGCCTTATAAGTTGGTCATCTTCATAGACCTTGATTTTGGGAACGGTTGGCTGAAACTTCATAATGCCTTCTGATCGCTCACTTTTCTTTCTAATGTACTGGCTGAATGGATGAATATACATTCACCTACAATATTGATTCGTTTTAGAGATAGCATTAAAGAAGGTATTTAGTACTTGATTTAACAAATTTAAATAAATCACCTATATGATTATGAGGTTGTTTATCATGCAATGATGGAGGTCTAATCAAGATAAAATTCCGAAATTCGCCCTCCGACATCCGATATCAAAACTATGCTGCACATTCAGGAAAACGTTTCGCTTAAAAAATTTAACACTTTTGGTATTGAGGCCCTGGCCCGGTATTTTGTGGAAATTAACCACGAGCAGGATCTGGTTGAATTATTTAGCGATAACCGTTGGCTTACAGTTGAACGCCTTGTGATGGGCGGCGGCAGCAATATGTTGCTCGTAAACGATTTTAGCGGACTTGTTATTCGCCTGAACATACAAGGCATTACCCAGCAAACCGAAGGTGATACCGTTTTTGTAGAAACTGGTGCCGGCGAGGTGTGGAACGACCTGGTAATGTATTGTGTAGAGCGTGGCTTTGCCGGCATGGAAAACCTGAGTTTGATACCAGGCTCGGTAGGTGCATCGCCTATTCAAAATATTGGTGCATACGGGGTGGAGTTAAAGGATGTATTTGAAAGCTGTAGGGCCTTTGAGATTGTGACCGGGCAGTTTAAGACATTCGGTAAAGAAGACTGCCAATTTGGTTACCGCGAGAGTGTATTTAAATCGGCCCTCAGGGGGCAGTATATCATCACTTCGGTAAAGTTCAAGCTGTCGCTCACGCCTCAATTAAATATAAGCTATGGAGCCATTGAGCAGGAGCTGGCTAACCGTGGAATCACACAACCAACTATTAAAGACGTATCGCAGGTGGTATCGGCCATACGGGTTTCTAAACTGCCCGACCCGTCTACTATTGGCAATTCCGGAAGCTTCTTTAAAAATCCGGTTATTCCGGCAGCACAATTCCAAAAATTATACGAACAACATCCGGCTGTTTCCTACTACCCCGCAGGAGAAGGCTTTGTGAAACTGGCAGCCGGCTGGCTCATTGAGCAGTGTGGCTGGAAAGGCAAAGCCATTGGCCATACCGGAACCTGGAAGAATCAGGCCCTGGTATTAGTTAACCACGGTGGTGCTACAGGTAAAGAAGTGTATGATCTGTCGTCGCAAATCATAGACAGTGTGTATACCAGGTTTGGTGTAATGCTGGAGCGCGAAGTGAACATTATTCAGTAAACCTTACACTTCTGTACCATTATTCCGAAAATCTAAACAATTCGTACAGTATTGTATTCAAACAAGAAGACAATGATTTGTAACTAATAATTAAATTTTAGTCTAATTGTTTAATTGATGTTAAATAATTGTGTTACAGAAATTTAATGTTCTTGTTTTTGTTTTTAAAAAGCGCATTTTCTTTTAAATACGGCGGTTTATGAGCTTAGTAAACTAATTTGTTATTTGGCACCGGGCCAAAACGGTATCATGTTTGCCAATGTATCTGTACAAAACTTTAACAGATAACAGAATGACAAAGATTGAGTTTAACACCATGGTTCTGCGCCAAGCCAGTTCACTACGTTCATACGCACTGCACTTCACTCATGACGCAGACGATGCTAACGACCTTGTTCAGGATACAATGTTGAAGGCTATAACTTATTACAATAAGTTTAAAGAAGGCACCAACTTAAAAGGATGGTTGTATACCATCATGAAAAACACTTTTATCAATAACTACCGCCGCTTTGTAAAGATGAGCACTTTTGTAACCAAGTCAGAAGAAATCTCATCGGCTAACTTAGTATTCAGTTCAACTAAAAACCAGGGCGAATCTAAATTCGTGATGGATGATATACGCCGTGCTTTAGACCGGTTACCAGAAGATTATTATGTGCCTTTTACCATGTACTTCGAAGGTCATAAATATCATGAAATTGCCGACCACTTAACTATCCCAATAGGTACGGTTAAAACCCGCATCCACGTAGCACGTAAACTTTTAAAGAAAAATCTGAAAGCTTATGATAACGGTGTTAAAAAACCAATCTACGCTGAAGAAGAATAATCTGTATATTTAAACTCAATATAACTGATAACGAAGGCTCGCTTTAATCAAGCGGGCCTTTTTTGCTTTGATTTACAATAAGTGTTCTCTCAAAAAAATGAGCATTCTTCCGAACCGATAGGCTTACCGGTTAAGACTCGAAATAGCAGGGTGGAAATCTGACTGTGTAAATAACACGCTTCAACCTTTAAGCATCTTTATGGCCTCTTTAGCCGCTACCTGACCCGAAATCAATGCCGGCGGCACACCCGGACCGGGTACTGTCAGTTGGCCTGTATACAGCATATTTTTAATCTTTTTAGCACGCATAGCTGGTTTTAGGAATGCGGTTTGCAAAAGCGTGTTAGCCAAACCGTAGGCATTACCTTTAAAAGAATGATAATCGGCCTTAAAATCATTCATAGCGTAGCTGCGCTTTACTACGATATTGTTACGAATACTTTGGCCGGTTATAGCTTCGAACCTATCCAGCATCAGGCTGAAGTATTTTTCGCGCAAGGTTTCATCATCATGCAGGCCAGGCGCCAAAGGCATTAAAAAAAACAGGTTCTCACAACCTTCAGGTGCTACGGTGCTGTCGGTTTTAGATGTGCACGATACATAAAATAAAGGTTTGCTTGGCCATTGCGGTTCACTGTATATTTCTTTTGCATGCAGCTCAAAGTCCTCGTCAAAAAACAGGTTATGGTGCTGTATATTATCTACCCGTTTGTTAACACCTACATAGTAAAGCAAACTTGAGGGCGACATGGTACGGCTGTCCCAGTATTTGCCGGTATAATTTTGATGGGCATTATCTATCAAGTGCTGGTCAACATGCTCATAATCGGCACCGGCTATTACAAAGTTTGCGGTAAGCATACCTTGCGTAGTTTGCAAACTGGTAACACTGCCATCGGTAATATCAATTTTGGTAACTTCTGTATTTAACTTAATAACCACACCATAGCTCTCGGCCATTTTTACCATGGCTTTCACTATCTCGTGCATACCGCCCTGCGGGTACCAGGTACCCAAAGCTAGGTCGGCATAATTCATCATGCTGTACATAGCTGGGGTATTTTGCGGCGTAGCACCTAAAAACAGTACGGGAAATTCGAGCAGCTTAACCAGTTTAGGGTTTTTAAAGTACTTACGCACATGCTTGCTCATGCTGGTAAGCAACTGTATGCTCAGGCTCTTTTTAACCAGGTTAAAATCAAAGTATTCAGTTACCGAATGCGAAGGTTTGAACACATATTCGCCCATACCAACCCTGTACTTGTATTCGGCCTGGTCCAAAAACTCTTGCAGGCATTTGCTACTGCCAGACTCTATTTGCTCAAATACATTCTTCAAAGCATCCATACTTGCCGGTACATCCAGCACGTCATCTTTGCCATAATAAACACGATAGCCGGGGTCGAGCCTGGTAAGTTCGTAAAAGTCTGACGGATGTTTATGGAACAGGGCAAAGTAGTTTTCAAAAACATCTGGCATCCAATACCAGCTTGGACCCATGTCAAAAGTAAAGCCGTCTTGCTGCCAAATGCGGGCACGGCCCCCAGGTTGGTCGTTTTTTTCGAGTATGGTAACCGCGTAGCCTTCTTTCGCCAGTACGGTAGCTGCTGCCAGGCCGGCAAAGCCTGCACCTATAACAATAACCTGTTGTTTGTTCATGCCGTGTTTACAAGTACAAATAAAGCAATTTGTTTGATACCGGTACGAAACAAGTTTGGCCCAATTTGTGTACATTTGGTATAAACTTGCACTAAGTGATGAATTTATTTGATGAAACCTGCTTTGAATGCAGTAAAATAATTACCACCAAGTACAGTACATCCTTTAGCAAGGGTATAATGGCCTTTGATAAGCGTTTTCGCTATCCCATATATGCTATCTACGGTTTTGTGCGGTATGCCGATGAGATTGTAGACACATTTCACGATTATGATAAGGCCAAACTTATAGCCAGTTTCAGGGCCGAAACATTTACGGCCATCAGCCAAAAGATAAGTTTGAACCCGGTATTGCAGTCTTTTCAGCAAGTGGTTAATCAATACAATATAGAGGGTCAGCTTATAGAGGCCTTCTTAGACTCCATGGAAATGGACCTTGATAAAACCACTTATGATCACGATAGCTACAATAAATACATTTACGGTTCGGCCGAGGTAGTCGGCTTGATGTGTCTGCGCGTTTTTTGCGAGTGCAGCGAAGATACTTATCAAAAGTTGGTGCCTATGGCCAGGAGCCTGGGCGCTGCTTTCCAAAAAATTAATTTTTTGCGGGATGTACGGGCTGATTATGAAGAACGAGGCCGGACTTATTTCCCGTTTATTGATTTTAACCGTTTTAGCGAGCAGGATAAGCTTGATATTGAAGTAGATATTCGCAAAGATTTTGATGATGCATTCCAAGGCATTAAACTATTGCCCAACGGTACGCGTTTAGGTGTATATATTGCTTATATTTACTACCGGCAGCTGTTTAAGAAAATAAGCCGCACGCCGGCGAGTGTTATTATGCAAAAGCGTATTCGGGTATCTGATACGCACAAAGTGGCTTTATATTTTAAGGCTGTTTTGCATCAAAAGCTAAAAGTAATTTAATGAAGGTAAGGTATTTTATTGTTGCGCTGCTTATTTGCATAAGCGGTATTATCCAGATAGCCCTAGCCGACATACCTGAACCCAAAGTGCTGCGCAAACAATTACTGGTAGCGCTTGATAGACGCAGCCTTACCGACTCGCTGTACAACAGCCTGGCAGCAACTACTAATAAATCGCCCATACTTACCTGTTATTTTGGTGTGGTGCAGGCGCTGAAAGCCAAGCATGCCTGGAATCCCTATTTTAAGGTAAAACACCTTAATGACTCCGAAAAGACTTTGCAGCAGGCTGTAAGCCGCGAGCCCGATAATATGGAGATTCGCTTTATGCGTTTTTCGATTGAACACAATGTGCCTGGTTTTTTGGGTTATGGCAAGCACCTTACTGATGATAGAAACGAAATGATTAAACAGCTGGAGCGTAAGTACTACGCCACAGCAGACCATGAAGTGGTCGTCACGATCATCAAGTTCCTGCTTGATTCAAAACGGTGTACGGCCGAACAGAATCAAATACTGCATAAACAGTTAGCTGCTTTAAAGTGAAATACGCCTATCTCCTCATAAATTTTTTAACCATCATCTTCCCTATACTGCTATCGTTTGATAAGCGGGTGGCTTTCCATAAAAGCTGGAAATTTATATGGCCCGGCATGGCTATCACCGGCCTGATGTTTTTGTTTTGGGATGTGCTGTTTACCATTAAAGGTGTTTGGTCTTTTAACCCAGAATATATCACCGGCATTCGCTTTTTTGAGCTGCCTTTAGAAGAGATATTGTTCTTTTTAACGGTGCCTTTTTCGTGTATTTTTATATATGCCTGTTTAAATTATTACGTTACCTGGTCGGTGCCGCAAAGGGTGAGTGAATGGATATCCAACCTCATCATTATTTTAAGCCTGCTTATGCTGGTTACTTACTATAACAGGTTATATACGCTGGTTACCTTTGGCCTGTTGCTGGTACTAACGCTAGTGCTGCAGTATGGCTTTAAGGCACAATGGTTAAATCGTTTTTACATGGCCTATGTGGTGTCGCTTTTGCCTTTTTACATTGTAAACGGTGTATTAACGGCTGTGCCTATCGTTATATATAACAATGCTGAGAACATTGCCAAGCGAGTAGGTACTATACCGGTTGAAGATCACTTTTACTCTATGGCCTTACTGGTAATGAACATTGGTTTCTTTGAATATTTTAGGAACAAGCAAAAAGCGATACAGGCATGAACGGCTTACCTCAATACACACGCTCGCAATTAGCCCTGCGGAACGGGCAGGATAAGCCCGAGATATGGGTGGCTTATTTTAATATTATTTATGATGTAACCGAAAGCCGCCTTTGGTTAAACGGCAAGCACTACGAGCATTGGGCCGGGCAGGATTTAACTGAAGAGTTGGCCGAAGCCCCGCACACCCATGAGGTGTTTGAGCGCTTTACAGCAGTAGGTGTGTTGAAGTAGAGGGAAAAGATTTACGTTATTAGAACCAAATGTCATTCCAAGCGATAGTGAGAGAGGTCTATTTGCTTGAAAAGTTTTCTCTTAGTAAGCTTTCTCACTATCGCTCGAAATGACAAAGGGTGAATTTGCTTTATAACTCTATTTCAAATTGAGCCAGGCTAATGAATTGCTGCACGCGGGCCGCTACTTCTTCCTGGGTTAAGTTCTTGACTTTCTCAGTACCAAATTTCTCAACGCAGAACGAGGCCAGCGCCGAGCCAAAAATGATGGCGTTTTTCATGTTGTTAAAGTTTACCGTACCCACTTTGGCCAGGTAACCAATAAAGCCGCCTGCAAACGTATCACCCGCGCCGGTTGGGTCGAACACCTCTGCTAATGGCAGGGCAGGAGCCGAGAAAACCTTATCTTCATTAAATAATAATGCACCATGCTCACCCTTTTTAATGATAAGGTATTGCGGGCCCATTTGTAAAATTTTACGGGCAGCTTTCACCAGCGAATATTCGCCGCTCAGCTGGCGGGCCTCAGCATCGTTAATAGTAAGCACATCTACCAATTTAATAGTTTCCACCAGGTCATCCATTGCAATGTCCATCCAGAAGTTCATGGTATCCATTACAATGAGCTTAGGGCGGTTTTTAAGGCGCTTAATAACCGTTTGCTGTACCTGGGGTGTCAGGTTGCCCAGCATCAAGTATTCGCAGTCCTGGTATGATTCTGGGATGATGGGGTCAAAATCGGCCAGTACGTTTAATTCTGTAGCCAGCGTATCGCGGCTGTTCATATCGTTATGGTAACGGCCGCTCCAAAAAAATGATTTCTCACCTTCTTTTACCTGCAAGCCTTCAGTGTTGATATGGTGGTTCTCAAAGTCCTCAATCTCACTTTTAGGAAAATCATCGCCCACAACGGCAACGATTTTTACGTTGTTATAAAAGTATGATGCGGCTAAACTGGCATAAGTAGCAGCACCGCCAACAATTTTATCGGTCTTACCAAACGGGGTTTCAATAGCGTCAAATGCCACAGTACCAATCACTAATAAACTCATGTGAAAATATTTTAAAAAATTTTGCTACAAATATTGTGAAATTAGCGCAGACTTTATACTTTTGCACCACTCCAAACCGGAAAATACTCCTGAGTAGCTCAGCCGGTTAGAGCATCTGACTGTTAATCAGAGGGTCGCTGGTTCGAGCCCAGCCTCAGGAGCAAGGAGAAAAGCCTTTCAGTGTAAGCTGAAGGGCTTTTTGTTTTTAAGTCCAGTTCCAATAGGTGCAAGTCAATACCTATTTGACAGTACGTTGTTAGTACACTGTTAGTACAACCGTAGGCCATAACACCAACATTATGGTTTATCTGAAATTCGTTTTAAATGACAAACGACTAAAAGAAGACAATCTCTATCCTGTTGTAATCAGGGTAACACACAATCGCAATAATACTACAATCTCAACAGGCATTCGAGTGAGTGCCAATGACTGGGATAAAATTTTAGGACAGGTCAAACGCACCAATCCTAATTTTCAATTGCTGAACAAGAAACTGACCGAACTCCATCTGAAAGTCCAGAAGGTAGCTTTGCAACTCGAAGACAACAATGAGTTCTCGTTCGAAAACTTAAAAGAAGGACTTATTGACAAACCGAAAGTCATTCAACGCTCTTTAACTTTTAATGAGTATGCTAAACAGATCATTCAAGAGTTTAAGGAAGTCAAGCGTACTGGCAATGCTGTTGTATATCAAACAGCAGTGAACCGTTTAGAGCAGTTCTGCGGTCACTCTAAATTGAAGTTCACGGAGATCAACTTCACATTGCTGGATAACTTCAGCAGACACCTAACGGTTAAAGGTTTAAAACCTAATTCGATTGGCAACTACTTTAGGTCAATCAGAGCTATCTACAACAAAGCCATTAAAGCTAAATTGGTTGATAGGTCATTTTATCCGTTCACAGAGATATCCATTAAGACAGCAAGAACAGCTAAGCGGGCCATAACAATTGATGATCTGGCCAAGTTGAGTAAATTAGAACTTCGGCCCAATAGCAAAGAGTGGCATGCACGTAACTACTTCTTTTTGAGTTTTAATCTGATTGGTATATCATTCACAGACCTTGTCTATCTCAAACCTGAAAATATAGTTAAGGGCAGAGTAGTCTACCGACGAAGGAAGACAAAGAAAGAGTATAGCATTAAACTTACTACGATGGCACAGCAACTGTTATGCCTCTATCGACAAACAGGGAAGTACCTACTACCGGTACTGTCTGCAAGGATTGAAGAGGACTCTACAGACAGCAAGAAAGTAATTCAGCAGTTCATTAAAACTACCAACAAATGGTTGTCTCGTACTGGTAAACAAGTTCAGATCGAGAACTTAACAACTTATGTGTCGCGCCACACTTGGGCCACCACAGCTAAACGATTAGGTTACTCAAATGAATTGATTGCTGAAGCCTTAGGGCACGAGTACGGCAACAAGATTACAAATATCTACCTTGATACCTTTGATCAGTCCGTAGTTGATGAAGTAAATGAGAGGATAGTGAAACTGATTGAGTAGGTCAACTTAAATGGTAGCGGAGTGAGCAGCTTCGCTATCATCTTGACAATTTTGCTAAAACACATCAGACTACCAAACTCTTTTTACAACTTTGGGCATCACGATTATTATGACAGATGCGCAATACTACACCTTCACTTTACAATTGCCTAAATCGGTAATAGCAAGAATACATGAGCATAGGTTAATTGACCCTTTTATCAATGCCAATGGTGAATTCAAGGGTAGCCTATGGAAAGATGCTCCTGATGTCGTTGAGCACCAGTTTGGAGGAAGGTACGGAACGCAGTTCAAAACTGTAAAAGAAGTTGAGTCCTTTCTAAATGCCTTTCATGCTATTATTGATAAGCGCAACATTGATAGGAAGCATCTTCACCCATTGCTGTATCTCATCTTATTTCTTAACGAGGACTATGAACAGCAGAGTATAGAGAACAACCGCTTCAACCGATTACTCGACTATGCAAGGTTTGTATTAGACTTCTCTGTTAACTGCTGGTCGCACTTCGAGTTGATGGAGAGTAAGCCAGAATATAAGAAGGTCTATGACCAATATACACAGGAGTACTTCTTTGCAAAGGCTGAGTTGCTGGACACAATGGAGTATGAAGAACTGATAGAGTTTGTGCCTGATGAAAAGAACAGGGAGGACATTGTTAAGTACCTAAGAGTTGATGTAATGGGTAAGGAACTTTACGTGCCTGACGATCTAACTTTTAATACTAGGACGAACGGTGAACGGTTGTTAAGAAGCGTTTCAGGAGAAGGGCTTGATAGTATTGAGCTGCCAAGTTGGTTCCGGGAACAACTTATTACCCATACCCTCACCACAATGTTAGAGGAGCACAAGCAGCATAATACAGTATTCTACCAAGAGTTTGTTAAAAGCGACTTTGATGCAACAGCAATGAAGAAGGTATACAGGCAGTACAAGAAGCGAGCATTAAGCAACACCACCTCCCTTGCAAGGGTTGGTATCATGGTCGGAGACTACCTTAAAGACCATAAGATCTACAAGACCAAAGCAGACATCGCCTCATTTCTGTTTGAATACTTCGCATTGTTTAAGTCATTTCGATTGAGAAAACCAATCGCTATACCTCAAGATTACAGTCACCTTACGCGATTCTACATGGATAACGGCATAACAACCGAGACAGTAAGGTTGATGATGAAGGATGTCGGGGAAATTTAGTTTTCAAAGAAAATCTTCACAAATAAGTATTTTAAATCATTCTCATTGACTTACAGTTAGTTAATGACATGTTGTGCCTAAACACAGGCGTTCTCCTTTCCCTCACTTTTCTCCCTAAACTCTTTTGTAACGTCATCAGCAAACAACTATCATTTAACAGAAGAGCTGATGATGTCGAAGCTTTAAACTTGGCTCCTGAACGACTTCTAAAATAGACGGAGCGAAACCCATAAGACCATGAATAAATGGCAGCAACGAAGAGCACAGCTCTCGAATGACGGTGCACAAAGAGTGTTGACCGCAAAACAATTCTTAGGTAAAGAAGGTGCGATAGCCTACTTAACACCTCAACAGTTGTTCAGTTTTAATGACCATGCCCGTGAAGAGGACGTAGACCACTTCGCCAATGTAATTGAATTAGGCAAGCAGTTTCGTATGACTGGTTGCCAAAAGCCAAAAGCCCCAGACAAGGGCGGTAACAAGTACGTATGGCCAGTGTTCAACCGTAATGGCAACGTTGATGGTGGCAAAGTACTTAACATTGGTAACCTTTACCAGTTTATTAATGATCTGTACGATCGTAAGTTTACTATTGGCTTTACCTACGATGACCTAATCGAGGAAGCTGAACAAGTTTAACAATCAAGTGGTACCCGGCAGCAATTCAGTTGCCGGGTTCTTTAATTAAATTCTAAAATCTATCTGACAGTGCACCCAAGTGTACTGAAAAGGACAACTATACCCCAAAATGAAATTGTTACATGAAGAAATAGTAGAACTTGCAGTCGACCAGTTCCTGAACGATATAGAACCTTTTAAGTCTAAAGGCATTCAAAGAAATACCATCAATCATAAAGTGTTACCGGGATGTGGTGCTACAACATTAGAGATTGAGCATACCAAACGACATAGTATTTTGTTACTGCCCAATGTTCCTGTTATACAAGGCAAGTGCGAGAAATATAACAAAGATGGCAAAGTGCTGGTACTTGGCATACATACAGATACAACGGATATAGAAATATTAGACTACTTAGCCTCAAACGTGGAATACCACAAGATTCTGGTCACGCCTGAATCGTTTAAACGCTTGAAAGCATTCGTTGGCAGGGCTATCTATAGCAAGTACTTTCTGTTGTTTGATGAATGCGACCACGTTGTTAAAGATGTTAACTATCGCCCCGACATCATTCTGCCAATGATTGACTTCTTCCTCTTTACAAACAAAGCTTTTATATCCGCTACACCGATCATCCCTTCCGACCCTCGTTTCAGAGCTTATGGCTTTACTTATGTTAAGATCAGGCCTACCTTTGAGTTTAAAGAAACTATCAGGCTTATCACCAGTAACAATGTGGTTCATACCTTAAAGCAGTTTATAAGAGAGAATGATAGGGAACGTTATTTTATATTCTGCAACAGTGCAACACTTATTGCGGATGTTATTACCAAACTTGACATTTCAGAGGATAGTGCTATATATTGTGCAAAGAAGAGTAGAAGAACACTAAGGCGCAACGGCTACAAAGATGTTCACATGAAGCTCCAATCATTTAAAAAATTCAACTTCCTTACCAGTAGATTCTATGCAGCCGTTGATATTGAGTATAAGCTCTATCAATGCGACCCCACTATTATAATGCTTACCAATCTTTACACCGCACCACAAACTATGCTTGACCCACATAGTGATGCTATACAGATAGCTGGCAGGTTCCGGAAGGAAAAGGATATAACAATAAACAAAGAGATTGTACACATTGCAAACCTTAAGCCTAAATTAAAAACAGCTGGTGCCGAAGCTATTTGGCAGGAACTTGACGAAATGCACAAGGCATATAAACATCTAAGCAAACTTTTTAACAATGCTACAACAGCTGGCAGCAAGAAGATGTGGGAAGAGGCCTTAGAAAAAGTAGGGTATCAAAAGTACCTGCATAAGAGTGGCAGCCGAAACTTCTATATGATAGACAACCTAATCCACGAAGATAAAGTTAAAGGCTATTATCTATCAGCAGCCGAGCTTAAAGAGGCTTACAAGATCAGCGAATACTTTAATCTTGACGAGCGTAGCAAGGACTTCATTTATCGTTATACAGATGAAGACAGGCAGAAATACAAGCCAGGTACAGGTTTACAAAGCGACAAGGTATTCGTTCAGGAAAAGTTAATGGAAGTGACTAGCCCAGCTAAATATGATGATATGCAAATTGCGATTACTGTCGCATCATTAAGTTTAGATTATGGAGACATCATGGCACCAATACATAAGTATGGCATTGCTGAGTCGAGAATACTTCGGTTCGACGTTAATAAGATCCAACAGGAAATTGATTTGGAAGTTGTAAAGCAGCAATTAAACCTTTTAAAGCAACATGTTAGCAGGCAACTTATAGCAGGGAAAGCGTACATGGCAGCTACTATTATCAGAGAATTAACTAACAGTATCAATGCTCTTGGTTTGGAAGGACTGAAAGCTAATCTTAACCTTATGAG
This sequence comes from Mucilaginibacter sp. PAMB04168, assembly GCF_039634365.2. NCBI lineage: Bacteria > Pseudomonadati > Bacteroidota > Sphingobacteriia > Sphingobacteriales > Sphingobacteriaceae > Mucilaginibacter > Mucilaginibacter sp. PAMB04168. Next base: position 887,959 of record NZ_CP155079.2, read on the forward strand.
GAAGCTTGCAACATTGTCCAGCAGTGATAACCGAGTGCTAATTGGTAAAGATGAAAACGGCAAAGAGCTTCGTGGGTATAGAATCATTCAATATCATTAGGCAGCTATTATAGATTGGACACATGAACGCTGGAAGTGTTATTTATAGACCACCTAAGCCAAAGTGTCCAATCGAATTAATTCAATCAATTAAATTATTATAATGGACACTAAATGTTGGAATGACTAACTTCTAGTCTCTGTTAGTCCAAGTGTCCATTCAGAAGTTGCCGCGTGCAGCTTTTGTTGTTTAAATAATATGGAGCTTAACTTATAAATGGTCACTTAACACTCCTACAACTTTTAAAAGTTAACATTCGCAAGTTCATGCTCTATCTGCAAATGCTTGCGCAGCTTTGACAATGCCATCTACGTACCAGTCGCTTCTAACACGACTTGCAGGGTGACCAGCACCAACAATTAACTTACCATCCTTAATATAGTACTCACACTCACCTGCGAACATCCTACCTTCATCTAAACCGAGATCACTTCTTAAGTACCCAATGGTGCCACCACAGATAATTATATCAGGATCGTAGCTTTCTATCTGATGTAAGATAACGCGCTTATCTCTCTCGTAAGCTTCCGTTAACTCACTTCCAACAGCCACCGAACCACCTGGACGCTTCTTGATGTTAATATAGGCTATGCTGTTAAGCACGTCTATCATTTCAGGATTATCTGGAATATCATCCATCCCATCCCAAGGAAGATCATGAAGAATACCATATGTAGTGTAAATAATCTTAGTGAAGGTGTTGGCAAGACCCTTTAGAAGCTTGTCACCGTCCCTGGCCTTACTAATCAATTCCTTCGTTATACTCCACTCACCAGCCCTACCTACCTCATTCACTTCTTTCAATATCCAAAGTATTCTATACTTAGCATCATTGTAGTTTCTTAGGTTAACAATGCCATCCGTTACAATACCATGATCTATTCCAAAGTGGCTTATGTAATGGTCAAGGACATGCCTGTCGATTGCAGCTTCATCTTCTATTGTAAGGATTGGTTTCATATATTCTATTGTATGCGGTTCTCAAACATAATCAAATGGCATCAGATAGGTACTGGCATCTCAGCTATATTTTTAGAAGTCAACCATCACAAACTATATGTGTTAAGCACTCACACCTATACACCCTCCCTTTATTTAGCACCCCTCTGGCCATCCATTTTAGAAGTCACAGTATACAGCTCTTTGCAATTGCAAAGCATTTTACAATTTGAAAGTTGTGTGTGGCTTGAGCGTTCCACCAGGTCTGATGTAACGCCCCTCCCTTGCTTTCGAAGAAAAGCAAATAATATCTGTTGGGCGCTTACTGCGCCTGTTTGTCGAAGCGGTAAAAGCGTTCCCTACAGAAACACTTTGGTTTACCGCACAACCTATCAATGATTAGTGCCCACCTTGCTTACTCTTTAAAAGTTAACTGCTCCCAATCACTATTTAGCAACCCATCACTATGCACTTTGAATACAACCCTAATAAGCACGACAAAAATATTCCCGAAGAACCTGAACCACCTCAAAGACAATATCGCATCGCTAAGCGTTGGAAGGTCGCACCTCGGCATCACATAGGTAAGCACCATACCGGTATCAATTTGGGATTGGAAAGCTTCTTTATGAAAATCCGTAAGAAAGTCAGGAAGCTTTACGCCCAGCAGAACGAATACTTCTATGACAGGGATTATCGGAATGACAACGTAGACCCATGCAGCATGCATACTATCGCTTGCAGAACCTTCTACATGAGTCTCGATTGCAGCTACTTCTACGAGTATTATATACAGTACAATATAGAAGATAGTCCATTTAAAGAAGAGATAGCATTCTTGCTGCGAACTACCCAAAAGCCTAAAGTAATGGAACCAAACATGGCTACATACTTTGAGAATATGAGGAGGTACAACAACGATGACCCTCAATATTTCTCTTACCTCAAACCAGAGGATGAGCAGTAGCCAACACCACACTTACACACAACAGGAAGCCTGAGCGACAACGTTCAGGCTTTTTCATTTTTATTAACTTTTAAAAAATCAATTTCATGGAAACACCAAGCAAACAAGACCAAGCCATCAAGACTGCTAACGAGGCAGTAGAAAAAGCTTACCAAGCCATTATCAAACAGGTTAAACAGATCTTAGCCGATTGCCCTACCGAGGAACTTCGTACTTACGTAGAACGGACAGGAAAGACCAATGAATCACATTCTTTCTACTCACCGATGGTTTACATCAGCGTAGGAGAATATTTTGGCAAGCGGATGATCTCCTATGCCAAGAACTTCAAGGTTAAACCGCACATCGGTAACCACCTGGACACGCTCATTGTACGATCTATCTATAGGTTAACCAGTGTCGAAGCCACCAAAACTAATATCGAGGACAGGCTTGAAGAATACACTTACCATTACAGTAAGTATGATGATGCTTTGAAGTATACCGAGACACTCGACAACTACAAGAAAGACATTGTTCACCCAGAGCAAGCAGCATAAATGAAACAGCCATCAAACACAGACCAACGCGTCTTAACTTATAATGCAGAAGTACGCAAGGCTTACCACAAAATTTTAAAGCAGGCCAGAGCTCTTATTGCTACAGTCGAACAGCACGAACTAAGGTGCAGCTTGGTACAGGCAGACCGTAGCAAGCCAGTCTTTATGAACAAGGTGCATGAGTTTGTCAATCCGCTAATCTACCTATGCCTAATGTGCCCGGTTGATACTTACTGCATACACTTCGGATTTGAAGTTTACGGCAGTGGAGAGAATGACTACACAGCACTTACTTCTAAGTTTATGCGAACGCTTTATAAGTTAACATCAAATGAGCATACAGCGATCAACATTGAGGACTGCGTCTCAACTTATAATGTTATCACAGAGTGCAATGACCTTTTTGACTATATGCACGAACGGGATAAGAGCAACCATGACTTCGAGCTAATCGCTTATAAGCCTAAACCAGTTAAAAGAAAGTTGATGAAGGTTGCTTAACTTATAATGGATACTGATTAACTTTGCCTCTAATCAATACAAGAAGCACAACACAGACAGTATCCATTACATATAATTATTTAAGAAAATAGAGCGTTGCTTTATTTGTTCTTGTTCAAGAAACCTAGGAAATTTCAAACACAATGAGAACAGATGAGATCAACGTCCATGCGCGAAAGCGTTTGGGCGAAGACTTGTTTGTTGTTGTGTGGGCTTCCTAGGGCCTCTTGAACGCAAATACGGTCTAGTCCAGGCGCTTTTGTGTTATCTAACCCACCGATGAAGGACTGCATTGGTACTTCACTATCACGAAATTGAAAACTTTCTTACTCACCATTGCAGCATTGATGTGCTTCGTTGCTGTTCATGCCCAAGTTGTTTACACAGCAACACAATCGTCCACGAGAAAATTAAATGCTCAAGGAGCAGTCGTTAGCAAAACACCATTCAGAAGGCTTAGCAAGAACGCCACTATTAGTCTTTACAACAATTACCTAGTAATCAACTTCAACGGGTTTGTTGATGAAAACCAATCCTACAAGTTTGCTCGCAAGATTGATTTAACTACTGATGATGGTGGTTATACGCAATGGAACGCCACTGACAAGAATGGTAAAGAATGCGAGGTGTTGATTAAGGATTTTGGTACCTACAGCAAGATTGTGATACGTTACATAGCTGATAAGTATATAGTAATCTACCAGACACTATAAATATAACAACACAGCCATCACAGGCAGCAGCATATCGTTGCTGTCTTCAATCCTCATTTTACAATGATTACACCAGTTACTATACTTATGGCCATTGCTTTAATGTTCTATGCCTTACGTGGTAGGTCACAGCCAGCTAAGGAGCCTGTGAAAGAGAAGGAGTATATAGGGAACTATCTATTTTACAGGGTAAACCTTAATGATGAGCAACCACTATACCTTGATGGTGCAGGAATTGGCAAGCTAACTATCTATAAGAGTAGTCGCAGCTTTGCTTTCCATGCGAATGATAAACTCATCTATTACCGCTCTAACTACACCAGTACCATGAATGAGGAACTGGAAGAAAGCTTCTCTTTTACTGATGGTAAGGCAACATGCTATTGGAAACAACAGCGCCTTGTGCTCTATATAAATTTAACAGACGATGGTACACACGGGAATCAGTACGAATTGGACTTCTCTGAGGCTACTTAGACAGCTTGCCTTTTTAAAGGTAACCATCACAGGCAGCCACACATAACCGCACTTAATTACAATCAAACCCATACAACAACAGATCACAACAATGAAAAGATTAATCCTATTGGCTGTAACAGCCTTCATGTTATCGTCTTGCTCTAAATCAGGAGGAAGTGGCAGTACAGAAGAAGTAAAGCCAACTGCTCCATTAACACCCGTACATGAAGTTATTGACAGTAAGTATATTGCTGTATATCCTGATTATCTTGATATTGATTATACCAAGGTAGACCCGAATGGAGAGATAACTAAGAAGCTGATTGATGCAGCTATCAAGACCATCAACCAAAGCAACAGCTTCAACAATGTCTATGTGAAAGGTAAGACATTAGGCTTCATCTTTCGTCGAGGCAAGTCAGCCCAGCCAAGCACCATTTCGTTGAACAGCAGCAGTAACCTTTATAAGGAAGTTACCAAAAACTGGTCTTGGAACGGCGTGGTGACGATTAGAAAACAGAATATACTTATAACAAAAGAGCAGTATGAGCAGATGGTCAAACTCAATGTTAAAGCATTTAACACATTTGAGCAAGCTTCTGTACTATCAAAGGTAACCAGTGGTGATGTGATGGTTATTAAGTTTGCCTTAGCAAAGAACAAGACAGCGGATAAGCAAATATTGAGTTATGACCTGCAAGCATCAACACCCATAACCTTTACACCTCAGTTTGAAATCAACTGCCTAATCCCAGGCTTTTACGACCGTCAAACAGATGTGTTGGTGGATATACCTGATGGCCCTGCAAAGCCAGCACAACGCGATTTGGGAGCAGGTGTCATTTCCTATACTCAGGACATGGATGGTGGCAATGCCACAGATGCGTTGAACTTTGCTATTGCAAGGCAGTACTATCAAAGGTACGTGGTGCCAAACCTTTAAAAGTTAACAAGTCGAAATGCAGAGCTTACCTATTTGGGTAGGCTCTTTTTATTTATCTTTAACATTCATGGAATCAAACAACATACAACAAACATTAACCTTTGCAAAGGAACATACAGGAAGATGGTATGTAGTGCTACCTGAATGGAAAGGAAGTAAGGCAGAATTAGAAATGGTAGAGGGTGCAGACACGATGCTCGATATCATGGCACAAGGTGGAAAGGAAGTGACACTCACGGTGAGTGAACAACCTTTTGGAGGCTCTAATGAGTTGATACTTACAGAAGATTTATCGAATGGTATAGGTGGCGGTATGTACCTTTTAAAGGTTTACCAAGGCGAGGAGATTAATCATAAGATGTGGTTATGTGAGGTTATGAACTATGTGTTTAAGAAATTGCCACCAGTAGTTTATTTCAAATGATGGGTCTGAATGGTTAAGCTTGCTGTCAAGAGGTTTAACTTTTATATTAGCCTACCCAATGACAACTCAACAACGGCATAACTTATTATGGTTGGCAAGTGCAATCACACATCCAAGCCACTACACGAGAAGGCAACACTACTATGATGAAGTACACAGGTTGTTCTTTACAAGGGTAAAGATTGATTATAACGGTGCTAGGTTTGAAATTAGAGATAGCTATGATAAGCCTTTAGTAGAAGATGCTGCAAGTGATCTGTTAGTACGTCTTGAACTTATAAACGATGCAAGCAGCGAGATTGTAGAGATTCCAAAGCTCAATGTCGAAGATAAGATTGCAATACAAACGTTATTCTTGAAGCACTTCGAAGGTGTTTACTACTACAATGAGATACAGGAAGCTATTAATAATCAGCAGGACGACCACAGGTTTGTATTAGATACGGTCCTAATAGAGAATGATAATGCTGCTCCTATGGCTCCGTATTGGGATGATTATAAGTTGAGGACGGTAACACAGTATATAAACATCTTTGGAAACACAGTTGGTATCAAATGACGTGAAGGCACTTGTTCGTACATTGGCTTATGTTATGCTAGTAATTAGCGGACTACTATGGTTTATAATAGTGGCTGGCTTGCTAACCATTGCAACTGATCCTGAAGATCATCTGTTCGATGACGAGTTTAATAGTTGGCAATTCCAAGTGCTACGTATAGGAAAGATTACTGCCCTTATAGCCGTAGCAGTCATTACTTACAGGATAGGCAAAGCGTTGCTTAGAGTAAAGCTTAGTGAATAGCCTGCACTTAATTCGAGCCATTGCCAGTATTTGTCAGAACCTGAGCATCCCTTAGCTCGAAGAGGGTTGTTTAAGCGAGTAAGGAATGCTCTGGAACTTTTGGGGTAGTCCGCATGGATAAGCAGGAAGATAGGTGTGACCCACTGCCTAAGCTCATCACAACCGTACGCCAAGTTGCGTTACGCTTAACAAGCTTTTCAAGCACGTTGCGCTTCACCATCCTTACGGCTGACTTGTCACACCGTTTGATGTTTGAGCAAAGTCATTCATCACGGAACTTCTCCCTGCCTTCATAGCATTGCGCTACGCTGCATTACTATTTCATTCAGGCAGTTCCCTTGTCTGGCTCACCTACGCATCGCAAATGGCTTCAGCCTTGTCACAGCTTTTGATTAACCAACGCACCTCCCAAACTCAAAACCAGCGCCAAGCCTTTGTGAAGCATTCTGAGTGACCGCACCTAATCGGTACTCTCTCCACTCAGACCATTTGCTCAATTCGCGTAGAACGGTTCGCTAATCATCGTAATTCGGCTGATGGCTTTCTATTAAAAATAACTGATCTCTTCTATACTTCCAACTAGTCAGCTTAGAACCTATAAAACTATTAAGTTATACACGTTGATTTAGAAGTTTACCTCACGAGTTTGCACTAATAGTACTTAAAAATGAATTCGTATTTTAGATTAAATTAAATATAACACTTACATGCTTTCAGGAAAAAACATTTTAATATTTTCAGGACTACTGCTTATTATTTTTGCCTCTTTGTACGGCTTTACAAGAGCTGCATTTTGGAATAGCTGGGATTTTTCAGAAACTGGACAAATTGGAGATACAATTGGTGGGATTACAGCGCCAATCATAAATATAATAGGTTCAATATTAATTTACATAAGCTTTTTATCTCAAAATAAAGCTAATAAACTACAGTCACAGCAAAACGCATTTTCTTTTTTGTATACCTCTTTTAATAATTTGAAGGAAGATTACCAGAACGTAACTTTTACTTCTCCACAAGTTAACAAAGGAAAGGTATTTAAAAGTCGAAGAGCTATTTCAATTTTTCTTCAAGTGCTTCCACATCGTGCCCACAAAGAGGCTTTTTTAAACAATTCTTTTTTTTATGAATATTTATTTTTAATTGGAAACCTTTTGATATTAATTGATAACATAGAAGAAGCTCTCTTAGAGCACAATGATAAAAAACAGCTATTTAGAATACTGTTATTCTTCTATACAACTAGATTGAAGGCACAGAACATAGAAATGATTAAAGCCACAAGTGACATCCCATTGTATGCAGATTTCCATAAAGAAATTTCTAATTTTCGCAATAAGGCAGAAATGACTTTCTCAGAGTATTTTCCTGATGCGAAGCTAATTAAATAGCTATATATTTAATTAGCGATGATGCCTTACCCGTAAATTATATAAGCTATATGTTGTTAAACTCAACTGTGTATCGCCAAATCTTCGCTAATCCCTCTGTGGTTTCTTTTGAGTATCTGCTGCAAATTGGGAATATGATACTTGTTGGTTCGTTAAGGCATTCAGAAATATAGTATAACGCTATACCTAACGTTTGAGCTTTTGTGGAAAGCGGGCAGAAATACATGTTAGTTATAGGCTTCTTTGTATTTTGCCTTATAATAAAATCACGTATTACTTGAGCAGTCACAAATGGATCGTTTGCAGGTGCAAAAATAGTATTGTCTTCATCCACTAGTATTTCTTCAATTTTTGAAACGGTTTCTTCTGATGCCTTGTAGGCTTTCAAAACGTTTTCTTGATACATGTCTGGCTGAAGTGATGGGAAACCAAAAAGTTGTACTTTCTTAGTGTTATTTTTATTTTTCGAGACGTCCATGATTCTTAAATGATCATAGCCAGCACCTATAAGTAAATAGTCATTTGTAGTTTCTGGATTGTGTAAACCTTGGCAACCATCTATTTGCCTAACATGAGTATAATCAAATGAAAAGTCAGTTTGTTCACCTTTAACATACTTTATAGGGTCAGAGTAGATAAAATCGACTTCCTTTACCGCTAACACAGCTAAATACCTTACTAAAAAGACAAGATGAGGACGGATAAATCCTGTGATATCGATGCATATGGCATTTAAACTCGCAAAATCAATTCCACACTCTTCGAAATACTTTCTTATTACCGCTGACTCACTCAAATTTTCTTCGAAACTAAAAATTTTCTCGTTTTCGGAGTTTAGAATCGGGGCCTCGTTACTAGTGTAATGATACTCGGAAAACATAATCCAATGCTTTGCTTGAGCATCAATGTCGTGAAATACATCTCTTACTCGCCTGCTATCATTGTAGCCAGATACAAATATGTCATAGGATTTATCTGCTTTCAACTCTCTAGTGTTAGCAAACTTCTTCTTATAAAAAACAGTATAGTCTTTTGAGGCACTAGTCATGTTAAAATAATGTAGGCGTTGTTAAGTTTCTAAACGGGGCGTTATACGTTGCTAAACGAAGATTCTTAACTGAATTATACTCAAGTTCAGTACAGTTTTTAAATATTACAGCAACTTCATCACTAGTTAAATGCAGTATTCCTCTTCGATAAATCGGAAGCTCCCAATGTGGTGAAAGCAGACCATTTATTTGATAAGTAACCCTTTGTGTAATAGAGTTTTTTTCACGGGTTGGGTTTACTTTAATTAGATAAGAATATTGCTCAAGGTAAGACAAAGTCTTTTCTATACCTTCATCAATATCAATCATCTTAATGCTAAAAGAAGACAGTGAGCTTTCCGATGGTATGTTAGAAAACCTTATCTCCTGCATATATTGTCCAATTTTACTTATACTCGTAGACATTAATTTGCCATCAATCCCAGCAGCACGAGCATCTTCCAAAAACCATTTACTTGCATCACCTAATCCGTTCATTTGTGATTTTTCACTTATTACACCACCTGAGAACGGATTCTCCTCTGCATAAATAGACCAGCGATAGATATGCTTAAGCATCATTAAAAAGAAACGAGGAATACCAGCTGACATTTTTATTATTTTGTCAATTCCTGAATAAGATAATGTTTCTCTTGCCTCTCTATGCAATTGGTCAATCAAATCATATTTGAACTTATCTAATACTTTGTAATGGGCTAAATTTTTATTGCTAGAATCAGATACGTATAAAAGACAATCTGACTTTATTGTTTCAGATGCTTTCCTCAAATCGGCTCCCGCTTTCCATTCTCTATAAAATATCATAACGTTAGTTCTCTCCAAGAGAGGATTTTTGTCATATTTCAGGTTGTTTATGATTGATTCTATATGTGCTGCCTTTTGTTTTTTAAGGCTCTCTTCTAACTTAAATAAGTAAGATTTACTATGCTTTTCTTCTTTCCCATTTAATTTTTTAAAAAATTTATCTAAGTCAAACTCCTCAAAATAGGAACTTAAGCTATTTTTAGATGAGCCTAATTTACTTAAACTAAATCCAGATTGCTTTAGTCGAGATAAGCAAATTTCCTTGGCATATTTTTCAAACTCTGAATTATTGTTTCTAAGGAATATATCGATAACATACTTTTCTATTTCTGATCCAACTTTTAGATCTTCATTACCGCTAAATGTATTCCATGTCTTAATTCCATACCACCTTACACCAACACGAAATGATACTGGAGATTCTCTTTCACGAATTAAGGTATTAATGTATCTCTGTTGATATTCTTCAAGATTTTCAAACTCATCAACTAAGTAAATAAATTGAATTCCTTTAAACTCTTTAATAACAGACTCAAGGATTCCAGGAAAACCAAAAATTAATCTTCCAGGCGTTACTAAGATGTCAGCTTCGTTTATATCCTGGCCTGTAATTACAGAATTATTGACATCATAGTCAACTTGTTTTTGCCGCTTTTGTAAAAAGTCACTAAACGACTTCAATGTGTCAAACTCTTTACTGACATCTCTATCAAATAGTGCATAAAGCTTTTTGCAAATAGAGTTTTCATATTTCAACAATACATTTTTATGTGTGTCGTTCAAATCGAATACTATATTGACTAATAATTGAGTAAACCACAGTTCGATATAATATGAAAATATATTTTTCCAAGCCCCTTGGCGATATATCCCCCCCTTAAATCTACTTGAATTTAGCCCACTACAGCGTAAATAAATACCAATATATCTATCGTTACTGATTTGCTGCAATAAGTCCTCCTTGTGTCTTATTTTCTGCAAGTTGTAGGAAAAGTACCGCATGATATGAGTCTTGCCACTTCCCTTTCCTCCCAATAAGAAAACCGGCATAGGCGACAATGGCTTTACCATATCGATAAATCCGTTACCTCCCGAAATATCAACCCAGTAATTGTTGATTTCCTCATCAGAGTAATCGACTGCTTTGGTGATATTGAATGGATTTATTTTGATATCAGTCATTTAATAAGTTTTATTATGACGTTTAAAGATAGGGTACCATGTAACACGTTCCTCGTTATACCATATAATTGGTAAAGTATTATCGGGTATATTATGCGAAAAACCTATTAACAACTGACATCCTCCCCAGCCAAGCTTTGCGTTATCTACATAGGCATCTAAATGAGAGCCAGTAAAACCCGCTCGTGACCCAATATCTCTTACTAGTGGTTCTCCATACCTTTCACAAAGCTCTTTTAAGAAATCCTTATTTATATGAGGGGAACAATTTTGTAAGTATCTTGAATCGAGGGAAAAAAACTTAAATGAGTTGTCGAACTCGACCACTGCTTCAACATTGTTAAAATCTGCCATTACAGACACTGTTTCCTTACCAATTTTAGTAGCAAATAGCATTAAATAAGAAATTTGAATATCTGGGTTTAGTGCTCTAATCTCAGAAACATTATTTTTTGCATAACTTAGTGCTTGACTACCTGAGCCACAGAAATCATCAAACAAAACATAGTGATTGACATGAGCATGCTTTAAGGCTTTTTTTCCAGAAGCGTCGACAGTGAACAAGTCATTGCTAGATCCAAATAGACTAGTTGAAAGTTTATTCTCTTGCCGAAAACTATAAAGCAAATGATTGCCGCTCTCAGAAGCGTTTCCCATCCCCAAAAACATTGTTTTGCTTTGCGCAACTTTGAATTCACTTTTTATAAATTCTAAGTCGACAGTGTTTTGATTAGACTGTCTGATTTTCTTTATTATAGGGTATTTATAAAGATCCCGGTAAAGACTTATCAATAACTGTTTAATTTGTATACTACCAAAATACATGAAGTTTGATAAAAGAAAAAGTGCGTGCGTTCTTTCCTGATCTGTTTGGAAATTCTCCATCCATTTGTCAATGGCAGCTTTTTTTGCTTTAGATTCCCATGTGGTCTCATTTAGCACTTTTATTTTGCCATGCAATTCATCTTCAAAGCTTTTAATATCCTGCATTTTATTTTTTTAAAACTAAGACCCACTCACGTGTTATCACATTGGCTGTTTTATTACGCTTTGTCATTAACCCATATGACTGTATATCGTCGATGAGTCGTAAAACTGTCGTCATTCCCAAGTCTTCCAAGATTAATTTTAAATATTGTTGAGTTTCAAACTCTAGCCCGCAAACTTGATTGTTACCGACTACAAGTACTATATAACCGCCAGATTTTAGCACTCTGTAAGCTTCTTTAAAGGCTTCTCGCATTTCGCGCAGATAATTTCCAGCAATGTGTGCTCTTAAAGGATTAATTTTATAAATCTTTTGCAAAAGTATATCTGCTTCAACTATGCCGGTAGCTCGGAAATTAACGTACTCGGATTTTTTGTAGTTCTCTCGTCCAATGTTTTGAGCGTCAAGATCTTTAAGGGTACACTCGTCATAAACCATATTCAACCAACCTAGATTTAAACTAGATGATCTAATATATTTTTGTGCACCTGCATATGGCGGAGATGATATGATAAGGGATACTGAACCGTCCAGCATCTTTTCTGAACTTCCTATGTCAGTCGTTAGATTTCTAGCATCATTTGAAATTATTGAAGCTGTATAAGTATTTAGCCTCTTTTGTCCCAAAAGCTTAAATCTTTGGATATTATCATTGACAATTTCAATGAATTTTTCCGTAACATTTAAGTAGTTTAGGCCATCGAGCTTTCGCTTAGATTCTTCATATAAAGGGTGGCTTTGCTTATATCTATCAGGATTTAATTTGACAGGCACAGATACTCTAGGATCAGCTAAACTTACCTTTTTTACGCAGTTTGAAAAACACACTAAGAAAAAATCTCTTATCTCTGTTTGCTCAATCAGACTTATAGCATTAAATATAACTTTAAGCTGACTAGTAATATTGGGAAGAAACCAAAAATTAACGTTAGGAACATTAGGGGATATTCCATCAGGCCTCAATTTGATATTAGAAAGCAAATCCTCAAAATGGTTTGTTAAACTATCATAACTATATTGGTGAACTTTAACTTTGGAGATAAGCCTTGCCAATGGATTAGCATCTGCCCCTATAGCATTTCTTTCAGCGAGAATTGCTTCAAGCATCACAGTACCCGAACCACTAAAGCAGTCTAAAATCAGCTCTCCCTTTTTAGAAAACATGTTGTTATTTAAAAAAAAATAGGGTATATGCATTAACAACTTAGCTGGATAGCTATGGATAAGATGGGTATATCTATCGGGCTTGTATAAATCAGGCACAAGATCACGAAAGGACACCTCAATAGGAATACCAGTGAGTTTATAATTTCTTAAATAACTCTCTATCTGCTCGTCAAAATTTACTGTTTCTACAGAAATTACGTTTGTCTCCTGCATATTACAACAGCAAGCCCTTAAGGTTAGCGGGAGAATAGTTAATAGATTTTAAAGTTTTATTATCAACGGAACGAAAAACAAGAAACTTAGAATCCTCTTCCTGTAAATAGGATTCACAGTTTTCAGAGGTGCGATAATGTTCGATTGTTTTGTGGGCCTCTTCTAAAGTTTCACATGCTTTGCTCATGTTCGAACGATGTACTTCATCAAACAATGCTTTAAATTTTTCACCTAGGCCAAATTCCAAAATTGCCCCAGCGAGCACATATTGAATATCGCATAGTGCATCAGCAATTTCAACAATATTTTGATCATTAATTGCCTGTTGTAACTCTTTGACTTCTTCGGCCAAAAGAGAGACTCTTAAGTCGCATCTTGATTTAGACGGAATCGCAGGCGTTTCTAATATTGGATGCTTAAAAGTTCTATGAAACTCTGCAACTTGACTCAATGGCGATGCTTCTTGCATAAATATTTATATTTTATCAAATATACCTAAGTTGATATACATTAGCAATGGTTTTAAAGCAGAATGATTGTCATTAAGGACTACGGAGATTTCCTTTGCGGCATCCTTAGCTAGGAGGTAATTCTTAATTTAAAAAACGAACCGAATAGCGTGCAATCTAATTAACTCTAAATTATAATACTTATAAATTCAAGGCAATAACCATTCATCACTTTTAAATATGCAAGAAAATAACTTTTAAATTCAAGCCAGTTGAATTGACATGTAATTCTTAACAATGCATTAACTGTACTTAACCAAAATGGGTGTTATAAACCTTAAATTGATGTGAAGTGTAGTTGATATATAAGTTTGAATACGATTAGACTCGTGCTTCTCTACTCAAAGTTAGCTTCACACCCGCACATAGTCGCTAACGCTTCAAGGTTGTATCTCGTAATTGGGTTTCCCGATGGGAGCCTCCGCAATTACTCAATCTCCACCTTGCCATAGTGTGTCTGTTCAGCAGTTCGTCTGTTCGAGAATTTCCTCGGATTAAAACTTACTGCAATGACAGACATTAGACAACTACTCAAAGAGTTCGAACACTTCGCTTACGGCCAATCCCTGCACACCGCCTTTACTGATCTGTTAGACTGGACACTTTTGCCTTTTAAAAGGTATGATAGCCAGGCAGAGCAACAAGCAGCACTGGACAAATACCGAAACCACAAGAAGGTAAACGAACTTGTTGAGCTTGTAAAGATCGTAGGCGACTTATCAGAAGGCTTTGCAGATCCACTTGGAGAACTGTACATGCAAGCAATCAGCAATGGACATAACGGTCAGTACTTCACACCAGAACCTATATGTGATATGATGGCAGCTATAAGTGTTGGCAATCCAACTAATGAACAAACCGTTGCGGATTGTGCATGTGGCAGTGGCAGAATGCTACTTAGCGCAGCGAAGATCAACAGGCACCTTAAATTCTACGGTGCAGACTTGGATATAACTTGCTGCAAGATGGCTTTGCTTAACATGCTGCTTAACTCTTTACAAGGTGAAATAGCACATATGAACTCTATCAGCAATGATTTCTACAGAGGTTTCAAGGTGCAAACCACCTTAGTTGACGGTTACCATATGCCTTACTACAGCGAGTTTAGTGAGCATAAGCAAAGCCAGTTGTGGCTTAAACCTATAAAGGAAGCAACTCCTAAATTTGATAAGCCATTTGAACCTATAAGGGCTTCACAACCAATAAATGGTGTTCAGGGTAGCTTGTTTTGACAAGCTTCATAATTAAAGTATATTCGAATTAGTATTTTTTTAGTGCATTATGGTGCTTTATCGAAAGGTTTTACAGTGGAAATTAGATAATTCAACATTGCCAATACGTAAACTTTATCTTCATCACTAACATGCTGATAAATTAGGATTTATGGCCAGGAAACTACATTACAGTCAACCGTTAAAATATTTTTGGAAGCATCTTTATGGAACTCAAAAAAACTTACCCCTGAGTTCACGGATGAGCAGATATTTTCATTATTAAGAGCAAATCTTTTAAAAAAACCTTTTGGCCCTGATGAGACTCAAGATACAAGAGGATTAGTTATATCCGGACTTGAGCTGTGGAGGCAGGATTCCAAAGCAGAACTTTTACACATTTTCTTTCTTGACAAACAGTTGAGAGATTTTCTTGAAGAAACACGTTTGCCTGATTTAGAAAATATTAAACAATTTCTTTACGAAAATGGAGAAATCAAAGAAATCTTCCGTAGGTATTCGAACGCCACAACCGAACACTTTACTTATAAGTTTGCATTGCATATGCCCAATGAGGCAGATGGATATGCCTTTTCGTTAACTATTGAGGATAATGGTTCGGTAGATTTATATTTTTCGCAAGGCACAAATGGCGGTCGTATGTCAGACAAGTTTTATACAGACTTAACTAAGCAGAATGACACGACTTCATTAACCATTTTAAAGATGTTTAGACTTGCGCTAAATACAATTGCATATATGAATTGCTTTCCAGATTGTGTTACAGATGGTGTGCCAAAAGATTTATTTGAACCAAGCGTTCGCAATACAGATAGAAACATCACATTCCACATATCTGAAAAGATCAGGGATATTGGCAATTCAACAACATCAAAAATGCCTCATTTCAGAAAGGGACATTTTAGGGTGCTTCAATCGGACTATTTCGCTAACAAAAAAGGACAAACTATTTTCGTAGCCGAAACAATGGTAAAAGGAAAAGCGAAAACTGTTTCAGTGTCAGATGATATTAACGAGTTTATGAATAATCCACTTACAGATTGACCTTTTAAAGCTTGGATGGATAGCTAAACTATAACCTTGAACGCTAAATTAGCCACGTTAATTGAAGATTTTGAACTTTAAAATAATGTAAATCTTTAAGTGGAATGAACTTATAATTTGATCACATTGAGCTTTTTTAACGATACCGTCGAGACAGAAGTGATTTATTTGAATAGATCACATTAAAGCTAGACAATTATTGTTGCTTTGAACTTTCGGCTTCCTTCGCCATTTTTTCTTCCGATTTAAACATGTCAGGATAAACTTCCTTGATATTTTTGTCTACTTCTCCTTTGATACCATAATGATATATATATAACCCATATCCTGTAATATCAAGATGATTACCCCAAATGGAAATAGTGCCTGAATTATTAAGAAGAGGATAAAGTTCTTTAGTATCTTGGTATATTGATCCTCGGAACGGTGTTTTAAACTCTGCCATATCATCAAATAATGATACCCCAAACATATTCAGTTGATTTAAACAGTAGCTCAAATTAACAAAGTCATTCCAGCCATAAACCCCATTCAAGTGGGCCGCGAATAGGTTGGCAAAAACTTTCGACTTTTCAATTTGGAGGAAATTATCATTGAATATCATAATTTGTTCCATTACCTTTTCACGATATTTTTCATCTGTATCAAAATCGTTCTTAAACTCATCAAACTTTTCTCTAGGTAATTTTCCAGTGTGGAACTCTTTGAGAAAAGTTAAAATTTTCTTAGTGAAAAATATTTCCTTTACTTTTAATCCAGATTTGACAACGCCCACAACTGTTTTAACAATAGGGATTTCTTTGAGAATATCATCGCTAACAAATGCATCCAATCCTATCTCCGCATAATCTAACGCGTTGTCAAAATTGTCAGAGACTAGAGCATTAGCGACTTCTTTGCTCGTATCTTTATGCTCTGCGTAGGAGTCTTCTGTGGTTGTATCGGCCATCTTATATTGGGGAGTTGTGTATGTTGTAAGTGACGTTATTAAATGTACTCTAGTTATATAAATATTAAATCTAAATGTAGTAAACGCCTTAGACACAAATCAACTACAGTTCATATTAAGGGGATATAAAAACCCTTTTTTTGATAAAAGTGTAGTTACATAAGCGTTCACATGTTACTTGCAGATTTTACCTTTTTAATGGTTGAAGGGCAAAGTGGCAACATCAATCCTCAAAATCATCCACTACAAATTACATAACTAGGGGTTATAAACCCTTTTTCACTTGAAAAGTATAGTTGATAATAATTTCTCTTCATTGATTGTATCGATAAACAATACCGTTTGGAGAGTATACTGTAAATAGTTCAATGGCATCAATGGTACGTTATACTCCATAATAACGCTAGGCTTAGTCAGCCTGGCGTTCTGGTAAAATGTCTGACAGGGTCACTCAAGCAGCAATCATGCTTCCTTTACTTTTAAAACATACAGATAACTATTCTTTAAAAGTCAACCCACTCAATCTAAAGTGTCCAAACACCTTCTATAAAACATACATCCTGAAGTACCCGCATCTATATTTATAGTGGACACTTCAACACAAAGGGTCTATAAGAAAACCTTTTGGTCAATATGTGTCCATTGGTATGTTGTCAGTCCATGCTTTAAGTTCCCTTTATAAAGTTATAAATTCTTACAAACGTGGATTGAGGAAGGTGAGTGACTATAGAATTATTTAGCAAAGTTACACTTATAGCTGCTGTAGCGCATGAAAGACTACGGCATAAACACAAATCAGCCTACTACCCAATATTTATTCCGTTTCCTTTCTTGCTTGATTGCTATAAGCGTGTGTGGGCATCATAATTCTTTATTCACTTAACTTCATAGACATGGGAGACACATCTTAAACCAATGTTTGACTTTACAAGGTAAAGGGCTACATTAGCTTTACAGTTCATTAAATTATTAATTCGGCATACGTGTTAGTACATAGATAGTACATTTAACATTAAAAGGTTAAAAAACTTGCATTCGAACCTGTGACCTATGGATAAACCTTCTTCTGTTAATCAGAGGGTCGCTGGTTCGAGCCCAGCCTCAGGAGCCAATGCAAAAAGCCTTACCATGCCCGGTAAGGCTTTTTTGTTTCTAGGCCATTTACGATATCCTATCTGAAACACTCAGATGTTCGTAAAATGTTCGCACACTGTTTGTACAACCGTTGGCCACAACAAACAATGTTATGGTCTACTTAAAATTCTTTCTCAATTACAAGCGTCAAACCCTGGGCCAACCAAGTTCAGTTCTCCTAAGAGTTACATTCAACCGTCGTAACACATCTATTACTACTAGTGTACGAGTAAAAACAGATGAGTAGGATGCTACATTAGGTCAGGTCAAGCGTGCAAACGCAAACTTCCAACTTCTAAACAATAAGCTAACCGAACTTGATCTGCGAGTTCAGAAAGTCGCTCTACGACTTGAAGACAATAATGAGTTCTCATTCGAGCAATTAAAGGAAGGCCTCATAGACAAACCGAAAGCTATTCAACGTTCATTAACTTTTAATGAGTATGCAGCTCAAGTAATCCAAGAGCTCAAAGAAGTCAAGCGTACGGGTAACGCTGTTGTATACCAAACAGCACTGAACCGTTTAGAACAGTTCTGTAGCAATTCTAAATTAAAGTTCACAGACATTAACTTTACATTGCTCGATAGTTTCAGCAGACATCTAACGGTTAGAGGCTTAAAACCTAACTCAATCGGTAACTACTTCAGGTCAATCAGAGCTATTTACAACAAAGCTATTAAGGCAAAATTGGTTGATCGGTTATACTATCCATTCACGGAGATTTCTATTAAGACTGTCAGAACAGCAAAGCGCGCAATCACAATAGACCACATAGCTAAGTTGAGCAAACTAGAGCTGCGACCCAATAGTAAAGAATGGCATGCACGTAATTACTTCTTCTTAAGTTTTAATTTGATAGGTATATCATTTACAGACTTAATCTATCTTAAACCGGATAACATCATCAAGGGCAGGGCAGTCTACCGACGTAGGAAGACAAAGAAAGAATATAGTATTAAACTTACTACAATGGCTCAACGACTGTTAACCTATTATCGACATACCGGAAAGTACCTGCTGCCTATTTAACGCCTAGTATCCTAAGAAATGTTGTGCTTCTTTGAGTAAGTCTGCTACAGTTACTTAGATAGAAAGTTGATGAGTACCGATTCAAATTTTATAAATATTGTTCTACATCTTTTTTCCGGAAAAACGTTTACCTCCTGCCCATTTTTAAGACCTTCACAGACCATAAATAGAAACTAAATTCTAGCAAATACCTCAAGATCTCATATGTAATGGTTCGTTTTTAGTCCTATTAAGGCTCCCTTTCCTAGCGAGCCCCAATGGTACTCGAACCGCTTAAACACTACAATCCAAAGCACTCAATAATCTGATATCTTCTAACCAGTGGTTCGAACTCTGCCAGTCTGGGGAAGTTGAATACATTGCTCGAAAAGTGACGGCTTTTTTTATTATAATTATAAATTAAGCGGATTATTCGAGTTGGAATTTACTATTGCAAAATATGATTCTTTTATGGTTCGAGCCCATCCTGAAAACCTTCGCTGCAACGCATCCTAATTAAATGAGTTAATTAAAAATGCGCCAGTTGATGTTCATAAACACGATTGTGGCAATACTTTATTAAGACTGTAGATTTGACTGTATTTTACCCTGGCAATGACGAGCAACATTGAAATTTGATTTCACGTTAAACAATCTTTCTACCTCCTGTGAAATGCTGAACATAGACTTTTAGGTTGAAGTTTTGTTTCTAATCGTAACGTTAAACTGCAAGCAATATACCTGAAGACAGTAGCAGCGAAATGTATAAAAAATCCTTAATAGTTGCCTGGCTTTTGAGGAAACGGGTTGCTTGACTAATCTGGTTTTCTACGGTCCTTTTTGATATTCGTAACCGTTCCGCAATCTCATCGTTAGACAAATCTTCTTTTCTACTTAAAATGAAAATCTCTCTGCACCTGGCAGGGAGGGGCGTGAGGTATTGCTCTAATTTATAAAACAATTCGTCTTTGCCATAACGGTTAACGGCAATATTTTCTACAACCGGCAACAAGTAATCTATATCACTCCCTAACGTATCAACCAAATGCGGTTTAGCGGCGTTGCTTTTTAAATACTTGTAGCAATTATACCGTACTGCGGTAAAAAGGTAGGCCGGAAAAGATGTAATTACCAGTTGATGCCTGCGGTCCCAAAGGGTTATAAATATATCATGCACTATCTCCAAACTGGTATGCTCGTCATCCAGGTACTTAACAGCAGTTTTGAAAAGTTTATACCAATACTTTTCAAACAGCTCACGAAAAGCTTGATCATCGTCAGACTGTATAGCCGACCACAAAACAGGATCAAATAGTTTGGACATATAATTGGTTATCCAAATAACAAAAAATTATATGACTTTTCAAAAAAAGCTTTTTCTAAAAAAATAATTTAAAAAGCGTGTGAGTCAGCCATATTGTTTTCGCACTCCTATAATAGAACCACACCAAATGGACCGGGAAGAATACCTAAAACTGGCAGCTAAATATTTAAACGGAGAGTGCACCCCCGAAGAGGAGGCTGCATTGATGTCTTATTCAGACGGCGTATCATTGGATGACGACCAAACGAATGAGATACCTGCAAAGCACTTATTTGCTTACAAACAGTTAAAGGGTAAAATAGACAATCACTTACAAAAAACTAAAGTTAGCAGTAATAGCCCCCGTTACTCCAAATGGATAGGAGTCGCTGCCGCTGTATTAATTTTTGCGTTAGGAGCATTGTGGATTTTTCATTCACCACGCCCTGCTGCAACTACACAAATAACATACAAGCCCAAAAATCCTGTTGTAAACAAAGGCACTGCACTCATATTAGCTGATGGTGAACAAGTGGATTTGAACAGCAGCAAATCACAAAGCTTAAACAATAAATCAGCGCAAATTGAACTGGTGACCAAAGGTCATATTAAATACCGCGAAGGCGTTGCTACTGATGAGCAACCATTGGTTTATCATACTGTTGCTACCCCTGTTGGCGAACATTACGAGTTAGAATTATCAGATGGTAGCAAAATATGGCTCAATGCGCAATCATCGGTGAAGTTCCCGGTACTATTTAATAAATCTCACCGCGATATAGAGATTAGCGGAGAGGCCTACTTTGAGGTAGCAAAAAATAAGGCCGCACCATTTACCGTGTCTGTTAACGGAACTGCTATACGCGTTTTAGGCACCCATTTCAATGTTTCGGCATACCCGGGCGAGCATACCGTAAATACTACGCTGCTTGAAGGTTCGGTTGAGTTGGTTGCCGGTGACCATAAAACTTTATTATCTCCAGGAAAAATTGGCATTGTTGATCCGGTAAAACAAAGTTTTAAGGTGGAGGATGCAGATATTGATCAAACTATGGCTTGGAAAGGCGGCCTGTTCGTTTTCCGCGATGAGAATATTTGCGAAGTAATGAAAATTGCGGCTCGCTGGTATGGTGTTAACATTGAAGTTGCTGATGATGTAAAAACCAAAACCTTCGGTGGTACCGTATCGCAAAACCGCAGTCTTACCGATTTTATGGAATTAATTAAACTAACAGGGGGCATTAACTATAAAATAACAGGAAGGAAGGTAACCGTCATGAAGTAATATCACCGGCGGTTGAAAAAAGGAAAAGCCGAAAGCGCTGCAACGCTCCCGGCATTCGAAATCAGCCGTAAAAAAGAATGTAATCGACACAAACCAATTACTAAACCAATTAAACCAAATGTATGAAAATTTTACTGCAAAAATTTGCAGGTGCTATTTCTATGCGCAAAAACCTTTACTAATTATGAAACTTACTTTCGCTTTGCTGCTGCTTGCTCTTTTGGAAGTGAGTGCTACTGCCATAGCCCAAAAAGTAAGCTTAAACCAACGCAATGCCACGTTAAAAGTGGTGTTGGAGGAAATAAGAAAACAAAGCGGTTACGAAATTTTATATGATGCCGAACTAATTAAACAGGTAAGGAACGTAACGGTTACGGTTGAACAGGTAAGTGTTGATGAAGCACTGAAAAAATGCCTTGACAATCAACCGCTTACTTACGTTATTAAAAACAAAACCATTGCTATAATACCTATACGCCCAACTCAAAATGCCCCCGGGGCGGCTATACAAATAAAAGGTACCGTTACCGACGAAGATAAGCAACCTTTGCCAGGTGTTAACATACGCCTCAAAGGGGGCGGCGTGGCAGCGGTAACGTCAGCAACGGGGCAGTTCAGTATTAGTGTGCCCGATGCTAACGCCGTACTAGTATTCAGTATGGTTGGCTATGAATCGCGCGAGGTTAAGGTACCGGGCGATAATACGCAAATTACCGTAACGCTAAAGCAAATAAGCAGTCGGCTTGATGATATTGTGGTAGTTGGCTATGGCACACAACGTAAATCAGATGTTACCGGCTCGGTAGCTGGCATAAAAGAGCGTGAGATACAACAAGCCAAATCGGTATCATTTATGGAGGCTATGCAAGGCCGATTGTCGGGTGTACAGGTTACTTCATCATCAGGTGAACCGGGTAGTGCCGTTAACGTAACCATACGTGGTACCAACTCATTCAACGCAGGCACGCAGCCACTATATGTTATTGATGGAGTACAGATTGACGTAAATAACGCCGAGGCTGCGAGTTCGGGCAGAGGTAGCACCTCGTTAACAAACCCGCTTGCTGGTATCAACCCATCAGATATTACTTCGATGGAGGTGCTTAAGGATGCGTCGGCAACGGCCATATTTGGCTCGAGGGGTGCTAACGGCGTTATCGTAATCACTACCAAATCGGGCAAAAACAACTCTTCAACGCTTGAATTTAATACTTACGGAGGTATAGCCTGGGCACCTAAACATATACCTATGCTTGGCGCGCAAGATTACGCCTATTACCGTTTTGCCACGCTAACCGCCGATGGCAACTATGCCATTGATGTAAATAACGATAAGGTTATTGACTTTCGCGATCAGGTTAAAGATTTGAGCGGTGAAGTTAGCCACGATTGGCAAAAAGAGGCGCTACGCCATGCAGCCACACAAAGCTACAACGTAAGCTACAGCGGCGGTAACTCTCGTACTAACTTTTTAACCTCGGCATCGTACCTTAATCAACAGGGTGTGTTAATTAACAATAAGTATGAGCGTTACAGTTTACTGATGAAGATAAACCATAATGCGACCGAAAGGCTAAAATTGGGTGCTAATGTCAACTTATCACATGCTATTGGCTCTGGTGTAGCTTCCAACGGTGGTAATGATGTGCCTAACTACATTGGCCTTATGCAAATGCTGGTAATGACCCGGCCCGTAAATGCGCCTGATCCTACACAACTGGCTCTTGACCCCGATGGCGGCTCATTTTCTAACCCGTTAGATTTTGCTAACCTATCATACAAAAGAAGCCCGCTGTCTAGGGTACTTACTGATATAAACGCAAATTACCGCATTGTTAATGGCCTTAACCTTGACGCCAGGGCAGGCGCTATTCTTACATTTTCTAAGAACGGCGAGTTTTATCCAAGCACAGTTTCATGGGGCTATCCGGTAAACGGTTTGGCCTTGTTAAACACCAGTAATACTACCAACTGGTACCAAACTACTACCCTTACCTGGAACAAGCGCTTTGCGAAAAACCACTCTTTTACAGCCTTGGCCGGTTTCGAAGTAAACTCCTATCAGCAGGAAGCATCAAGCTGGATTGGACAGGGTTTTGATGTGCAAAACATTAATCCTATTGATAATATATCAACTGCAAATGTATTGCCTGCCCCGCCCAGCACCGACAAGCAACGCTACGTACGTGTATCACAATTTGCCCGTATCAATTACTCATTTAAAGATAAGTACTTGTTAACCGCAACTTTGCGTAACGATGCTTCTTCAAAATTGGCTGAAGGCAACAAATCGGCCAGGTTTCCAAGTATTGGTTTGGCATGGCGTGCTTCTAAAGAAAATTTCCTGAAGAATGTTTCAGCAATTTCCGACCTCAAATTCAGGGGAAGTTTCGGCTTAACGGGCAACGAGAGAATACCGCCTTACCAATCATTGTCTACATTGGCACCGGTATACTACTCTACACCTAACAATACAGCATCATTAGGTTTTGCACCTAACCTTATAGCCAACCCCATACTTACCTGGGAAACTACTAAAGCATACGATGCCGGTTTTGACCTGAGCTTGCTAAAAGACCGCATTAGCGTTACTGCCGATGTTTACCTTAAGCAAACTAAAGACCTGCTTTTACAGGCTGATGTTCCGGCACAGTCGGGCTTCATGCGCCAGTACCAAAACTTAGGTCAGATTGATAATCGCGGCCTTGAGGTTGCGCTTAATACCATTAACATTCGTACGGGTAATTTTAATTGGAGCTCTAACATTAACATATCTATGAACCGTAATAAGGTAGTATCATTAGGTAGTGTTAGCTTTATACCTGTTACCGTACGCGGTGGTGTTATTTCAACTGTTGGTCGCGTTATTGTAGGCCAGCCTATTGGTACAGCTTATGGCTATGTGTTTGATGG
The DNA here is from genome assembly GCF_039634365.2 of Mucilaginibacter sp. PAMB04168. Classification (NCBI taxonomy): domain Bacteria; kingdom Pseudomonadati; phylum Bacteroidota; class Sphingobacteriia; order Sphingobacteriales; family Sphingobacteriaceae; genus Mucilaginibacter; species Mucilaginibacter sp. PAMB04168. The sequence goes on from NZ_CP155079.2 coordinate 912,519, forward strand.
TATTTATCAAATTAGTGATTTCGGTATCAAAACCACAGCAGGTGCTGCGGTAGATCCATCAACCATTACCAGCGCCAACATTGCCAACTTTGTTTATACACCTAACAGCGGGGTGCCTGCAATGAGCACACGCTCAGCACGTCCGGGTGATAAAAAGTTTAAAGATCTTAACGGCGATGGCGTAATCAATGATCGTGATCGCACAATGATCAGCAACAGCAATCCTAAGCATTACGGAGGTTTTAGTAACAACTTTACTTATAAAAACTTTGATTTAAGCGTGTTGTTCAACTGGTCGTACGGTAACGAGGTGCTTAACCTTGGCCGGTCAAAACTCGAAGCCGGACAATCATTTTTTGCCAACGTTACGCAAGAATACTGGGACCATCGCTGGTTACCCGAGAGACCATCTAACGAATACCCAATCCTTAATGAACAAAGCAAACTGGATGTATCATCATACTACGTTGAGGATGCTTCGTTCTTACGCTTAAGAAACATGACCATTGGTTACACGCTTAACAAGTCAGCTTTCCTGAAAAAAATAGGCGTTAGCGGCATAAGAATATACGCTACAGGCGTAAACCTTTACACCTGGACTAATTACAAGGGCTTTGATCCGGAAGTTGCTTCTTACACTCCCTTACTACCAGGTGTCGACAATATATCTTACCCGCGCGAACGGTCGGTAATATTTGGGCTAAACTTTAAATTTTAATTATGAATCGTATACTTACTATTATGATAGCAGCACTTGCCCTTGTATGCGGTTCGTGCAAAAAGTTATTAGAAGAAAAGCCTTCCTCGGTGGTATCTACCGGCAATTTTTACCAAACTGCAAGTGATGCCGAACTGGCTTTAACCGGAATTTATGATGTGCTTAACACTCCCAGTGTACAAGGGTTAGGCAACCAGGCGCTTTGGGGCCGTGGTATACATTACATGACCAACCTTGGGGTTGATGATCTTTCGCAGGACGTTAGGTTTAGCGTTGGTGTACCCGAACTGGTACCATTTTATAACTACACCTACACATCTGAAAACCTACTTATATGGTACTCATATTTTACCTTTTATGCAGGTATAAACAGGGCCAACTTTGTAATCGACAAAGTTCCATCGATTAACATGAACGCTACCCGCCGTGCACAAATAGTTGGCGAGGCCAAACTTTTACGCGGGTTGTTTTATACTTATTTAGGTTGGCTATGGGGTGGTGTGCCGCTGATCACTAAAACCGATCCTGATTTTACTTCGCCGAGGTCAACCTTGCAGCAAGTACTTCAACAGGCTAAAGATGACTTGAAAGCTGCTTACGATGTGTTGCCAAGCCGCAATGCCACAGCTGGCCGCATGAACAAGTATTCGGCATCAGGCTTTTTAGCCAAGGTGTATCTGTATGAAGCATCGGGCAAGCAAAACAATGTTGGCCAGGATCTCAACTTTCCGCTTAACAGTTTTGATTATGTTAATGTAGCCGCCTCATATGCCGAAGCGCTTAAATATTGCAAGGATATATACGATAATAGCGGTTACAAGCTTTTAAGGCCATACAATAACCTATTCTTATCAGCTACAGAAGCTATAGCACGCGATGAAAATATGATGATTGTGCAATCGGGCGCGGGCGGTAACCAGGAGTATATTCTTTTTTCACAACTTGCGGGGCCAAGGGGTAATACGCGCGACAACAGTGGTACAAGTGGTTTTTTACGCCCCGTACGCGAATCATATACCAAGTTTAACGCAAACGATGGCCGTATTACTTGCTTTAGTGGATTATTAAATACCACTACCAATTTCACTACCGTAAACGGGTATAAGTATTACACCCCTGATCCCATAGCTGCAAACCTAGCTAATTTATCAACCAATAAATGGCGCGAAGATGATACCAAAGCACGCGCCGCCAGAGGTGTGGTAGTTTGGGGCGGAGAGGCCGATTTTGCTATACTACGATTTGCCGACATCATACTCATGTATGCCGAGGCTCGCTTCCAAACCGGCGACGAGGCCGGAGCGAGGACACTCTTAAGAGAGGTGAGGCTACGTGCTTGCGCAGATGATGTTGCCAAAACCAATCTCATTACTACCGCTTACCTTAAACCCAGCTTTATGGATGAGCTAATGGATGAGCGCGGACGCGAACTTTTTGCTGAAGGCTGGCGAAGGATTGACCTGATACGTACCGGAAGAATAGCAAGCGTGGTAAGCAGTTTGAGCACCACCGTTATGTTTACCGGGCAAGACCCTGTTTCGGTTAAGCAAAACTTTCAGCCGTATAAAATATGGTATCCTATACCAAGCCGAGATATAGCAACAAACCCTAGCCTTATTCAAAACCCGGGTTACTAAGTTTTAATAAAGGACTGCTATAATATAAAAATCGGTTGGGCAACGGGTGCATTATTGCTCCGTCAGTGGGTTCCTATTGCCCGGCCGTTTTTATGATGATTCAAAAAAATGCTGTAACTATCGCAGCAAGCCTATGTACCATGAGAAACTTTTTTTGCCTTTTGTTTTGTGTTTGCATTTGCAAGTTGGCTTACCCGCAACAGTTGCAGGTGGTTAATTATGTTGACCCTTTTATTGGTACAGGTGGTACCGGGCATACGTATCCGGGAGCCACAGTACCCAACGGAATGGTGCAGCTAAGCCCCGAAACCGGTTACGCTGGCTGGAATTATTGTGCCGGTTACCGGCATGAAGATAGTACCATTTTGGGCTTTTCGCACACCCACCTAAGCGGAACCGGAGCGTTAGACCTGGGCGACATTTTATTGATGCCATTTACCGGCAAAGTATCGCCTCAGGAGTATTACAAAAGCTTTTTCTCTCATCAGGACGAAAAAGCAAGTGCGGGTTACTACGCAGTAAAGCTGAAAACGTTCGGCGTAAAGGCCGAACTTACCGCATCGGCTCATGTAGGTGTGCATCGTTACAGTTATCCGGCCAAACAAGTTGCCAATTTACTGCTCGATCTACGCCATGGCTTGGTGGGCGAAACCCCCGGCAATCTTGACAGGCATGTGATGGAAAGCAATTTCAAAATGGAGAACCGCACTACGCTATCAGGTTATACTATTACCAACGGATGGGCAGGTCGCAAACATGTGTACTTCGTAATGCAGCTTAATCAGCCTTTTAGCAGCTACACCTGGGTGTCTGATTCTACCGCCAAGCGCAACCAAAGGGTAGTATTCCATTTTACTCAACCCGACCGTTCGCAGGTAATTGTTAAAGTGGGTATATCCAGCGTAAGTATCGAAAATGCACGTCAAAACCTAAAAGAAGAGGCGGGCAATGTTGACTTTGATCAACTGCACCAACGCGCCCGCCAACAATGGGAACGCGAACTTGCCTGTGTAGATATTGACGCTTCAAAGTCCCAAAAGCAAATTTTTTATACGGCCTTGTATCATGCCCTGGTTGCACCAAACAATATTGCCGATATTAACGGGCAATACCGCGGTGCTGATAATAAAGTTTATACATCGCCCGGTAAAGCGTACTACTCTACCTTGTCATTATGGGATACCTTCAGGGCACTAAACCCGCTGTACACTATCCTGTATCCTCAAAAAACAAACGGTATTGTAGCCAGTATGATTGACCACTACAAGGTTGTTGGCTACCTGCCTATATGGACTTTATGGGGGCATGAAAATTTTTGCATGATTGGCAACCATGCCGTGCCTGTTATTGCCGATGCTTACCTGAAAGGCATACGTAATTATGATACCGCCAAGGCTTATGAGGCTATGCGCACAAGTCTTACCGCTAATCATCGCAACTCCGAATGGGAACTTTATAACAAATATGGCTACCTGCCATCTAACCTTTACAAAGTAGAGTCTGTATCAACGACGCTCGAGAATGGGGTGGACGACTGGAGCGCAGCGCAGGTGGCTAAAGCAATGGGCAAAACGGCCGACTATCAGATGTTTATCAAACGGTCTGGCTTTTATAAAAACCTTTTCGATCGTTCAACCAACTTAATGCGCGGCAAAAACAGCGACGGAACGTGGGTGAAACCTTTCGATCAGTTCAAGATATCTCACGCCAATACATCGGGAGGTGATTACACCGAGGGTAACGCCTGGCACTACAGCTGGCACGTTATGCAGGATGTAGACGGATTGATGAATCTCTATGGTGGTAAAAAACGTTTCGTATCAAAGCTTGATAGTCTTTTTGCGCTTGATTCAAAAGTTTATGGCGATGGTGCCACTGTTGATGTAAGCGGCCTTATTGGTCAGTATGTACAAGGTAACGAACCTAGCCATCATGTGGCTTATTTGTATACACTGGCCGGCGCGCCTTACAAAACACAGGAAAAGATAAATACGATTATAAACACCTTATACAGCAACCAGCCCGATGGGCTGAGCGGTAACGATGACTGCGGGCAAATGAGTGCCTGGTATATATTCAGTACACTGGGTTTTTACCCTGTAAATCCGGCTTCGGGGCAATATGTGTTTGGGGTGCCTGCGTTTAAAAAGGCAACCTTAAAGTTAGGCGGCAAGTCTTTTGTTGTGGAAGCAAAAAACTTGAGCGATCGTAACCGTTACATAAGCCGCATACAACTGAACGGCAAGCCTTACACACTGCCTTACATCACCCACGCTGCTATCATGAAAGGTGGACAACTCACCTTTGAGATGACGGATAAGCCATCTATAGCCTCACTAACCAATTAACATAAACTAAACTATGAAAAGGATTTTAAAAATGATAACTGTTGCAGCTTATTTGGCTGCGCTTACGTCATTTGTAAATTATAAACCTTTCAGGCTATTTGTACTTGGCGATAGTATATCACTCCAGTACGGCACTGATTTGAGTAGGTTTTTGGGTGATGGATATACCATCGAAAGAAAGACAGGCGATTCTGTAGCATTTAAAAATCTTGACATTCCCGTAGGTTCCAACGGTGGCGATTCGCGCATGGTACTCAAATACCTTAAAAGCAAAGTAAACGACCCATCCTTTAACCCCGATCTTTTTGTGCTCAACTGTGGTTTGCACGATGTAAAGAAGGATCCAACCACTGGTAAGGTTGCGGTTGAAGAAGCCGATTACCGCAGCAACCTGGAACAGATTTATAAGCTTATCTCACAAAAAAAGATTCCGATGATGTGGGTAAGAACCACTGGTATCATTGATTCTATACATCGGCGAAATAAAGGGTTTAATCGCTTTAATAAAGACATTAAACTGTACAATCAGATAGCCGATGAGGTGTTCATCGCCCATCAGGTGCCCGAAATAGACCTTTTTACTTTTACCGAGGCCCAGGGAGACAACCGTTTTGTAGATCATGCACACTATACACCCGAGGTACGCAAGCTTCAGGCCGCTTACATAGCAGGCTCTATCCGGTTATGGAAACAAACATTAAACTTTAAGACTAAGTAAAACTCATGCAAAATATCACCCATCATATAAACACTAATCAATCCACGCCATTGTCGGGTCGTGCCAGGCGTTTAGGGCGCAATATGTCGTGCTGCTTATTGGCTGCGGCAATGTTGTTATTAACGCTTAATCACACCGCGCAGGCACAAAACGGTAAGCACTACGAGCTAAAATCGCCCGATCAAAAGATTTCTGTTGCAGTTAGTGCCGGTAGTGCCTTGCTATGGTCGGTAAAGCACAATAGTACTGAGGTAATTAAACCTTCGGCTATAGCTGTACAATTGCAGGGAATGTTCTTGGGCAGTAATGTAAAGGTGGTCAGCGCAAAGCAGCGCGATGTGAATAACGTTATTAAAACCACCTTTTACAAAAGGGCCGAAGTGGACGACAAGTATCATGAACTGGTGCTTGATTGTAAAGGTGGATACCAGGTTCAGTTCAGGGTATATAATGAAGGCGTGGCCTATCGGTTTGTGCTCAATCATAAAGATTCGGTTACCGTACTATCTGAGCTATCAACCTTTGATTTTGCTGGCACTCCTACAGCCTATATCCCTTACGTTGACCCTAAGCGCAGCGCCGCCGATAGGTATCAATCATCATTTGAGAATATTTACACTCATTTACCGCTGGCCTCAGCAGCGAAAGATTCACTAGCTTTTTTACCATTGTTGGTTGAACTTGCTGATGGAAAGAAAGCAGTAATTACAGAGGCAGACCTGGAAGATTATCCGGGCATGTATCTTAAAAAGGGTAGTTCGCCCAACGCTCTTATTTCAGATATGGCACCCGCTCCTAAAAATGAGAAGCGCGGTGGATATAACAATGTACAATCGGTAGTTACCGGACGTGAAAATTATATAGCTAAAATTAGCGGCAAACGTACCTTGCCATGGCGCTTAATAGCTATAAGCGAGCAGGACAAGGATTTGCTCGATAACGATTTGGTGTATAACCTGGCCTCCCCATCCCGTGTGGCCAATACCGGTTGGATCAAACCGGGCAAGGTTGCCTGGGATTGGTGGAACGACTGGAATATATCAAAGGTTGACTTTAGGGCTGGTATCAACACCACTACCTATAAGTATTACATTGATTTTGCTGCCGCCAACAAGCTGGAATATATTATGCTTGATGAAGGATGGTCGGAAAAGGCCGACATTATGAAGATCATACCTGATTTGAACCTGCAGGAAATCATTGACTATGGCCGCAGTAAAAATGTAGGTGTTTGGTTATGGACAGGTATGTATACCTTGAACGAAAAAATGGATGAGGCTTATAACCACTACGCTAAAATGGGTATTAAAGGTTTTAAAATAGATTTTATAAACCGCGATGACCAAAAAATGGTGGGCTTTTACTACAAAGCCGCCAAAAAAGCTGCCGAGTGGAACTTATTGGTAGATTTTCATGGAGCTTACAAGCCAACCGGCTTAAACAGAACGTACCCAAACGTACTGAATTTTGAAGGCGTTTTTGGTATTGAAAGCTTTAAGGCACTGCGCAAAGAGGTTGATTTTCCGGGTTATGAAACTTTAGTGCCCTACATCAGGATGCTGGCGGGCCCGCTTGACCATACACCCGGCGCTATGCGTAACGCTACTAAAAAGCAATATGTTACATCGTACAGTATGCCTATGAGCCAGGGAACCCGTTGCCACCAGGTAGCGTTGTATATTACCTATGAGGCACCGCTTAATATGCTTTCTGATAATCCCACGGTTTACATGAAGGAGCAGGAAACCACCGATTTTATTGCAGCCATACCTACGGTTTTTGATGAAACCGTACCGCTTGGCGGCAAAGTAGGCGAGTATACCGTTTTGGCGCGCCGTAAAGGGAACCAGTGGTTTGTAGCTGCACTTAACAACTGGACGGCCCGCGATATTGAGGTCGATCTTTCGCCATTGGGTAAAACTGCTTTTAGCGCTGTAGTTATGAAAGACGGCATAAACGCCGACCGCGATGCCACCGACTATAAAAAGGAAAGTGCAACCGTGAATCCTGGCAGTAAAATTAAGGTAAGGCTTGCACCGGGTGGTGGTTGGGCTGCACGTTTAACAGCCAAGTAATAAACTCCGTCAACCAATTTATAAAAAACTATGTATATGAAAAGAATTAAGTTTTTACTATGCCTGTTAACTACCGGCATGTGCTTCATATTCATCTCTTTTGTTAAACGCGATAAACCTACCATATACCTGGTAGGCGATTCTACCGTTGCAGGCGGCTGGGGAAAGCTTATGTACCGTTATTTTGATACCACCAAGGTGAGCATTCAAAACAGGGCTGTGTCGGGTACCAGCAGCCGTACATTTTACACAGGTGTATTTCATGACCCATCGCTGGTTAAAAACGGCATGTGGAAACCTATAGTTAAGCAGTTAAAACGCGGCGATGTAGTATTCATCCAATTCGGGCATAATGATGACAGCCCGGTTAATGACACCCTACGTGCAAGAGGCAGCCTCAGAGGTACCGGTGATGACTCAACTGTTTTACAAAACCATTTCACTAAAAGCAAAGAGGTGGTGCATACTTATGGCTGGTATTTATCGCGCATGGTTGATGAAGCAGAGGCCAAAGGCACTACAGTAGTAATTTGTTCGCCTGTACCTAAAGACAAATGGAAAGATGGCAAAATAGACCGGGTAAATGAAAGCTATGGCAAATGGGGTAAGGAAGTAGCCGAAAAAAAGGCGGCTTTGTTTCTGGATCTGAACAACATTATAGGAGACAGGTACCAGGAGCAAGGACAGGAAGCCACAGCTAAATATTTTATTAATGACCACGTACACCCAACTACCGAAGGAGCACAGGCAGGTGCACTTACTGTAGTTGATTTTATTAAAAACGGCAACCTTAAAATCAAAGATTATTTAACGCAATAATTGTCTGTATCCAATATACATTGGCCATGAAAAAGAACATAAAACACTTACTAATTATACTGGCTTTCTTTGCTTCAGTCTATAACGCTTCGGCCAAAGATTACCTCATTACCGATTTTGGTGCTAAGGCCGATGCCAAAACCGACAATACTGCCGCTATACAAAAAGCAATTGATGATTGCAGCGCTAAAGGCGGCGGCAAGGTGGTTGTACCGGGTGGAGAATTTGCCTCAAGGATGATATCCCTGAAATCAAACATAAACCTGCACCTGGAGGCAGGGGCAAAAATCAGCGCCATTGCTAACGGCTTCAAGTACACCAGCCTGGTAATGGGCAACGAAGTGCAAAACGTTTCGGTTACTGGTAGCGGTACGCTTTTTGGCAACGGCGGTAATTTTACCATTGGCGAAGAAGCACCCAACCGCCCGTATATTATATTTTTTAAAAATTGTAAAAACGTATTGGTCGAAGATGTCCATCTTTTACAATCAGCATCATGGACGCTTCGCCTGTTCGGCAGCGAACATGTAACCGTTAGGGGCGTGTCCATTTACTCGCATGCCAACTTAAATAATGATGGTATTGATATAGATGGTAAGGACATCATTATAACAGGATGCCATATTGACTCGGGCGATGATGCCATTTGCCTTAAAAGCGAGGATTCCACCAAACGTGTTACCGAAAACATCACCATAACCAATTGTATAGCCGCATCAAACTGTAACCTTATTAAAATGGGCACAGGGTCAATTGGCGGCTTCAAAAACATATCTATCAGTAACTGCACATTGCGTCGGGCCACCGAATCGCCGTTTCATAAATGGGCAGATAAGGCCGATCATTACATAGGTTTGCCTATCAGCGGCATATCAGGCATTGCCTTAGAGATTGTGGACGGAGGCATTCTAGATCAGGTAAGCATAACCAATATTACCATGACGGGGGTGCAAACACCCCTATTTATGCGGTTAGGCAGTCGTAAAAACCCTACCGGGAGCTTTAAAAATGTGGTTATATCAAACGTCACAGCCACGTGCCATAGCCGTATGTCGAGCATGATTGCAGGTGTGCCCGGATTCAATATTGAGAATGTAACCTTACGGGATATTTTGATAAACAGTCAGGGCGGCGGTACCCGTGAGGATGCTGAGCGTAAAGTACCTGAAAAAGAGCAGGAGTACCCCGAAAACCGCATTTTTGGCTGGACCATACCTGCCTCGGGTTTGTTCGTGCGGCATGCCAACAACATCAATATCGATAACTTTCAGGTAAGGTTAGCCGCTCCTGACGCCCGCCCCGCATTATACCTTGATGATGTGAAACAGCTTAAAGCAACAAATATAAAAGTGGACGGCGAGTATATAACTGATGAAGCGGTGTACAAAGCCAATGATGTTAACACTTTGGTAAACCAGTAACAAACATCAATCTTTCAACCTTGCATTCAACATTGAAATGGCAATACCAGGCAATATGCAAAAAGTACAGCGGTTTTTACGTAGAAGCATCCTTGTTATTATCTTACTACACATCACAAGTCTGCTTTGCCACGCACAGCCAGAGTTTGAGGGCATTGGCAGTACACGTAAGTTTATGGCTCATACCGATGCTGCTAATGCTATGTATCATTACTTTGCCAAGCAGGCATACGGCTATTTGAATGACCGGTCGACTCAAATCAGCAAGCTTTCTACTTTAAAAGATTGGCAGACCCGGCAGGAGCTGATGCGCAACAAGTTGAGGCGGGCGGTTGGCTCATTTCCTCAAAAGCAGCCGCTTAAACCTGTTGTGACATCAACAATTGAAAAACCCGGTTACAGGGTAGAGAACGTTGTATATCAATCGCGGCCGGGGTTCTATGTTACAGCATCTATTTTTATACCTGTTAAGGGTAAGGAAAATGGACCCTCACCAGCAATAGTTTATTGCAGCGGACACATTTGGGAAGGCTATCGCTCGGCGGGTTATCAAACCGCCATTCTTAACCTCGTAAAAAAAGGATTTGTTGTACTTGCCTATGATCCGTTAGGCCAGGGCGAAAGGTTGGGGTATTTGGATTCGGCCACTCAGCGTTCCCGTCTTGTATCTCCGTCAAGCGAGCATTCGTATCCGGGCGCACAGTTGTTCTTGACCGGCAATACTTTGGCTAATTATTTTATTTGGGATGGCATCAGGGCGGTTGATTACCTGCTTACCCGCAAAGAGGTTGACCCTAACCGCATAGGAATTACCGGCCGCTCGGGCGGAGGTACGCAAAGCGCATTCATAGCTGCTTTTGATGATAGAATAAAGGCCGCAGCACCCGAAGATTATGTAACAAGCTTTAGCTGGCTGTACCAATCATTAGGACCACAGGATGCTGAGCAGAATTTTTTACACGGCATTAGTAGCGGTATTGATATGGCCGATTTATTGGCGGTACGCGCACCCAGGTCTACGTTGGTAATAGCCACCAGCAGAGATATGTTCCCTATACAGGGCACCATAGAAACGGTAGAAGAAATTGCCTCTTTGTATAAGTTGTATGGCAAGTCTGATCAGTTTGCAATGGTTACTGACGATGGCGGACATGAATCTACTAAGAAAAACCGGGAAGCTATGTACGCTTTTTTTCAGAAAGCGTTAAATAATCCGGGCTCGCCAACCGAAGAAGAGATTGCACTCCTATCACCTAAACAGCTTCAGGTCACTAAAACCGGGCAGGTGGTTACCTCTTACAAGGCAGAAACTGTGTTTAGTTTGAATAGTAAGGATGCCTCCGGCAAAATAAAAGCGTTGAACAATCAGCGTAAAAACTCACTTGATTATTTAAAAAGCCTTTTGCCTGTAGCTAAACGTATTTCAGGCTTTCGTGAACCGGTTAAAACATTTAAACCCGTTTTCACCGGGCGCATACAGCGCGATGGCTACATGATTGAGAAGTTTATGGTGAAAGGTGAGGGCGACTATAATATACCATACCTGTTATTTAAGCCAAATACTCCTGGCGACCGGGCACTTCTCTATCTGGATCCTAAGGGCAAAGCGGAACACGGCGCAAAACCGGGCGACGTGGAATGGTTTGTAAAACGGGGAGTTACCGTAATGGTGCCGGATATGCTCGGCAACGGGGAATTGGGGCCGGGAGTGTTTCAGGGGGATTCTTACATCGATAGCGTTTCTTATAACAATTGGTTTTCTGCCATGCTCATTGGCCGGAGTATCACAGGTGTGCATGCTGGCGATATTGTAACGCTGTCGCGCTTATTGAAAGCGCAAATCGGGGCTAAAAAGGTATTTGGATTAGCTAATAGTTCTTTATCACCGGCGTTGCTGCACGCAGCTGCTTTTAGTGATGATATAGACCGGGTTGCCATAATAGAGCCATACACATCTTACCTGTCAATTGTAGAAAATGAAAATTACAAACCATCGTTTTTGCACAGTACGGTGGCCGGTTCGATAGGGCAATATGATTTGCCTGACCTTGCCGCAAGTTTAGCGCCTAAAAAGTTGCTGATAATTAAACCTTGCCGAGCTGATGCCAAACCGGCAAGCACAAAGGATATTGAAAAAGAGTATGGCGTGATCGGGAAAGCATTTTCGGTTCGTAACGCCACTGCTAATTTAAGCGTTGAGCTGGGCTTAGGCACTGATAGCTCTAGCTTGTTTGAAAAATGGATTGAAGAATAAATCATTCATAGTGCGCCCTTTAATCAATTAATACACCCGTCTAAACACACCGGCCTAAACCTTATCCAATTAATTAAACCCTATATTATGGCACATAAAATATTCAAGAAATCATGTGTAGTGTTGTTATTGTTATGCCTGTTTTGCGAAGCTTACTCGCAGGAAACAATCAACATAACCTCTTTTGGCGGCAGCCCTAATAGTTACTCAGATGTAATTCCTGCCATAAACAGGGCTCTTGGTTACTGCAAAGGCAAGAAGAATATTACCATATATTTTCCTAAAGGCAGGTATGATTTCTTCCCGCGGGAGGGAAGTTCAAACACGGTGGGCATGAGCGTGTATAAGCAAAACGGCGTAACCATAGATGGTGGCGATTCAGAATTTATCTTTCATGGAAAGATGCAGATTGCCAATGTAGACTCCAGCACCAATATTGCGCTGCGAAACTTTACGGTTGATTGGGATCGCCCCTTTACGTCGCAATGCCAGGTGGTTGGTGTTACCGATACCTATCTCGACGTAAAAATTGACCGCGAAGCTTACCCTTATCAAATAGAAAAGGACACTATACTGTTTACCGGCGAGGGCTGGAAGTTGCCGGTGTTGAAAATGTACGGAACGCTTTATGATAAATTAAATAAGGAGGTGGTCTACAATACCTGGGATGCGCCTTTGGGTAATATTTTTCAGAATAAAGCTGAGCAACTTGCAGGCGGCGTGGTTAGGTTTCATGGCAAGCCCAATATAAAACCCGAGATTGGAACTTATGTAGCCTTATTTCACATAAGATATGGCAACGTTGGCGTATATATTCAAAACAGTAAGGATGTATTGTTGCAGGATGTTAAAATCTACTATACGTTAGGTTTTGGGTTAAGAGGCGAACGGACCGAAAATATCACTATGAGAAATGCTTCAATATGTGTAAATGATCAAAAGGGCCGGGTATTTAGCTGTACTGCCGATGCCACCAATTTTGTAAACTGTAAAGGTGTTATCAAAGTTGAAAATTGTGCTCATACAGGGCAGGGCGACGACTTTATTAATATTCATGGACGTAACATGGCTATCACTAAAATAGCTGGCCCTAGTACCGTTGAGTTTAAGGATGCCCGGCTGACCACTGTGGGTGATAGTGTGTGGTTCATCAACAAAACCACGGCCCAAAGAGGGGAAATACGCGTGGTAAGCTCGGTTAAAAAAAACAAGGACAACTACGCGTTAACTTTTACCAGTCCCGTACCTTCCAATGTAAATGCTGGCGACTTTGCCGAGAACAAAACCTGGACAGCAGGCTTAGAGCTTCGACGGTGTAAAGTATTAAAGCGGAACCGGGCGCGTGGGTTGTTGGTAACAACGCCTAAACGCGTAGTGATAGAGGATAACTATTTCCGTACCGCAGGTACGGCTATTTTAATTGAAGGTGACCTGAACTTTTGGTTTGAGGCAGGTGCCACCACTAACCTCCAGATAAAAAATAATGTGTTTGAAAATTGTCTTACCTCCGGTAACAAAAATGGCAATCGCGGCGAGTGGGGCGAGGCTGTTATCACTATTACACCATCACACCAACCGCAAAATTCAAGTACCGAACCTTATCATAAAAATATACGCATCACCAACAATCAGTTCAAGGTTTTTGATTCACCGCTGGTAAGAGCCGTATCTGTAAGGGGGCTGTATTTTGATAACAACCGGATTGTTAAAACCGAGAAGTACACGCCCTATACCTGGCAAAAGTCTGCATTTCTTTTAGATGGTTGCCGTGAGGTAGAAATAACCCGCAACAAACTCGACGATAAATATACAACCCGTGACGTTGCGATAAGCCACATGGAAAATTCAGATGTAAAAATTCCAGATGGTTTATTCAAGGTTAATTTGAATGCCACACGGTAATCATTGTCAGCAAATAAAACTATACATGTCTTGTATGAAAAGTTTATCAGTCTTTTCGTTGTTAATGCTTACCGCCTTGTGTTGTCGTGGGCGCATTATATTGCCTGCACTGGTAAATTCTAACATGGTGTTGCAACAAAAGGCTACTGTTAAGCTTTGGGGTAAAAGTACACGAAAGGGAAGTGTGCAGGTCATCACTTCGTGGACCAACAGGCAGTATAAAACCATTATAAGCAAGGATAGTACCTGGCATATTAACATTGCCACGCCCGCTGCCGGAGGGCCATACAACATAAGCCTGAACGATGGGGAAAAGCTTACGCTCGATAATGTATTGATTGGAGAGGTATGGTTTTGCTCGGGGCAATCCAATATGGAAATGCCTGTGCGGGGGTGGAAAAATCAGCCGGTTAAGAACTCGGCAGAGCTATTACTTAATGCCCACAACCCTAACATGCGGTTATTTACCGTAGCCCGAAATCCATCCTTAACGCCATTAAACAATTGCGAAGGTGAATGGAAACAGGCGGATACTGAAAGTGTAGGCAGTTTTAGCGCCGTGGCTTACCAGTTTGGGTTGATGCTGCAGCAACGCCTTAAAGTACCAGTAGGGTTAATTTTTTCATCATGGGGTGGCACTAAGATTGAAACCTGGATGGATAAAGCATCCATCATCCAGCACCCGGAGATTGAACTGCCGGCGCAACTTCCTCCCCCAACAGTAGACCGCCAGCCACCTACGGCATTGTACAACGGCATGGTGCACCCCGTAACCAGCTATGCCATCAAAGGGTTTATTTGGTACCAGGGCGAGGCCAATAAAGATGCGCCAGACCTTTATAAAAGCCTTTTTCCGCAGATGGTAGCCGCGTGGCGCAAGCAGTGGGGCGGCGGCGAATTACCGTTTTATTATGTGCAAATAGCACCTTATCATTATGGACGGGATAGTACCAATAAAGGTCCGCAACGCCTGCGCGAAGTACAGTTAAATGCCATGAAAGTGATCCCCAACAGTGGCATGGCAGTAACCATGGATATAGGTGCAGAGCGCTTTATACACCCGCCCGATAAGATAACAGTAGGCAAGCGTTTGGCATTTTGGGCACTGGCTAACACCTATCATTTCAAAACGCTGCCCTTTTCGGGTCCGGTGTACCGGTCGAAAGAGAGTAAGAACGGACGCTTGCAGTTATATTTTGATTACGCACCGTTAGGGCTTACCTCGTACGAAAAGGAGTTAATCAACTTTCGTATAGCTGGCAATGACAATATTTTTTACCCCGCTAAGGCAAAGATCACAAATGAAGGCATAGAAGTTTGGAACGAAAGAGTTAAAGAGCCGCTTAATGTACGTTATGCTTTTGACGAATGGGTAGTTGGTGAACTGTATAACATTGAAGGCTTTCCTGCGTCCTCTTTCAGAACTGATAGTTTGATGAATCTAAGTACGCCTTGATAATTAATCTAATAGGAAGTTTACTGTACTTCTAAACTGCAAATGCTGGTATCAGTATGCTTTAGGCAATACAAGTTTGTTTAGAAGGATAAAGCCACATTTCTTTTTAGTGGTACTAGTTCAGTTATGCACTGGTTAGTTTGCAACTTTTAATGAGTAAGCTAATCAATTGATAAATGAGCTGTTGGAGGCGAAAAGGTACTGGAAACGCAGTTGTTTATAAGACCTCTGTTAAGCGTTATATGGACTTCTGCAACAATCCTAATGCATCAGGCACTTTGTCCGCCATCAACATTCAACGTTACGCCAGTAATGTACTGGGCATCATCGCTGGCCAAAAAGGCTGCAGCATTTCCGATATCTTTGGGTTCGCCATATCGTTGCAGCGCAACAGCTTGCAACATGTGTGCACTAAAAGGGCCGTCTGCCGGATTCATGTCCGTATTGATAAGTCCTGGCTGAATAACGTTAACAGTAATGTTTCGAGGACCTAAGTCACGGGCCCAGCTGCGTGTATAAGCCGCAAGCGCTGCTTTGGTGGCTGAGTAGTCTCCAACTCCGGGATAGGGTGAGCGGCCGGCGCCTGTTGAGCCAATGGTTATAATTCTTCCGCCGCTAGCCATGAAAGGCAAGACCGCCCTGACTGTATGGGCTACGCCCAACACATTAACCTTCCATTGCTGATCAAGCGCCTGCATATCAACAGTAGGGTCATCAACTGCACCAGTCACAAAAAGGCCGGCGCTGTTTACCAGGATATCTATCTGTCCGATTTCTGCTGCCGCCTGAACAGCCTTGTTAATCTCATCCGGGTTGCCGGTATCGGCCTTTACCGCTAGGGCCTTAACCCCAAAGCTTTCTATTTCTTTTACCAGTATTGCTGCTTTTTCTGCAGAGTTTACGTAAGTAAACACAACGTTGGCACCTTGTGCGGCTAATTGTTTTACAATGGCTGCACCTATGCCGCGGCTACCACCGGTAACGAGGGCTAGTTTATTGGCTAATTTTGACATGTTGTTTTGAATTGATTGTAAGTGATTTATTAAACGTGGAAGATAATAGAACCGGTTGTTTGGCCTAATTCGAGATCCTGATGTGCTTGAGCTGCCTGGGCTAATGGATAAATCGTTGGCTTTATTTCTCCAAGCACGCCGTTGCGCAAGGCTTGGAATAATTCACTTGTTGCCAGTTCTACACTATTTTTATTGGGCAGGTAATCACCTAATGATGGACGAGTAAGGTTAACTTCCCTGGCTTTAAGATCAAGTGTATTTATTTCCGGCTCACCGGATGCAGTTCCGTACAAAATTATGGAACCGCCGCGTTTAGTTAGTTTCACAGACCGGCCGAAGGTAGCTTTGCCTACACCATCATAAACGGCCTGCACCCCCTGGTTATGCGTTACCGACCTTACGATGCTTTCAAGATCTTCGGTATCCAGTGCAACAACATAATCAATGCCCTGACTTATTGCCACTGCTTTTTTGGATGTGTGACCTACTGTACCAATAACCGTGGCTCCCAATGCCTTTGCCCAGCGGCTAACCAGCGAGCCCACACCGCCCGCCGCTGCGTGAACCAGAATAACATCGCCGCTTTTAACCAGGTAAGCTTGCTTAATAAGCATCCTGGCAGTTAATCCTTTTGCCAAGATAGATGCCGCCTGGTCAAAGGAAACGTCTTCAGGAAGCTTAATCAGGTCATTTGCGCTGATTAGCCGGCGCTCGGCATAAGCACCCAGTGAAAAGAAATAAGCGATTCGGTCACCTACTGTAAAGTTAGTTACGTTGTCACCTATCGTTTTTACTACGCCGGCTGCTTCCACGCCAATCGTAGCTGGAAAAGTATTTAGCGGAAAGCTTCCGTTTCGGAACAAAACGTCGACAAAATTTAATGATATGGCTTTATGTTCAATTAATAATTCATTGCCTTTTGGCTCACTCACATTTGTTGTAGTATAGGTTAGCACTGAAGGTGCTCCCTGTCTGTCTATCAGCACTACACCGGTTTCGTTGTCTGTTTTCATTTTTTAATTCGTTTGTTTGATAATTCAAAGTTGCAGCAATTACTGCCGGTGCACATTGATAAACGCAGCAACTTTATGTTGACATTTATCAACAGATTGAAAGAGGCTTGACTTACAAAAAGCCTTATTGATTAAATTTTCAGATATTTTTGCGGTTAATTATCCGCCCACATTATAATGATCCGCTATTATGGCTTATGAATTACTTTTCCACTACATCGAATCCAAATCTCATTTAACCCTTAGCAATAATGAAAAGCAGTTAATACAAGCTGCTTTTAAATTAAAGCACTTAAGAAAGCGGCAATATCTTTTACAGGAGGGGGATGTTTGCAAATACATGGCATTTATTGTTAAAGGAGCCGGAAGGATGTATGCAGTTAAAGAAAACGGGCAGGAGTATGTTATACGCTTTGCCATTGAATCCTGGTGGCTGGGTGATTATGAAAGTTATAATTTACAGACTGCATCTCTCTATAATATAGAGATGACTGAGGATTCTGATGTATTACTGGTTATGCGGGAACAGATACAGGAAGTTGCAGCGGCAGTTCAGGCCGTAGGCCTGATGATTAAGGAGATTGACCAGAAGGGAGCCATCGCCACTCAAAAACGGATTCATTCAGCAATTAGCCTCAGTGCAGAAGAACGGTATGATGTGCTATCTAAAAGTTATCCGGATTTTCTAAAAAGGTTTCCTCAAAGTATGATTGCTTCTTATCTAGGCATTTCGCCGGAAACCTTAAGCAGGATCAGAAAAAATCTGTTATTTAAGTAAGCTGCTCTCGCTTGATGATTCAGCTACTGTTACCAGGCTTGCCGGCATTAACCCTCTACCACATCACTAAAAAGCAGTTGATAATAATCAAGGCGATTTAATGATAAAGCGCAAGATGCAGCCGCTCACAAGCTGATACTTTTGAGGGTATAAAAACAACAAAAATGGAAAATTCGGCAAAACTTTTAGAAGACAGTTTATTAGTGATCTGGAACGACAGACAAGCAGAAAGACGGTTAGAGGCAATGCAAGAGGTGTACGCTGCCGACATCATATTTTACGAGTCGAACGAGGGGCCTGCAATTATGGGTCATCAGGACATTAACGATTTGATTGCTAAACTGCAAGAACAATGGCCTGCTGAATTTAGGTTCGAGCTCAACCGTCCGTCATTGGCAAATCACCAGGTACAGCACATCTCATGGACGCTTGGCATACCTGGGCAAACACCCGTTGCCTCAGGAATGGACATTGCCGTTATTGAAGAAGGAAAAATTAAATCGCTGCATCTTTTCCTTGACCCAGTCGGAAAATAATAAGCTTCGCTACCACCAAATGACTGGATGATCATGAACTGGTCATCAAAATATTTACAGAAGCTTAACTGTAAAACATGTACGTTGAACTTCCACACAAAAACTGAACTTTAAATTACAGCAGCATTATTAAAATAGCACCGTCAATCAAACCTTATGATTTTTAATGTGTCATAGTTTTAAATTTAAAGATGATACATAAAGCTATTAAATGGATTATTCCGGTTACTTTGATCTTTGCCGGTTGCTATACCCAAAAGTCAGGAAATAAAGAAAACGTTAATGCGGGTGCCGGAAAGCTGGTAACGCGTTTGCAAATAGCAGCAAGATCTGCCAGTACAGAATCTGCTTTTTTATTGTTCACCGTAGTTAACAATACAGATAAAGCTCAGCGGTTTTGCAAATGGGAAACCCCGTTCGAACCCAGGTTGGGAAAATATTTCGAGATAGTGGATAACCAGGGAAATGAAGCTACATTTAAAGGTGCAATGGCCAGACGAGTAATGCCACCTCCGCCCGAAGCCTATATGATAGTTCCGGCACATGGAAGTGTCAAGACGACCATCAACCTGGCTAATAATTATGAATTAAAGGCTAAAAAATATACGGTGAGCTATACAGGTGGAGGCGTAAGTGGGCTGAATGCAGGAAATTTAGTAAAGCTAAATTTGAAGCGTCTTTAACATTACCGGCAGAGCCGACAGTTTATATTAAGCAAAATACGTTCTCCATATAAGAAGCGTAAAAGCACAAAAGAAGCTGCCTTAAGAGCGGCTTTTTTTGTGCAAAATATTTCGGACCATCGGTATGTTAGCGGCTCCTTGGCTTTGAAGCACTTTTATGCTTTTGCCGGTTTTGATCGAAATATTTATACACCCTGTAACATATCCTGAAGTGCCGTATCTAACCCGGCATAAATGAATAAAGGCCTTGTACCGGCCTGTTAACCATGACCACGTTTGAGGAAATATATGATTGTTATGCCCCGCAAATTTTTCGGGTTTGTTTGGGGTATACCAATGATGCAGATCGGGCTAAAGATCTGGTGCAGGAAACTTTTATATCGGTTTGGAAAAATCTGCACAGCTTTCGTAATCAGTCGCAGATAAGTACCTGGATATTCCGGATAGCTACTAATCATTGTTTGCGTGCCTTGGAAGTTGCCAAACGCATGCCTGCCGCAGAACTGCCATTTGATTTAGCCGAAACTAAGGAAGAGTCTCCGGAAGAAAAACTGAACTTTTTATACCGGTGCATTGCCGAATTGGACGAAACAGAGCGCATCATTATCTCGCTGGAGCTGGAGGGGTTGCCACAGGCCCAAATTGCAGAAGTGGTAGGGTTAAGTAATGGTAACGTAAGGGTGAAGGTTCATCGGATAAAAGAAAAGCTGGCTCAAAAATTTAAAGCAAATGGACAATTTAGATGATTTGAAAGCCATTTGGCATACGGCAAAAACAGAGAGTTTGCCTACATCAAAAGAGATGATGCAACTGGTTGGGAAGTTTCGCGGCCAAAAGCTGAAAAGGAAGTGGTTGGTTATTGTAATAGCTGCGTTTATTGGCTGCTTAATGTTAGCAGTGTTGGTAGTAACTCCCTTCAAGTTGTTTACCACTTATTTTGGCGGAGCATTAATAATTGCAGGCAGTGCTTTGCTGGCCGCTACCGAGATTAGGTCCCTAAAGCGTTTTAATAAGTTGAATGATTGTAGTAATCTGGAATTTCTGGCATTTATTGAAAAGACCAGGCAAAACCAAATCTTCTATTACAAAAAAACAATGGTAGTTATTGTTCTGCTTTGCTCAGTTGGCTGGGCGTTGTACATGTATGAGCCTGTTCAAAAATATCCCTTTTGGCGTGTTGGTATCTACACCGTTATGGCTATTTACCTGGCCGTTATGTGGTTTGTTGTTCGGCCACGCGCTTTTAAAAAAGATGGAGAAAAATTAAATGCCATTAAACAACGACTGGAAAGTAAAACCAAACAACTTCAATAATATGCAACATAGCGCCATTTCAAAACCTGCTATAGCCTACCTTGTTACAGGTTTGCTTATTGCAACACTTACGCCCTTAATTAGCCGTTATTTTCCATTACCCGATTCTCTGAAAGGATTTTTAACCGGTTTAGGCCTCGCGCTTGAATTTATTGCATTGGTTAAAATACAACGCAGTAAAAAAGTAAGCAGATGCGTTGCATCAAATTCAGGTTCAAAAATTTAATCAAATGTGCTCAGTAGGTGCTTTGCCAAACCTCTTTTTAAAGGAGTGCGAAAAGTGAGAAATACTTTCAAATCCGAGGTCGAGGTAGAATGCAGATGGCCTCATGTTCTTTTTTTCAATAAGGTGGCGGGCCTCAGTTAGTCGTTTTTCCTGTAGCCAGTGCCGGGGCGACATGCCAAAAGTCTTTTGAAAATCGCGCTTAAATCCGGCAAGGCTTCTTCCGGTGAGTTGCGCAAATTTTTCAACAGGAATGTTAAAGTGAAAATTGCTAAGCATAAATTTTTCGAGGTCTATTTTATACGGCTCTGAAAAATCGAATAGAAAGTCCTTCAGTTCGGGCATAATATGCAAAAGCAATAGTACAACTTCTTTCACCTTCAACATACCCACAGCGTTGGTTACCTTATCTTCAGAATGACGCACGTATGGCATTACCGATTGGAAAAACGCATGTAAAAAATCGTTTCCCGGAATTAGAATAGTTGGCGGGCCAACATATTTTTTTCCAGCTTGTATTTGCCCTTCCAACGCAATTTGCCTAAGCAAATCTTCTTTCAGGCATATGACTATAGTTTGGTAATCCTGGCCATCTAACGGCGTTTTGGTCAGTTCGCCCAGTTGGTTTCTTCGTATCAGTAGCATCTCACCCTGCTCCATAGAAAAACGTTCGGTAGCGGTTTCCATTGTAAACCGGCCCGAAACCTGCAATACCAGAGTGGTGTGTTCTAAAAAAGCAACCTTATCTTTTCGTACCGAAGCGTAGTACGAATAAAAGAGCACTCCCGGAATTATTTCGGTCGGATTTATCATTAGGTAAATATATAAAAGAGATGGGCCTTATGTAAAGCCCGTTCTCTTTTATCGCTGCAGGTATGTACCGCCAAGAATAGCGCCTGGCGCAAAGTTTGTGTTAAGGGCATTAATCTCTTCGGGAGTAAAAACAATTTCCATAGCCTGCATATTTTCGGGCAGACGCGATCTGCGACTCATACTCACCAATGGCATAATGTGATTACCTTGCGCATTTACCCAGGCTATGGCCAGCTGCGTTGGTGTAATTCCTTTATCTCTGGCTATTTGCTTTAACACTTCTACTTTTTCAAGATTTTTAACCAGGTTCTCGCCCTGAAAACGGGTGAAATGATTTTGATAAGCATCTGGTTCAAGAGGGGCTTTCATATCACCGCTGAGCAAGCCTTCGGCGGTGTTAGCAAAGGCCACAACACCTATACCCAATTCTTTAGCGGCAGGCAGCAAGTCGTTTTCTATCTGCCGATCAGCCAGCGAATAACCTATTTCTAATGCAGTTACCGGGTGTATTTCATTGGCCTTTCGCAGCTGGTCGGCTGTTATTTCAGAAACGCCCAGGTAACGCACCTTGCCTTCCTTAATCAGGTCGGCCACTGTTCCAATAACATCTTCCATAGGTACACTGTTGTCTATCCGGCACGGCTGGTAAAGGTCAATAGTATCAATGCCTAAACGCACTAATGAGTAGTTGATGAAGTTTTTAATGGCAACCGGGCGCAGGTCTAACCCCAGCATTTGGCTATTATAAAAAATAGCACCGAACTTTACACTGATGAAGGCATCGTCTCTCCGGCCTTTAATGGCTTTGCCAACCAGCAGTTCGTTATGTCCGGCACCGTAAAAATCTCCGGTATTTAAAAAGTTGATTCCACTGTCGAGCGCCGCCTGTATGGTTGCAATGCTTTCTGTTTCGTCTCTCACCGGGCTTCCAAAAACCGGCGACATGCGCATACAGCCTAAGCCAAGTTTAGATACAAGCGGACCATTTTGGCCAAGGTTTATTTTTGTGATGTTTGTCATAGCTGATTTGTTTTAACAATACAAAGATCGGCTTTATAGCTTGGGGCAGATTACGTTTACGGCTCAAATTGCTTGCCTGTATGGCTCAACTTTACGGTGCTTATTTAAGGTGTTTTCACAAGGAATTTAAGTAGTCGAGATATAAGGGAACACTTTTTTCAATCCATTCAGCAGAAGAATTGTATTCAATACCGTAGTAAGCAAACAGGGGCTTGTAATTGGCTTTCACGTACTCAAAAGACAATTCGAATGGTCGGGTTAATTCTGCCAGGGTATATTTGTATCGTTCGCCTGGTAAATATTCACGTTCATCAACTCCTGCAGAAACAGCCAGCGCAATTTTCTTTCCCGAAACTTTATAACCGCTTTTACTGCCATAAGCCCAACCATGCGTTAAAACCTCGTCTAACCATTTCTTAAAAAGCGCAGGGCAATTGAACCAGTACAAAGGAAACTGAAAAACAATTTTATCGTATTGCTCTATCAGCTTTTGTTCTGCCGGCACGTTAATTTTCTCATCCGGGTATAATTCATACAATTGATGAATAACGTATTTGTCGGGGAATTTTTGTAGTTCTTCAACCCATCTCTTGTTAACAGCTGAGCTTTTAATGTCGGGGTGGATAACAATTATCAATGTTTTCATCGCAATAATTCAAAAATTATGTAACGAAAATAAAGCGCGTTACCTGAACTTTGTACATTGCCAACCCATTGTAATGTACTATAAAAAATGTAAGTAATGTCCAAGATCAAAGAAACATCAACCAATTTTGCCAACAAACAAGCCTTAGCCAATGAGTGTTCCGAAGTGCATGCTGCTAACATTATAGGCGGGCGATGGGCTTTGGTTATCTGTTCCTGGTTAATAAATGGAAAACTTAGGTTTGGCGAATTGAAAAGGTTTTTGCCAAACATAACCGAACGGATGTTGACGTTGCAATTGCGGAAATTGGAGAAAGATAAAATTGTAAAAAGAACAGTTTATGCTGAAGTGCCGCCGCGGGTAGAATACGAACTTACTCCAATAGGTTATGAACTGAAACCTGTTATTCAGGAACTTGAAAAGTGGGGTGTGAAACATAAAGAGTTGGGGTAAAAAAAGCCTGTTTAACAACTATAGCCCCGGTTTATAAAAATTCTAATAGTAGCCAGTAGTGCCAGGCAGCTTTATTAAAAACAATTTGCGTTGTGCCTGCTTATTTTGTGGTAAACAAAAGCTTTGACAGCAGAAATTCTAAGACAGCAGATAGAAAAGATTGTAAAACTCACAGACGATGAGTTTCACTTTGTGCTATCTCATTTTTCAGCTAAAAGCTTTAAAAAGCATCAGTATGTTGTACAGGCAGGGTATGCTGCGCCGAATGACCATTTTGTTGTAAAAGGACTTTTAAGGTCTTTTTACCTTGATGAATCGGGCAAAACGCACATTTTGCAATTTGCTATGGAAGACTGGTGGATCTCCGATCCGCAGGCTTATCATAACAGCGAGGCCGCTACTTTAAACATCGACTGCCTGGAGGACACCCAGGTTTATGTCATCTCTTTAGAGAACCGGGAGAAACTTTGTGCAGATTCCAGAAAGATGGAGTATTTCTTTAGGAAGAAAACCCAGGCTGGCTATATAGCTTTACAAAAACGTATCCAATCGTTAATGAGCCAGAGCGCCAAAGAACGGTACGATCAGTTCGTTCATTTGTACCCGCAGCTATCGCAGCGGCTACCTAAAGTTCAAATTGCTTCATATTTGGGTATTTCGCGTGAAACACTGAGCCGTATGGCCGATAGTTGAGTGATTTACCTCACTTTATTTTTGTGAGCTATGTCCTATTTCCTCGCTGCGTAATGAACGAATTTTGTTGGCATAAAAATCTAAGATCATTACTATGGAAAATATAGCATTAGTAGTTGGTGCAAGTGGCATCACAGGCAGTAATCTGGCCAAAAAACTAATCTCAAAAGGTTGGAAAACCTATGGCCTGGCCCGTAACCCCGACCATGAAATTAAAGACCTGCAGCCCGTTGCAGCCGATCTGCTGAATGTAGACAGCCTCAAATCAGCCTTAGCCGAAGTAGCGCCAACGCATGTATATATTACCAGCTGGATGCGTAATGAAACCGAAGCGGAAAACATAAGAGTGAACAGCCTGATGGTTCGGAACCTTTTAGAGGTGCTTACCCAAAACGAAAAGCAGTCTGTACAGCACGTAGCGCTGGTAACCGGTTTAAAACATTACCTCGGGCCGTTTGAGGCTTATGCTAAAGAGGGCTTTTTACCCGAAACGCCTTTGAGGGAAGAGCACCCGAGGTTGGATATAGAAAACTTTTATTACGCCCAGGAAGACGAGGTTTACGCAGCCGCCGCGCGTGCTGGTTTTACCTGGAGCATACACCGCCCGCATACCGTTATAGGTAAGGCCGTAGGCAATATGATGAATTTGGGCACTACCTTAGCCGTATATGCCACTATTTGTAAAGAAACTGGCCGCCCATTCATCTGGCCCGGCTCTGCGGCACAATGGAACGGCCTGTCGGATGTTACCGACGCCAGGGTATTGGCAGAACATCTCATTTGGGCATCAACCACAGAGGCCGCCCGTAATGAGGCATTTAATGTGGTTAATGGCGACGTGTTTCGTTGGAGCTGGTTGTGGAAACAACTGGCCGCTTATTTTGGAATAGATGCCGTGGGTTATGAAGGGACTATCCGCCCGTTGGAGGTAGAAATTGCTAACGACGGACCGCTTTGGCTGCAAATTGCTGAACGGTATAATTTAAAAGAGCCTAACTTAGCACGGTTGGCATCAGCCTGGCACACCGATCTGGACCTGGGCCGGCCTATTGAAGTCATGACAGATATGTCGAAAAGCCGAAAACTTGGATTTACCGTTTTTCAGAGGACGGACGAGTCGTTTTATGACTTATTTGCGCAATTACGCGCCGGGAAACTGATTCCTTAGTGAGCATTTCTAATAAAAAGGAGCCTTTAAGTTGAAATTGAAGGCTCCTTTTTTATTCCATTATTGTCTGTAACGACGACGCCATATATTTAACCATCGGTTAATATTCTGTAAAACTTTTAAATTTGCGCTCGGTTATACAAAAATAATGATTGAGAAGCCGACCCCCTTTAATGATAAATTGCTTTTGAATATTCTTGCTGTTTCGAACGAAGCTACAGCCATTTATACTACAGATGATATTGTTATTCAATTTGCTAATGATGCAATGCTTGGCTTTTGGGGAAAAGACAGAAGCGTTATTGGTTTACCTTTAGAAGAAGGTGTGCCTGAACTTAAAGGTCAGCCGTTTAAATATATGCTTCAGCAGGTGCTGCGTACTGGTATTACCGATAATGGCATAATTTCTGCCGAAACCTTAATTAACGGTGAGCTTCAAACTAATTATTATGAATATGAGTACCGCGCCATACCCGATGATAACGGCGTGCCTTATTGTGTTTTACATACCGCGGCTAACGTAACCGAAAGGGAGCGCAACAAAAGGGTTATAGCGCAGCAACAAGAGGAAGCTCAGGCCCTGACCGAAGAGCTGGAAGCATCAAACGAAGAGTTGCGGCTAATTAACGAGGAACTTATTATTTCAAACAATGAACTGGATAATGCCCAAACCCAACTCCAAGCTGCTTATAATTCGCTGGAAGAAAGTGAGATTGCGTTAAGACTGGCTATAGAGGCTGCTAACTTCGGTACCTGGCATATTAATTCAGTAACGAGAGCGTTCATCACCTCAGCAAGATTGAGGGAGCTTTTTGGCTACCGTGCTGATGAGGAGATTACCATAGAGGACACTTTGGCACAGATTACTGATGAATACCGGGGCTTAGTTTCAAAAAAGTTTGAGAATGCTATTTACAACGGAGACGATTTTGATGTGACTTACCAGGTGGTGGGTTACCATGACCAGGTGATACGCTGGCTAAGGGCAATTGGCAATTTAAAAGCCGACCCAAGTGGTGAGTTCTCGAATTTTACAGGTGTGGTGATGGACGTATCCGAGCTGAGAAGAGACGAGCAGCGCAAAAATGATTTTATAGGTATGGTAAGCCACGAGCTTAAAACGCCATTAACATCTATGAAAGGCTATGTGCAAATCTTAAAAAGCAAGGCTGACAAAAACCAGGACAAATTCAGTTCGGATGTATTAGACAAGGCCAACAACCAGGTCAGTAAGATGACCACACTCATCAACGGCTTTTTGAATGTTTCCCGGCTCGAATCAGGCAAGATCCAAATCGACAAACAAGTGTTTGACATGGCCTTACTGGTAAAGGAAGTAGAAGAGGAGTCTATAACAACGATTACAAGCCATAAAGTAGTGTTTGCACCTGTTGTGGAAACCATAGTAAAGGCCGATAGAGATAAAATTGGGCAGGTTATTAATAATTTTATCAGCAATGCCGTAAAGTATTCACCTGCAGGTAGTACTATTGAGGTTGCTTGTATAACTATAAATGGTAAAGCTTTAGTAAGTGTTAAAGACCAGGGCATGGGTATTGCCCCCAAGGATATTGATAAGTTGTTTGAACGCTATTACCGTGTTGAAAACAATAGTACCGCAACAATTGCAGGTTTTGGCATAGGTTTATATCTGTCGTCAGAGATTGTTGAGCGGCATAACGGCAACATTGGCGTAGAAAGCGTTTTGGGCAAAGGCAGTACATTTTGGTTTACTTTGCCGGTTAATTTGGTTTAAGTTTCCGTCCAAGTTATAATATAGCTACCTGTACTTTCTTTTCCAGATTTTAAACCAAGCTTTGTTTTTGGGATAGCTGCGATGCGAAGTAGCGTTATTGCAAACCAGCGCTACCAGCAGTAAAATAACTACGCCTGTAAATACTGGGCTTAATACATAAAAGTACCCAAGCGCCCTAATCTTATCCGACCCAATGTTGGCAATAAGCGCAGTTGCACCGCCCGGCGGGTGCAGTGTTTTGGTGATTTGCATAAGCACAATAGCTACAGATACCGACAACGCCGACGTTAACCACACCTCGCCCGGAATAAGCTTATGAATACTTACGCCTACCAATGCACTGATAACATGTCCGCCTATTAAATTACGCGGTTGCGCCAGTGGGCTGTTAATAGCCCCGTAAATAAGCACAGAAGAAGCGCCGAATGACCCGATCAGAAACAGGTTATCGTATGCGGTGAAATATTTACTATTTAAAAGTCCGATTATGCCGATACCGAGAAAAGAGCCTATAAAAGTCCATAAATGCTCTTTGTAATCAACAAGGGTTTCTTTGTAAACAATATATCTGGCGTTCCTTACGTGTACCTTAATTCGTCTTCTCATAAATCAAAGCAAAAATAGCGTTCGTAAGAATATATAGCTATCTTAAAATAAGATTGAAAACATAACGTGTGTATGATGGGTGTAATATTACATCACATATTAAGTATTGCAGTACTGTCTCACAGGTAGAAGGGTGTACAGGCAATAGCTTACAATAACACCGTTACGAAAGTATATTTAGCCCGTCTGCTTGTGTTATTATAATCAGCCGATGGGTTATGAGAGAGAATTCCACAGCAAACAAGGCATATTAACGGCATATATTTATAAAAGTCAAATTTTAATATATTTGGCAAATCTATCTAACCCTGCAATTTGATGAACGACGTTGTGAATGCACAAATGTTTGAAGCGTTATTTAACCAATCGCCCAGCCCGGTTTCGGTTGTACGGGCTGACGCCCCTGCATTCACCATAGTAGCTGTTAATGATGTTTATGTTAAGCGATCACACCTTAATAAAGACCAGATCTTAAACAAGCCATCTTTTGATGTTTACAGACCCTGGGATGAGGCCAGCGCCGAGCAGTTTAAACTACTGCGCGAAGGGCTTATGCAAGCCGTTTATGATAAACAGCAAGTAAATCTGCCCACGTTATCGTTTGATGCACCTGCTAAAGACGGAGAGGCAGGCTCGCGAAGCTGGTGGCAAATACAGATTTCTCCTGTTTTAGACACTGCCGGTGAAGTAGAATACCTGATGTGCGTTACCCGCAATGTTACCGAGCAGGAACAGGTGAGGAAGCAGGCGGAAGAATCGCGCGAAAAGGAACAGGAGCTGAATGAGGAACTGCAGGTTATCAACGAAGAGCTTGCCGCTACCAATGAGGAGCTAACCTCAACTATTGAAGAACTCAGTTACTCGCAGGAGAGGCTATCGAGGCTTAACAATGAGCTGGAGGAACGTATCACCGCACGTACAGCTGCCCTGACTGCCAGTGAGCGGCGTTACAAAACCATATTGAATACGCTGCCGCAAATTGCATGGACTACCACCCTGCAAGGTGAAGTGAGCTTTTTTAACCAGCGCTGGTATGAGTACACTGGCCTCAGCGTAGAACAAAGTAAGGCAACCGGCTGGGAGGACGTAATTCACCCTGATGATTTGGAGTATAGTGTGAGAACCTACCGTGACATTGTGGCTACCAAACGCCCGGGCGAGTATGAGCTACGTGAAAAGGGAACCGACGGCATATACCGCTGGCACTTAATCCGCGTACAGCCTATCCGCAATGAGTTTGGCGACATTGAGCATTGGATTGGTACCGCAACCGATATTGACTCCATAAAGCAGTTACAGCAACAAAAGGACGACTTCATCAGCATTGCCAGCCATGAATTAAAAACGCCAATAACCAGTCTGAAAGCATCTTTGCAGCTAATGGATAAAGTAAAAGACAATCCAACGAGTGATATGATGCCGCGGCTCATCTTACAATCGCGCAAAAGTATACAGCGCGTGAGCGTGCTTATTGAAGATCTGCTTAATGTAAGCCGTTTACAGCAGGGCGAGGTACAGCTTAATAAAAGCACCTTTATAGTATCGCAGTTGCTTAATGCCTGTTGTAATCCCATTGCCATTATGGGTAAGCAAAAGATAAAAATAGATGGCGAGGTAGAGTTGCAAGTATGTGCAGACGAGCACCGTATTGACCAGGTGGTTACAAACTTGGTAAATAACGCCGTTAAGTATGCACCCGAGTCGGAGTATATTACGCTTTGCATCGAGAAAGATTTTGACATGGTAAAGGTATCGGTGAGCGACAACGGCCCCGGTGTGCCCGAAGATAAGATTCCGCACCTGTTTGACCGGTATTACCGGGTTGATTCCTCAGGCTACCATGCCTCCGGTTTAGGTTTAGGACTGTACATTAGCGCCGAAATTATTAAACGCCATGGAGGAGAAATAGGTGTGGATAGCAAAATAGGCAAGGGCAGTACCTTCTGGTTTACTCTGCCGCTTATAGAAGATTATGATTAAAAGTTGCTTTTTACATCTTTAAATACCATAACGGCATGTGATGATAAATCATGTGCCGTTTTGTTATTTAAGCTTGTTTTGCTACAAGTAAGTCAGTTGTGTGTTTGTTAAGAGATAAGTATGCTATTAATAAACTTTTGTCTCATGTCATTTTAAACTCAATTGGGCGATACTACTGCGCTTAGTCTTTGGATACGATATTCAAGGTTAGTTTGAGTTTTATGTTCGTTTCTGAGATTGGGAAGCGTTATAAAGGTGTCATTGCGTAGACAGCAAGCCGGGGTAGGGCAGTACGTTCCAGTTTATATCATTTCTGCCGGTCATGAGGCATTGGTGAACGTTATGCCAGCAACAATATCTCTGCAAATAGCGCTATTTTTACTACATTGCATCCTAACCTTATTCACCATGAAATTGAAGTTAACCCTACTCTGCTGCGTGTTTATAAACTGCGCCTTAGCCCAGGACTCCATTTTTGCCCGCCGCATGGTGGATACGCTCACCTCACCTTACTTTTGGGGACGTGGCTATACTAACGATGGCATGGGTAGAGCCGGTAAATTTATCTCTGCGCAATTTAAAAGCTACGGCTTGCAGCCCATGAAGGGGAAGGATTATATGCAGGAGTTCAGCTTTAACGTCAACACCTTTCCGGGCAAAATGGAAGTGGCTATCAATGGCCTTGCCTTACTGCCTGGTCGAGATTTTATTGTGGGTCCGGAAAGCCAGGGCGCTAAAGCACAAGGCAAGCTGGTACAGCAAGACAGCGTAACGTTTGTAAATGCGGAAAACCGCATCATTGTGTCATTACAAAACAAGCTTACCTGGTCTGTAGCCCAGGAGTTAGGCGATTATACGGTTATTCAAGTGGATAAGAAAGCGCTGAAGGGGCAACCATCAGCCGTTAGTGTAAATATAGAAAATAAGCTCATCAACAATTTTAAAACGGGCAATATCTGTGCGCTGGTTAAAGGAACTGCCAAGCCCGATTCTATCGTAATGTTCACCGGTCATTATGATCACTTGGGCGGTATGGGCAGCAATACATACTTCCCCGGTGCAAACGATAATGCCAGCGGTATAACCATGCTGCTTAGCCTGGCTAAGTACTATGCTGCACATCCGCAGCCATATACTGTGGCGTTCATGTGCTTTGCCGGAGAGGAAGCAGGTATACTGGGGTCAAAGTACTTTACCGAACATCCGCTGGTGCCTTTATCCAGCATCAAGTTTCTGGTTAATATGGATATTATGGGTACCGGTAATGAAGGTATTACAGTGGTTAATGCATCGGTATATCCAAAGCAGTTCGAATTACTGAAACAAGTGAACGCACAAGGTAACTACCTGGTTAAAGTATACTCGCGTGGTAAAGCAGCCAACAGCGATCACTATTGGTTTACCGAAAAAGGTGTTCCCGCGTTTTTTATCTACACCATGGGCGGCATCAAAGCTTATCATGACGTGTTCGACATCAGTAAAACGCTACCTTTAAACGAATATAATGACCTCTTTAAGCTGCTTGTTGATTTTAACACACAGCTGCAAAAGCAATAAATATTAGTTTAATGAAATACATCTACCTACTCATTGCCATACTATCAGAAGTAACGGCCACCAGTGCACTCAAAGCTTCTGAGCAGTTTACGCGTTTATGGCCGTCAGTTATTGTGGTGGTGGGTTATGCCTCTGCTTTTTACTTTATGAGCTTAACGCTCAAATCTATCCCGGTGGGTATAACTTACGCCATATGGTCGGGGGTGGGTATTGTGTTAATTTCCATAAGTGGTTATTTCCTGTTTAAGCAAAAGCTTGATGTGCCTGCTATGTTAGGTATGGCGCTTATTGTGGCGGGCGTGCTCGTCATTAACCTGTTCTCCAAATCAACAGCAGCCTAAGCCTACAAAGGCACAATTACCTTAAAGCTCATATTACGGCCTATATTATAAATACCCCTATACCCATTTTGCGATGCCTGGTAATACTCAAAGTATTTTAGCCGGTTTAAGTTAGATTGGTAGGCTTTATCCAAAACGTTGTCTACCTGCAAAAAAACGTCTAACAGCGTTCGGCCGCTTTTATTTTTGATACCTGTACCGCAGCCAATATTCCATAGTGTATAACCCGGGGTAGCAGTCTCCGTATCATCAAGCGCATAAAAATGGTTCTGGGCGGCATAAGCATCGGCCTCTAACTTTACATAAGGCTTTTGAAAGATTTTAGATGTTTTTTGAAAGTTGATGCGAAATTCTGACCGTGCATGTAATGGCGGTATAAAAGGCAGGTATTTAGCTGCATTACCCACGCGGGCCAGTAATTCAGTATTTTTATTAAGCCCCTCTACGTAAGCCAGGCTATTGTTCCAGCACAGCCATTTTAATTTTTCCGGATGCAGATTTAGCGTCAACTCTGCCCCATATAATCTGGCCTCCGACTGCTGGTATTGGTAGGTGCTGTTGCCGGGCACTATCACCACGGGCTCACCGTTAGCATCATTTAACCGGGCCTGGTAAATGTAGTTGTAAATGTTGTTGTTAAATAGTTCAGCGCTTAAGTCAATGTCTTTCAGGTAAGCAATTACACCAATATCCTGCTGTACGTTAAATTCGGGCTTAAAAGTACGGTTACCCAGATAAACAATGTGTGCACCCGGATCAAGGCCGTTAGAGCCAATTTCGGTTATGCTAGGTGCCCGGTACCCGCGTGCAATATTAGCTTTTAGTAATAGGCGCTCGCTTACGTTGTAAGTTAAGCCTAAACTACCCGAAAGTCCGGTATAGCGTTTGTTAAAAGCAGGAAATTGCAGGTAAGTACCAATAGTGTCGGCCCCGCTCACCCGCTTCTGAAAGCCATTTTGCGGGTTGTTGGTTACAAAAAAATTCTCCCATTTAATGCTGCGGTTATCATAACGTATACCGCCGCTTATATCTATACGGCCAAAGGTTTTCTTGGCAAAGAGGAAAGTGCCTATATCGAAAAGATTATAGTCTGGAATGGGAAAGTCGGTAGCGTTTTTACTGCGATTAGTTTGATACATGCCATTCACACCTGCCGATGTTTCTATACCAGCCAATTGCGGCAAGTTGTATTTAACATCGTAATTTAAGGTATTTAAAACTACGTACAATCCGGCTTGCTGCGGCTGTGTAGGGTGATTGTACTCCCGCCTAACACTCTGCTGACCGCCCACTAACAAATTGATATTGCCCTCGCCCAACTTAAACTGGCTGCTGCTGTAAAGCCTGTAATGCTGAATATGCTGGTAAAGCGGATTCAGCCGGAAGGTCTTCAGTTCATGATCGGGTACAATGGGGCGGTTTTTAATATCATCGGCGTTGTCCAGAACTTGCCTGGTAAAACGTCGTGTGAGGGAATCCCTGCTGCCATCGGGAATTTCCTGTTTATTGTTAAACAACGTAGCAGCCATTTGGGTATATCCCCAGTTCTTGTCCACCCTTGCCATGGCCGATAAATTAAGTTCCCGGTAGGCTGTGCCGTACACCCGGCCATCAATATTGTTGGTGTAATTATGAGCCCATTTGCCGGTTCCGCGTATGGTATAACGCCAATCGTTGTGTTTGTATGCCAAGCCTAATGATGTACCTATCAGGCCATTGTTGGTATGGTAATCTACCGTGTAATCGCCTTTTAAGGCGTTGTTGTTAAAGTTGGGCAGGTAAGGGATCATGTTAATTACCCCTGCCAAAGCATCAGAGCCATAAGATAAACTGGCCGGGCCCTTTACCACCTCGGCTCTGGCAATGCCGTACTGGTCAATCTCAATGCCGTGTTCATCACCCCATTGCTGACCTTCCTGCCGTATACCATCATACAAAGTAAGTACGCGGTTATACCCTAACCCACGAATAAAGGGTTTGGATACGTTTGGCCCTGTGGTTACCGCACTTACGCCCGGCACACCTTTAATTACGGCATCAATAATATTATTATTTACATGCCTGTCCATGTCTTTTTTGCTCATCACGGCAACAGGTACTGGGTTTTTGCGCACCTCGGTAGCTCGGCTAACGCCGGTTACAATAACATCACTCAACCTCGATTCGCTTTTGATAAGGGCCACATTTAATAGTACAACAGCATTAGATTTAACCTCTGTTACAAGCTGCTGCTTTTGGTAACCTACCGATGAAAATATAACCGTGTAAGTGCCTGGAGGTATGTTGCGCAGTTCATACTGGCCATTAATGCCGGTTCGCGTACCTGTACTTTTATTCAAAATGCTTACCGATGCATGACTTAATGGCCCGTCGGTTGCTGCTGTAACCTGGCCTTTTATAGTACCGTTTTGAGCTAATACACTGCTTGACTTTGTAATAAACAGGATAAAAAGTATAATGGATTTTGGCATATCGATTTATAATATTTAACTAAACCAAATATATAAAATTAGGTTTGCCTAATTTTATATATTATGTGTTTTATTTTCATAAGTTTGATTGAGCTAACTAGTCCAGCAGCATGAATACCTTTTCAGAGGAGAATTATCTAAAATCCATTTTCCGGTTATCACAAATGCCTGACGGCAAAAAGATTTCCACCAGTGCCATTGCCGAATCATTGGGAAATAATCCGGCATCGGTGGTAGATATGATACGGAAACTCACCGACAAGCAGCTTATTGAGTATGATAAAAAGAAGGGTGTAAAACTTACCCCGCAAGGGCAACAGGATGCCATACAAATTGTACGTAAGCACCGCCTTTGGGAAGTCTTTTTGTTGGAAAAGCTGGGTTACCGCTGGGACGAAATCCATGACATTGCCGAAGAGCTGGAACACATAAAGCATCATGATCTGGCCGATAGGTTGGAGAAGTTTTTAGAATACCCCGAGTATGACCCACATGGTGATCCTATACCCAAAGCAAATGGTAAGATGGCCAAATCTTTTTCGGTTACCCTGGCCGATGCCAAACCGGGCTCGACTTACCGGGTAGCTGCTGTGCGCGATACCAGCAGCGATTTTCTGCTTTATCTCCATAAGCTCGAAATAAATATTGGTACGCACATTAAATTAATAGAAAAGATTGCTTTTGATGGTTCGCTGGTGATCAGCATAAATGCTGCAGAACCAAGCACCGTATCTGCCAAGTTTGGCGAGAATATTTTAATCAGTTAATTTTATATTTGAATTTAAACGTCTACACACTATGCTACCTTTAATTGAAGCTGAAGAACTAAAGAAACTTGATAAAGATACCTATGTGCTGATTGATGCCCGAGGCTTTGGTAACAGCCGCGAGCGGTATAAGCAAGGCCACCTGGAAGGAGCCGTGTATGTAGACCTGGAAGACCTGGCCGTCCATCCTGAAAATCCCGCCTATGGTGGCAGGCATCCATTGCCAGGTGTGGAAGACTTTGCCAGGCTGTTGGGTAGCTTAGGTATTACGGAACAAACACACGTTGTTATTTATGACGATAAAGCCGGCGCCAACCCGGCTGCACGCCTGTGGTGGATGCTGCGTGCCGTTGGGCACGAGCAGGTACAAGTATTAAGCGGTGGTTTACAAGCAGCGGTTGATGCAGGCTTAAACCTAACAACCATGATTCCGGTACCGCCCGTGGTAACACAATACATTACCAAGCACAATTACACGGGCACAGTTACGCTTGATGAGGTGGCCGAAGCCGCTAAAAACCCAAGCAAAATAGTAATAGATGTGAGAGAAACACCACGTTATCTTGGCCAAACCGAGCCTATAGATTTAATTGCCGGTCATATACCGGGTGCTATTAACGTACCTTATACCACTAATTTAAGTCCGGCTACTCGCTATTTACCGGGCAGCGAATTGAAAGCTAATTACCTGAACGTATTTGGCGAGGTACAACCCAATCAAGTTATTGTACACTGCGGCTCAGGCGTAACAGCTTGCCATACATTACTGGCGTTAGAACAGGCCGGACTGTTGGGCGCTCAGTTGTACGTAGGCTCATGGAGCGAGTGGTCGCGCCGGGATTTACCAATTGCAACTGAATAGAAGACATTGCTTAGCTGAGGAATATCATTCCAATATAACATAAACAACAAACCCGGGATCAGTCAAAACCCGGGTTTGTTGTTTTTTTAGTGGCGGTAGCCGTTACTATCGTAAGGTCCGCGGTGGCCATCGCGATGATGATCGCGGCCACGATAATTGTCGCGGTTATAACGGCCTCGCCTGTCTTGTGCTACCATGCAACTGGTTAATGAACTAGCCAGTGATGCTATTAACGCTATGCTTAAAATGGTCTTTTTCATAATGTTTCTTGCATTTAATATGAATTAGAGGGGAGCGGAGGCTCAAAGATTAGTCGGTCATGTATTTGTTACTTAAGCAAGAACTGTTTACGCAACGCAGGCCTAAACCAGTAAGTTTCTATCCATAGTTAGATGTATTAATTAAAAAATTTAACACTTTTGAAATGTAAACATCACTTATGTATAAAACTCTCCTCATTACATTACTAGCGGGTATTGGCTTAAACGTGGCTCAGGCGCAAACCGACAGCGCAATTACGCCATCAAGCATTAAAACCTTAACGTTAAAACAGTATGCCGATTACCAGAAAGGCCCTACGCTCGAAAGTATGGCTTTGCCGGCTACCATGAACCGTTACCCTATGCCCGATGATGTATTGCGGTATAAAAAAGAACTGAAGCTTACGCCCGAACAGGTAACTAAAGTAACCGCCATCAGCAAGTATCTGCAGCTTAAAAAAACGGAGATAGGGCAATCGGTACTGCGTAACGAGAAAAAGCTGGATGATATGTTCCGCAGCCAAAAGCTGGATGAGGGCAGCATTACCTTTTATGCTAACCGTTACGGCTTGTACGAGGGTGAATACCGTACATCTGTACTGCTGGCTTGCTACAATACCTACAATGTGCTTAATCCGCAGCAAACCACTAAGTTTTGGCAGCTGAAAAAACCATAATTAGCATTTTGACGTTTGATTTAATTAACTTAGCGCCCCGTTACAGAGGATTATGAAGATTACGTTTGATTTTGAAAAGCCGTTAGCCGATTTGCAGCATCAGATCGATAAGATAGAACAGGTGCAGGAAAAGACCAAGGTGGACATGTCGGCCACGTTGAATGAGTTGCAGGAGAAGTTTGAGCAGGCTAAAAAGCAAGTGTACACCAACCTGAGCGGCTGGCAAAAGGTACAGATATCACGCCACCCCGACAGGCCATATACCTTGCAGTATATTGAGTTGATGTGTGATGATTTTATTGAATTGCACGGCGACCGTAATTTTGGCGATGATAAAGCCATTATTGGCGGCTGGGGCTCAATAGGCGGGCAAACTGCGATGTTTATTGGTCACCAAAAAGGGCGCAACACTAAAGACAGGCAATATCGTAATTTTGGTATGGCCAACCCCGAAGGTTACCGCAAGGCCCTGCGCCTGATGAAAATGGCGGAAAAGTTTAACAAGCCTATTATTACCCTGATTGATACGCCCGGAGCCTTTCCTGGCCTCGAAGCCGAAGAGCGCGGACAAGGCGAAGCCATTGCCCGTAACATTATGGAAATGTCGGTACTTAATGTGCCGGTTATTTGCGTAATTATTGGTGAAGGAGCGTCAGGCGGCGCCATTGGTATCGGTATCGGCGATAAAGTATACATGCTGGAGCATACCTGGTATTCGGTTATTTCGCCCGAGTCTTGCTCGTCTATCTTATGGCGTAGCTGGGATTTTAAGGAGCGCGCCGCCGAGGTGTTGAAACTCACTTCAAGCGAAATGTTTAAGAACAAGCTGATTGACGGCATCATTAAAGAGCCGCTTGGTGGTGCCCACCAGGATCCGATTGTGATGGCTGCCGTTCTTAAAAAGCAATTAACAAAAGACCTGAAAACACTTAAAGACCGCAATATTGACGAACTGGTGCAAGAACGCATTGACAAGTTCTGCTCAATGGGCGTTGTGATAGAAGACGAGCCCGCAGCTGCTCCGGCACCTGCGGCAGAGTAAGCTTCAAAATATGCTATAAACAAAAAAAGCCATGCTAAAAAGCATGGCTTTTTTTGTTTGATATTGTATTCATAGTACATTAAACCTGTAGTTCTTTCTAAAATTTCTCATGTCATCCTGAACATCGTGAGGAAACTTTCAAATAAAAGGCCAACTATTTGAAAAAGTCTTGGTTAGCAATCAAAATGTCAAGTTGTTCTTTATTGAAAGCTCATAAAAAAAGCCGGTGTTAAGAAACACCGGCTTATAAAAATATTATATCCCCTTATTGCCCACCGCCACCAAGCACGTTGCCAAACTTGGCTTCGTAGCCTTTGTATTGAGCACTTAGCTTGCTGTGTAAGGCAGTTTGGTGATGAGTATTGGTTAACTCAACTAAACCATTCAGCATATAAATGCCGAGCTGTATATCGCGCTGGTTTAATTCGCCGCCTTTTTGCATAGCATTATAGTTGAAGTCGAGCGAGTTTACGATGTATTTGTCCAGCTCCTCAGTCCATTTGTTGGCGAGTTGTGTTTGGTTCAGGTCGTAAGCGCTATTGTTTAAATAGAACTTGCGCAAAGCAACCTCACCAAACGGAATAGTTGATGGCATTACTTCGTCAAAGCGTTTTAGTGCATTAACAGCCAAATCGTTGTGGCCTTCTTTCATCAGATTTGATACCAGCGAGTTAAACTGCTTAATAATGATAGGGTAGAACATCGTAACTGACTCATGATCCAGGTATTTGGCCGTTTTCATGTTGCCCCATTTATACTTGGTCATCATGTTATTGTACATTACCATGGTGTTAACCGGTTCAGGTGCATTTGCTGCGGTATCGGCTTTTAAAGGTTGCAGGCGGTAAGCAAAGCCTTCATCATGCATATACTTATCCAGGCCCATCATGTTCTCGTTACCTACGGTTATGGCAAAATAAACCGGACGCTTCCAGTTGTTGTGCGATAAGATATCCATCAGAGCCAGGTTATCCTTGGTTACATAATTAGAATTATATTTCCAGGTAATGGCAGGTACAATGTTATTTTTTTGGCTGGCTGGTACAGTACCTGTGCTAATAACCTCATCAGGGTTAACAGATAGCTTAAAGTTTTTGGTGGGCAGGTAATTCATGGTCATGCCGTTTTCATACTGCACCTGGGTTTCCTTGTTATCAGAGGTGATAAAGTCGAAAACCTCTTTCAATTCGGTAGTATCGTTTACGTTCATCTGATCGCTCCAGTAGATCACGTCCCGTATACCTGCCGCAAACTTTTCATTAGGCATGGTAATAGGTAACGGTACCGACTCGTTCATCTTTTGCTTCATTTGGCGTATGTACCAATCGGTACCCAATAGGCTCAGGTTCACGATACGTACGTCCGGGCGTATGTTTTCCACTTCCTGCGCATACCATAGCGGGTAAGTGTCGTTATCGCCATAGGTGAACAAGATAGCGTTTGGCGCGCAGGAGTTAAGGTAGTTGGCTGCCATATCATGCGGTGTCATCTTGGTAGAGCGGTCGTGGTCATCCCATTCCTGAAAGCCCATCAGCACTGGTGCTGCAAGCAAACAGGCTACAGTTGCAACAGCCGCGCTCACTTTAGGGCTAAGCACTTTGCTCAGCAACTGCGCTATAAATAACACGCCCAAACCAATCCAAATAGCAAACACATAAAAAGAACCTACGTAAGCATAGTCACGCTCACGTGGCTGCAATGGGTTTTGGTTTAGGTAAAGTAAGATAGCTAAACCAGTAAAAAAGAATAATACAGCAACCACACCTGCATCGCGCTTGTTGCGCTGGAAATGATATATTAAACCCAGTATGCCAATAATAAGCGGCAGGCAGTAAAGGCGGTTATATGCATTGCTTTCAGTAACCGTGCTTGGGAAAGCTTTAAACCAATCAAAAGGGCTCAGCCAGTTGCCATCAGTTCCTTTACTGTTGTTTTGTCCGTCCATATCATTGGTACGGCCGGCAAAGTTCCATAAAAAGTAACGGTTGTACATTTGGTGTACTTGCCAGCTAAAGAAGAAGCCCAGATTGTGCGACATGTTAGGCTGTTCTTCCGGGCCTAATTGCAGCCACTCGCGGTAAAATGCCGATTTGTTACCATCCGTATCATATATACGCGGGAACAGCGTATTGCGGTCATAAACAGTACTCGATTTTTTACCGGCTATTTCATATTTAGTAGCTCCACGGCGGTATATGGTAGCACCTTCTTTTGATTCTTGTGGTTTCGAATCAAAGTACTGACCATATAACAAAGGTGTTTCGCCGTATTGGTCGCGGTTTAAGTAGCCGTTCAGGGCAAAAGCATCCTGAGGGTCGCTATTATTAAGGTTAGTGCCTGCTTTGGCACGTACCACAATCATCACAAATGAGCTATAGCCCAGTAGAATGAACATAGTACAAAGCAATACCATATTTAAAGAGTA
This sequence comes from Mucilaginibacter sp. PAMB04168, assembly GCF_039634365.2. Classification (NCBI taxonomy): domain Bacteria; kingdom Pseudomonadati; phylum Bacteroidota; class Sphingobacteriia; order Sphingobacteriales; family Sphingobacteriaceae; genus Mucilaginibacter; species Mucilaginibacter sp. PAMB04168. The sequence continues at coordinate 952,964 of NZ_CP155079.2, forward strand.
GCGCTTTTGACGTACTTTAAGCACATATTCCAGTAAAGCTAAAACAGCAACAGCGGCAATTAAGCCAACAATGCCGCCGCTTATGCTTAACGCAATAATAAAACTGGCCACCGCCACAATTAACGCGCCTTTTGATAACGTAACCGAATAGTAAACGCCGGCTACCAGGGCAGCAACTACCAGCAGGTAAAATACAATAGCGCCACTGTTAAAGCTGAAGCCCAAGGTGTTTACAAACCACAAATCGGCATAGGCAGCGCCTTTAACCGTAAACTGGATAATGCCCCAAAGCACCAATCCTAAAACCACAACACCGATTATAAACGACCAGATTGTACCTGATGCCGTAACGTTTTTAGCGCGGCGGAAATACAGGATAAGGGCAATTACCGGTATAACCAGCAAGTTAAGTAAGTGTATACCTATTGATAAGCCCATGATGTAAGCAATGAACACAATCCAGCGGTCTGCTCCTGGCTCATCGGCGTGAGCATCAAATTTTAATATAGCCCAAAAAACTACAGCCGTACACAATGATGATTGCGCATAAACTTCAGACTCAACGGCCGAGAACCAGAAGGTATCAGAGAATGTATAAGCTAATGCACCTACCAAACCTGCACCTATAATAAGTATCGTATTGGTGATGTTTAAGTCCTCAGCTTTTTTAATCAGTATTTTTTTAGCCAGCATAGTAATGCTCCAAAAAAGAAACAAAATAGTGGCTGCACTAGCTATAGCCGACGCCATATTGGTCCAGTAAGCTACCTTGGTTACATCACCGAACGACAGGAGCGAGAAAGCTTTGCCTATCATGGTAAACAGTGGCGCACCAGGTTGGTGGGCTACCTGTAAACGATAAATACAGGCAATAAACTCGCCGCAATCCCAAAAACTGGTAGAGGGCTCAAGGGTTAACGTATACGTAATGGCGGCAATTAAAAAAGAAAGCCAGCCAAAAAGGTTATTAATCTTGTTGTAATTCATATTGGGTTATACAGTCTTCTGCTAAACTAAAAGCTGACGAAATTAATAAATCTATAGATAGGTTGGGTTAATTAGTTGTGCTTTAACATAAATTAACAGTTACAAATGGCGTTATTGTGTAGGCATTAATTTTTTTGAAAAATATTTTTGCAGCTTCAATTTTTCGCCTTACATTTGCATTCGATTTCGGAGAGGATAACAAACCGAAAGAGGATTGTCCGATAGTATAAAGGTAGTACGACGGTTTTTGGTACCGTTTGTCTTGGTTCGAATCCAGGTCGGACAACAGAGAGAAAAATTCGAATTTCGGAATATCGAAATTCGAATTTTTCGTTTTAGCCGGAACCATTGTTAAAAAACGATGGTTGGGCGGGTGAGCAGGAAGTAAATAAATTATTGAAGTCTTAAAGCCGGAAGGAGAGATCGAGCTGAAGTTCGAAATCAAACCGCCGAAATCCGAATCAAAAGAAGATGCCTTTACAGTTCAATCCGGTTAAGTTGTTTTCGGGCTCAGGTTCAACAGATCTTGCAGCTAAAATTGCCAAGGTTTACGGCCGCGAATTAGGTGATATGACCTTGTCGCGCTTTAGTGATGGCGAGTTTCAGCCATTCATTAACGAGTCGGTACGTGGATGTGATGTGTTTTTCATCCAGAGTACTAATCCGCCAACCGATAACCTGATGGAGCTGCTCATGATGATTGACTGCGCCCGCCGTGCGTCAGCCCATTATGTAACTGCTGTAATTCCATACTTCGGTTTGGCCCGTCAGGACCGTAAGGATAAGCCACGTGTGGCCATTGGTGCTAAACTGGTAGCTAACCTGCTTACGGCAGCTGGCGCAAACCGGGTAATGACCATGGATTTACATGCGGCCCAGATACAGGCTTTCTTTGACATACCGGTAGATCACCTTGATGCTTCAATCATATTTGTGCCCTATATTAAAAGTTTGGCTTTGCCTAACTTAACCATAGCCTCACCTGATATGGGCGGCTCATACCGGGCTCGTACCTTTGCCAAGTTTTTTAACGCCGAGGTGGTAATTTGCGATAAACGTCGTAAACGTGCCAACGAGATAGAAAGCATGACCATTATAGGTGATGTAACCGGACAGGACATTGTACTGATTGACGATATATGTGATACAGCCGGTACACTAGCTAAAGCAGCCGGTTTAATTATGGAGCGTGGCGCTAACAGTGTGCGTGCCGTATGTACGCACCCGGTATTATCGGGAAAAGCGTACGAAACTATCGAAAACTCGGCCCTAACAGAGCTGATTGTGACCGATACCATTCCTTTAAAACAGGAGTGCAGTAAAATAAAAGTATTATCAACTGCCGATCTTTTTGGTAAGGCCATTGCTAATGTAAATGAGCATGGTTCAATTAGTCAGTTGTTTAAGATAGATTGATAGTTGTTAGTTCATGGCAGGTAGCCCATGGTTATAAGCTAACAGATATATTATATAAGAACTATGGACCACGGGCTGCCAGCTCTGGTCTTTGTAGAACAAACAATTTAAAAACAAAAAAATGAAATCAATTGCTATTAGCGGTTCTCCAAGAGAGAACGTAGGGAAACGTGATGCTAAGGAACTGCGTTACCAGGGTTTAGTACCTGCTGTTTTATACGGTGGTGCTACTCAAACGCATTTTTCAGTATCCGCAGCTGATTTGAAACCGGTGATTTATACACCAGTTGTTCAATTCATCGACTTAGACGTTGCCGGTACTACCAGCCAAGCTATCATCAAAGACATGCAGTTTCATCCATTAACTGATGAGTTATTGCACGTTGACTTTTTGTTACTGGATGAAAGCAAACCGGTAACTATCGAAATTCCTATCCTTTTAACTGGTACTTCGCCAGGTGTTAAAATGGGTGGTAAACTAGTACAAAAATTACGTAAACTGCGTGTTAAAGCTTTACCTAAAGATCACTTAGATTCTATCGAAGTGAGCATTGAAGGTTTAGAAGTAGGTAAATCAGTACGTGTACGCGACATCAGCGTTCCTAACCTGACTATTACTAATACTCCGGAAGATACTATCTTATCTATCACTACTTCACGTGCCCTGCGTCAGGCAGAGCAAGAAGCAGCTAAAGGTAAATAAGCTGTTTAGTAGTTATCAAAGTAAGGAAAAGCCGCCTCACCCATAAAGGGAGGCGGCTTTTCTTTGCTATCCACTATTTAATTAACAACTTCATTTGTTTAACAGGGTTTGTTAGTTTTGCCACAACAAACGGTACTTGGGGTACTAATGAGAAGTGTTGTTCATGAAAACATGTGTATAATAGAAAGTATTTCTTACTGTCGTTCGGGATTAAAGTTAGGTTGGTTAACAAAGCAATAAAATGAAATACCTCATCGTAGGCCTGGGCAATATTGGTCCGGAATATAAAGATACCCGTCATAACATTGGCTTTATGATATTGGATGAACTGGCCAAGCAGGAGAGTGCCCAGTTTCATAACATGCGCCTGGCTTATTATACCGAGGTTAGCCACAAAGGCCGTATGCTGCATTTAATTAAACCAACCACCTTTATGAACTTAAGCGGCAAAGCGCTTAGTTATTGGATGCAGCAACTAAAAATACCGGTCGAAAATGTGTTGGTTTTGGTTGATGACCTGGCATTGCCATTAGGCACCCTGCGCCTTAAACCCAAAGGCAGTGCTGCCGGTCACAATGGATTAAAGCATATTGAACAAGTATTAGGCAATAATAACTATGCCCGTTTACGTTTTGGCATAAGCGATAATTACCCCAAAGGCCGCCAGGTTGACTATGTGCTAAGCGGCTTTGATGAGGATGAAAAACCGGAGCTTCCTGCCCTGATAGACCGCTCTATTGAAATGATAAAAAGCTTTGCCACTGCCGGTACTGAGCTTACCATGACCCGCTACAATAAATAGCAGAAAAGGTATCATCTGTTAAATTTTAGTTAAATGTTGTTAATTAAAAGTTGTATTTGCGTTAGCTGTATTATTTTGCGAAATAATTAGAATGTGCTGTAACGTTTTGTTATAAAACTGCATCTATTGTGATGTAGACTGTTTACAACAAAAAATTGCAGATCTGCAACCGACTATTCTTATCGCATTGATGAAAAAACTTTTACTGACCGCCGTATTTTCTTTCTGCCTTTTTGTTTTTGCAACCGCGCAAACTGCAACCGCACCAACTGCAACCATAAAAGGTTCAGTTATAGACTCTGTAAAAAAGGAACCGCTGAGTTATGTTACCGTAGCCTTGGTAGATATGAACAACCAGCCGGTTAAAAGCACCTTTACTAAGGATGACGGTACGTTTACCCTAACAGGTCTCGCCATAAAGCCCTATAAACTGGCACTGGTTTATGTAGGCTATAACGGCAAAACCATCAATATCAGCAACCCCGATAAGGCAAGCGATTTGGGCAAGTTGTTACTAAGCCCATCTACAAGCCAGTTAAAAGAAGTAACCATAACATCAGTTAAGCCATTAATGAAACGAGAGGTTGACCGCATAAGCTATGATGTACAGGCCGACCCGGAAAACAAAGTAATTACTGTGCTGGATATGATGCGCCGCGTTCCTTTGCTGTCGGTTGATGCGAGTGACAACATCAAGCTGCAAGGTAACACCAATTACAAGATACTGATAAATGGTAAGCCATCGGCGTTAATGGCCCGCAGTCCGGCTGATGTTTTAAAATCCATGCCGGCCAGTAACATTCAAAAGATTGAAGTGATTACCACGCCGCCGGCTAAGTACGATGCGGAAGGTTTGGCTGGTATTATCAACATCATTACCAAGAAAGATGTTGACCAAGGTTATAACGGCAGTATTAATGGCCGGTACAGTAACTTGTGGGGACCGGGCATCAACTTAAACTTAACAGTTAAGCAAGGCAAGTTTGGTATTGGCGGATACACTGGTTATAACAAGCGAAATAACTTAACTACGGGTTTTAGTAACCTGAACGACAACATTGGCCAGTCAACCTTAACCCAGCAGGGAACTAATAAAAACAGCGGCTACAGTGGTTATGGTAGTACTGAGTTAACTTACGAAGGCGATAGCTTAAACTTACTTACCGGCACATTTGAATGGTACAAGGGTAGTAACAACTCTGAACGTGGTTTGCTTTCAAATTTTGCAAGTACAACAGCAAGCCGGAACAATGCGTATCGTTCAATGAATATAGCTGATAATGGTTGGAATGGTTTTGGAGCGGGATTAAACTATCAGCTTGGCTTTAAGCGAAACAAAGAACAGTTGCTTACCGCATCTTACAAGTATAATTTACAAAAAAATACCCAGGCCAACGACGTTTTATTTACTGAACGGGTGAACTTTAGCAGTGATAATGCTCCAAATTACCGGCAGTATAATAACTCTGGCAACAAAGAACATACACTGCAATTAGACTATGTGCAGCCAGTCAAGAAACTGAACATTGAAGCCGGTGCCAAAGCTATATTTCGTAATAACTATAGCGAAGCCAATACTGAAAATCAAGTATCAGGTGGAGCATATATCATTGACCCTAATCAGATCAACAATTTCGACTATCAACAAAACGTATACAGTTTGTATAACTCGTACCAGTTAAAGTTTAATGACAAATGGGTAGCTAAAGGTGGCCTTCGTTTAGAACATACTACGGTTAATGCTAATGAGGATGTTGATCAGCGGTATTCAAATCTTATTCCATCCATTTCGCTACAGCGCAGCTTCAAAACCAGCAGTATCAACATTGGCTATACCGACCGTATACAGCGCCCGGGTATATGGCAATTGAACCCCTTTGTTAACCGTTCAAATATCAATTTCATAAACGTTGGTAATCCTGATCTGCGCCCTGTAGTTAATCACAGTGTGGAATTGACGTACAGCAACTTTAAAAAAGGGTCATTCAATTTCGGGGTTAATTATAAGTTTGCTAACAATACGGTGGAGAACATAACTGTATTTGACCCTGCAACAGGTGTAAGCGTAAGTAGCTTTCAAAATGCCGGCAATAACAAACGCTTGGGTTTTGATTTTAATGCCAATTATCCTTTCACTACTAAACTTAACTTTAACATCAATAGTCAGATAGTGCACGTATGGCTGAAAGGATATGTTAATAATACTTTGTTTAATACCAAAGGTTATCAGGGCCATGCTTTTGCAGGCTTAAGCTACAAGTTTGACAACGGATACAGACTGGGTGCTAACTTTGATTACGACAGCCGTTATGTAATGCTGCAAGGCCGTGACAATTATTGGTTAGGCTATGCTTTCAGTGCCTCTAAAGATTTGTTAGATAAAAAGGCTACTATATCATTTTACGCCAATACGCCTTTCCAGAAGTTCAGGACCATTGATAATACCATCCGTACGCCAACTTCATATCAGTTAACGCTAAATGATATGTATGCCCGTACGTTTAACATTAGCTTCAATTATAAATTTGGTAAGCTAAGCGGCGAGCTTAAAAAGAACCAGCGTGGTATTAATAACGACGACGTAAGCGGAGGCAGCAGAAATTAATAACTTTGCTGCATGAAAGTATATGGTATTACCAACTGCAACACGGTAAAGAAAGCGCTGGATTGGTTAAAGCAACATCAAATAGATTTTGAGTTTCATGATTTTAAGAAGCTGGGCGTTAGCACCGAAAAGCTGGATGAATGGAATCAACAAGCCGGTTATGATAAATTTTTAAACAAGCAGGGACTTACCTGGAAAGGCTTGGACTCCGAAACAAAAGATAGTGTAAAAGGCGCTGCAGAAGCCCTCCCTTTACTGCAGCAAAAAACCAGTATGATTAAGAGGCCGGTAATTGAGGATAATGGCTTTTTGTACTTTGGCTTCGATGAAAAAGTGTATGAAGATCACTTTCAGGCAAAATAAAATTTGGTAACAATCAGCTTACTAGATTACACGGTAAAGCAATTATTCCTATAATTGCTTTTTAAATTTAACTACAACTATTTTCTTAACGATGAGATACCATCTGATTGCCGGCTTTTCGCTGGCTTTTATGGCTATTACCGGTTTAAGCAAGGCACAGCAACAGCCAGCCGACCCTGCAGCACCGGTTAGCAAATACAGCTATTACGAGGCCTTTAACCCGTTGTTTTATAACAAAACTGGCAACGATTTCAGAGCTGCCAGCGGCGAGCCCGGAGCCCGTTACTGGCAAAATAAGGCCGATTACCAGTTAGCCGCCCGCCTAAACGACAAAACCAACGAAATTAGCGGAACAGAAATATTAACCTACACCAACAACAGCCCGCAGAAGTTGGGCTTTTTGTGGATGCAGTTGGATCAAAATCTGTTTAAGCAAGATTCACGCGGTAGCGCCATTATTCCTTTAAGCGGTAGCCGTAACGGAACACGTGGCGGTTTTAACGGCGGGTATAACATTAAATCGGTAAAAGTAAATGATGTGGATGCCAAGTATATAATTAGTGACACCCGCATGCAGATCTATTTACCTAAAGAGGTTACGCCTAACGGTGGCCAGGTAAAGGTAAAAATTGAATATTCATTCATCACACCCGATTATGGATCAGACCGTAACGGCGTGCAGCAAACCAAAAACGGTAAAATATTTAACGTAGCGCAGTGGTTTCCGCGCATGTGCGTGTTTGATGATGTGCAAGGATGGAACACCGTACCTTATACCGGTCCGGGCGAGTTTTACCTCGAGTATGGCGATTTTGACTTAGCTATTACTGCACCGGCTAACCACATTGTGTTAGCATCGGGCGAGTTGCAAAATCCGCAGGAGGTGTACACTCCTGAGCAGCAAAAGCGCTGGGCACAAGCTGCACAGAGTGATAAAACCGTGTTGATACGCACCGCTGAGGAGGTTACCAATGCGGCGTCCCGCCCAGCTGGTAAGCAGGAGTTAACCTGGCGATTCAAGATCAAGAATGCACGTGATGCTGCCTTCGGTTCATCAGCTTCATTTATTGTTGATGCTGCCAAAATTAACCTGCCAAGTGGTAAAAAATGTATATCTGTATCAGCCTACCCTGTTGAGAGCGATGGCAACGCTGCCTGGGGTCGTTCAACCGAGTACACTAAAAAATCAATCGAGTTTAACTCACAAAAATGGTTCGAGTACCCTTACCCGGTGGCATCAACGGTAGCCGGTAATGTAGGTGGAATGGAATACCCCGGTATTGTATTTTGTAGCTACCGTAGTCGTGGTGCTGGCCTGTGGGGCGTAAACGACCACGAATTTGGCCATACCTGGTTCCCAATGATTGTAGGATCTAATGAACGTTTATACGGCTGGATGGATGAAGGCTTCAATACCTTCATCAATACCCTATCAACCGATGCTTTTAACAACGGCGAGTACAAAGAACGCCCGGTAGATATGCACCGTGTTGGTATAGCCTACACCCGTCCCGAAGTTGAACCCGTAATGACAACGCCTGCCGGTTTAAAGGAACGTAACACAGGTTTATTATTATACAACAAACCTGGTATAGGTTTAACCATGTTACGCGAGCAGATCTTAGGTCCGGAACGTTTTGATTTTGCCTTTAGGACTTACATAGAGCGCTGGGCATTCAAACACCCAACCCCTGATGACTTTTTCCGTACAATGGAAAATGCAGGTGGCGAGAGTCTGCAATGGTTCTGGCGTGGCTGGTTCATCAACAACTGGCGTCTTGATGTGGCCGTGCGTGATGTGAAATACGTAGATAATGATGCCAGCAAAGGTGCTTTAATTACGTTGGATAATCTCGAAAAAATGGCTATGCCGGTTATACTGGAAATAAAACAAAAAGGCGGTAAGGTTGACCGTATTAAGCTGCCTGTTGAGATATGGGAACGTAACACCAGCTGGACGTTTAAATACCCGTCAACAGCCGAAATTGAAACGGTAACGTACGACCCCGATAAGGTACTGCCCGATTATAACGAGGCTAATAACGTTTTCAAAAAATAACGAAAAAGACCCGGCAATTTGGCCGGGTTTTTTTTATGCTTAACTTTAACGCTTCATAACCAAACCAAGCCGCTGCAATGCGGTTATTTATCATATAAACAGATACAGGCTACATGATGAAACTAAGATACTACCTGATACTTTGCATAAGCCTGATAAGCTTAACCGTAAAAGCACAACAAAACGCCGTACGTGGGCAGGTGATTGAAGCTGGCACCAACAACAGGCTGGCCGATGTGCTGGTGCGCAATACCAATAACAATCAGGTTGCTCTAACTACCGCAAACGGCACTTTTGATATTAGGGCTGTGTTGGGAAATATATTGATATTTTCATCACCCGGCTATGTATCAGATACCTTGTACCTGGCCGATATGCGTTATAAAAGCATTACCATGACCCCACTGGGTATTGCCTTGCGCGAGGTAAATGTACGCGGTCAGCGTTTTGATCCAAGGGCTGAATATCCACAGGTATATCAAAAAAGTAAAGTGTATGTTCTGTCGCCTACTACCTGGTTTGGTAAGGAAGCTAAGGATGCGCGCCGGTTAAAACGCTACTTTGAGCATGAGGAAAAAGAACGCCGTATCGACTCTGTATTTACAAAAGTATACGTAGGCAGCATTGTGCCGCTAAAGGGCCGCGACCTTGAGATATTTATGAATTTGTATAGGCCAACCTATGAGTTTGTGCGTAGCAACGCCGCCGAATCAATGGCTGTTTACATAAACGATTCGTACAAAAAATGGCTGGCATTACCACCCGAAAAACGCACCGTGCCCAAGTTAAGTGCGCAATAAAATGTTTGTGAGTTGAAGGTTTTTTGCCGCAACATCGTTTGTTGAAAAACATATCATGGACATTTGATATCCGGGATCTGTAACCTGCAACTAAAATACTTACCGAAATTACCTAACTTCGTTCATGCAGTCCATCGACTTTAACCTGTTTAGGTTTAACCTGTTCGATATTTTAGATGTTTTACTGGTTGCCTTTCTGATTTACCAGCTGTATAACCTTATACGAGGTACCATTGCAGCTAATATTTTTATTGGCTTTGCCATGATCTGCCTGCTCTACTTTGTGGTAAGGGCGTTAAATATGCGTTTGCTTACCGGTATACTGGGCAATTTCATGAACGTGGGCATTATTGCTGCCATTGTTGTTTTCCAGCAGGAAATAAGGCGGTTTTTGCTATTGGTAGGCCGTAACGCATCCCTGCAACGCAACCGGGCCTGGTGGAAGTATTTTTTGGGAAAATCTGACGTAGAGAAAGACAATTACAAGCGCATAAAACCTATTATTGATGCCTGCAAAAGTATGAAGCAAACCCGCACCGGGGCATTAATTGTGTTTGTAAAGGATTATGACGAGCAGATTTACCAAACCAGCTGCGAAATGATGGATGCCCGCATATCCAAGCGGCTCATTGAAAGCATTTTTCAAAAGAATGGCCCTTTGCACGATGGGGCCGTTATCATTTCGGGTAACAAAATTAAATCGGCAAGTTGTATTCTACCGCTTACTGATAATACGGATTTGCCTTCGCAATTTGGTTTGCGCCACCGCGCCGGTATAGGTGTTACGGAGGCTAATGAGGCCACAGCCATCATTGTATCAGAAGAAACCGGAGAGATATCCTACGCTAAGCAGGGCAGGGTAAAAATGAACATTAGTTTTGCCGAACTTGAGAAGCTGCTGAATAAAGACTTTTAGCATTTATTTTTCAATTATTGCGTTATAACGTACAGCGTTTCTAGAGTAGATAATCAAGTTACGAAGTAATTTCTTAAATTGATCTAATGCCCGTAATGTAACTGTTGCGACAATAGATTACCTTTGAAGTTACTTATCGTAATAATAAATAACACCAATATATAATGTCTTTACCCGAATTCAACGCGCAAGTGGCAGAGCTTGAAAAGCTAAGGCAGGAAGTTGCCCGTTTAAAAGAAGAAAAGGAGAGACTTGCACTCGAAACTGCGGTACACAAGGCAATTCTGGAAACGAATGCCGATACACTGTTGTCTGGTTTAGAACAATTTAAGCTTATTGCCGACAATGTGCCTGCACAAGTATGGACGGCCGATGCTGAAGGTAGCGTTGATTATTACAACAAACGTTATTTTGAATATAGCGGTCTAACCTCAGAAGAATCAATAGGATGGGGGTGGCAGCCTATGCTGCATCCGGATGATTTGCAACGTACTATTGAAAATTGGACCAGGTCGGTCAAAAAAGGCGCACCTTATGAAATTCAATATCGCTTCAAGCGAGCTTCTGATGGTGCTTTCCGCTGGCACCTTGGTAAGGCCATACCTCTAAAAGACAGTAATGGCAAGGTGATTAAATGGTTTGGTACCAACATGGATATCCATGAGCAAAAGGTGGCCGAAAAGCAAAAGGATGAGTTTTTGAGTATTGCCAGCCATGAATTAAAAACGCCGCTTACCTCTGTTAAGGCATTTTTGCAACTGGGCCAAAAAATGATTGCGCCTGATACAAAAGCTTACAGTTTTGTGAGTAAAGCCTCTTCTCAGCTCATCCGGTTAGAAAGCCTGATATCAGACCTTTTGGATGTATCTAAGATTAACGCTGGCAAAATGGTTTATAACCTGGAGCCATTTGAGTTTGGTGCCGCCTTGCGTGAAGCTGTAGAAAGCGTGCAGCAGGCTAACGAAAAGCACCAGATCATTATTGAGCATAATGATGACGTAGTATACGATGGTGATAGGCTGCGGATAGAACAGGTTATCAACAACTTTTTGGTAAATGCCATAAAATACTCGCCTGATGCTGACAAGATAGTTGTCCGTTCAGAAGTTCAGCAAAATAACATTGTTGTATCCGTGCAGGATTTCGGGATAGGTATAGCGGCTGAAAACCTCACCAGGCTTTTTGATCGTTATTACCGGGTAGATAATACTTCCATGCGCTTTCAAGGACTTGGATTAGGGCTATTTATTTCTTCAGAAATTATTAAACGGCATAATGGCAGTTTTTGGATTGAGAGTGAGCCGGGCAAAGGTTCAACCTTTTTCTTCCTGCTACCCATTAGTGGTAAGCATGAGCTGATTGATTTGGAGACAGATAACCAAACGTTTTACAAGGGCAACTTTATTGAAATGAAGTATGTGCCCGAACAGCAGTGGCTGGATGTAAACTGGCTGGGCTATCAAAACCTCGAGTCGGTGCAGAAAGGCTGCATGATTATGCTTGATCTGCTCCAAAAGAACAACTGCTCAAAAGTGTTGAATGACAATACCCATGTAGTAGGAAATTGGTCAGAAGCGGCAGACTGGGGCGGCGAATACTGGTTTCCGGCTATGCAGGATGCCGGCCTGAAGCATTTTGCCTGGATATACTCCCTCAGCACTTTCAGCCGCATGTCTGCCCATAAAAGCATTGATATCACTATGGGCAAAGTAACCGCACAATTTTTTACCGAAATTGAAGAAGCCAGGAGATGGCTAAGTGAGGCGGATTAAACAATATTGAGTTGCCATGCTAAAAAGGCTTCGGCATTGCGTAAATGATCTTTTATGGCTTGGCAACTTCCGTTTTAGTCGGGTTTGCGATGGTAATACGTTTTACCAGCATAGTGTAGCGTGTATTCGGATCGCCAAGCTTTGCTATTGGCATACTGTCACTACGCGCGGCACCACGGCCGGCTACAGGCATGGTGCTGTAAACAATACTGCCATAACGCTTATCTAACTTGGCAGCAATAACCGCATCAGATGGTGTTTCCCCAAGATATTTTAAAAGATCAGTTGCTTTAGGCTGTAACCCTCTCAGCGCTGCCACACTTGTGTCCGCTTCAGGCTTTAAGCCCTCACTGCTGCCAGTGTTAGGTAGGGTACGGTTAGATTGGGCTTTAACCGTAATTGCACAGGCAAAAACAAGCAGGCTTAACATCAATATCTTTTTCATAAAGCAGTTGGTTTAATGCAAGTTAAACAACAGGTTGTAACCGTACAAACTATTTAACATATTTAACAACTAATGGAGCTGATTGCTTGTGTGTTAAAAAAAAAGGCTGCCTATTTAGGCAGCCTTTTACAAGTAAATGCTTTTATTGGAGTTGCTTAATAGCCGCATCTACAGCTTTTGCCGAAGCCTCGTCGTTTAATTTTGTACGTTGTGCCTTGATGTTTTCCAGCAAGGTAATAAGCGTTGGTGCAACGCCATATTGTTTGTAACGTACGCCAACAGCTCTGATTTGCTCAATGCCTTCTTGTGCGTATTGTGAGCTTTGCAAGCGGCCAACATAAGCAGCATAGCTGCGCATTACAGTAAACTGACCTTGTGCTTCGGCTTCTTGAAACTTACGGTTTACATAAGGCCACTCGGCATCGGTACCATTGGCGGCATAAATGCCCAGAATGGTTTGGGCTAACTCGCCTTCGCTATCTTTCTCCAATGTTTTAGCGGTAGCTAAGCTGGCCGCCGGATCAATTTGGCCTAAGCCACTCAGTGCAGCAGCCTGTACCGCGTATGATTGGCTGCTTAGCGCTTGTTTAAACAAATTGCTGTTTCCGGAAGCTTTTAGGGATGCTAAAGCATTCAGCGCGGCAGCTTTAACCAGATTGTTTTTATCAGTTTGTGCTAAGGATATCAGTACCGGCTGCGCCGCATTGCGCAAATCATCATTGGTTAACTTCAGTGCTTTAATGGCTTTAATCTGGATGCCGTAGTATTTGTCTTTTAATGCGGCAATTAAAATTTTGCGTGCATCGGCATTTTCAGGAGCTTGCGCTTCGGCGTAAGCTACGGCCTCATAACGGTCAAGATAAAGCGGTGCGTTGTTGTATTGGTATACAAACTCGGCAGCGGTTTTATTATCTGTTTTACGAACCAGCAATGCTTTATCGCCATCAACGTTAACCAGCTCTGGCTTGGCGGCCAGTTTAAAGGTTAAGGTATCGGCCTTGTTACGCATCCATACCATGTGGCGCTCTTTTTTGCCGCCTACATAAATATCAACTGCCATGGGCAATACAAACGCGTTGCCGGTTTGGGTTTGCTGTAAGTAAACACTTTGCGTTTTAGTGGCCGCGTCCCAATTATAATTAATATTCAGGATAGGATGGCCCGAATTGTAATACCATTGGTTAAAGAACCAGTTCAGGTCTTTACCGCTGGCTTCCTCTAAAGCCAAGCGTAATTGTTGCGCCTCGCCGTTTTTAAGACCGTTGGTTTTCAGGTAAATGTTTAAGCCTTTGTAAAAAGCCTCGTTACCTAAGTAGTTACGGAGCATGTAAAGTATAGCGCCACCTTTTTGGTAGGTAACTACATCGAATACATCTTCTTTATCATTGTAGTGAAAACGTACTAGGTTTTTAGCAGCAGCATCGGCCGAACCAAGGTATTGTCTTCTGTCGCCGGCAATGTGGGCATCACCTTCGTCTTTGCCATATTTGTGTTCAGCCCAAAGGGTTTCGCTAAAATCGGCAAATGATTCGTTTACGGTTAAGTTGCTCCAGCTTTCGGCAGTTACGTAATCGCCAAACCACTGGTGAAACAGCTCATGCACTACGGTGCTTTCGCCCTGGCTGGTGTTGTAATAGCGGTCCAAAAACTGGCGTGGAGTACCTTGTACATACTCGCCATGCAGGGTTGCTGTAGTGTTTTCCATGGCACCGCTCACATAATCGCGCACCACAATTTGTGCGTACTTGTTCCATGGGTAATCCACACCTAAAGTTTTGGAGTAAAACTCCATTGCCTCCGGCGTGTAGCCAAATATTGTTTTCGCATACGGTGCATACTTGGGTTCCAGGTAATAATTCACCTCTTTACCGCGCCAGGTATCCTTGTAAATTTTAAAGTTACCCACGGCCATCATAAACAGGTAAGGCGAGTGCGGTAAGTCCATTTTCCAGTAATCGGTACGGGTACCGTTGCCGTTGTTTTTTTGCGACACCAGTTTGCCGTTGGAAAGCGTTACGTACTTTGATGGTACGGTCATGTAAATCTCCTCGGTAGTTTTCTGATTGGGCTTATCAATAGTAGGGAACCATGCCGATGAGCTTTCGGTTTCACCTTGTGTCCATACCTGAACAGGCTTGTTCTTTGAAGCGCTATCGGGGTTGATAAAGTACAAACCTTTAGCATCGCTGATTGCCGCGCTGCCTTGAGCTTTCAATTCGTCAGGCTTTGAGGTATAATCGATGTAAATGGTATAATTCTCACTGTTACGATAAACTTTATCGAGTTTAATGGCCAGCGAAAGGCTGTCGTAAGTAAACTTTAACGGCGTGTTTTTGCCCGCTTTTACTACGGCCACCGTTTTAATATCCATGCCTTTTGCATCCAGGCGCAGGCTGTCGGTAGGGTATTGGTGTGGCTTTAATGTAACCCATTCTTTGCCGTACAGGTAGCGTTTTTTGTAATCGAAACGAACATCGAGCTTGGTATGCACCAGGTCGTTAATTTTTTCGGTTGTAGCCCGGTAAATCTTAAAATTGGGGTTTTCGGGCGCAGGTGCTTGTTGCGCTGATGAAGATAGCGTAGCGGCACTTAGTAACAAAGTGCTTAACAAAGCTATGCGAGAATTTTTACTCATACTTATTGATGGTGTTTAAAGCACGAATTTATATTATTTTACTTATAAGATATAAACAAAAAATCCGGCCCATTTTGGAGCCGGATTTTTATTATCATTACTTAAGTATTTGCTTAGCAATACTGATCAAAAGCGTCCATCAGGTTATCGGCAATCATTTGTGCCGGGCGTCCTTCTATTTGGTGGCGTTCAATCATATGCACTAGTTTGCCGTCTTTAAACAAAGCCATAGCTGGCGATGATGGCGGATAAGGCAGCATGTAACGGCGAGCCTCATCAACAGCATCTTTTTCCATACCGGCAAATACAGTCACCAGTTTATCGGGGTGTTTGGTGTGTTGTGCAGCCATTTTAGCAGCAGGACGAGCCATGCCAGCGGCGCAACCGCAAACCGAGTTTACCATTACAAATACAGTGCCTTCGCTTTCCACTGCATTTTTAACTTCTTGCGCGTCCTTTAATTCTACAAAGCCGGCGTTAGTCAAATCAGCCCGCATAGGAGCCACTAAATATTCTGGATACATGGTTGTGTTTTAATTTATTAATTACAAAAATACCAAAACGGCTTTTAAAATTGCTAAACTGGTAAAATATTAACACTTAGCTGACGTTTACCCTGTAACATTTGGGTTGCGTGGCACCGTATAAAAGCGTGCAGCAAGCTTTTGTTGCCCCCCTGATTATAAAATAGAATTATTGCATGAACTTAAAACAAGCAGATTTAGGTAGAGAAAGTGTTGTTGGAGCGCGTCAGCTTCGTGGTCGTACATTGCAAATCAGAGCCGCTTATATAAACCGTTTAAAGGCCTTAACCGCCGTTGCCTTTTTATTGATTGTGGTATTGCTGGTAACGGTGTTTCAGCTAAACAAGCGCCATGACATACAGGCTGCTGAGAATAACCGGTTAAACGCACAAGTTGCACAACTGCAGGGCCAAATAAGTGATGAAGCAGCCAAAATGGAACTGGTTGCGGCCCAAAGCGACAGTACCAGCAGCAAAGCCTTAACCTATATTGAAGGCATACAAGCCAAGTTAGGTAAGATTAATACTTACCTGAATAAGCGTGGCCTGCATGGCATATCTTTTAAAGCGGCTAAAGCCGTTAAAAAAGCAGATAAAAAGAATGGTTATGTAGATTTGTATAAAAAGTATAACCGCTACCTGGATAAAATGGTTGATAACATAGCCATGATGCCTATGGGCTACCCTCGTGTAAGCGACTTTACTTCGTACTTTGGCTATCGCAGCAACCCTTTTAATTTTGGCCGCAATGAATTTCACCCGGGGCTTGATTTTAAAGGACGTATGGGCGAGCCGGTTAAAAGTACGGCCAGTGGAAAGGTTGTGTTTGCCGGTCGTGCTGGTGGTTACGGCAACTGCGTACGCATACGTCATACCGATGGTATTGAAACCTGGTACGGTCACCTATCGCGCATGTTAGTTAGAGAAGGACAAAAGGTTAATGTTGGTCAGCTGATTGGCAAAGTAGGTTCAACAGGCCGTTCAACTGGTCCCCACCTTCATTATGAAGTGCGTCGTAACGGCAAGGCAGTTAATCCTAAACAATATTTAAGCTTAAACGAATAAAATATAGCGGAGCG
Source organism: Mucilaginibacter sp. PAMB04168 (assembly GCF_039634365.2). Taxonomy (NCBI): domain Bacteria; kingdom Pseudomonadati; phylum Bacteroidota; class Sphingobacteriia; order Sphingobacteriales; family Sphingobacteriaceae; genus Mucilaginibacter; species Mucilaginibacter sp. PAMB04168. The sequence goes on from NZ_CP155079.2 coordinate 970,069, forward strand.
GGTTGCATTAGTAGCCTGCTCTTTCATTTCTGGAAGCCACTATTCACAATAGTCTTTCTTCGGTTACTCTTCTCAATGCTGCGGCATTCCTTGGTGTTTCTTTATGGCACTGTCGGCATTGGCCGATATAGTGAACTGCCTGATCTCGCCTTTTTCCCAGGTATTGGCCATTGGGTCAACTTTGGGCATGGGTATATCTTCGCGGCTTTTTCGCTTCTCGGCCATTGATACGTTGAAGCGTTTGTCTCGTGCGGCTACAAGTTCAGGCTTTAGCTGGCCATCTTTTGTAAAGCCCATCATAATCATGGGCGAGCCTACAGGTAAAGAGCGTTGCTGGTCGGTATGCCAGGTATGTATGGTTTTGCCGTAGGTTGATACCAGCTTTTCCATCAGTTCATGCTCTGCAAGTTCAGGCAAGCCCGGTGCAATTAATTCGCCCGATTTTACCTCGTAGTGGTGCGAGTGCCAGAGCTTCTTTTCTTCCGCATCTAAGGTTTTAAACAGCCGTTCAGATATTATATATTCAATGCCCATAATCTTGGCATCATCGCCATTGCCATCAAAAATTATGGCCTGGTGCATATCTTCATTGAGTTGAGATACATAATGATGCGCTTCCATCTGGGCTTTAGGGTTGCCATTGTAAAAGTGGAAACCATCCAGGTAAGCGTTAAACTTTTTCAAGGGCGACTTGCTTTGTATGAGATCGGCGCCGGCCTCCAGGGTCTTGCTCTTGGCGTCCTTTTCGGCACCTGGTGTGCCCACGTTTGAGGGTGTGTTGTTTCCGCCACATGCTGAAAGCAGAGCAACCATGAAAACCACAGAAAGTAAGTAAGCGTTTTTCATCATCAGATGTATGAAGTTTGATTTAAATAACTTCTATACCTCTAAAAATGTTTAACTATTAGTTAGATGGCGTAATGATGCCGAATTGCTTGTTACGGGCATCTATTACCAGAATATGGTTAATGAAAAGCTTATTACCTGTCATGCCGCCCATACCCATTTTCATCATCTGGTCAATCTGGCTGTTACTAACGCCGTCCATATAAGTAACCCTTTTAATCGGAAGCTTTTGGCTGGCTATTGTAATACTATCGCCGGTGGTATAAATGTTGGCTGTAAGCGTGCTGTTCCATGATTTTACCTGCTGTTGAACCGGTTTGGCATCAGCGGTAGCTAAAGCCAGGGCCGTGGCCTTGTTGGTTAAAAGCTCGTATGCGCTGGAGCCGGTATCAAAATAAAGCATTACGCGTTTTTTCTGAATTTCTACCGGCAGCAAAATACTATTGCTTACCAGCATAAACTTACTTAAAGTTAGTTTGGATTTTAACTGGTTGGGTATCTCGCTTGTTAGCCAAATCTTTTTGCCGGGATAATCAAAAACAATAGTTCTGTTCTCTATAAAATCTGTACCAATGGTACCTATAACATTTATACTGTTCTTGTTTTTCCAGTCTATAGTTTTACCACTATATTTTTTAAGTCCTATCTCTTTAGCCAGCATATTTTTACCCGCTATAGTAATTTGCTGATTAATCAGTTTTTGGGTAGAATCTTCTTTTGCAACACTGGCAGGGTACTTTGCTCTGATGGCGCTTATCTTTTCGGCGTAAAGAATGCTTTGAGGTACTCCGGTGTCAAACTGCATGTAAAACTGCTTGAGGCAATTGGGTAATTTAACTGGAATGAGTAGCGCTGCATGGGTTTCCAACTGGTTGTTTAAGGTATTGCTTTCCCATATAAAATCTGTTTTAAAATCATTAGCCGGTAAAACCAGTTGACTGGGGGTAGCCGGTGGCATCATTTGCGCCTGTGCAGATGAAATGTCTGCATAAGTAATGATTGTTAAAGCGGTAAAAAGTAGTTTGCGAAAGGTGAATAGTGCGTGTGTCATTTACATTTGGTTTGGTGTTCCAAAGGTATATCTGTCCTCCTTGCCAAATGCCCGACATTAGCCCGACGTTCGCCTGAAGTTAACGTCACAAAGGGTTGGAAAACGCCGTTACTCGCCCAAAAAACGCTTATTGATCTGGGTGAAGCTTTTTAAAATGAGAAAGGGATTGATGAAATACATTAAAAAAAATACGAGCAGGTAATTAGCCGGATATTGATTTTTAAGGTATGCTGCCTGCATAAAGTTATACCCCAGTGTAAGCAAAAATGCCGCCACTGTTGCAATAACCCAGTACACCTGATTTTGGATCACGTTCCGCGCAAAACGCAGAACAGCCGGGTCTTGTTCGTGCCGCCTCTTTAGCAGATAAGAAGGGATCAGGAAATGTACGTAGGGCACAAGCAAATAACTGAAACACGACAAGCAAAGCAACCTTAAAAAGTTTACCTTGTCTTCATTAGATGCCATCTTTACCCACAGGTCTTCGGAAACTTCTGTTTGATTGGAAACGGCTCCCGGCTCCGGAGCAACTACTATTTCTTCGCCCATAGAATTCAACTCATCAAAAGGGATGTGAAGTGCCGCAGCAATCAGTTTCAGCGTAAATTTACGCGGTATGCTCTCGCCGCTTTCTATACGCTGTATGGTTCTGGCCGTAACGTTGGCTTGGTTGGCTAACTCCTCCTGGGTAAGTCCCATTTGGTGTCTGGCCAAAGCAATTTTTTGATGGAGATTCATGTGCGGCTGTAAAGTTAAGATATTAAAACATTTACAGAAGTGTATGTCTGTACCAACGTGTGCGTACGGGCTTGTTTAACACGGGGTTATTACCTACTTTTGTATTCAAATTAAAAAAGTATGTCATCAGTAGAAACCACCTACGTTAAATACAAAGTAAAAGACTTATCGCTGGCCGAGTGGGGCCGCAAAGAAATAGAACTGGCCGAGGCCGAAATGCCTGGTTTAATGGCTTTGCGTGCCGAGTTTGGCGCATCAAAACCTTTGGCAGGCGCCCGTATTGCAGGCTGTTTGCACATGACCATTCAAACCGCCGTGTTAATTGAAACACTGGTTGAGTTGGGTGCCGAAGTTACTTGGTCATCATGTAACATCTTCTCAACGCAAGACCACGCCGCCGCTGCCATTGCTGCTGCCGGTATTTCGGTTTACGCTTGGAAAGGTTTAACCGAAGAAGAGTTTAACTGGTGTATTGAGCAAACCTTGTTCTTTGGCGAAGATCGCCAACCGTTAAACATGATTTTGGATGATGGCGGCGATTTAACCAACATGGTATTAGATCAATATCCTGAACTGATTTCGGCTATTAAAGGTCTATCTGAAGAAACTACTACCGGCGTACACCGTTTGTACGAGCGCGTTAAAAATGGTACCCTGCCTATGCCGGCTATCAACGTTAACGACTCGGTAACCAAATCTAAATTTGATAACAAATACGGCTGCCGCGAATCACTGGTTGACGCTATCCGCCGTGCTACCGACGTAATGATGGCTGGTAAAGTAGCCGTAGTTTGCGGTTATGGCGATGTGGGAAAAGGTTCGGCCGACTCTCTGCGTAACGCTGGTGTACGTGTTATTGTAACAGAAATTGACCCTATTTGTGCGCTGCAGGCTGCTATGGAAGGCTTTGAAGTGAAAAAACTTGCAACTGCTATTGCTGAGGCCGATATCGTGGTAACCGCTACAGGTAACTGCAACATTGTACGCGAAGAACACTTCCGTGCCCTTAAGGATAAAGCCATTGTGTGCAACATTGGCCACTTTGATAACGAGATTGATATGGCCTGGTTAAACGGCACTTATGGCAATACCAAAATTGAAATTAAACCACAGGTAGATAAATATACCATTGAAGGTAAAGACGTAATTGTATTGGCCGAAGGCCGTTTGGTTAACTTAGGTTGTGCAACCGGTCACCCGAGCTTTGTAATGTCTAACTCGTTCACCAACCAAACCCTTGCCCAATTAGAGCTATGGACTAACGGTAGCGCTTACGAGAATAAAGTATACACCCTGCCTAAACACCTTGATGAAAAAGTTGCCCGTTTACACCTGGCTAAAATTGGTGTAGAGCTGGAAGTGCTTGATCAATCACAAGCCGACTATATTGGCGTGGCTGTTGAAGGTCCGTTTAAACCGGAGTACTACAGATATTAATATCGGGTACTTAATATAAAAACTAAGGCATGACTGAGTAGGTCATGCCTTAGTTTTTATAGACTCCTTACATTTTCTCAAACGGCACGTTACTAATGCGGTATTGTTTCCAATCCTTATAATCAAAGTGCCACCACTCCACGCTGTAAACTTTAAAGCCATGAGCTTCCATTTTGCTTCGGAGCAAATCGCGCATCTGGCGTTGCTGTACAGTGCCGCCGGTATAGCTGGGGTACGAGCGTTCGCTCATCTCATCGTAAGCTCCGGTCATTTCAATTTCTTTTCCGGTTTTAAGGTCATATAATGATAAGTCAACCGCGCATCCCCGATTGTGGCGCGAGCCGTTTTTGGGGTTAGCTACAAACTTCTTATTCTGGGCCGGAGTTACATCCCAAAATAGCTTAGTAACCTGCCAGGGGCGGTAACCGTCAAAAATAAGTAAGCCATAGCCTAATGGTTTTAGTTCCTGGTTAACCTGGGCCACTGCCATAGCTGCATCACGTTGCAGAAAGGCACGGGCTTGCCGGTAAACTGGCCGGCCGGCCAGGTTGTTTTTGGTAGCATAGCGTATGTCCAGCTTAAGCGTAGGGTCTGCTTTAATAAGTTCTACCAAATCTGTTGGCTTAAAGTCACCTCGTTCGCGCGGCATACGGGTAGCACAGCTCACTAATAGTACACCAATTGCACATACCCTAAATAAAATAACAACTGCTTTCATTAAGCGTAAAATAATGGAATTAATGGGTTTTTACAATTAGGTAAAAACATTATCTTAGTAAAACAACCCATTCATATGTTTAACCTTTGCAATTACTTCAAAGCGGTCATTATATTGGCTGTTGTTTCTATTAATGCGTGCCGCAACACAGGAGCGGAGCAGCATTCGAACATCAGTTTAAGCAACTATTTCAAAGATACTACCTCGGGCGTTAAAACAGGCGGTGTACAAGTAGTAGCTATTACAACGTCTAAAGGTAAATTCAATGTTTGGACTAAAAGGATTGGCAATAATCCTAAAATGAAACTGCTGTTATTAAACGGCGGCCCAGGCGCTACACACGAATACTTTGAGTGTATGGAAAGCTTTTTACCTGCAGAAGGTGTAGAGCTTATTTACTATGATCAACTGGGGTGCGGCAACTCAGACAACCCTAAAGATACCAGCATGTGGAGCCTGCCGCGTTATGTAGAGGAGGTTGAGCAGGTGCGTCAGGCGCTTAAGCTGGATAAGGAAAATTTGTATTTGTTGGGCCACTCATGGGGCGGCATATTAGCGCTTGAGTATGCTTTAAAATATCAGCAGCATTTAAAAGGCTTAATTATTTCGAACATGATGTCGAGTTGTCCCGACTATGGCAAATATGCCGAGGATGTATTAAGTAAGCAAATGGATCCTAAGGTGCTGGCCAAAATACGTGCCATTGAAGCTAAAGGAGACTTTGATAACCCTGAATATATGCAATTGTTAATGCCTAACTTTTATACCAAGCACTTGTGCCGCTTTCCACTCGATCAGTGGCCCGAGCCGGTGAACAGATCGTTTGCTAAAATGAACCAATCGCTGTACGTAACCATACAGGGCCCAAGTGAGTTTGGTGTAGCAGGTAAATTGTTAAAATGGGACCGTAAAGCTGATTTACCCAAAGTTGCGGTTCCGGCGCTAAGTATTGGCGGGCGGTATGATACCATGGATCCCAAACACATGCAATGGATGGCCACGCAATTTGCTAATGGTACTTACCTTTATTGCGCTAAAGGCAGCCACCTGAGCATGTATGACGATCAGCAAACTTACATGACCGGCCTGATCAAGTTTATAAAAGGTGTTGATGAAGGTAATAAGAAAGTAAAGCTCTAAATAAGTTTTTAAACAATAAAGGCACCCGTAATAGAGAGTGCCTTTATTGTAAAAGGAGAATTAAAAAAACAACTTATTTAATCTCAATCTGACGGCTTATGCTTTTAGCTTCTTCTTTTTTAGCAATGTCAATTTGCAGTACGCCATCATTATAAACGGCTTCAATCTGGCTTTCATCAGCACTTTCGGGTAGGGTGAATGAACGTACAAACGAGGTGTAACTAAACTCCCGCTTGTTATACTTTTTATTGTTTTCTGAATTCTCGTTGCGTTGTTCTACCGATACAGTTAAAATGCTGCGTTCTGTAGAAATTTTAAAATCTTGCTTTTTCAGTCCGGGCGCAGCCAGCTCAATGTGATACCTTTCGGGTGTTTCGCTGATGTTTACGGCTGGTACACGTGATACCATGCGGTCAGACACAAAAGCATCGTTAAAGAATGATTCAAAAATGTCATTAAAGCCTGGCATTAATGCATTGTTGTTTTTCTCATTATTCCATTTAACCAAACTCATAGTTTGTTCCTCCTAAAAGATGTTTTTAAATTGAATGAACTATAATTTAATTAATATTAAGAACGTTTACATGAGCTATTTTACAACCTGAATGCCAAACGCCTCTCAAAAGTGCCAACTGACATTTTTACTTTTTTAACGCTGTTTAACTGGTGAAAAATTTTCAGTTTGGATGCCAAAGTTTCGTTTTTGGAGTGTTTAGTACAAAGTACCTTAGGCAACATTTACCACTAGTATGATCAATTTTATATAAATTACGTTTATATATAAAATATCTTAACTTCGCGTTAATCGTCTATTTACAACAATTGAGAATGTTTTGCTAATACATCTACTTCGTATATATAATGGGCACAGGCAGTTTAGATAGCAACTTGATATCAGCAAACTTTGGTCAGGACGAAAATGCTTATCGTTTACCGTCGGCATTGTTTGACAGCTTACCGGTTGCTGTGTACACCTGCAACACACAGGGTTACATAACTGCCTACAATAAAGCTGCTGTCAACTTTTGGGAAGCCGCTCCTCAGGTTAATCAAAACCAATGGTTTCCATTTTTTAAGCTGTTAGACACAAATCAGCAATACCTCTCGCCAGACGTTAGTCCGATGGCTGTGTGCGTTAAAAACGCTGCAGTTACAGAAGCAGAACTAATGGTTGAAAAGCCCAACGGCAAAAAAATAAAAATAAAGGCCTCATGTACGCCATTGTTTAATGGCGATTCAACGTCAGGCGTCATGGTTACGCTTATTCCCTTAAATAATTATTTAATTAACAATAACCAGCAGGCCTTGCTGGCTTCAATAGTCGATTCATCAGAAGATGCCATTGTTAGTAAAACCTTAGATGGTATAATCACCAGTTGGAATAAAGCTGCCGAAAAACTATTTGGCTACAGTCCCAGCGAAATTATAGGCAAACATATATCTACACTAATTCCAAAGGCCAGGCTAGGTGAAGAAGATATTATTATTGGAAATGTTAGGCAGGGGAAAAGGATTGACCACTTTGAAACCATGAGGCTTACCAAAGCAGGTAAAGAAATTCCTATCTCGCTATCGGTATCACCTGTATTAAACGATGCTGGGGAGGTAATTGGTGCTTCTAAAATTGCACGTGATGTTTCTGAACGAAAAAAAGCTTATGAACACCAGGCCAGGCTGGCGGCTATTGTTGATACATCCGACGATACCATATTAAGTAAAACGCTGGAAGGTATTATTACCAGCTGGAACAACGCGGCCGAGGCCATGTTTGGCTATACAGCAGACGAAGTGATAGGCAAACACATTTCCATACTGATACCACAATCACGTTTAAAGGAAGAGGAATATATTATCGGCCAAATTGCTCAGAATAAAAGGGTCGATCATTTTGAAACTATACGGATATCCAAATATGGGCGGGAAATTCCAATCTCGCTTTCAGTATCACCGATATTAGACCATAACGGGCAGGTTATAGGCGCCTCCAAAATTGCCCGCGATATAAGCATCCAGAAGACGGTAGACGAAAACACCCGTAGTTATACCAGGCGGCTTGAGATTATTAATACCGTTATTAAGGTAATTGCCGAAGAACTTGACCTGAATAAGATCTTACAAAAAGTTACCGATATAACAACAGAGTTAACAGGGGCCGAGTTTGGTGCGTTCTTTTATAATGCTGTTGATGAAAGCGGTGAGTCGTACTTATTATATACTTTATCGGGCGCGCCGAGAGAAGCATTTGAAAGATTTGGAATGCCCCGAAATACGGCCGTTTTTCATGCAACTTTTTCGGGCGAAGGTGTGGTACGTGTAGATGATATTACCAAAGATCTGCGCTATGGGCATAACCCGCCGCATAATGGTATGCCAGAGGGGCATTTGCCTGTGGTGAGTTATTTAGCCGTACCGGTAATTTTAAGGTCAGGCGAGGTAATAGGAGGGTTATTCTTTGGGCACTCAAAAGCCGGCGTTTTTACCAGTGAGCACGAAAGTTTGGTTGGCCCTATCGCCGCTCAGGCTGCCATTGGACTTGATAATGCTAAGTTATACAAAGAGGTAAAGACACTTAACGAAAAGAAAGACGAGTTTATAGGTTTGGCCAGCCATGAGTTAAAAACACCTTTAACCAGCATAACCGGCTATCTGCAAATTTTGGAAAGGATGCCGGGCAGCGATAGCAGTAAAAAGTTTGTGAGCAAAACCGTGCAACAGGTTAAAAAGCTTTCGGCGTTGGTATCAGATCTGCTGGATGTATCAAAAATTGAGGCAGGCAAGCTGCAATTAACTAAGGAAAATTTCGATTTCAGGGTAATTGTTGATGATGCTGTTGAACTGATACAGCATTCTCATAACACACATCATATCAATGTGCATACTGATGTTAACACTTTGCAGGTATACGGCGATCCGCAAAGGATTGAGCAGGTGGTTATTAACCTGCTTACCAATGCTATCAAATATTCGCCCATGGCCAATGAGGTTGAGTTAATGCTAACTGCCAGTGCAAATGAGGTTAAGCTGAGTGTGAAAGATTTTGGTATTGGTATAGCTCCCGATAAGTTTTCGCAGTTGTTCTCGCGCTTTTACAGGGTTGAGGAACTAAACCCCAATATTTCAGGGTTAGGAATCGGGTTATATATATCACATGAAATTATAAGCCGTCATGAAGGCAATTTATGGGTAGAGAGCGAGCCTGATAAAGGCAGTACCTTTTGGTTCACTCTGCCTTTAAAAAATAATCAGGAATAAAAGAAAGAGGTAGTCAGTACTTCCTGACTACCTCTTTAAAAGTTATATATTACTTATTCTTTTTCTACTATCACAGCTGTGCCATAAGCCAGCACTTCGGTAATACCCTGCATTACTTCATTAGCATCATAACGCATATTAATAATGGCATTGGCACCCAAAGCTGCGGCGTGTTGAATGAGTAATTGATAAGCTTCCTCGCGTGTACGTTCGCAAAGCTCAACGTAAATGGATAAGCGGCCGCCAAACAATGATTGAAAGCCGCCGGCAATGTTGCCCAGTGCGCTACGGCTACGTACCGTTATTCCGCGTACCACACCTAAGTGCTTAACCACCTTGTAGCCATCCAGACCGGTGCTTGTTGTAATTAATGAAGTATCCATTTGTGATATTTTTAGTTTTAGATGATTGTTTTATCCGCTTGTTACAAATTATCTTATTGGTTTTGGATATACCGGTAAGCTTTCATGCCCATCGGCATCTACCGCCTGCACGGCAAAAAAGTAATTGTCTTTGGAGTAATCAGATGTGTACTCGTTACCGGTTACAAATATTTTCTTTTCCCAATAAGGGTTAATGGTTTCGCGCATTAATATGTAGTAGCCGGCCGGCTTTTTACCTGCCACCGGTTCCTGCCATTTTAGTGTTGTTTTGTTCGTTAACCCGCTGGTGCTTACGCCCACATTTTGCGGCTGACCAGGAGCTGATGCCAGGTTAGCCAATACCGATAGATTCATGCGGGCCACTTTCTGAATATACTCATAATCAGCAAATTCGGGCAGGTCGCCATAATCTACACCTTTTTCTTTGCGAATATTTTGGTGCTGACGGTTAAAATCTTCGTTCATTTCGGTAAAGCGCACTGCGGTGAAGCCGTTCTGCAAAAAAGGTGTCTGATCACCGCCTCGCAAAAAGCGGTCGCGGCGATAAATCATTTTTACATCCAGGTGGCTTACATAACGTTCGCCTACCTCTTTGATGTAACGGGCCAGTTGTCTTGACGGGCTGTCGTTCTCGCCACCGTTGCCTATTAAGGCTATAATAGCCCGTGCATCGCCCGCTGCCGTTGAAGGTACACCCTCACTGAAGACTCGCACGCTGGTATTGTTTTTAATGCCGTTTTCCATGCCGTAGGTATTGCCTACAATATCATTGTTCAGCATAGCATCAACGTTCCATTTTTCGGCCTTGGCGCGTTTGGCTACGTTGGTGGAACCGTTAAGCCCTTGCTCTTCGCCTGCTACCGCCATGAAAATTATAGTAGCCGGAAAGGAATGCTTAGCCATTACACGTGCTATTTCCATAGACACTGCCGTGCCCGAAGCATCATCAACGGCGCCCGGCGCTACAGAAGCCGAATCCATCACATTGTTAACCCTGGAATCATAATGGCCCGATACCATATACACGCGGGTATCATTAGGGTCGGTGCCTTTCAGGATAGCCAGCACGTTCTTTAAAACAGTAGGCTTGCCAATGCGGCCGCCGGCAGGTTGTGTGAATGTATCGAACTCCACTTTCATACGCCCACCGGATGCTGCTGCATAGCGTTCCATTTCAGCCTTTATCCAGTTGCGGGCAGCGCCAATACCTGTGGTTTTACTGGTTGTGTCGCTTAAGGTGTGGCGGGTTTTAAAGCTTACCAGCTTGCGTACTATGGTTTCAATATTTTGGGCCGATACCTCGTCGTTCATTTGCTTAATGGCAGCATCTTGCTTAACGGTTGTTTGCGCCATGGCCGGCACGGCAAATAGTAAAGGGAGTAAAAGTTTAAACTTCATGCAGTTTGCGGTTTATCAACAGCAAGATACAGATAGCACAGGGAACAAGCATAAGGAAACAAGATTTTTACTTGTATTATCCGCCGGCATGAAAGAGGAATGCTGTCAATTCTTTAATTCCATAATTTTCATTCATAAAAACACCGCCGTTGCAACTCTCATAATAATCACCTACTTTCACGGCAACCGTTATAAATCTGCTTTATGTTTTCTAAAAAATGTGTTTGGCTTACTGGTCTGTTCCTTTTAGGATCAGGAGCGTTGTTTGCTCAGGTTAAACTGCCTAAAGTATTTGGCAGTAATATGGTTTTACAACGTAGTGAGTTTGTACCCGTTTGGGGATGGACTAAAGCCGGTAAAGCCGTTAAGGTAAAGTTTGGCGGACAGATCAAGACTGCCACTGCCGATACTGGCGGCTACTGGAAAGTTACTTTAAACCCCATGCCTGCCAACAGCAAGCCGCAGGATTTAACCATAACATCCGACACCTCAATCCTAAAGTTGACCAATATTTTGGTAGGTGAAGTTTGGTTGTGCTCGGGCCAATCCAACATGGAGTATACCATGAAACTGAACCGGGGGTATGCCAAGCCGGCCAGAGGCGTAGATAGCGCCGAATTGGAACTAGCGGTAGCTAACCCAGCTATCCGCTTGTTTAAGGTAGAAAAGAAACTAAGCCTGCCCGACGTGACCACCACCGGCTGGAACGAAAGCAGAGGCGAGGCGCTGGAACAAATATCAGCAGCGGGTTATTATTTTGCCAAAAATTTGCAGGCAAAATTGAAGGTGCCTGTTGGCATCATCAGTTCATCATGGGGAGGCAGCCGCATCGAGCCCTGGACACCAGCTTCGGGATATGCAGCTTTGCCAGCCTTTACCAAAGAAGCAGCCCAGCCCAAAATGATGATTGACAGCATGGCGCCGGGTAAGTATTACGAGAGCATGATTAAACCACTGGCCCCTTTCGCACTTCGTGGATTTTTATGGTACCAGGGCGAAAGTAATGCTATGCTGAACGAACCTGGTATGCGCTATGCCGATAAAATGCAGGCCTTGGTTGATAGCTGGCGTAAGCAATGGGGTAATGCTAAATTGCCGTTTTACTCGGTGTTGATAGCGCCTTACTACTACACCAAACGTAAGGATAAATTGCCCCATACACCGCAAACTTTACCCGCTTTTTGGGAGCAGCAGGTACAATCTGCCCATATACCACATACCGCATTTATAACTGTTACGGATTTGGTTGATAACCTTGCCGACATTCATCCGCCTTATAAATGGGAGGTTGGACGCCGCCTGGCCTTGGTGGCGCTGGCTAAAGATTACGGCGTTAAGAACATCACCTATAGCGGACCAGCCTACCAGCGGATGCAGGTTAAAGACAACAAAGTTGTGCTGTATTTTACCGATGCCAACGGCTTAAAAACCAACGACGGACAAGCGCCAACCTTTTTCACTATAGCCGGAGCCGATGGTAACTTTGTAGATGCCCAAGCCGAAATTTCGGGTAACACGATTATAGTATCCAGCCCGGCGGTAACTAAGCCTACGCAGGTACGCTTTGCATGGACAGAGATTGCCCGGCCAAACCTGGTAAATGGTGCTGGCTTACCGGCTGTACCCTTCAGGACGGATAGCTTAGTTTGGAGTTATAAAAAATAGTGCCGTATAAATGTGACCGCTGAACACGCCAGCTTACTTACTATTTTAGACCTATTACAAGTGTTCCATTTGAAATACGCCTCTTATAAACGCATTGTGTGTGATATAAAAGTATATAGCCTTCATGTTATCGTAGTTGAAGACTGTTAACAGTAAAAGTAGTTGCGATTAATTGCTAAACTTAGCTTTGAATACACCCTCGGTAATTTGAACAGGCACACCATTGTTTATAAAAGTGCCATTAAATGTACCTGCAATTGTTCCTCCATTAGTATAAGATACATCGGTAAGAAAGGCATATATCTCATTTTTAGCATTCATGGTAGAATAGGCCTCATTAGCGCTACTAGTGTATTCAACATAGGTGGTGGGATAGCTGTATTCTTTCATCCAAATATTTATGCCTTTTTCAAAGCCAATGGATGTTTCTTCCATAAAGAATTTAAATTTTGGCACCGAACCATTCTTTCCGCTACCGGTAACGGTCAAAGTTCTGGGGTTGGTTGCAGTTCCACGCGTTGCAGAAACATCCGTAAATGAAACAACTGTGCCATTAGCTTTAAAAGTAATGCTATACTGAGCCGCCGATGGATCTGTTGGCGTAGTTGGGTTGGTTGGCGTAGTAGGTGTGGTCGGATCTGTTGGCGCAGGAGGCGTGGTTGGGTTGGTTGGATTTGTTGGCGTAGTAGGCGTGATGGTTCCGGTAATAGGTGTGGAGCTAACCTGCGGTACAATAACCCCCGAATCATCTGAACAACCGTTAACGGCAACTACAATAAAGAATATTATGGTATAGGCTAAGTGTCTCATTCTATGCGCTGTAATTTCGTATAAATATAATAATTGAATTGGTGCTTTATATAATTAAAGCACGACGTAAGCTTATACGGTAATTCGACAAGGTTTGTTTAAACAGTGCTTCCTTGTAAAGGCTTCTTTATTTATACTTGCTACATCCTCCAAACTACTCCTCAACACCCTCTAATATCTTACCTGGCTGTTTAAAGTTGCTGCGCACAAAGTGGCACCAGTCGCAATCGGGTTTGCCGCAACCGGTGGCAAAATCATGGGCCATAATTTTATGGTAGGTTTCGGTAAGCTGGCGGGTTACGGTTTCTACGTCTTGTGGCATCACCAGTATTTTTTCTTTGTGGTATTGTCCGTCAATAGGTTCTATAAATTCAAAAACGGTGCCGGTTGCTTCCCAGCCTTTGCGGTCGTTATCCACCAGCATTTTATAAAATACAGCCTGGCGCCAGTAGTCGCCCCCGTTGGGGTTATCGGTGGTTGGGCGCAACAGTTTTTCTTTAGCGTATTTAAGCTTGCCGGTTTTATAGTCTACAATGGTGGCCTGGTTGCCATTAAACTCAATTTTATCCAGGTGGCCTTTTACCGGTACTCCGTTAATGGTTAAGTTGCGCATAGCGTGTTCCACGCGTACTATCTTGTTCCATTGGTAAACGTTTTGCTCGTAAAAAGCTGGTAGTATCTTTTCGCCGTAGTCCATCCGCAATTTAAATTCTTCGCTGGTAAAGGCATCGCGGTTGCGGTACATAAACCATTTAAACTCGCGCATAAAATCATCTACCGGCCCAAAGCGGTTATCGTTTTTGGTCATTCTGTCAAACACCTTATACAAGGCATGGTGCACTGCCGATCCAAATGCCATAGCCGGACTTTTACCCGCCGGAACGCGTATGAGGTTCTGGAAATAGAACTTCAGCGGGCAATCCAGGTAGCTGTTGAGGTGCGTAACCGATAATACGTAGTTTTGCAGCAGCTGGTTAATGTAGTTCTTATCCAGCAATTGTACCACAGGCTTGTCGGCCTCGCTAAACTGGGTGGCAAAGTACGCCATCAGCGCATCCTCATTTACCTGTGGGTGCTGTACCTGCAGGTGGCTTGCGGCCAATATTTCGCCTACAAACTGCGATGCTTCCTGGTCCTTATCATTACGGTCTTTAATAGGGTAGGAGATGTGCAGGCATTGCTTAGCACGGGTAAGGGCCACATAAAACAACCGGCGCGATTCTTCCTGCTGGGCGTTCTCATCGCCAGAGGCCTGCATGAGCGTATCAGGAAAGCTAAAGCCCATATTGCGACCTTTTGAATCCCATATCCTTTTGGTGCAGCCAACTAAAAATACATACTCATACTCCAGTCCTTTTGAGCCGTGGGCGGTTACAAAGTTTACGCCATTTTCGGCATGTATTACCTGGTGCAGCTCCAGCCTGATGTTGTTGCGCTTCATCAAATCAATGGTATTGACGATGTGCTTTAATTTCATTTCAGGGCTTTTGCGGGCTTCATCGCGTACAAAATTAAACAGGCTGGTGAGTACCTCCATGTGCCAGCCCTTATCGGGCTGTTGCATTACATACTTTAAAATGCCCAAAGCAGTAATAACCTGCTGAAACAGCTGTTGCAGGCTTAAACTTACCGACGCCTTAAGCAGGAAGTTTATATCGGCAACTATTTGCTTCATCTCCACATTTTCGGGCTGCTCAAACAAGCTGGCCTGGCGGTTAGGCTTTAGTTCGCTTACATAACGGCGTATGGAGGTTTTGGGCTCATCGGCATTCATGCTAAAGTTGGCTTTGGATACCGCAATGCTCACCTTGGCAATCTCAATAGGCGGAATATCAAAAAAATCATAATGCAGGATCTCGAAAAGTAATTCATCTCCGCTGTAAGGCGAGTCCATTTCCATAGCCAGGTACTGCATTATGTTGATGATCTTTTCGCCAAAGGGCAGCGTCAGAATATCAATCTTTCGCCGGGTGTTCACCGCTACTTTTTTAGCGTCGAGGTAATGAATGAGCTGCTCCACCTGGTTGTGGTTGCGGTAGATCACGGCAATTTCGGCCGGATCGGTACCGCGGGCAATAAGCCGCTCTATCTGGTGGGCTACGTCAACCAGTTCCTGGTCGGTGTTGGCATACTCATTAATCACCGGTTCAACCATCTCTGCCTGAAAGCGGGGATGAGCGGCCAGCAAATTTTTATCTAACCGCAGCTGACTGGTTAAGCGCTCGCGGTTGTTGCCAATGAGCACGCGCGATATGTCTAAGATGGTTTGGTTAGAGCGGTAGTTTTGTTTAAGTACTACCGTATGCAGTGTGCTTACATAATCGTCGGCAAAATCCAGTATGTTCTTCATGTTAGCACCCTGGAAACGGAAGATGGACTGGTCATCATCGCCCACTACAAACACGTTGGGCGTATCCCAATAAGTAAGCAAAAATTTCAACAACTCATTTTGTGAACCGCTGGTATCCTGAAACTCATCCACCAGAATATACTGGTAGCGTTCCTGGTAACGGCGCAGCAAGTCTTCATTCTCGCGGAAGGCACGCAGCACCCAAATAATCATGTCATCATAATCATACATGCCACGCGTTTTGAGCTTGCCTTCGTAATTCGCAAATTCGTTTACGGCACAAATCAGCTTGGCCATTATTTCTTTGGCGGCATCAACATCCTTTTGTTTTATATCGCCTTTTTGTATGCCTTTGGCGGCATTGGGCCTTTTGTAGATGAATTCGTCGCGGTTGGACAGGTCGTCAATATATTCCTGCACGGCGCGCTCAATCATGGCCAGTTCCCAGTTCTCGCGTTTCATGGTGCTGAACAGGCTTTTCAGCCGGGGAACATCGTAGTAAATATCGCCGGTAAAGCGTTTGAGCAGGTGGTCTTTATCAAACTCGTCCACCAGTTCCCTAAACAACATGGCCGATTCCAGGTCGTTCAGAGGCTCCAGGCTCAGCTTGCCGAAATAGTCCAGGTTTTCCTGAATAATGTCATTACAAAAAGCGTGGAACGTATAAATGTTAATGCGATAAGCATCGGGACCTATAAAATCGAACAAACGCTTGCGCATGGCTACCGCGCCGGCATCCGTATAGGTTAAACATAAAATCTCATTGGGCTGGGCATCGGTTTCGAGCAGTATCTTACCAATGCGGGCGGCCAGTATCTGTGTTTTGCCTGTACCCGGGCCGGCCACCACCAAAACCGGACCGTCAACCTTATTCACGGCGGCAAGTTGCTCAGCATTCAGTTGGGCCAGTATATCTTTAAATTTCTGATTATAACGTTCGGAAGGAGATTGTATCATCACAATTGTAAAGATAAGCAAAGAGCGGTGATTTTAGAATCGGGAACGGAGCTGTGTTACTTGGTGCAATGTCAAAAAAAAGCCGAAGCTGTAACCATACTTAATGTATCAGACTAAATTTTAGCTGGCAGTGCTGATGATATGTATTAAGAAGAGAATAACGGTGAAGCACTGAGATGATAGCCGGATTTATATTAAACGCCAGATTACAATCTATGCTGTAGGAATGAGTAAACAATCCATTAAGCATCAAACATTTTAAGCCTGCTTTGTATTTAAAACATGGCCGGTGTTGTAACATCAAGCCACTTTCATATATTTCGGAATGTATTGGTACGAGGATGAGGTAAAGCGCCTGGAAAAGGATAGTTTAAAGATTGGTTACGCACCGGAAACGCTTTTTTACGGCAGTTCGAGTATGCGTATGTGGACAAGCTTGTATGATGATTTTAAAGATTTGAAACCTATAAACCTGGGTTTTGGAGGTTCTACTATTGCAGCATGCGTTTGGTTTTTTGACCGTATAATGATGCCTTTTCACCCTAAAAGATTGGTAATTTACGCTGGTGATAACGACCTGGGCGATGGCCGGTTGCCCGAAGAGGTTTTTATATTTTTTCAGCAACTGATGTTTAGGGTAAACGAGCGTTTTGGCAATATACCCTGCTACTATGTTTCGCTGAAACCAAGCCCGGCCCGCTGGAGTATGGCCGATCAGTTTAAGTATGCTAATAATTTAATTGAGAGCGAGATTATTAAAAAGCAGAACAATTGGCGTTTCGTAAACATTTTCAAAGCAATGCTGGATAGTAGCGGTGCACCAAAAAAGGAATATTTTGCTGATGACGGTTTGCACCTAAGCGTAAAGGGATATAGTGTTTGGAAAGAAGTAATAGGCAGTAGCATAGTTTAATGAGAATTTAAGAGCTAATACAAATACACCAATACCCTATTAGATGAACAGGGAGTATCACAAGTGGTTTAGCAACGTGTTGCAGCGCGACATGGAACTTTTGGTGTTTGGCCATGGGGGCCGTGCGGTGCTTTTTTTTCCAACGCGTATGGCTCGGTTTTATGATTATGAAAACTGGGGCGTAGTTGGTGCTCTGTTCGAGAAACTGGAAAATGGTGAGCTCCAGCTTTTTTGTGTGGACAGCATCGATGCCGAAAGTTTTTACAACAAGACTATTGAGCCCAGAGCGCGCATTGAACGCCATTTGCAGTATGAAGAATACATACTGGGCGAGGTATTGCCTTTCATGCACCAGCATAATAGCGGCCGGCCCATTGAAGTAGCTGGTTGTAGCATGGGTGCTTACCATGCAGTTAACCTTGCCTTACGGCATGCCGAAAAGTTTGTAAAAGTGGTGGGCATGAGCGGGCGTTATGATCTTACTGTGCAAATGGAAAATTATAACGATCTGTTTGATGGTTACCGGGACGAAGACATTTACTTTAACATGCCCCAGGAGTTTATGGCTAACTTAAGCGATGAAAATATCCTGAACAGAATAAAACAGCTCGATATGATAATAGCTGTTGGTGAAGCCGATCCTTTTTTACACAGTAACCAGGAACTGAGTAGGAAACTATTGGCACATGATATACAGCACGAGTTTTACATATGGGATGGTAACGGGCATCGGCCCCGTTACTGGCGGCAAATGGTGCAACTGTACCTGTAAAGCATTGCACATAAAAAAAGAGACGCCTGCTTAGGCGCCTCTTATGGTTGTATGATAAGGTTGAAATTATTTAATGCTTTTGCGTTTTACAACAAAATAGCCGGCTACAAATATTACAGCAGCGGTAATCAGGCTTAGCTGTACTTCCTTGGTAAGCAGCTCAAATTGGGCCTGGCCGTTTAAAGTTTTGCTCCGGCCCATTATAGATTGCAGCGGCTGTGAGTAGGGTATAGTGTAAGCATACTCCCAGTGTACGGTAGCTACCAATATAATACCCATAATGGCTCCTATAAAGCCAATACCCATAGGTTTTAAAAAGTCCTTCCAAACCAGGCTCATCAAAAACTGGAGCGAAAGCGTGCCCAATGAAGCCAGGAAGAGCTTGCTGTAAATCTGGAACAACTCTTTTTCCATATGGTAGCCGCTAAACTTAAGCTTTGGCTGTATGGCGCCCAGCAGGTTGCCAAATAAAATGGTAAACCCCGGGAAGAGCAAAAGTGATATCAGCAGCAACAGAACAGCATAAACAAACTTAGCGCTGTAAATTGACCATTTTTGTATAGGTAAGGTAAACAGCGTTTTCCAGGTATCAGACCGATGTTCAATGTTATTTACCGAGTAGGCTAAAAATATAATGAACATGGGTAACAGCAGCGAACCCATTACACCCATAGGTATGCCTGCAAAGTTGCCCCATACTTTTTCGGGGGTATATGCGGCCAGCTTATCAGCTTTTATGTAAAAGCCAATCGTAACTAAAAACATTAATATAAATGGCAGCAGTATGGCGCTCCAAAAGCCCAGCGTTTTACGGCTCTTATAAAATTCAGATTGCAGTGATAGTAAAAATCCTTTCATGGCTCAGGTTAGGCTTTTTGGGTTATGTTCAAAAACAGTTCTTCCAGGTCTTTTTGTATTTTACCAATACTGTAAACCTTGTGGCCATTATGGTGCAGGCTGGCATTAATAGCTGCAGTATCTTCTTTTGATGAGAAAGGTAGCGTTAAATAGGTATCGGTTACGTGAGTAATCTCATAGCCTTGGCTCTTGAGGTAATTGGCAGCATCAGCGGTTTCGGTGGTTTCGACCTGCACAACCGGCTGGCTTAGGTTTTCCAGGTCTTGTATACTACCCTGAAACATCATGGCGCCATCGTTAATAATACCCACGTGGGTAGCCATACGCTCAATTTCGGCTAGTAAGTGGCTCGATACAAAAACGGTTTTGTTATGCTCTTTGGTTAGTTTAACCAATAGCTCACGTATTTCAATAATGCCGTTAGGGTCAAGTCCGTTAGTTGGCTCATCCAGTATGAGTAGTTTAGGGTCGGCCAGCATAGCCAGGGCAATACCCAGCCGTTGTTTCATACCCAGCGAGTAGTTGCCGGCCTTTTTATGCGCGGCATCGTTAAGATGAACCAGGGCCAGCATATCATTGGCACGGTTAGCCGGAACCTGCAGCAGGCGGGCGCGGTTAATAAGGTTCTCTTTACCGGTAAGATGAGCGTATATAGCAGGCTGCTCAATAAGCGAACCCACTTGCGAGAGTATCTTGATGCGGTTGCTTTGCAGCTCCTGCCCAAAAATATGAATGCTGCCCTCTTGTATTTGTAACAAGCTGAGCAGCAATTTTATAGTTGTTGTTTTACCCGCCCCGTTAGGGCCTAGGAAGCCAAATATGCTGCC
Source organism: Mucilaginibacter sp. PAMB04168 (assembly GCF_039634365.2). Taxonomy (NCBI): domain Bacteria; kingdom Pseudomonadati; phylum Bacteroidota; class Sphingobacteriia; order Sphingobacteriales; family Sphingobacteriaceae; genus Mucilaginibacter; species Mucilaginibacter sp. PAMB04168. The sequence goes on from NZ_CP155079.2 coordinate 990,184, forward strand.
TTCGGGTACTTGTAATGATAATGATTTTACAACAGGCTGTTTGCCAAAGTAAAAGTTCAAATCCTGTGTTTGAATTACCATGCTTTTTCGGTTGATACAGCGCAAACAACTTTAACTAAACGAACCCCTTTTGTAAATAAAGAAGTGGTTTGTTTAACTGATGCTATGCTGTTATCACCGTTTAAGCTTTTAGCGTGCTCAAACTGGTAACCTACACCCAGTACCAAAGCAAATAGTACAGGCAACATTAACAGTATAAAGGGATTCAGGTTTGATAATAACTTTTTCATTGTGACTGATTTGATGATACAAAGTAAATTCAAAAAAACAACCTGCTAAACTAATTTAGACCAACTGCTGAATATTATAGATGAACTGCCCTTTCTATCTACCAACCAGTTCATCGATAATTATAGGCTGTTTATCGGCAAATTGCCAGCATGTATATAAATAAGCAGGTAGCTTTACCGCTTTAACTATATATTAGGGCAATGAAAAAAAGCTGGCAAATCTTCTGGCATTCCTTTTTTTGGATAAGCGTCATCTCATTCTTTATGTATATAGCGCACACCAACGCTAAAATAAAGATGGTTGACCTGCTGGTTACGTTTGTAGGTTATGGCCTTATTAATATTGGCCTGTTTTACTCTAATTACCTGTTATTTATACCCAATTACCTGAACAATAAGCGGTATGGCAGGTACCTGCTTATGCTGCTTGTAACAGTTTTGGCAGTTGGGTTTATTAAATATGGCTTGGGGCGCATATTTCATGAGCATATACTTACAGGCCGGAACGGCAAAACCATTAGTTTTATATCCTACTACATCAGCGCTTGTTTTACCAGTGTTATATTTGTGCTGTTAAGCTTGCTGCTGCATTTTACAGTCGATTGGTTTTTGAACGAGCGCATACAGCGAGATTTGGAAAACCAACGCCTTCAGGCCGAACTGGCATTGCTAAAGTCGCAAATCAACCCGCATTTCTTGTTCAACTCTTTAAACAGTATATACTCACTAGCCTACCAACGGGCCGAAAACACCCCCGAGGCTATCCTGAAGCTTTCGGAAATTATGCGTTACATGCTGTACGAGTGTAATGATAACAAGGTTGATTTGGCTAATGAGCTGCAGTACCTGCAAAATTTTATCGATCTGCAAAAGATTCGTTTCGGCGACAACTCTTATGTAAACTTTGAGGTAGATGGTATTATTACCAACCAGCGCATAGTGCCTTTGCTGCTTATATCGTTTATTGAAAATGCATTTAAACACGGCGTAGCCAATGATCCGGCAGCACCCATACAGCTAAAAATTACGGTAGATGACGGTCACCTCGACTTTTATATGCACAATAAAAAGCATTTGCATAATCGCGATGCAGCCGGTGGTATTGGCTTAAACAATGTAAAGCGCCGTTTAAAATTGCTGTACCCAAACCAGTATCATTTAAATATTAATGATACTGCCGACACCTATACTTGTGAATTATCATTAATTTTATAACATGATCCGATGTCTGGTTGTTGATGATGAGCCTTTGGCTCTGCACGTTGTAGAAGACTACATTTCAAAAATTCCGTTTTTGCAATTAGTTAAGGCTACCACCAGTGCTATCGAAGCACTTACCCTGGTGCAGGATGGCGGCATTGATCTGGTTTTTTTGGATGTGCAGATGCCCGAGCTTACCGGCATTCAGTTTCTGCGTATATCAAACGGTAAAGCCCGTGTTATTTTAACCACTGCCTACCCGCAATATGCCCTGCAAGGTTATGAGCTGGATGCTGCCGACTACTTGTTAAAACCCATTGCCTTTGATCGTTTTTACAAAGCGGCTCAAAAAGTGCATGCTGTTATGTTTCCCTCCAATAAGCCGGTTGAAAAGGAGGAGGCACCCCAGCCGCAGTCTGATATATCGAACGATTTTATTTTTGTGAAAACTGAGCATAAAATTCAGAAAGTATATTTGAACAATATTCTTTTTATTGAAGGCTTAAAAGATTATATATCCATATTTACGCCGGCTGAACGTATTATTACGCTACAGAATATGAAAAAGGTGGAGGATGCCCTGCCCGAGCGCCATTTCATTCGCGTGCACCGCTCGTATATTGTTGCCCTTAATAAGATAGACAGTATCGAGCGTAGCCGCATCTTCATTGGCGACAAAATTATTCCCATAGGTGATACCTACCGCGACGAGTTTTTCAGAATGGTAGAGGAAAAGAATATTTGATATTAAATAAAGAGACGAGAGCCAGGAGGAAATACTCGGTTGATGAGTGTCTACCTTGTCTCTTGCTTTTTGTTTCTTGGCTCTACTATAACCCCTGCTTTAATCACTTCCTCCACTTCTTTTACCAGTTCATCGGCGGGGCGGCCATTGGGTTCTATAGGGGGAAGGACCTCGAAGGTCAGATGCTCGAACGTGCTGAGCGGGTAGATACCGTATTGCACCATTTTCCAGGCATTGTTGATAACGATAGGCACTAGTAACGCATTAGGGCATTTTTTTAGAATGGTGGCAATACCGGCCGATTGGAACGGGCGCATGTGCCCATCTTTAGAGCGGGTGCCTTCCGGAAAAATAACCGTAGACCAGGTATTGTTCTTCATCCGGTTGCCCAGGTTTACCAACTCGGTTATAGACTGTCGCGGATCTTTGCGGTCTATATTGGCGCCACCACCTACCTTTAAGTTGTAGGAAATGGATAGGATGCCTTTAGTGAGTTCGACTTTGGAGATAAACTTGGCATGGTGCCTACGCAAATAATAGATAAGCGGAGGCACATCATACATACTCTGGTGATTGGCAATAAAAATAAGGGGCCTGTTTACAGGGAGCTGTTGTTTGTTGGTAAAGCTTACCCGGTTGCCTAATAAATAATAGGTTTTAGTTAAAAAGAAGTTTAATACATCTACAGATTTCTTGTGTGCGCTGTATCCAAAAACCGTATAGCAAAACCATTGTATGGGCTGAAAAATTAACAATAGCAGTCCAAAAGCCGGGTAATGAATGGCCGATAAAATGTATCCAAAAAGTCTCCTCATAACAGAAGCCTCAAAGGTAATAATTTATCAGAGACAAGAAACAAGAGCCAAGATAGAACCCAAGCCTTTTGTCTTATTTATAAGCTCATTTCCCTTTACAGCTTTCCCTCTAAAATTAATAATTGTACGCGGAGCACGGCAGCAACGGTTATTGAGTCGGTTATTTCGCTGTTGCAAACCATGCGGTAAACTTCACTGAAAGGCAGTTTACGTATCACTAATTGTTCGGTTTCCTCAGGCTCGGCCTCATGTTGCTCCAAGTCTTGCGCCAGGTAAATGTGTCCAAATTCGTCACCAACGGAATTAGATAGGTGGAAGTCGTTTACCTTAGTCCAACGGTTGGCTTTGAGGCCTGTTTCTTCTAATAGTTCGCGCTTGGCAGCATCAAGTGGGTCTGTACCTAAGGGGCCACCTCCTTCGGGTATTTCCCAACTGTAGGCATTTAAAGTAAAGCGGTACTGGCCAACTAAATAAGTATTCATTTCCTCATCAAGCGGCAATATGCCAATAGCCCGGTTTTTATAATGCACCTTACCGTAAATGCCAGCATTGCCTGATGGATTAATGACTTCAAAATGCGTTAAACTGATCCAGGGATTACTGTAAACTTCTGTTTCGGAGGTTACTTGCCAGGGGTTATGTTCGGGGTTGTGCATGTAAAGTGTTATTTTGCTAAAATAGTTATTCGAAGGTGATTTTGCTCGATGTGCTGTTCTTTAGCTCTTTGTTAAAACCACAATTAAGCTAAGGAGTATGTTTTAGTAAATAGTATGGCTTGGGATTACTCTTGGTTCTCGGTTCCCGGCTCTTGTTTCTTCCTCCTGTACGCAGGCACGTTCACCAGCAAAATACCAATTAATATAACGGCCAGACCTATAAACTGGCCGGTATAAAATTTCTCATTGCCCAGTGCCCATCCTAAAAAAACGGCCACTACAGGGTTTACGTAAGTATAAGTGCTGATAAGCGCCGGTGCTACATGCCCCAACAGCCAAATGTAAGCCAGGTATGCCACCAGCGATCCAAACGTTACCAGGAACAGCACACCCAGCCAGGCATTAACTGGCACATGCGCAAAGGTAAATCCAGTCAGCTCGCCCGATACCAACGCAACAATTGTACTAAACACACTAGCGGAAATTAGTTGGATGCTGCTATTCATGATTACTGTACTGCTACCTTTACTGTTTTTGGTAATAAGCGAGCCTATCACCCAAAGCATAGCCCCAATTTGAACGCCTATCATGGCTATTAAGCCCATGTTTGATTGCTTAACATCTTCCTGAGCACCCAGTTTCATAAACAGGAAGATGCCTAAAAAACCTACCAATAAGCCAGAAAGGATATATTTATCAGAAAAGTATTTGACCCAATTTGCCCTATCGAGTACCAGGAACCAGAGCGGTTGTGCGGCAATAAGTACTGCTACTTGCCCCGAGCTAATATACTGCTCAGCCCAGGCCACCATGCCCGTGCCGCCAACCAGCATTAAAATGCCGCTTACGGCCTGCTTACCAAACAAGGGTATTGAAGGTAAACGCTCACCCTTAATTTTGCAATAAGCAAGCATTACTATACCTGCAGCCACATACCGCAGTGCTACTAATATAAACGGCGGGAAACCGGTAAGACCAAAACGGACGGCCAAATAGGTTGAGCCCCAAATAAAATATACAGCAGCAAAAGCCAGTATAATTAGCAGGCGTGAGGGTGGGGCAGGAGTTTGCATGGTTGAGGTAAGGTATAGCGTATAAAACGTTTAAATAAAAAGAGCGGCAGATACTATCTGCCGCTCTTTTTAAGCAATATATAGTATCGTATTACAAGCCAAAAGCCTGTTTTACTTTTTCTACGTAGTCTAATTTTTCCCAGGTAAATAGCTCAACCTCTTTGGTTACTTGGCGGCCCTCAGGGCTTACAAAGTTTTTGGTAACGGTTTGGCTGGGTTTACCAAAGTGGCCATAGGCAGCAGTTTCGCTATAAATAGGATTACGCAGTTTAAAGCGGGTCTCGATAGCGTAAGGGCGCATATCAAATAGCTCTTCTACCTTGCGTGCAATCTCGCCGTCGTGCAAATCAACTTTGGCAGTGCCGTAAGTGTTTACGTAAATGCCCATAGGCTGTGCCACACCAATAGCGTATGATACCTGTACCAATACTTCGTCGCAAATACCTGCAGCTACCAGGTTTTTAGCAATGTGGCGGGTAGCATAAGCCGCCGAGCGGTCTACTTTTGAGGGATCCTTACCCGAAAACGCACCACCACCATGTGCGCCTTTACCGCCATAGGTATCCACAATGATTTTGCGGCCGGTTAAGCCGGTATCACCATGCGGGCCGCCAATTACAAATTTGCCCGTTGGGTTGATATGGTATTTTATATCATCGTTAAAAAAGTGTGCATATTTAGGATAACGGGCTTTAACACGCGGAATCAAAAATCCAATAATGTCTTCACGTATTTTAGCCAGCATAGCCTCGTCCTCGTCAAAATCGTCATGTTGGGTTGAAATAACGATCGCATCAATACGAACCGGCTGGTTGTTATCGTCATACTCCAGCGTTACTTGTGATTTGGCATCGGGGCGTAAGTATTTAATATCGGTACCTTCACGCCTAACGGCGGCCAATTCAATTAATAAAGCATGGGCAATATCTAACGCCAAAGGCATATAGTTGTCGGTTTCAACAGTGGCATAACCAAACATCATACCCTGGTCGCCTGCACCTTGTTCTTGCTTGTCCTGCTTGTCAACCCCCTGGTTAATATCGGGCGATTGCTCATGAATAGCCGATAACACACCGCAGGAGCTGCCATCAAACATGTATTCGCCTTTGGTATAACCAATGCGGTTAATCACATCACGCGCAATTTTTTGCACATCAAGGTAGGCTTTAGATTTAACCTCGCCGGCCAGTATGACCTGCCCGGTGGTTACCAGCGTTTCGCAAGCCACTTTTGAGTCGGCATCAAAGGCCAAAAAATGATCAATCAGTGCGTCCGATATCTGGTCGGCTACTTTATCTGGATGTCCTTCTGAAACGGACTCTGAAGTAAATAAATAGGGCATAGAATTTCGTCAATTAATATGATTTGAGGAAAGTACAGAGAAATGAGCGGGATACAAGTAAAAAAGAAAATTTTGGTTTTAGCACTTTTTTACGTGGTTGCAATCCGCGCTGCCTTAGCAGCGTTTATCAAATCAGTCCACTTTCAGTGGGCAAAATTAAAACAATTTTACAAAAGCCGAAAATAGGGTTACTTTTGATGGCGAAAATAAATTTAATTGAAAACAAGAGCCTTATTTGTTATAAATCCGGTAGCGGGTGGCAAGTCTAAAGACCATGTACCGCCACTCATACAGCAGCACCTGGACAAAAAGGCTATTGACCATACCATTGTATTTACTGAAGAGGCCGGGCATGCACATTGGCTGGCCAAAGAGGCCTGTGCCACTTATGACGCTATTATTGCCGTAGGTGGCGATGGTACCGTAAACGAGGTGGCATCGGCGGTGGTAAATAGTAAGGCGGCGCTTGGTATTTTGCCCTTTGGGTCGGGTAACGGCCTCTCCCGATTTTTAGGCATCCCTATGGATACAGTAAAAGCCATCCAAAATATCAATAATTTTAAGGTAGAACTGATTGACGCCGGCCAGATAAACGGACAGTGGTTTTTTAATATGGCAGGTATGGGCTTTGATGCGCACATAAGCCAGGTTTTTGCCCGGCAAACAACACGCGGTTTTATTACCTATTTTAAAGCGGCCATTAAAGAAATCATCAGCTATAAATCACAACAGTATCAATTAACTATCGACGGCAAGGCGTACAACCGCGATGCCTTTATGCTAAGCTTCGCTAATTCCTCGCAATATGGCAATAATGCCCACGTATCGCCCAAGGCATCCGTTCAGGACGGTTTGCTGGATGTATGCGTTATAAAGCCTTTCCCGCTTTACCGCTTCCCTGAGATGGGATTGCGTATGTTTACCAAAACGGCCGATACATCCAGCTTTGTGGAGATTATAAGAGGGAAAGAAATACGGGTATCGCGTAATGCTCCCGGGCCGGCACATTTAGATGGCGAGCCGCAAACCTTGGGTGCCGATGCCGAAATCAAAATTATGCCTTTATCGTTAAATGTAATTGTTGGCACACAATACAGCCGGTAACCTATGTCGAAAAAAAATAAAAATACCAACGGCGGACTGATTTATTCGACCGATCCTGATTTTACCTACAACAGCGGCAATAGTGAAGGCGCAACTACGCCACCGCCACAGCAGCAAAACCTCAAAATATACCTCGACCGAAAAGGAGGTAGCAAACTGGTTACCCGTATAAGCGGTTTTGCCGGCGCCGAAGCTGATTTGGAAGCGTTGGGCAAACAGTTGAAGACTAAATGTGGAGTAGGCGGCTCGGTAAAAGACTATGAAATACTAATACAGGGCGATTTTAGAGACAAGATACTGGCGCTGCTGTTGAGCGATGGTTATAAAGCAAAAAAGGCCGGTGGATAATCTCCCGGCCTTTTTTGCTTTAAGTTATTTATAGATAAATCTTTAAAAAGTTTTAATTGTAAAAGGCGCTATTTGGCGCATTTTTATAAATCTCAAAAACTTTTATTAAATTTATATCTTAAATAATCAATATAAACGTTAAACAAACACATAACGGGGCACCCATTGGGTAATTTTTACACTCAGCCGGGCGCCTTATATCAGTTTAGTTACATTTTTTTAATGTTTGATGCTTGTTATTATTAAAAAAAATGGCTTTCATTGCAAAAATGTTTGTTGAAACATAATAAATGACAGCGCTCACGTTAAGTAGTACATTGCTAAAAATATCTACCTAACAATCTGGCATTAAATAATTGTAAAGAATAACATTTTGCGTAATTTTATATTGATAAAATTATAGATTTGTTATTTATGTAAATACGCATATTTAATTAACTAAATATTATAAACAAAAACTAAAAACTAAATTTAAAGTAATGGCAACCGCACCATCAAAACCAACTACTCCTGTTAAAAAAGAAAGCTCTGGTAACTCAAGCGCTTTCGCTTCTTTAGTAATTCCTATTTGTTTCGTAATAGCAGTATTGCTGTTTATTTTCGTTTTGGGTGATGCAAGCCACTATAAAGGCGGCGACGTTGAGCACGGCGAACCAACCGATTACTTCGGAACTATACACAAAGGCGGTCCAATTGTACCCGTGTTAATGACTTGTTTCTTAATGATGATCGTTTTCTCTATTGAGCGTTTTGTTGTAATTGGCAAAGCTTCTGGTACTGGTAACGTTGATGCTTTTGTTAGAAAAATCAATTCTTTCTTAAACCAAGGTAACATCGAAGCTGCAAGTGCAGAGTGCGATAAACAAAAAGGTTCAGTAGCTAACGTAATCAAATCAGGTCTGAAAAAATACCGTGAAATGGAAGAAGAGCCAAACCTTGACGTTGATCAAAAAACTTTAGCTATCCAAAAAGACATCGAAGAAGCAACTGCTTTAGAAATGCCAATGTTAGAGCAAAACTTAACTATCATCGCTACACTGGTATCAGTAGGTACACTGATCGGTTTGTTAGGTACGGTGGTAGGTATGATCGGTGCATTCCGTGCACTGGCTACTTCAGGTGCTCCTAACCAGGCTGAGTTATCATCTCACATTTCTGAGGCCTTGATTAATACAGCTTTGGGTATCTTAACTTCAGCATTGTCAATTATCTCTTACAACGTATTTACGTCTAAAATTGATAAACTGACTTACGCTATTGATGAGACTGGTTTCAGCATTGTGCAAACATTTGCTGCATCACACAAAAATAAAGCTAGATACTAGTATTGGTTTTTAAAATACTGTTACGCTGCTGATAATAAAACCGGTAGCGTAACAGTTAGATAATTAACCATTTATAGTATTGATTTTTATAAAGAAAATAAAAAATGCCTAGAGTAAAAATTCCAAGAAAGAGTACAGCAATTGACATGACAGCCATGTGTGACGTGGCTTTCCTTTTGCTTACCTTCTTTATATTAACGGCAAAACCTAAGGTAGAAGATCCGGTTCCGGTGGATACCCCCGGATCGGCATCACAAGTGCTACTACCTGAAAGTGATATTGCCACCCTTACCATTGGTGGTAAAGGAAAAGTGTTTTTTGGCATAGAAGGCTTTGAAGTGCGCAAACAATTGCTGCTTCGTATGGGCGAAAAGTATAAAATTGGTTTTACGCCAAAAGAGCTTGATCGCTACGCAGTAACACCAAGCATTGGTGTGCCAATGGCCCAGGTAAAACAGTTTATTAACATGGAAGGTGATCAGCGCAAAGAATTTAAAGCGCCTGGTATCCCTACCGATTCTGTTAGTAACGAATTGTTTAACTGGATTCACGAAGCCCGTATTGTAACTAAAAACATATCAGGTAAAGAACTGCGTATTACAATTAAAGGTGATAGTAAGGAAGAATACCCGACAATACAGCGTATAATTGCCATATTGCAAAAGCAAGAAGTAAACAAATTTAGTTTAATTACATCATTAAGAGGAAAGTAACAAGATGGCAGAATTAGACACCTCCGGCGGGGGTAAAGGTAAAGGTGGGAAGGTAAGAAGTAAGAAGCAGTCAACACGCGTGGATTTAACAGCCATGGTGGATTTGGCTTTCTTGCTGGTAACTTTCTTCATGCTTACCACTACCCTGTCAAAACCAAAAGCCATGGACTTGGCTATGCCGGATAAAAATGAAGACAAACCTCAAGATCAGGAACCAATTGCAGCATCCAGAACGGTAACTGTATTATTAGGTAAAGACAACCGTTTAGAGTGGTTTGTAGGCGTTCCTACCGAGCCGCTTTCGGCCCCAACAGTTGATAATTACGGTAAAGATGGTATCCGTAAGGTATTAATTGAAAAAGGTAAAGAAATCAAACAAAAAACAGGCAAGGATATGTTTGTGATTATTAAACCAAGCGATAAATCAATCTATAGAAACATGATCGATATTATTGACGAGTTGAACATTACCAACAATAAACTGTATGCAATTGTAGATATTACACCGGTTGAAATTGGCTTGTTAAAAGACGTAGGTCTTTATTAATTGATATTTTACACACACTTTAAATAAAATAAGTCATGGCTATTTTAGGATCAAAACTAGACATACTGAAACCTGAGTGGCTTGATGTTGTTTTTGCCGATAGAAACAAGGCATACGGTGCGTACGAGTTACGTAAAAGCAATCCAAAAAATACATCAGTAGCATTACTTATTACTGTTAGTCTTTTTGCATTGGCCGTTTCGATGCCAACTATCATTAACAAGATCAAAGGTTTTATACCTAAGCCCAAAGAGAAGGTTAAAATTGAGGAAGTGGTGTTATCTCCTCCGCCGCCATTGAACGAGGCAGAACCACCGCCGCCACCGCCACCAAGTGCCGAACCGCAGAAACCAAAGGTTGATCAGGTTCGTTTCCCGCCTCCGATAGTAAAACCAGATGAGCAGGTTCGCGAAAAAGATCCGCCAAGCCAGGAGGATTTGAAAGTAGCAGACCCGGGCCCTAAGGATATCAAAGGTGACCCTACACAAACAGTTCGTATTGACGAACCTGTGGGTAATGCACCAGTTAGTGCTGCAGTAACAGAGTCTAACCCGAATGAAATTTTTACCTCAGTTGAGGAATTACCTAAATTCAATGGTGACTTTGGTAAGTTTTTGGGTAAAGCTTTACGTTACCCAGCCGTAGCACAAGAGAATGGCGTTCAAGGCCGTGTTACTGTGACGTTCGTCGTTGAACGTGATGGTAGCTTAACTGACATTAAACCTATCGGCCGTACATTGGGCTCAGGTTTAGAAGAGGAGGCCGTACGTGTATTGAAAGCAGCTCCAAAATGGACGCCTGGTCGTCAGAACGGCCGTCCGGTTCGTGTACAATACACCGTGCCAATTGTATTCACGTTAGCAGATCAGTAATTAATGCTAAATTCTGATAATGATAAACAAAAATCGCCCCAAAGGCGGTTTTTGTTTATTTTAGGAGCAGCCTTCTTCATTTTGGTCATTGTTCTGGGCCTTATGATTATGTTCTGGGATAAACTGCCACTCGAGCTGAGTAAAACCAAACGGTACACATTTGGTGGTTTGTTTATTTTGTATGGTATTTTACGTTTTATTAGAATTATCAGAACAGACACGCTTAGATGAATAACAGCATAAAGATTTTATTAGTATGCCTTGCCGTATTGATTGGATTTGGAATGTGCAGGCAACAATCAGCTCCTGAAGTTAAAGGAGATGATACATTTGTAAAGGGTAAAGCGCAAATTTTAGCCGACGAATCATTCCAGCCCATTCTGGATCAGGAAGCCTACGTTTTTAAAGCCTTATTTACCGAGGCGAAACCCGAGTTTATCTATAAATCAGAGAATGACGTGTTGCGGATGTTCTTAAATGACAGCATCCGGGCGGCTATAATATCGAGAGAATTAAAGCCCAGTGAACTCCAAATTCTAAAAAATCGCAATTTTGCGCCCGATGTTAACCGCTTTGCTATTGACGCTGTAGTGCTGATTGTAAATCAACAGTCTACAGATACACTGATCTCTGTTGCGCAGATCAAAGACATGTTAAATGGCAAGGTCATGACCGATAAAAACATTGTATTTGATAACCCAAATTCGAGTTTGGTAAGGTATTTGAAGGAACTATCAGGCAATCAGGAATTAAAGCAAAAAAATATTTATGCTTTAAAATCTAACAAGGATGTAATTCGTTATGTAAGCGAGCATCCGCAATCCATTGGGATAGTTGGATTTAGTTGGCTGGATGATCCTGACAAGGATTTTGCAGACGCGGTAGCCAAAGTTAAAATAGTTGGTGTGAAGAATGAAAGTAATGACAAAGCACCGACAGAGTATTTTAAACCATCACAAGAAACATTAGCTCTAAAACAATATCCGCTTAGTCGCTCATTGTACATTTTAAACAGTACAGGGAAATTGGGATTAGCAGCTGGCTTTGCTGCCTTCCTTAAAAGCGACCGCGGGCAACGTATCATTTTGAAATCGGGTTTATTGCCTGATTCGATCCCACAAAGGGAAATGATTTTAAAATAGTAACGTAACTAAAACTATAAAATTAAGCCATGAAGAACAACATCAGTAAAGTAGCGGGAGCAACGCTTGGCCTGGTATTTATAGGTTCATCAGTTTTTGCGCAGAGTCTTGCCGACGCCAAGAAAGCTATTGACGCCGAACAATATCAGAAAGCTAAGTCGATGCTTAAAAATCTGACTACAACACAACCAACAAAAGACGAAAACTTCTTTCACCTGGGCTGGGTATTCTTGCTACAAGATTACCCAGATTCAGCTAAAGCAACTTTTCAAAAAGGTTTGGCTGCAAACCCTAAATCAGCCATCAATTTTGCCGGTTTAGGCGCCGCAGCAAGGGTTAACAAAGACCAGGCTGGTGCACAAACCAATTTTAACCAAGCTATTACTTTAGCTGGTAAAGACAGCAAGCCCTATTTATACGTAGGTGAAGGTTACTTGCTTGATCCTAACCCGGATGCTAATGCAGCAGTAGCAGTACTGCAAAAAGGTATAGCCGCAAATAATAAAGATCCTGAGTTATACATCGCTTTAGGCGATGCATACCGTACGCAATTAAAAAATACAGAAGCGGTGTCAGCCTACGGCGATGCATTGAGAATTAACCCTAAGGCTGCTGCTGCTAAAGTAGCTACTGGTGTGGTTTGGCGCCAGGCAAATAACTGGGAAGCATCTGAAGACGAGTTTAAAGGCGCTTTAGCCATCGATCCTAACTTTGGCCCCGCTTACCGTGAGTGGGCTGAAACAGATGTACGCTGGGCGCAAAAAGTTCCTGCCCAGGCATCAGCCAAAATTAATGAAGCTGTTGAACAGTACCGCAAATATTTGGGCTTAACCGATATGTCGGTAGAGTCACGCCTGCGTTATGCCGACTTTTTGTACCAAGCTGGTAAATTTAAAGAACTGCAAACCGAAGCTGCTGCCATTGCCAAGTTGCCCGACGCTAACTCGAGGGTATATCGTTACATGGCTTATGCCGCCTACGAAAACGGTGATTATGCTAACGGACTTACTGCTTTAAATACCTGGATGAGCAAAGCCGATCCTAAACGTATTATCCCTTACGATTACTTTTATTTGGGTCGTTTACAAGCTAAAACCCCAGGTCAGGATTCGTTATCAGTGGCTTCTTTTGAAAAAGCAGTTAGCATGGATACTACCCAGGCTGCTTTATACCAAGAGATTGGAGCAACTTATTTTAGACAACGTAAATACATTAAGGCGGCTGAGGCTTACCGTAAATATACCGATAAGATAAATAATGGTAAGGTAAACCTAACTGAGCATTATACTGAAGGATTGGCTTATTACTATGCTTTTTCTGATCAGTACAACAACCAGTTAAAAACTAAAGCGCCTGCCGATACTTCACTTTTAGGAAAATCGGAAGCGGCGTTTGCATTTGTTCAATCAAAAGCAGCCACACCTTTTGCACCGGCCATTCTGTACCGTGCCCGTATTAACGACCTGAGAGAGCCGAGCCGGGAAACCAGCAAAGGCTTAGCTAAGCCGTTCTACGATCAATATCTGCAAATTATAACTGCTACAGCAGTTGCTGATAAAGACAAAAGAGATGTAGGTGAAGCCTATGCTTATTTAGGTGCTTATTACGAGTACACCGAAAAGGATGCTGCTAAAGCAACAGAAAATTATACTAAAGCCCGTGAGTTTGATCCGACCAATAAACAGGCTCAATACTTCTTTCAAAAAAAGGCAGGATCGGCTAAACCCGCTGCCAAAGGAAAATAAGTTTTTTAAGAACTGATAAGAGGCTGCAGATTAATCTGTAGCCTTTTTTGTTATTACACAATTCCGGTTATATTTGCTGCATGGAAGCACAAAGTTTACCTATTAACTATTTGCCAATAATTATTCAAATGCTGGTTGCAGTTGGGTTTGTGGTTACTACTATGTTTTTTACCCACAAGTTGGGTCCAAAACGGGTAACTGCAGATAAGCTTAGTCCGTTTGAATCGGGCATCGAGGTGGTTGGTAATGCGCGTACGCCGGTTTCCATCAAATACTTCCTGGTAGCCATCCTGTTTGTACTGTTCGATGTGGAGGTTATTTTTATGTACCCCTGGGCGGTTAATTTTAAAGCCATGGGTGTTGATGGACTGATCGAAATGTTCATCTTTATGGCTACACTACTGCTGGGCTTCATTTATGTGCTCAAAAAGGGCGCATTAGACTGGAACTAAGCCAGTTTAGAATCTTTCTAAATACAACCTTGTACATATTACACTATTCAATATCACGTTAATAATGGTAAATTTGTAGTCATCCGTATAAACGGATTTTAGCATTTATATCAATGAGTGATGTTCAGATAGTTAATGCCCCTCCGGGCGTTGAAGGTTCAGGATTTTTTGCTACTTCTTTAGATAAAGCCATAGGTTTGGCGCGTTCGCACTCGTTGTGGCCGCTGCCTTTTGCTACCTCTTGCTGTGGTATCGAGTTTATGGCTACCATGGGCTCTCATTATGATTTGTCGCGTTTTGGGGCCGAGCGTTTAAGCTTTTCGCCGCGCCAGGCCGATTTACTGATGGTAATGGGTACTATATCAAAAAAAATGGCGCCGGTATTAAGGCAGGTTTACCTGCAAATGGCCGAGCCCCGTTGGGTAATGGCTGTAGGTGCATGCGCCTCGAGCGGTGGTATATTTGATACTTACTCGGTATTGCAAGGTATAGATGAGGTGATTCCGGTTGATGTTTATGTACCCGGTTGTCCGCCCCGCCCCGAAGCTATTATTGACGGCTTTATGAATATACAAAAACTGGTGCAAACCGAATCCCTGCGCCGCAGAGACACGCCGGAGTACCAGGAATTATTAGCTAAATACGGAATCCAGTAAATGGGTGAATTAAATAACGAATTACTGCAGCAGCACCTAACCGGAAAGTTTGGCGACCAGATTAAACTGGAAGGTGAACCATACGGTTTGCTCACAGTTGAAACCAGTAGAGATAATATTATTGAACTGCTAACGTACCTCAAAAAGGATGCGGCTTTGCAGTTTATTTATTTAACCGATATTACGGCTATACAATACCCCGAGCAGGAAAATTCCATTGGCGTAATTTACCACTTGCACAGCCTGCGGTATAATGTGCGTATTCGGGTTAAAGTGTTTTTACCTGAAGGTGATGTGCGCACCCCGACAGCAACGGTGCTGTGGAACGGCGCTAACTGGATGGAGCGCGAAACTTACGACTACTTTGGCGTAAACTTCGAAGGCCACCCTAACCTGGTTCGTATCCTCAACGTGGACGACATGACCGTATTCCCAATGCGTAAAGAGTACCCGCTGGAAGACCCGAACCGTGTAGACAAAAAAGATTTTTATTTTGGAAGATAACCCATGCAGAATTTTCCTTCACTAAATATAAATACCAATACGGATACCAACCTGCAAAGCGAGTTATCCACCCTTAACCTGGGGCCAACGCATCCGGCCACGCACGGCGTGTTCCAAAATGTGTTGCAACTGGATGGGGAACGTATTGTGAGCGGCGTATCAACCATTGGTTACATACACCGCGCATTTGAGAAAATTGCCGAGCACCGGCCGTTCTATCAAATTACCCCGTTAACCGACAGGTTAAACTACTGCTCGGCCCCCATTAATAACATGGGCTGGCACATGACTGTCGAAAAACTGCTGGGCATCAATACACCAAAACGCGTAGATTACTTGCGTGTAATTGTAATGGAGCTGGCCCGTATATCCGACCACATCATCTGCAACGGTGTATTAGGTGTAGATACAGGCGCTTTCACCGGCTTTTTGTACATGATGGAATACCGCGAGGCTATCTATGAAATATACGAAGAGGTTTGCGGCTCACGCTTAACAACCAACATTGGTCGTATAGGTGGGTTTGAGCGTAATTTCAACGATATAGCTTTTGCCAAGATTAAAAAGTTTTTGGTTGATTTTCCGAAAGTGCTCAACGAGTTCGAATCGCTGTTTAACCGTAACCGTATATTTATTGATCGTACCAAAGGCGTTGCCCCGGTAAGTGCCGAAACAGCTTTAGATTACAGCTGGAGCGGCCCTATACTGCGTGCAACCGGTGTGGATTATGATGTGCGTGCCATGAATCCATATTGCTCATACGAGGAGTTTGATTTTGAAGTACCTGTGGGTACCAGCGGCGATGTGTATGACCGTTTCCTGGTACGTAACGAAGAAATGAAACAGAGCATGCGTATGATACAGCAGGCTTTGGATAAAATAGAAAAAGAAGATCCGACCATATTTCACGCCGATGTACCTGAGTTTTACCTGCCTCCTAAAGAGGAAGTGTACAACAATATGGAAGCGCTCATTTATCACTTTAAAATTGTGATGGGCGAAATTGAAACACCAGTAGGCGAGGTTTATCATTCGGTTGAAGGTGCCAACGGCGAGTTGGGCTTTTATCTGGTAAATGATGGTGGCCGATCTCCTTATCGCTTGCATTTCCGCAGGCCGAGCTTTATCAATTACAGTATGTATGCCGATATGAGCCGAGGAATGCTGTTATCGGATGCGATTATTAACATGAGTAGCTTAAACGTTATAGCCGGAGAATTAGATGCTTAGAGTTGAAAATATCACCCACCAGCCGGTTGAATTTTCGCCGGCATTGATGGCTCAATTTGCCGATTTTGTTAGTCGTTACCCTGAAGGTAAGCAAAAGTCGGCCTTATTGCCTATGCTGCATGCCGTACAGGCCGAGCAGGGCTGGCTGAGCGTACCCGCGATGGATAAAGTAGCCGCTTACTTAGGTATTGAGGCCATTGAGGTTTATGAGGTAGCCACTTTTTATACCATGTACTTTTTACGTCCGCAAGGCAAGTTCATGCTGGAAGTTTGCCGCACCGGGCCTTGCTGCTTGGTAGGTGCTGAAAAAATAATGGATCACCTGGAGCAAAAGCTCGGCGTTAAGGAAGGCGAAGTTACACCTGATGGCCTGTTTAGCTGGCGCGGCGTGGAATGTCTCGCTGCCTGTGGCTTTGGTCCGGTTTTGCAAATAGGCCCTGAGTATACGTTTTACGAAAACCTAACCACTGAGTCGGTTGACCAATTGTTAGGTGATTTAAAAGCAAAAGCTAACAACTAATGGGACGCAAACTATTACTAGAACATATTAACGTACCTGGTATCAACACTTTTGACGTTTACCGTTCAAAAGGTGGTTATGCAGCGGTTGAAAAAGCCCTGAAAACTTTAACACCCGATGAAGTGGTGGAAGAGGTGAAAAAGTCGGGCTTACGTGGCCGTGGTGGTGCAGGTTTCCCAACCGGTATGAAGTGGAGCTTTTTGGCTAAGCCAGAGGGTGTGCCACGTTACCTGGTTTGTAATGCCGACGAATCTGAGCCTGGTACTTTTAAAGACCGTTATTTAATGACACACATCCCTCACTTGCTAATTGAGGGTATGATTATAGCCAGCTTTGCTTTGGGTTCCAAAACCTCGTACATATATGTACGTGGCGAGATGATGCCGCAGATACGCATTCTGGAGAAAGCCATTGCCGAAGCTAAAGCTGCAGGCTTTTTAGGCAAAAACATATTAGGTACCGGTTACGACCTGGAATTGTACGTACAGCCGGGTGGCGGTGCCTACATTTGCGGCGAAGAAACTGCTTTGATCGAATCGTTGGAAGGTAAACGTGGTAACCCGCGTATTAAGCCGCCATTTCCGGCTATTGCAGGTTTGTATGGCTGCCCAACAGTGGTCAACAATGTCGAATCAATTGCCGCTACCGTGCCAATCATTCGTGATGGTGGCGATGAATATGCCAAAATAGGTATTGGTCGCAGTACCGGTACTAAGCTAATATCAGCCGGGGGCAACTTAAAAAGGCCTGGCGTTTACGAGATTGAGTTGGGTGTACCTGTTGAAGAATTCATTTTTTCGGATGAATATTGTGGCGGTATAGCTAATGGTAAACGCTTAAAAGCAGTGGTAGCTGGTGGTTCATCGGTGCCAATTTTACCTGCTAACCTGATACTGAAAACAGCTGCAGGCGATGCCCGTGTAATGAGCTATGAAGGTCTTTCTGAAGGTGGCTTTGCTACTGGTACCATGATGGGTTCAGGTGGTTTTATTGCGTTTGATGAAGACCAGTGTATTGTACGCAACACCTGGAACTTCGCACGCTTTTATCACCATGAAAGTTGCGGGCAATGTTCGCCTTGCCGCGAGGGTACTGGCTGGATGGAAAAAGTGTTACATCGCTTAGAGAACGGACATGGCAAAATGAGCGACATGGATCTGCTGGTAGATGTTTCTAAAAAGATTGAAGGAAATACCATTTGTCCGCTGGGTGATGCAGCTGCCTGGCCGGTGGCCAGTGCTATACGTCATTTCAGGGATGAATTTGAATGGCATGTAACTAACCCAACGGAGGCAGTTAGCCGTAATTTTGGGTTAGCGCATTATGCTGATCCGCTGCCTAAGCCAGAAGTGATAGCTTAAATTTGATCTGGGGTGCCTAATTGATGTGCGCTATTGATAACGATTGATTAAACTATTGAAATATGGCAGAGAATCACGAAGTAGTTATCAAGTTCAACTATAAAACGGAGGACTTTGATTATTTAGACGAGTTGCAGGATGAGATTGAGCGGGCGGTAACCTATCATGGTGTTGGTGCCTATGACAGCTACGAACTGGATGAGGAAAATAGCCGGGCATTGTTCTTTTTAACAGCACATGATCCGGAGATATTGTTCAGAAATTTAAAGCCAGTACTGCAGGAGTCGCCTATTTTGAAAGGGGCTAAAATTGATATAGAAATGGGGCACAATGCAGATGGTAGTGCCATCATTAAAGAATACCAGTTGTAAAGGCAGCTCTTGACAAGGAGACAGCAAATGGAATATTTGTTTGCATATGGCACCTTGCTAAAGCACTTCGAAAATGAAGTATTAAAGCCGCTTGAAGATTTCCTTACCTTTACAGGTAAGGGTTTATTAAAAGGCGAACTGTACGATCTGGGCGAATACCCGGCGTTAATAAAAGCAAAGGAGTTAAGCCAAACCGTTGCAGGAGAGGTTTACAGTATAGATAGTAATGCTAACCATGTTTTGGCAGCATTGGATGAATACGAAGGGGCGGAGTATAGCAGGCAACAGCAATGGGTACGGCTGCACAACGGAAAAGAAGTAAGGTGCTGGGTATATGTATATCAGTATACGCCCGGTCCAAATCATATAAAAATAATAGACGGCGATTACCTCGCTTATATAAGAAATAAGGTTGATAATGGTTAAAGTAACTATTGACGGAATTAGTGTTGACGTAGAGCCAGGCACGTCCATCCTGAATGCTGCAAGGCAAATAGGAGGGGATATTGTGCCGCCCGCTATGTGCTATTACTCTAAACTGGAAGGCAGTGGCGGTAAATGCCGTACCTGCCTGGTTAAGGTAAGTAAAGGATCTGAAAAAGATCCGCGGCCTATGCCTAAGCTGGTAGCATCATGCCGTACCACAGTAATGGATGGCATGGAGGTACAGAACATAACCTCGCCTGAAGTGATTGAGGCACGTAAAGGAGTGGTTGAAATGTTATTGATCAATCACCCGCTGGATTGCCCTATTTGCGACCAGGCCGGCGAGTGCCATCTGCAGGACTTGGGATATGAGCATGGTGCGGCTAAAACCCGCTACGAGTTTGATCGGCGTACGTTTGAACGTATTGATATTGGCGACAAGATACAACTACACATGAACCGTTGTATTTTATGCTATCGTTGCGTATTTACGGCCGATCAGATCACCAATCAGCGTGTACACGGAGTATTAAACCGTGGCGATCATGCGGAAATCTCTACCTACATTCATAAAGCTGTAGACAACGATTTTTCGGGCAATGTGATTGATGTGTGCCCGGTTGGTGCTTTAACCGATAAAACCTTCCGCTTTAAAAACCGTGTGTGGTTTACCAAGCCGGTAGAAGCACACCGCAATTGCGAGCACGAAAATTGTAACGGCAAAGTAACCCTCTGGTATAAAGGCGAAGACGTTTTACGCGTAACGGCCCGTAAAGACCAGTACGGTGAGGTTGAGGAATTTATTTGCAACACCTGCCGTTTTGATAAAAAGAAAACCAGCGATTGGGTAATTGAAGGCCCGCGCAAGGTGTCTAATCAATCGGTTATCAGCGCTAATCATTACGAAACGATGCAGCCGCTGCCAGTGGTTAAAAAGAACCTGGTATTGCAGGAAGCTAACAAAGAACAATTTGAACGGGAGACAAGACTGTAATGGAAACTACTGATCTGATTATAAAGCTGGTACTGGTAGTGGTTATATTTGCTATCAGTTTGGTAGTGGCCATGTATTCTACTTATGCCGAGCGTAAAATAGCAGCCTTTTTACAAGACAGGGTAGGCCCTAACCGTGCCGGCCCGTTTGGTATGCTGCAACCTTTGGCCGATGGTGCCAAAATGTTCATGAAAGAAGAGATCATACCAACTCGGGCCAGTGGCTTTTTGTTTGTGGTTGGTCCGTCACTGGCCATTATGACGGCCTGTATCGGTTCTGCGGTTATTCCGTGGGGGCCGCAAATGGTTATTGCCGGTCGCACTATCGATTTGCAGGTTACCGATATTAACGTGGGTATCCTGTACATTTTCGGTGTTGTATCCTTAGGTGTGTACGGTATCATGATTGGTGGCTGGGCATCTAACAATAAATATTCATTACTTGGCGCTATCCGTGCCGCATCACAAAACATCAGCTACGAAATTTCGATGGGCCTTTCCATAATTGCCCTGCTGATGCTGACCGGTACACTAAGCTTAAAAGAAATAGCCGAACAGCAACATGGCTGGCACTGGAATGTGCTTTACCAACCGCTTGGCTTTTTAATATTTATGGTGTGTGCCTTTGCCGAAACCAACCGCAGTCCGTTTGATTTGCCTGAGTGCGAAACCGAGCTGGTGGGGGGGTACCATACCGAGTATTCATCCATGAAATTGGGCTTTTACCTGTTTGCCGAGTATATCAACATGTTTGTATCCTCAGCTGTAATGGCTACGCTTTATTTTGGCGGCTACAACTATCCGGGTATGGATTACATGGCTAATTTGTTAGGACCAACCTGGGCGCCAATTTTAGGTGTAGTGGTACTATTTGCCAAAATATTTGCCTTTATCTTCTTTTTCATGTGGGTGCGCTGGACCATCCCGCGTTTCCGTTATGACCAGTTAATGCACCTGGGCTGGAAAAAACTGATACCGTTGGCTATTGCCAACATCGTATTAACCGGTGTTATATCTATATTAATTCAAAAGTTTGCTTAACCCTTATAAATGGAACCATTAAGTAATAAGCGAAAAGTACTGGAGGTAAAACCCCTCAATTTTTGGGAAAGGGCTTACCTGCCCGCTATAGCCCAGGGGCTTAGCATCACCATGAAACACTTTTTCAAGAAAGATGTAACCATTCGTTACCCCGAACAAAAGCGGGAATTTTCTGAAAACTTTCGTGGCCTGCACTCTTTAAAGCGCGACGAGGACGGTAAGGAACGCTGTACAGCCTGTGGTTTATGCGCCCTGTCATGCCCGGCCGAAGCCATTACCATGACCGCCGGTGAACGCCAAAAAGGTGAGGAACACTTGTACCGCGAGGAGAAATATGCAGCTGTATATGAAATTAATATGCTGCGTTGTATTTTTTGCGGCCTGTGCGAAGAAGCTTGCCCTAAAGAGGCTATTTACCTCGATGGCGATATTGTACCAACTGATTTTTTAAGAAAAGACTTTATATACGGTAAAGACAAATTAGTTGAGCCACCTTTAAACCAATAAAAAAGAATGATACCTTTGCGGGCTACCAACCAGTACCGGCAAAGGTATTTCTGTTTACAAGCCATATGAGTATATTTTACTTTATCGCATTTTTATCCATACTGTTTTCACTGCTGGTTATTTTTGCAAAAAACCCGGTGCACAGTGTGCTGTACCTCATTATTACCTTTTTTACATTTACCATTCATTACATCATTCTTAACGCGCAGTTTTTGGCTATCGTAAACTTTATTGTTTATATGGGCGCCATCCTGGTGTTATTCCTGTTTGTAATGATGATGCTTAACCTTAACAAGGATACCGAGCCAACCAAAAGTATTTACGTAAAGCTTGCCGGCGTAATAGGTGGTGGCGCTTTACTGGTTACTTTGGTTGCTGCTATAAAGGTGCTCGCCAAATCGCAGCCGGTGGTATTGCAAAATGTAAACCTGGGCTCGGTACAAAACCTGGGCAAGGTGCTGTTCAACGAATTTCTGTTGCCATTTGAGGTATCGTCTATCCTGCTGTTATCGGCTATGGTGGGCGCTGTTTTGCTGGCCACTAAAGACACTAAACCTAAAGCTATCGTTTAATGGAAAGTTTTCTCCAGGCTGTGAAGGTCGTTCCGCTTAATCATTATATTTTGTTAAGCGCTATAATATTTTCAATTGGTGTGGTAGGCGTTTTAATACGCCGTAACGCTATTGTGGTATTTATGTCGGTTGAGCTGATGCTGAATGCCGTTAACCTGTTGCTTACTGTATTTTCGGTTTACAGCAATGATCCTAACGGGCAGGTATTCGTGTTTTTCATTATGGCGCTGGCCGCTGCCGAAATTGCTATTGGTTTGGCCATCATCGTTATGATACACCGCAACACCAACTCTATCGACGTAGATATATTGAACAGGTTGAAATGGTAATGCCCGGTAGCCGGTACTGAGATGCCGGTTGCAACATTAAGAAGACCAATAATTCATCAGAACACAGGATACTGGCCATTGGCCACAGAGATAAAAATATGGATAAATACATCTGGCTTATTCCGCTGCTGCCGCTGGCAGGCTTCGTAATTAACGGATTAGGCCGCAATACCTTATCAAAAAGCATTATTGGCGGTTTAGCCAGTTTAATGGTGCTATTATCATTTGCTTTAAGCGTTGGCGCATTTTTACAAATCAAGTCAACCGGCGTACCAATCAACGTTACCCTGTTCGACTGGATTAAAGTAGGTAACCTGCATGTGCCGTTTTCATTCCTGATCGATCAGTTGAGCTCCATCATGCTGCTCATCATTACTGGTATCGGTTTTCTGATTCATTTATATTCTATAGGTTATATGAGTCATGATGCAGGGTTCGGTAAATTCTTTGCTTACCTTAACCTATTCGTGTTTTTCATGCTCCTGCTCGTAATGGGTTCCAATTACATTATTATGTTTATAGGTTGGGAAGGCGTGGGGCTTTGCTCTTACCTGCTCATTGGTTTTTGGTACAGCAATCCAAGCTATGCCGATGCCGCCAAAAAGGCATTTGTAATGAACCGCATTGGCGATCTGGGTTTCCTGATTGCTGTGTTCATCATCCTGAATACCTTTGGCAGCATTACTTATGCCGACGTATTCAGCAAAGCGGCTACTATGCGAAGCGGCGATACCACCCTGGTTTTAATTACCCTGTTACTGTTTGTAGGCGCTACCGGTAAATCGGCACAAATACCCCTTTTTACCTGGCTGCCCGATGCAATGGCCGGCCCTACCCCGGTATCGGCATTAATACACGCAGCTACCATGGTTACCGCCGGTATATACATGATTGCCCGCTCTAATATCCTGTTCACTTTAGCGCTTGCTACGCAAACCGTTATTGCGATAATAGGTGTTGCCACTATATTACTGGCTGCTTTAATAGCGCTCACTCAAAACGATATTAAAAAGGTACTGGCTTACTCAACTGTATCGCAGCTGGGCTATATGTTTTTAGGGCTCGGTGTTGGCGCTTATACAGGTGCTTTTTTCCACGTTTTAACGCATGCCTTTTTTAAGGCCCTATTGTTTTTGGGTGCCGGTTCGGTTATCCACGCGGTAAGTGGCGAGCAGGATATGCGCAACATGGGCGGATTAAAAGGCAAGCTTACCATTACTTTTACCACCATGCTTATTGGAACGCTGGCTATATCTGGCATTCCACCGTTTGCAGGGTTCTTCTCAAAGGACGAAATTTTGGCTGAGGCTTATATGCACAGTCCGCTATTATATATACTGGGTGTTTTAGGCGCTATGCTCACCTCCTTCTACATGTTCCGTTTAATGTTCCTTACATTTTGGGGAAGTTTCCGCGGTACGCACGAGCAGGAGCATCATTTACATGAATCTCCACCCAGTATGACAATTCCACTGATTGTGCTGGCCATACTTTCAACAGTAGGTGGATTTATGGGTGTACCACATGCTTTGGGCGGCCATCACTGGTTAGATCACTGGCTGGAGCCTGTGCTGAGCGCATCGGCTACGCACACCGGCAAGCTTTTTATCGCACCTAATACAGAGTATATGTTAATGGCCATATCGGTAGGAGTTGCTGTATTAGCGCTTATTTACGCTTTCGTTAAATACGTTAAACAAGCCGATATTCCGGTTCCGGATAGCCAAGAGCGCCCTGCATTGGTGAAATTATCTTATAACAAGTTTTATATTGATGAGCTGTATGATGCTATCATCCGTAAGCCACTTGATGCATTATCAGTATTCTTTTATAAGGTAGTTGATAAATTGGGTATAGATGGTATTGTTAACGGTTTAGGGCAAGGGCCAATTGAGGCCGGCCGTGGCTTGCGCTTATTGCAAACCGGTAATGTTGGGTTCTATCTATTTATGATGGTAATAGGCATTATTGCCGTACTGATATACAGTTTAATAAAAATTTAAGTTAGCGTTTACTGCACATACAATGACGGTTAGTTTTTTACTCCTTTTACCCTTACTGGCAGCCCTGGCGCTTTTGTTTATAAAAGGCAATGCTGCCAAAAATGCTGCCTTGTTTTTTTCAGTGGCCGAACTGGCTTTGGGTGCCTATTTCGTAACGCAGTATACGCCCGATGCCAGCCTACAATTTGTTACCGATTTTGCGTGGATACCTAAACTGGGCATATACTTTACCGCGGGTATTGATGGTATCAATATTATTCCGGTTATATTAACGGTGTTGCTGGTTCCCTTCATTATTACAAGCACCTTTAAGCACGATTATAAAAACGCCTCTGCATTCTACGCCTTAATTATGTTTATGCAGTTTGGCTTGCTCATGGTGTTTACCGCGCTTGATGGCTTTATGTTTTACATAGGGTGGGAGGTTGCTTTAATACCTATTTACTTTATATGCGGTATGTGGGGCGGCGAAAACCGCATTAAGGTTACACTTAAATTCTTCATTTATACTTTTGCCGGTTCATTGTTTATGTTGCTGGCCATTATTTATCTGTACCTGCAAACGCCTGACCGCACTTTTGATATTTTTAAGTTTTACGAGCTTAAACTGAATGCCGAGCAGCAGTCGTGGATATTCGGCGCGTTTTTACTGGCCTTCGCTATTAAGATGCCTATTTTTCCGCTGCATACCTGGCAGCCCGATACCTATACCGAGGCACCATCGGCGGGCAGTATGCTTTTATCTGGTATTATGTTAAAGATGGGCGTATACGGCGCCATTCGCTGGATGATTCCTATTGCGCCGGTTGGCTTTTACGAGTGGCAGAACAACCCACTTTGGTTAGCTATTGCCGGTATTGTATATGCTTCCATCATTGCTTTCAGACAGCGCGATGGTAAGCGTTTAATTGCTTACTCTTCTATTGCGCACGTAGGGTTGATAGCTGCCGGATTATTGGCCTGGAACATACAAGGCTTGCAAGGTGCCATGATACAAATGCTGAACCACGGTATTGAGGTTGTAGGTTTGTTCTTCATTTGGGACATCATTAGCCGCCAGTTAAAAACCCGCGATGTTACCGAGCTGGGTGGTTTATCAAAAGTGGCCCCTAAGTTTGCTATAGCTTTCTTAATTATTGTGCTGGCATCTGTAGCGCTGCCTTTAACCAATGGTTTTATTGGCGAGTTCCTGTTATTGAACGGTGTTTACCGCTATAACATGTGGATGGGCATAGTAGCCGGCTTAACCATTATACTGGGTGCCGTTTATATGCTAAGGATGTACAAAAACGTAATGCAGGGCGAAACCAATGCATTAACCGCCACCTTTACCGATATTACGCTAAGCGAGAAAATTGTGCTGGGCATTATTTGCGCTTTAATTATTGCCATTGGTGTATATCCGCAACCGGTGTTGCATCTGTCTGAAGCGGCAGTTACCAACCTGATGAATACCGTTAACGGTAAGATAAGCGAAGCTCTTTTACACAAATTAGGAAAATAAACTTCAAAGGTCTTAACAGGCTTTTTGAAACGAATTTTTTAGATATAAGAAACTTGAAATAATGACTACGTTAATCATCATAGCTGTATTACCCATAGTGCTGTTGTACTTAGGCTTGTATAAAGCCAATAAGTTGCTGCTGCCGGTTACTATAGTGGGTTTACTGCTGGCGCTGGCATCGGCTGTAATGCAGTGGAACAACGGTGCGGTGCCTATTTATCATGATATGATGCTGTTTGATAACTTTTCGGTAGCATTTTCGGCAACGGCAATTGTATCAACACTGCTAATATTGATGTTATCAAAAGGCTATTTTGAAAAAATAAGCGAGCATGTAGCCGAATACTTTGCCATTATGCTGTTTTCGCTGGCGGGTATTATCGTTATGGTATCATACTATAACTTAAGCATGCTGTTTATTGGTATCGAAATTATGTCAGTAAGCTTGTACATCCTGGCCGGTATCGATAAAAAGAGCTTTGCCTCAAACGAAGCGTCATTGAAATACTTTTTGATGGGTGCCTTTTCAACCGGCTTTTTACTGTTCGGCATAGCGTTAATTTATGGTGCTACAGGTTCGTTCAACCTGGAGGCCATTCGCGACTGGGCCTTAGCGCATCCCCGTGGTGTCAACCCGTTATTTCATACCGGTATTATCTTAATGATTATTGGCCTATGCTTTAAAGTAGGTGCGGCACCTTTCCACTTCTGGACGCCCGATGTTTACGAAGGATCGCCAACGCTTATCACCGCTTTCATGTCGACAGTTGTAAAAACTGCCGGCTTCGCCGCATTCCTACGCTTGTTTGCCGCCAGCTTTGCACCGCTGGCCGATTTCTGGATGCCAACTTTGCTCGCTATAACCATTTTAACGTTATTTATTGGCAACCTTACAGCGCTGTACCAGCACAGCTTTAAACGTATGCTTGCCTTTTCGAGTATCTCACATGCAGGTTACCTGTTGTTTGCCATAGTGGCCTTAAGTGCAGGCTCGGGCAACGCTATATTTATGTATGCCACAGCCTACTCCATTGCTTCCATTATTGCGTTTGGTGTGTTGTTGCTGGTGCAACAGCAATTAGGTAGTGATAGCTTTGAGTGCTTTAATGGCCTGGGTAAACGCAATCCTTTCCTGGCTGCTGTACTTACTATTGCTATGCTGTCATTGGCGGGTATTCCGCTTACTGCTGGTTTTATTGGGAAGTTCTTAATGTTTTATGGTGCTATGGCGCGTTACCAGGTATGGCTGGTTATTATTGCGGTCATCAATGCCATTATTAGTATTTACTACTATTTCAGGGTAATTATTGCCATGTACTTTCGTACAGCCGAACACGATGAACTGGTTGTTCCGGGCTATTATCAAATAGTTTTGGGCTTTTCGGCCGTGGTTACATTGATTATTGGTATATACCCTGCACTTATATCAAACTTGATATAGTTTGTATCTCGCATTACAAATTGCTGTAATATTTGTAGTTTTACAAATATCGTGAATGGAAAACTTCTGGGAACATCTGCAGAATTTAACGGATGCACAATCCATCATCAGTAAAGGAGGCTTTTACTTATTGCTGGTGGTAGTGTATGCTGAGACCGGGTTGTTCTTCGGATTCTTCCTTCCGGGCGACTACCTGCTGTTTATGGCTGGCCTGCTTTGTGCAACCGGCTTGCTTGATGTTAATATCTATACGCTGGTATTATCGCTAATGGCAGCTGGCGTATTGGGCAATTACACTGGTTACTGGTTTGGCTACC
Source organism: Mucilaginibacter sp. PAMB04168 (assembly GCF_039634365.2). Lineage (NCBI taxonomy): Bacteria > Pseudomonadati > Bacteroidota > Sphingobacteriia > Sphingobacteriales > Sphingobacteriaceae > Mucilaginibacter > Mucilaginibacter sp. PAMB04168. The sequence continues at coordinate 1,018,328 of NZ_CP155079.2, forward strand.
GCACCGGTCCGCTGATGGAGAATCGTAAGGAATCCTTATTCTTCAAAAAGCGCTATATTGTAATGGCCGAGGAGTTCTACCAGAAATACGGCGGCATGGCCCTCGTTTTAGGCAGATTCTTCCCTATAATCAGAACTTTTGCGCCTATCTTTGCCGGTGTTGTAAAGGTTGATTTTAAGAAGTTTAGTTTATATAACTTTGTGGGCAGTATTGCCTGGGTTGCAACACTAACATTATCAGGCTTTTTTTTAGGTCGGAAATATCCCGGACTAAAAGATTATTTGCAGTATATTGTAATTGCATTAATTGTAGTTACCAGTGTGCCGCTTATTATTGCTTTCCTTAAAAGAGGTAAAGCAACAAACAAAATTGACGAACAATAATTTTATACATATTCTTACAATTTTACATGAGTACACAACATCCCTGGCATCAGGTTAGTCCGGGCGAAAATCTTCCGGACATAGTTAATGCCATCATCGAGATCCCAAAAGGTTCAAAAGCTAAATATGAAATTGATAAAGATTCAGGTTTATTAAGACTGGATCGCGTGTTATTTTCATCTGTAATGTATCCGGCCAATTATGGTTTTATCCCGCAAACTTATTGTGACGATAAAGATCCGTTGGATATATTGGTTTTGTGCTCTGTTGACGTGTTCCCGATGTCATTAATCGAAGCCAAGGTTATTGGCGTAATGCACATGGTTGACAATGGCGAGCAAGACGATAAGATTATTGCTGTTGCTAAAAACGATATGTCGGTAAATTACATTAACGATCTTAATGAGTTGCCGCCGCATGCCATGAAAGAAATAGTGCGTTTCTTTCAGGATTACAAAAAGCTGGAAGGCAAGAACGTAACAATTGAGCATTTAATGGGTAAGCCTTATGCACTTAAGGTGATTAACGAAAGTTTGGAATTGTACCAGACGACGTTCCCTGACCAAAAATAATACATGGGCCCTGATTTAGACATAAACGGTTTTCATATCTTCTTAACCATATTTTTGGTTTTGCTGAACGGTTTTTTCGTAGCCGCCGAATTTGCCATCGTGCGTGTTCGCGGTTCGCAAATTGAAATTCAGGCAAAGGCCGGTAGCCGGATGGCTAAAGTTGCCCGTGGTATTATGCATAATTTAGATGGTTACCTGGCTGCTACGCAGCTGGGTATTACCATTGCTTCACTTGGCTTAGGTTGGGCAGGCGAAGAGGTGGTTAGTAAACTCATGCTTAATTTATTCAAAGCATTTGGTTTAGTAATCGAATCAAGCCTTATTATTAACATTAGCCACGTAGTAGCCTTTATCACCATTACCATATTGCATATTGTATTTGGTGAGCTGGCTCCTAAAACACTGGCCATACAGCGTTCTGTACGAACAGCAATGACGGTGTCTTATCCCCTAAGATTCTTTTTTGTTGTATTTCGCCCGGCTATCTGGGTGCTGAACAGCTTTGCTAACTTTATTCTGAAGCTTTTTGGTGTTACCGCCGTTCACGGCGATGAATCACACCATAGCTCCGAAGAATTACAGTACTTGCTGGAACAGGGCAAAGAAAGTGGTGCACTGGATTCGAACGAGCATGAGCTCATTAAAAACGTATTTGATTTTAACGAGCGTGTGGTCAAGAACATCATGGTGCCTCGTACCAAAATATCAGGTATCGATATCAGCTCTTCGCCGCAGGATTTGTTAGACTGCTTGGTCACCGAAGGCTACTCGCGTATGCCGGTATATGACGATACGGTCGACAAGATCATCGGTATTGTACATGCGAAAGATATTTTGCCTTTACTGGCCCGTAAAATAGATTTTGAGCTGAAGGATATTATCCGCAAGCCGTACTTCATCCCCGAAACCAAGAAGATCAACGATCTGATGGCCGAACTGCAGCAAAAACGTATCCAGATCGCTATTGTGCTGGATGAGTTTGGCGGTACCGCTGGTATGGTAACGCTTGAAGATATTGTGGAGGAACTGGTTGGCGAGATTCAGGACGAGTTTGACGAGGAAAAGCCAATTGTTGACAAAGTAAATGACCGTGAGTTCATTGTTAACGCTGTAGCTTCTATTTACGACGTAAATGAACATTTACCTCATGATTTGCCAGAGGATGGCGATTTTGATACCGTATCGGGCTGGGTAAGCGAAATTTTTGGCAAGATACCTGAGGTTGGCGAACAGCGCGAATCAAACGGTTACAACATTACAGTACTCAAAAAGTCTGACCAAAATATTGAATCGGTTAAGCTGGAACTCCTGCTGAACGAGGAAGACGTATCAGACCTTAATTAAGCCTCGCTGCTTATGCAAATCTTTTACACGCCTGATTTACCCGAAGGTGCTTCACATTATACCTTAAGCGAGGAGGAAAGTAAGCACTGTATACGTGTGCTGCGGCTGGAACAAGATGATAGCATTCAACTGGTTGATGGTAGGGGCGGTTTTTATACTGCACGAATTATTGACCCGCATCCTAAAAAAACATTACTGGTTATCACAGAGGCGCAACAAGCGTTTGGTAAGCGCAACCATTACCTACATATTGCTGTTGCACCTACCAAAAATATAGAGCGGCTGGAATGGTTTCTGGAAAAAGCTACCGAGATAGGTATTGATGAAGTGTCGCTCATTCTATGCCAGCGCTCAGAACGTAAGGAAGCTAAAGTTGAACGGTTAGACAAGATCATTACCTCCGCTGTAAAGCAATCTATTAAAGCTTACCACCCCAAATTATATCCTATACAGCCGCTGGCTAAGTTATTGAGTATCCCCTTCAACGGACAAAAGTTTATAGCACACTGCCTGCCCGGCGAGGATAAGGTAAGCCTGGCTGCTCAATTGCAGCTACAGGGCCATTGCCTCATACTGATTGGACCGGAGGGCGATTTTACCGAAAAAGAAATTGCCGATGCTTTGCAAAGCGGCTTCAAACCCATAACTTTAGGCGAAAGCCGCCTGCGTACCGAAACAGCTGCGCTGGAAGCCTGTTTTGAGGTTAATTTTTTGAACAGGTAAACAATTGGTAAGGTACGCTAACAAGTAATGTTACGTGGTAGCGTATTATACTTATAGCGGTGTTTCAAAGCTGTCAATTGATGAAAATTAAAGCACTGTTTCTACTGTTTATACCCCTGTTGCTAAGCAGTTACAGGCAGGTGCCTACTTACACCTTGGCGCGCCTTAAATACAATGGCGGCGGTGATTGGTACGGCGACCGTACAGCATTACCCAACCTCATTAGGTTTTGTAACCAAAATTTAAAAACCAATTTTAAGGTTGAGGATGAAACCGTAGAAGCAGGGAGCGCCGAGCTGTTTAATTACCCCTTTGTGTTTATGACCGGCCACGGTAATGTTATCTTTTCTGAACATGATGTGCGTAACTTGCGGCAGTATTTAACCGGTGGCGGGTTTTTGCACATATGCGATAATTATGGGTTAGATAAGTTTATTCGCCCCGAAATGAAGAAGGTTTTTCCTGAACTTAATTTTGTAGAATTACCATTCAATCATCCTATATACCATCAGAAATTTGATTTTCCTGCCGGCTTGCCTAAAATACATGAGCATGACAGTAAGCGCCCGCAAGGTTTCGGCCTGATTTACAAGGGGCGTTTGGTTTGCTTTTATGATGTGGAGTGCGATTTAGGCAATGGGTGGGAAGACCTGGGTACTTATGCTGGTGATAGCCAGGAAGTACGCTTAAAAGCTTTAAAGATGGGTGCCAACTTAGTGCAATATGCATTAACCCAATAGTTAAATGTAATTAATTGTGCTACAGTAAAATGCAATGCTTAAATTTGCATAATTTGCTGTAATGTATTGATATGAAGATTTTTACCCGCCCTCTTTTTTTGCTGTTGGTGTTGAGTGTGATGGCTGTGTCATCATGCCGTACTTATGAAGATAATGACATTACGCCGGATACAACCGGCACCGGTACTAAACCCGGCACAGGTGGCAGCACCGAAAATTCTAACCAGGTTACCATTGCATTCCCTAAAACCAGCCTTGATATTAATACAACCGATTCGGTTGTAGCTGTATTTACAAACGGCACCACTATTATACGTAAAAAGGCTACCAAAGGCGGTACCTTTTATATTTTGCCTTTAAACGGTGTTTACGCCGGTACCTGGCAAACTAACTTTAAGGTTTACATGGCACCAACATCGGCAACAGACCCTGCCCGCATGTACCGTTATGAAACTAACTTGAATACAGCAGTAAGCACCAGCCTGGTTGCGCCAACCGGTAAGCTTGCCGATACATGGAAGCCCAACCTGTTTTTTATAAGCCAGAATTACGGTGTTAAATTTGCAGTAGCTGTACTGCCTTCCGATCCTTATTATGAGCTGTTCTTGCCTCAAACCTTAATAAATTATAAGAATATATACATTGAGCGCTATGTTTACAAGACTATAGATAATAGCCCGACGGTTATACAGTATGGTAACATAACATTAAAAGCTGCAGAATTTAAAGGGTTTAATGCAAATACCAATGCCTTTGGCCCGTTTGCTAAAGCTATGGTTGATGTGCCCTGGGATAGCACAGATGTTTCGCTACAGTTGTATAATGATAGTGGAAACGATTTTAGGATTCTATTTAGCCACACTACAGTAAATAAGTAAATACACACTTATATGAATGGCAAAAGCGGGATGTTATTACGTAGCATCCCGCTTTTGTTGTTTGAGCGCTCTTACAAGTATTATTCATCGCAATAACCCATCTAACATTGCCTAACAATACGATGCTATTAAGGACACCAAAGTGGTGCAGCGGCAGATGCTTGCATATTGCAAGTTGGTATAGCGTAAAAGGGGGTTGAAGAGCTTGCTTAGGTACTAATTTATAGCATTTTATTTGGAGCGAGTTGGTGTATGAAAGAAACATTTAAGTCAACTTTGTTTTTCACCCACAAAAAAAGCCCGTTGCTTTTGGCAACGGGCTTTTTCATTTTATTACATCCTTATTTCTTTGGATTATAGTTTTTAGGTTTTTTAACACTGAAGTGTGTTTTACCATTAGGGTTAATTTCTGGAGCGCCAACCATGCTCATGGCGCAGCGGAAACCAACTTCGGCGCTGGCATCGCCTTGGTCCATAAAGCGGCGGGTAGCTGGGTTTAACCACATAGCGCGGTCATTCCATGAACCACCTTTGTAAACCTTAGAGTGATCGTTCACCAAAGTAGTTACACCATACAAACTGTTATCAGTTGAGTCGGCAAAGCCGCGTTGATCTGCTTTAAATGGCTTGCCGGCTATTGAAGCGGTAGCAGCGCCAACAGGTACACCGCTTGGTGTGCCAACAGTAGTTGCTGGTTTTTGTCCTTGTTGCTGAGCAATAAACTCGTTCCAAGGTAGTTTTTTGTTCGATTTAGCAGCATCCTTAATTACGCGGCCATATTTGTCTTTTGCATAAATACCTTTTTCGGCATCGGCAAGGCGTTTGTTAGTATACTCGTTACCACGGAACGGGTTAAAATCTTCAACGTCCTCAAACGTCATTTGGCGGTAAGTATCGTTAGTCCATTCGTTAACATTACCGGCCATGTTATACAAACCAAAATCATTAGGCTGATAAGAACGTACCGGAGCAGTAATGTCGGCTTTATCATTCAAGGAACCGCCTACACCCATGTTGTCACCCTCGCCACGTTTAAAGTTAGCCATAATCATACCACGGGTGCGTTTTTTTGCCGAGCGTACACCCATGCCATTCCACGGATATATTTTGCCGTCTTCAATGTTTTCAAACTCAGTGTTGCCAGCTAAACCCAATGCAGCATATTCCCATTCCGCTTCTGTAGGTAAACGGTAAGCTGGTTTCAAAATACCATCTTCCATACGTACAGGTCGGGTAGCTTTGCCAGTACCACCAGCTTTAGCACTCGGGTTAAGGTTTTTCATGGCATTTTTACCGTCTTTGCCATTGTATTGGTTGTTCAGGTAAATGTCTGTATCAAATGGCTGGTCGCCTTTGCCGCCTGTAGCGGCATCTTTCCATGATGCTAAGCGACCAGTCTCGCGTAAAATGTTTTCGTTTATCTGGTTAGTCCGGAAAACACAATACTCTTGAGCTTGCTCCCAGGTAACGCCCACAACCGGGTAGTCCTGAAAAGCCGGGTGCCTCAGGTAATTATCTACGTAAGGTTCGTTATATGACAAAGGTCTGCGCCATACCAGCGTATCAGGTACCGCATTATAATATAGCTCTCTGTCACCAGAGTAGGTAATGCTAATGTAATGAAGATAATCCAGCCAGTCTTGGTTAGATACTTCGCTTTCGTCCATATAAAACGAAGCGATAGTTACACGACGACGTGTGTTATTGTAATCGAAAGTTACATCCTGATCGGCGCTGCCACCTAATACGAACGTACCGCCTTCAATAGCTATCAGCCCTGGTCCGGGAGCCGGATGCGTTTGTTGGAAACGCATGTAACCGCCATTGTCTTTGTTATTGTAAACAACGCCGGTTTTTTGCGAACGCATTGGTTTACTGCAACTGCCTAATAACAATCCCACACATCCCAATAGTAAAGCAGATTTAGTAAAATGCTTAATCATATTTAAAAATTTGAATATAAAAATACAAAATTTCTTTAAACAGTAATTTAATTCGAAAAACTGCCGATAACGTTAAGTTGTAGTTTAGCCTGTTTAACGGCTAACAAGTTCTATAAGTTACACTTAATATGAAAAAAGTGGCGGTGTGCTAAATTAAAACTTTTATACCATGGTAGAGTATAAATCGTAGTTTTTTAGAAAAATTAACAGCTTATTTGTAGTAATGAAATTTTTAAAGTTTTACACTTTATTACTGTCCTGTTGCATAGTGCCCGCGGCTGTAATGGCACAGGGAACGGTAAATAACAGCACAACAACAAATGGCAGCAGTACAAATGGACTCATCACAGCTGTTCCTTTTTTAACCATAGCGCCAGATTCGCGCTCTGGTGCCATGGGAGATGCCGGCGTAGCTTTATCTCCCGATGTTAATGCCAACTACTGGAACCCCTCAAAACTGGCCTTTATTGAAGGCCGGGATAATGTTGCGCTTTCTTATAGTCCATGGTTACGCAGACTCGTATCTGACGTTAATTTAGCTTACCTGAGTTATGCCCGCAAACTGGACGACCGTAATGCAATCGGCCTTTCATTACGCTACTTTAATTTAGGCAGCATACAACTTATAGATGCCGGCCAAACCGATCAGGGAACTTACAGCCCAAATGAGTTTTCTATAGATGGTTCGTTTGCACGCAAGTTTGGGCAAAATTTTTCATTAGCTTTAACTGCCAGGTACATCCATTCGGGGCTAACCAACGGCGCGGTTGTTAACGGACAGCAAACCAAGGCGGGGAATGCGGTAGCTGCTGATGTTTCGGCTTATTACACCAAGCAAACCATTCAGTTTGGTAAGCAGGCACAATTATCATTCGGTGCAACAGCTTCCAACCTCGGCACTAAAATGAGTTTTTCTACAAATGGGCAAAGCTATTTTCTGCCCGCCAATTTAAGGTTGGGCGTGGCCGATACCTGGTTTTTAGAGAACAACAGTCACTTTACACTTACGCTTGATATTAATAAGCTAATGGTGCCTACACCACCCATACGCGATAATAAAGGCAATGTGATACAAGGCTATGACGACGACCGCTCCATCCCTGCAGGCATATTTGGCTCGTTTGCCGATGCGCCGGGCGGTTTTGGCGAAGAACTGAAAGAGATAAGCTATGCTGCAGGTGCTGAATATGGCTACAATAAGCAAATATTTTTCAGGGCGGGCTATTTTTACGAGAATCCATCTAAAGGCGATCGTCAGTATGCTACGCTGGGCGCCGGTTTCAAATACAACATTTTTAACCTCGACTTAGCATACCTGCTGGCTACACAGCAAAAAAGTCCGTTGGCTAATACCCTCCGTTTTACACTAAGTGCTACCTTTGGCGGTAAATAATACTTATGAGTAAGATACGTATAGGCTTTGGTTTTGATGTACACCAGATGAAAGAAGACCATCCCTTTGTGATGGGTGGAGTTACCCTGCCGCACCATTCGGGTGCTTTTGGGCATTCTGATGCTGACGTTATGGTGCACGCCATTTGTGATGCTTTACTGGGCGCAGCCAACCTGCGCGATATCGGGTATCACTTTAGTAATAAAGATGAACGCTGGCGGGGCATAAGCAGCCTTATTTTACTACAACATGTTATAAAACTCTTGCAAGAGAAGGGCTGGAACGTAGGTAATATCGATGCCATGATATGCCTCGAAGCGCCTAAAATAAACCCGCACATACCCGCCATGAAAGCAAACATTGCCCAGGCGGCAGGCATCAGCGAAGATGATATCTCCATTAAAGCTACCACTAATGAGCAAATGGGTTTCATAGGCCGCGGAGAAGGTGTAGTAGCCTATGCGGTTTGTTTGATAGAAAAGTAGCTTTGCACTGAGTAAAGAATATGGACCGTCTTGTTGCGATCCTTGATTATTGGTTCACATAACGAGCTAGGTGGTGGGCTCGTTTTGTTATGGTGCATGAACCGCATTGATTTTTACATCTAAATCTAACAATGCATCTTCGGCATACCATTCCAATCGGTATCTGCAAAACAGAATGTTTAAGTAGCTAACAAATCCTACTAGTAGCGCAACAACGGGTGTGATAATTAAATATATTTAGAAGGAGCGCAACTAGCAGCTACAATTGAACATAAAATAGCTAAGGTTAATTGAAAACCGAGTATCACATTTAGCGCTTCGCCATAGGGCTGCAATTCTATACAAGCAACGTTTGTTTTATCCCTATTTTCAATAGAAATTATTATCAAACCTATGCCATTAAGTGCGCTTATCTTGCCTGCAGAACGATTGATAATTATTGATGTGTTCTCAATGTTAAAGAGCTTATAGTCTATCAAGTCGAAATTTATCCAACTCTTTAGTTTGCTTGCTTCGATTTTTTCTTTAAGTTGATTAAAGATGAAAGCACTTGATTGATCGATCTTTAAACAATACGTCTTATTGAACTTGCATGTGAAACTCATGCATTTGACTGCTTATAGGTAATTAATACAATAATCTTACTCCTCATTCGATACCCTTTACTTTCTACTTTACACCTTTACATTGCCCGTTCTTTTCAAATTACCCCAGCCGCTGTGCTGGCCTTTGAGGGCGTGGCGTAGAGACTTGAACAAGATGTAGTACATCAATTGCCGCCAGGCAAAGCGCTGCGGAATAATGTAGATTAATTTGCGGTAACTCTCTTTTTCCATACGGAAAGCAATAACCGCTACTAAAAGATCGATAACGATAAACGCCAGGTAGAACGCAAAAATCTTTTCGGGATGGTCGCTGAAAAAGCCGCCAATCATCATTAAATCGGCCAGTGGTGAGAACAATGGCAGTATGATCTGAAAAATAAGGATGTTAGGCATACCCACCATGCCAAAAAATTTGTACTTGCGGTTAAATAAGGCATCGCGGTTTTTCCAGAAGCTTTGCATCACGCCATAACTCCATCTAAAACGTTGTTTCATCAGCATGTGCACTGTTTCGGGCGCTTCGGTATAAGCAATAGCCTCACCAGCATTACGAATAACATAGCCCAGCTTGAGTATGCGCATTGTTAAATCGCAATCTTCGGCCAAAGTATCGGTAGTAAAGCCGCCTGCTTCAAAAATAGCCTCTTTCCGGAATGCCCCAATGGCTCCCGGTACCACCGTAATGCTGTTGAGTAAATCAAAAGCACGGCGGTCCATATTTTGCGCCGTAATATATTCAATAGACTGCCAGCGTGTAATAAGGTTGGTCTCGTTACCCACTTTAACCGTACCGGCTACTGCGCCAATCTCCTCATCGGTAAAGTAAGCCATCAGGTGTATAATGGCGTCGTTCTTCAGTAAAGTATCAGCATCAATACACACTACATAATTATACTTTGCCTGAGCAATACCAAAGTTCAGGGCCGATGCTTTGCCGCCGTTAGGTTTGGTTAGTATCTTAACCATATCATGATTTTGATAGGCGGTGCTCACCACTTCAAACGTCCGGTCTTTAGAGCCATCGTCCACAAAAAGTATTTCCATTTTCGGATACTCCAGCTGCATCAGGCTTTGTATAGTTTTAACCGCTGTTACCTCCTCATTGTAAGCAGGCACAATAATACTTACCGGCGGCAGGGCGCTTACATCCACATCATGATCAGGCGCTTTTTTATTCAGGGCAAACTGCCTAACGGCCAATATGCCTATAAGTATAATTCGGCCTACCGCTAAAAATATAGCGGTAAGGAACAGGTACAGTAAAAACCAGTTGCCATAAAATAAGCCCGAGTTAAACAGATCATACAATCCGCCGGTGATGCCGCTGTTGGCATCGTCCGTTACAGGCGGCATCAGTTCATCCTTGCTCTTGTTTAATACATCGGCAATGGTGGTAAACTCATAACCCTTGCTTTTAAAGTATTGGATAATGCGCGGCAATGCCTTAACCGTTTCCTCGCGCGAATCGCCGCCGGCATCGTGTAGCAATATCATGGAGCCGTTTCCAGATTGTTTAATGGTACGGGCTACAATACTGTCGGCTGTTACGCCGGGTTCCCAGTCGTGCGGATCAATAAACTCGCCTATGTTAATGTAATTCTCTTTTTTGCTTTGCGCCACCGGAATGATCTCGTCAAGTGTTTGCGGCTCGGCATCAGCATTAAACGGCGCCCTGAAAAGCACGGTACTGTGCCCGGTTATGGATTCAATAAGCTTGCGGGTGGCATTTAACTCCAGACTTACGCGTTGGAGAGGGATTTTGGAGATATCGGGGTGAAAGAAGGTGTGGTTGCCAATCTCATAGCCTTCATTGTAAATGCGACGCAGCAGAGGCATGTTTTTTTCAACCATAGCACCCACCACAAAAAACGAAGCCGGTACTTTTTCTTTCTTTAGTATGTCCAGTATTTGCGGTGTATAGGTAGGATCCGGACCATCATCAAACGTAAGAACCACCTTTTTTGGCGCATAGCCATACCGCCTGATCACATATTTGGTAGGCAGCTCTATATAAGTCTGGTTGGTGATGGTGAAAGTTTTAGGATCGAACTTTACATCAATTTTGCCCGTTTTAGGTTCAGATATAAGGTATAGCACCTCACCCTCGCCGGTGTAATCAACCTTTTTATTTAAGCCTACTTTGGTGAGTTTTTTTATATCGATACCCGTTTTGCGTAAAGAATCGGTAGATAAGTTCTTTTGGAAAAATGACCACAAGCGCGGGTCTTCAGTTCCGAGCCGCCATAAGGCCACGCCGCCGGTAGCCCAATCATCGGCCATGCGGATGATGTTGAAATTGGTGGCAGCATCGGCAAAGTATACGGTGTGCATCAAAGAGTCTGACCCACGGTAAGAAAAGTTCAAGTTGGCAGACTCGGGGTTGTAATTAATTTTGCTGTTGTGTTCCTGAGCGGTACTTACAGCCTCCTGGTAGCCTACTGAGGTGCCGTAATTATGTTCGGCCCAGTCAAAACCGCCGCCTGCCACCGTCAAAATAACCTTCTCGCTGGGTACCTGCTCACATACTTTATCCAGTATTTGCTCCACCCAATGCTGGTGCGAAATATCGCCTGCGTTACTGGCATCGTTATGCTGGTCAATAGCCATTACAAAAAGGTAATCGTTCACTTTTTGTAAAAACTTCAAGTCAAACTCGTCATCTTCGGGCACCACATTTTGGGTTAACAGAAAGCCCTGGGTGTGCAATGTGCTGTAAAGCTCCTGCTGAAATGCACGGTATGCCGGCCGGTTACGATCTTTTATGTCGTCAAAGCTCAAGTTAAGGCCTTTAAGCTTGTATTTGGTTAAGCTTTCGGCAATGTTGTTAATGAATGCTGTACGCAGCTTAGGGTTGCCAACTATGCGGTTAACGTCCTTACTATCGAAACCGCCGCTTACATTGTTGTAATTAATATAATTGGTAAGTGTTATGACAACGGGTTTATGATGGCGTTTATTCAGGTTTACCAGGCCGGTGTCCATACGCACGGTAATGGTGTCTTCACCAGGAGTAATGGCAAAGCCTTCGCTCACTACCATGTCCAGTTTGCCTATGTTATCAACCAGCGAGGTATAGGCCTGTGGTTCCCAGGCGTGATAAAAGCCTACGTTAATCCGGAAAGCGTTATTTGGATGTTTAAGCTGATGCAAGTGTAATGCCCGCCTGATCTCCTGTATCTGAGCTTTCTGAACCGTAAAATCGCGGTATTCGGTTGATCGCTTGAGCTTGTTTAACTCGGCTTTGGTTAGCTTTTTAGGTGTTGGCGTAAGGTTGGGAAGCTCGGGATACTGCTTTGACGTAACAGTAATTGCAGCGCCTACTACGCCGCTTACTAAAATAAACAGCAGCACTCGGCTAAGCCATTTAAAGCTATTCCAACGTTTAGGATTATCAGCTTGAAAAATTTGTTTATGAGCCATCAGCAGTTAGTACGTTTCGCAGAACAAAACTAACGGTTTTAATGAATAAACTTGTTAAAAGGAGCTTTAGCGTTTAAGAACCCAGTTTGTCGGGATTAACGTTCGAAAAATCGACCCCGCATTTACAGTTTGAACCACAGCCTTTTTTAGTATAAAGACTTTTATATACCATACGGCCCACATAAACCACAGCGGCCGCAAAAAGTAATATAATGATGATGGTTTGAAAACTCATAGTGCAAAAATACAGATTGTTATATCATATACACGTAAAAACCAATGCAATAGTATTAGCCGCACCTAATAAGTAATGCTTATTTAGGAAAGAAAGCAGTAGTACCGCCCACCCAGTCGAAATCTTTATTGTAGCGTACACCAATCATTTTGCCACGGCTTAAGCGTGCAAGGTTTATAGCCAGAGTTGGTTCATCATCACCGTCTGGCCAAAGGTATAGCAGCCGAATCTCGGCCTTTACGCCACCGTCGGGCGCTTCAACCACAGGTTTATAGTGTACTTTTTCTTGCAATATCCAGTTCTCCGGGTCCTTAATGCTTTCAACGTCCGTAGCGGTAACATCAATAATTACGCCCTGGCCGGCAAAGGAGAATAAGGGTTTAAGAACATAGTTTTCCAAATCGGCGGGTATGGCCGCTAACTCATGCAAAAAGAACGTTTTAGGTATCGCATCTCCTTTTAAGTAGGGCATGGTAAACTTACTAATGCGATAGAACCAGTTAGGGTGGGTTACCCATTCCACATCGAGCGTTTGTCGCAAATCAACATACCCATCAAAAGGCGTACCTTCTGTTTCAATCTCGTCAAATATAAGGCGATTGTATATGCGCTTAATTAATTTATCTTCACCGTTGGCCTCATAAAATAACTGATTGCCTTTTTGCTTTATATCGCCTAACGATACGATGGGAATGCCCAGGTATTGCTGCGTAATATAAAAGTCGACCGATGTTTTTTGTTCGAGAGCATTCACATCCATCAATACAACTTCGTGAGGCTGGTAGGGCCCCAATATGGTTTCTCTCAATAAGTCTGTATAATCCTGTTTACCCAGGTTGTTGAAGTAGATTGTCCAGTCATCGGCAATATCATAAGCCTGGCTGTAAGTATCACCCAGCTTAACCTGGAAACCGTATAGAGATGGAAAGCCTTGCAATTCTATAAGCTTAGGTACGATGTTGCCGGCTTCATCTTTACAAACGCCAAAATCTAAGGCAATGAAATGAGGATGATCATTCTCATTAGCTACTTTCCATTTTTGCGGAATTGCACGCTCGGTTAGTTCTTTAAAACCTGGTTGCAATATAGTTTGCAGGATATTGTTACCAGCGGCTAGCAGCTTCTCTTTAAATTCGGTCGTTAAAAAGATAGGCGTTTCTGCCACGCGGAATGCCACATCAGCAGGCAGGTCTTTATTGAGCAGCTGTAAAAACTGCTGATATTTTTCGGTGCTGAAGTTAGCGTTGAATTTGCTGCGGGCGGATTTTTCCATAGAGATGTTTTTTAAAAGTAGTTCGACGACTTAGCACTTAAAGTTTTCAAGCAAGTTCAGACTTACATTTGTGAATCATACTCCTTATCCGCCTATGCTTCCTGCAAACTCAGTATGGCCTCATGTAAAAAGTTAGGTATAATGGTATTTTGCGTGTGCATGATCTTGTCCGGGTCTTCCAGGCGTTCAATCATCTCATGATACTTGGTTTCGCCGTGTTCATCTATTACCTCTTTCTTTTTCTCGTCGGTAATTAAATACTCTTTCATGCCTATGGCATCAGCCTCGGGGTGAAATTGCGTGCCTACAAAGTATTCGTTGAAACGTATAGCCATCATAGCACGCGGATATTCTACATAAGGCCGTTCTTTTTCAATAGCAATGAGCGTTGCTCCAGTCTCTTTAAAACGGTTTTCATCAGGGTTAATTACCTGCCATGAGCGGGAATCAACTGCATAGAATGGGTCGCTCAGGTCTTCGAAAATAGCTTCGCTATGTCCGCTGGGTGTTAAATGCACTGGTAATGCGCCAAATGATGGTGAATGGCGCAAATTCACCTCGCCCAGTTGCCAGCGGCGGCACATTAACTGGAACGAGTGACAAACGAAAAGCACATGCTTTTTGGCTCCATCGGTAGTTTGATTGTGCTTGTCAATAGCATCAATCAATTTAAAATAGTTGTTTTCCCAGTCAGACCCTTCGCTATCAATAGGGCTACCCGGACCGCCGCTTGATATATAGATATCAAACTCGGTACCAGGTACCTCATTAGCTCCGCGGACGTCAAATACCTGGTAGCTCAGGTTTAACTGACCGTCGGTCTTATACCGTACTAATATATCCTGAAAACAGCGCATGCCCTGGTTAGGGTGACCTGCATATAAATCGAGTATAGCTACTTTTATGGATGTTGTATCTGTCATCACGTTGCTCAAATCCCTTTTAATGTTTGCGAGGTAATATAATCTACCACGTCTACAAAGTTACCTTTTTGCTGATAAACAGCCAACTGGCGGTCGGCTCCGGTACCGTGTTCCAGTATCTGGTGTATGTATTGCAAATCATCGCGGCATCCTAAATCATCCACTACATCATCCACAAAATCTAACAGTTCCAGTATCAGTGCACGGGTGTTTACTTCTTGTTGCTTGCCAAAATCTATCAGTTTGCCATCAATGCCATAACGTGCGGCGCGCCATTTATTTTCATTAATGAGGGCACGAGGATAGGTGATAAACTTCATGTTTTGCAACCGCAGCTTGTACAGCTTGGCACACAATGCCTGAAAAATTGCGGTAAAGGCAATTGTCTCATCAACCAGCATAGGACAATCACATATCCTGAACTCAATAGTTTCATAGAATGGATGTACCCGGATATCCCACCAGATCTTTTTGGCGTTATCAATGCAGTTGGTTTTTACCAGCAGCTTAATGTAATTGTCGTACTCCTCAATACTGCTAAAAGCGTCGGGTATGCCGGTACGCGGAAACTTATCAAACACCTTGGTACGGTATGATTTATAACCGGTATTACGCCCTTCCCAAAAGGGTGAATTGGCGCTCATGGCGAAAACGTGTGGCAAAAAGTAGCGTACCTGGTTGGCAATATGTATGGCCATCTCCCGCGATTGGATGCCCACATGCACATGTAAACCAAAAATAAGGTTCGAGCGGGCGGCATCCTGCAGTTCGTCTACAATTTCGTTATATCTTGGATGTTCAGTAATAAGCTGGCCCGCCCAGTGCGAAAAAGGATGCGTGCCGGCCGCACCTATACGCAAACCCATATCACCTGCCAGTTGGGCCACCGTAAGACGTAGTTTGCTCACCTCTTTACGTGCCTCCTCGGTGTTGCGGCAAATATGCGTGCCTACTTCCACTACAGCCTGGTGCATTTCTGCCTTTACCTGGTCTTCGTGAATGCGCTGGGCACCGTCTACAATCTTTTGTTCATGCGATTTTAGTTCCCGACTAACCGGGTCTATCACCATAAACTCTTCCTCAACCCCAATGGTAAACTCATTCATAGCTTAAAAATTTAGTGGTCCTAATATGGGTTGTATATGCTTTATTCTCTGAGGCCAATCACTTTGCCAAGGGTAAATGCCCTTTACTGTTGGATAAATACACTGTAACACCGGAAACTCATCGTTTTTATAAAACCAGTGTGCATAACCTAAATAGTCTCGGTAATTACATTGATCAATAGGGATAAAATAGCACTCAAAGCCTTCCAGTATATCCGGCGAATAGGAGTACGCATCAAAAACTTTTCCACTTTTAATGGCTTCTCCCATATCGTTAATGAGCGAATGAATTAATTCTTGCTGCAGGCCTATAATGATGATCTCCGGGTGTTTAAAGTTGTGAAACAAACCGACAGAAAAGCCAAAGCCAGGCAGGCCGTTATCAGCAAGGACGTGAACAATATGGAACCCATATTGCTCTACGTCACTTATTAACTTTTTATCACCGTCGGTTAATGCAGTATCCATTTAATCTTTTTTCTTGGCCTTTTTGCCCTTTTCCTTTACAGGCTCTGCCTTTGTAACCGGTTCCTTAATTGCTTTTACCTTAGTTGCTGCTTCCTTGGCAGGTGCAGCCGGCTTTGCAGTTTGTACAGCTGCTTTAGGCGCGGCAGCAGCTTTGGCTTTTTTAGGTTTAGCCGCTTCGGTTATTGCGCCTTCATCAGTTATAGCATGGTCAATAGTGCCTAAACTTGGCGCTGCCGGGGCTGCGGCTGCCGCTTTTGCTGTTTTAGTTTTTGTTGCTGAAGCCGCTACTAAAGGTGTTTGGTTCACGGCTCCTTTTAAATATTGGCCCCAAGTTAAATTGTCTACACCGTTTTTCTGTTGTTGTGCACGCTCAATAGCATAAGTGGCAGCCGTTTCAACCACCCAGTCAAAGTTTTCCTGGCCTACACTGTTCACGTCGGCATCTGGCGCCGGGTTGCAAAAATCAATAGCGTAGGGGATGCCATCGCGTACGGCAAACTCCACGGTATTAAAATCGTAGCCTAAATATTGATTTAGTTTTAGCACGTACTCTTCAATAGTGGCCAGCAGTTTTTTATCAGCCGGGGCTTTGCCATGCTCATAACGCAGGTGATGCGGGTTGCGTGGCTCATATTGCATAATACGTACGTGCTTACCGCCAATGCAGTAGCAACGGAAATAATCATCAAAAATAATCTCTTCCTGTAACAGCATCACCAGTTCGCCGGTACCTTCAAACTTAGTCCATAGGTCTTCTTTGTCACTAATCTTGTAAACATCGCGCCAGCCGCCACCGTCAAACGGTTTCATGTATGCCGGGAAGCCTACATAGTTAAATATGGCATCCCAGTCTAACGGGTAGGCCAGGTTACGGAAGGATTGATCATTAGTTCCTTTAGGATGATCGCGCGAAGGGAGTAATACGGTTTTAGGAACAGGAATGCCCAGCTTTACCGCCAGTGCATTATTAAAAAACTTTTCATCAGCGCTCCACCAGAACGGGTTATTGATAACGGCAGTGCCTGATATAGCCGCATTTTTAAGCGCCGCCCGGTAAAACGGCACATCTTGCGATATGCGGTCAATTATTACCGCATAATCAAGCGGCTCGCCTTGCATTACCTTATCAATGCGCACAAACTCGGCGCTGATATCTTTTATGCCTTTTTCATTTATGCGATCTACAAAAGCCTGTGGAAAGGTGTTCTCCTGTCCAAATAAAATGCCTATTTTTTTCATAAGTGTAGGTTGTGTTTAGTTGTTGTTAATATTTAGTTGTAGGTTTTATGCTGTAAGCTTTCTGTTTTTTAAACCTGTTTTAAATCTTGACGCTGGCTCTTATTCTAGTATCGCTATTAACTTATGGTTGATAAATAATGCGGAAACATTTCTTTCCAGATGGGCCAGTCGTGCTCGGCAAATGGTCTTACATCCAGCCAGTGATTAATGTGTTTTTGATTTAGAATATTTGAAAGCTGGTAGTTATACTCTTTGCAGATATCACGGTCTGACGTACCCAGAATAATGTTCATACGCCATAGGTCTTGATGGTTACTGCCTGGCAGGTAATCTACCGGATTATTGTAAAAGATGTTATCGTCATAATACCCATCGGTAAACATCCTGATGTCGAAAGCACCACCCATGCTAAACATGTGGTCAACTCGTTCAGGGTGTTTAAAGGCATAATTGGCTGCGTGGTAGCCACCAAAGCTGCAACCCGCTACGCACACCTTGCCTATACCGGTTTCGTGCATAGCCCAGGGCACTACTTCGTTGTGTAACATCTGGTCGTACCGGGCATGGTTGCGGGCGCGGTCGGCCGGATGAATGCCCTTATTGTACCAGCTTTGCAGGTCTATAGCGTCGGGGCAGTAAATTTTCACCAGGCCATTGTCTATAAACCAGCGTGCGCTGTCAATCAGGCCATAATCTTTGTTCTGATAATAGCGGCCCATTGAGGTTGGAAACAGGATAACCGGATAGCCACGGGTGCCAAACACCAGCATTTCCATGTCCTGATTAAGGGTTTGTGAGTACCAGCGGTGATATTGTTCAGTCAATTTTAGTTAAGCTATAATTATTTAAGTTGTAAGATAGGCCGATTGTTTGATTTGGGCAACAATAAGCGTAATAATTGTGTATAAGTGTTAAAAGCACGTACTTTTGTAACCCCATTAATTAATTGAATATGTATACTGCCTGGCCCGAAACCATGACCGTTACCGAAACCAGCCTCCATATAGCCTCGGCTTTGCTTAACCGCGAAGTGAAATGCACCCTTTACTCAACTGATGATATTGCGCCGCAAAGCCTGCTCTTGTTGAATGACGGACAGGATGCTGGGAATTTAAAGCTGAAAGAAATCCTTGAATTTCAATACGAACGCAGTGGCATTGATCCCTTACTGGTAGTAGCCATACATGCCGGCGAAGAGCGCATTCAAGAATATGGTGTGGCAGACCAGCCTGATTTTAAAATGCGAGGCTCAAAAGCGGGTTTATATGCCCGGTTTATTGTGGAAGAGCTTTTGCCGGCTATTTACCTGGAAACTGGCCTGCAGGCGTTTAAAACAACGGCTTATGCGGGTTTTTCGCTTGGCGGGTTATCTGCATTTGATATTGCCTGGAACCGTGCAGATGTTTTTAATAAAGTGGGCGTATTCTCCGGCTCGTTCTGGTGGCGCAGTAAGGATCTGGCTGACGGTTATACCGATATGGACCGCATAGCGCATCAAATGGTCCGCGAATCAGCAAATAAGCCTGAGCTTAAATTTTGGTTACAGACCGGTACGCTTGATGAAACAGCCGACCGCAACAAAAACGGCATTATTGACTCGATTGACGATACTATAGATTTCGTAAAAGAATTGGAGGCTAAGGGGTACATGCGCCCCAGCGATATTCAATACCTCGAAATGGTGGGCGGCGAACACAATGCAGCTACCTGGGCTAAGGCAATGCCTAAGTTTTTGTGCTGGGCATTTAGCGGGTAAGTTTACAACTGTTTATTATATGATAATGATACTTTAACATGCTCATTTATAGCTAATATTCAAAGTATTGTAAAAAGCTGAGAATGCTTTTAATTGCCATAAATTAAACGTATCTTTGCGCAAAATTCAAGAGGCATATTTCATGCAAAATCAAATTCGTAATATTGCTATTATAGCACACGTTGACCACGGTAAAACTACTTTGGTTGATAAAATCCTTCATAGCTGCGCCATCTTCCGTGATAACCAGGAGACCGGCGAGCTGATTCTGGACAATAACGATCTGGAACGCGAGCGGGGCATTACCATCGTTTCTAAAAACGTATCGGTACGGTATAAAGACGTAAAGATCAACATTATTGATACTCCTGGTCACGCCGACTTTGGCGGTGAGGTTGAGCGTGTGTTAAAAATGGCCGATGGCGTTTTATTGTTGTGTGATGCTTTTGAAGGCGCCATGCCACAAACTCGTTTCGTAACCCAAAAGGCTTTGGCTTTAGGCTTAAAACCAATTGTGGTTGTAAACAAAGTAGATAAAGAAAACTGCCGTCCGGAAGAGGTTTATGAACAAATTTTTGAGTTGTTCTTTAACTTGGATGCTACCGAAGAGCAACTGGATTTTCCGGTTATCTACGGTTCATCAAAACAAGGTTGGATGAGCACCGACTATAAAGTTAAAACCGATGATATCTTCCCTTTAATGGATGCTATCCTGGCTAACATTCCACCGGCCCCTATCAGCGAGGGTACTTTACAAATGCAAATCACTTCGTTAGATTATTCATCTTTCGTGGGCCGTATTGCTGTTGGTCGTGTGGCTCGTGGCGTAATTAAAGAAAACCAGCCGGTATCTTTGGTGAAACGCGATGGCACTATTCAAAAATCAAGAATTAAGGAGCTTTACACTTTTGAAGGTCTAGGTAAAGTTAAAGTAACCGAAGTAAAGTCGGGCGATATATGTGCGGTTGTTGGTATTGAAGGTTTCGACATTGGCGATACCATTGCCGATTTTGAGAAACCAGAACAACTGGAAGTTATCCATATCGATGAGCCTACCATGAACATGCTCTTCACCATTAATACTTCACCGTTTTTTGGTAAAGAAGGCAAGTTTGTAACCTCACGTCACCTGCGCGATCGTTTGTACAAAGAGATGGAGAAAAACCTGGCCCTTAAAATTGTGGAAACTGAGTCTCCGGATTCATACCTGGTTTATGGTCGTGGTATTCTTCACTTATCAGTACTGATCGAAACCATGCGCCGCGAAGGTTATGAGTTACAGGTTGGCCAGCCACAGGTTATTATTAAAGAGATTGACGGTGTTAAATGTGAGCCAATTGAGGTACTTACAGTTGACGTACCTGGTGATGTTGCCGGTAAGGTAATAGAGCTGGTAACACAGCGTAAAGGCGATCTTTTGGTTATGGAGCCTAAAGGCGATTTACAGCACTTAGAATTTGAAATTCCGGCCCGTGGTATTATTGGTTTACGTAACAACGTATTAACTGCTACTGGTGGCGAGGCTATTATGGCCCACCGCTTTAAAGCTTACGAGCCTTGGAAAGGAGCTATTCCTGGCCGTGCGAATGGTGTATTGGTATCAATGGATACTGGTAAAACAACTGCATTTGCTATAGATAAGTTGCAGGATCGTGGTCGTTTCCACATAGAGCCGGGTGTTGATATTTATGAAGGCCAGATTTTGGGCGAGCATATTCGTGATAATGACCTGGTTATTAACTTAACTAAAGGCAAGCAGTTAACCAACATGCGCGCATCTGGTAGTGATACCAACGTGCGTATTGCACCTGCTATCAAATTCTCTTTAGAAGAATCAATGGAATACATACAGGCTGATGAATACATTGAGGTAACTCCTCAGAGCATTCGTATGCGCAAAATCTATCTGAACGAAAACGAAAGAAAGATTAACGCTAAGAAGTTCCAGTCTGCCTAACTAGATTTAGGCATCTATTATATATCCATAAGCAAGCCCCGGCATTAAGTCCGGGGTTTGCTTTTTTATGCCTTTGGTTTACCGGCTTAGTGTTTGCTTAAATATTAAGGTGCGCGGCGTTTTGCTCACCATTTGGTAGCCTTGTTCAGCTAAAAAGCTGTAAGCTTCAGATGCATCCAGGTGACTAAAATTTACGTCCACATCCTCAACCAATACAAAGCTAGGACGGTATTTTTCCCAGTTATTAGATCGCAGCACACTTATATCAAGGCCTGCAACATCTACGCTCATAAAATCAATTACTACCTGGCCTGCCGG
The DNA here is from genome assembly GCF_039634365.2 of Mucilaginibacter sp. PAMB04168. Taxonomy (NCBI): domain Bacteria; kingdom Pseudomonadati; phylum Bacteroidota; class Sphingobacteriia; order Sphingobacteriales; family Sphingobacteriaceae; genus Mucilaginibacter; species Mucilaginibacter sp. PAMB04168. Next base: position 1,040,089 of record NZ_CP155079.2, read on the forward strand.
CAGGTTCTCCTCAAGTACTTGCGCTAAAGGATAAATTTCCACTTCGGCAGTTTCAACAATGTGATAAGGACTGGTATCAGCGTGGCGGCTTTGTGAGCCTACCTGGTCAAAACTGTTAAAAGCCGAATCGTTGAAGCAGTACAAGGTTTGCCGGGTACGTTCGGCGCCTATGCCTACGTTTAAATTAATGTCATGCTCGCGGTATTGGTTAAAAAGCTCAATAGCAGCAGGAGTGGGCTCAATATTTATACCACGCCAGCCCTGTTCATAAAAGTGCATGGTGTTAGAGTAGCGAAAGGGGTGATGCGCGCCTATATCCACAAAAAAGCCCTTGTAGGTGTCATAGTCTTTAATATGTTCCATAAGCAACGGACGGAGCAGCATATCTTCCCCATCCTGGGAGTAGGAGTGCAGCGGTCTGAAATCTGGATGATCGGGTATCATGTTTTTTTATAGAATTATTGGAGTATTGTACTCTTCCAAATTAAAGCAATTATTTACAAAATAAGTATGCATTGCGGCTTAAAGCAGTTAATGCACAGGTTGTAAGTATACATTTTATACATTTGCACACAATATATGCGTATTCCCAATATTCCAGGTTTTGATCAGCAAGCTTTAGAAAAGTATTTCAAGAATACCGGGATGCTGTTTATTGGCCGTATTGGCAGCTTACTCATAAAAATGATTGTAAGCATCCAAATAGCCAATTACCTGGAACCTACTAATAACGGTATTGTAACAGGCGGAACAGTTTACATCTACTTCTTTTCGGCCATTGCTACCCTGGGTCTCGATCAATTCATTATCAAGGAGCTACACCAGTTCCCCGAACAGCGCGATACTATTTTGGGTACTTCGTTCTGGCTTAAAGTAATCTCAGGCTTTGTCTGTATACCGTTAATGTTCCTGGCTTATCAAGTTTATCCCGCCCGGGCTACACCTTATCATTATGTGCTCATCCTGTCGTTTATTGGCGTGGCCCAGGCATTTAATGTAATTGATAGTTATTTCCAGTCGCAGGTTCAGTCTAAATACATTATGCAGGTGCAGGTAGCGGGTAACCTAGTGTCGGCCGCTATCAAAATTAGCTTCATCTACCTCAAGACGCCTATGGTATATTTTGTATACGCTTACTTGCTCGATGTGGTGCTGTTGTCTGCAGGTTACTTTTTTACTTATCAGCGTAAGCAGCGTAACATATTTAACTGGTCGTTTAATAAGCCGCTTGCAGTAAAGTTGTTAAGTTACTCGTGGCCCCTCATTATATCGGGCATTATGGTGGCGTTGTATATGAAGATAGACCAACTGATGCTGCAAAATATTATTGGCGTAAAAGAATCGGGCGCTTATGCTACAGTAGCTCAGCTAAGCGAAGCCTGGAACTTTGTGCCAGCCGTCGTAGTGTCGTCGCTGTTTCCGGCTATCCTGAATGCCCGTCGGGATGACCCCGAGCGGTATAAAAAACGAATACAGAACCTTTATGATCTGATGGTTTACCTGAGCGTGCCGGCTGCTTTAGTTATTACCTTTGCATCGCCCCTTGTTTATAAACTTTACAAGCCAGAGTATGCGTATGCTGCACCGGTGCTATCGGTGCATATATGGTCGGGCGTGTTTGTGTTTTTGGGAGCAGCCAGCGGGCAGTATCTTATTGCCGAAAACCTGAACAAGCTTACTTTTATCCGCACCGGTTTTGGCGCCATTGTTAACATTGTGCTGAATTTACTGCTCATACCTAAAATGGGCATGATGGGGGCTGCCATAGCCACCTTGATAGCTTATGCAAGCGCTGCGTTCTTTATTTTGGCTATTCCTAAAGTAAATAAGCAAGGCATAATGATGTTAAAATCTTTATTCTTAATTTCACTTTTTCAAAAAGTTACTAAACGTTGAGCAAATTTACCGCCCTTATAAACATACTCAAGCAGCCCGAGCGCTTAAAGGCCTTGCTGTCCTACAATGAAAAAGGTTACCTGAATACAATTGGCTGGTTCAATGCCTTTGATAAAAAAGCGCCGGTAGATGGCAATGGTAACCCTATCCCCTGGGTTACGTACTCTTTTATTGATTTTATAAAAGACAGGCTGAAACCTGAGCATGCCGTTTTTGAGTTTGGATCGGGTAACTCAACCGCTTTTTATGCACAGCGTACGGGCATAGTGGTATCGGTTGAGCATGATAAGGAGTGGTTTGACAAGATAAGCGCCGGTAAGCCTGATAATGCCGAACTGATTTATTGCGAACTACAGCGCGACGGCGATTATTGCCGTATGCCGGTAAAGCTTGGCGAAGAATTTGATATTATTATTGTAGACGGCCGCGACCGCGTAAACTGCTGCATACAAGCTGTTGAAGCGCTTTCAGAACATGGTGTGATTGTTTTGGATGACTCAGAACGGCCTGAATACCGTGATGGTATCAACCACTTACTTGATAAAGGCTTTAAGCAGATACCGTTTAGTGGTATATCGCCGGGATTATTTTACTACAAAAGCACCACTGTATTTTATAAAGTTGACAACTGTTTAGGTATTTAACCTATGGCTGATGATAAACTGAGCGGCAATGTAAAGACCGCTTACGACGAGTTTTATAAGACCCATGACGAAGCCTGGCGTATGCTGGGCGCTAAGTACAAAGCGCAGCATATTATTGACGTTTGCCAGGGCTTTACTTTCAACAAAGTGCTGGAGGTAGGTGCAGGCGATGGCAGCATACTCAAGATACTTTCAGAAAAAAACTTTGCACCTGAATATCATGCTGTCGAAATTTCAGAGAGCGGTGTGTCTTATATCCAATCGCGCCAGATTCAAAGTTTAAAATCGGTGCAGGTGTTTGATGGTTACCATTTACCTTACCCTGATGATAGCGTCGACCTTATCATTCTATCACACGTGCTGGAGCATGTGGAACACGAGCGTTTGCTGCTGAGGGAGCTGAAACGCGTAGCCAAAATGTGCGTAATTGAAGTTCCGCGCGATTATAAAACTAACGTTGATGACCGCATTAAGCACTTCTTGGCTTACGGGCATATCAACGTTTATACACCCACCTCCTTAAGGTATTTGTTGCGTACCGAGGGCTTTGAGATTATGAAGGATCTGACTTCGATGATTGAGCCTGAGGTTACCCAATTTAACGCTTATATAAATCTGAAAAAGCCTAAAAGTTTTGTAACTGACTTGAAAATTAAAGCCGAATATGCGGTAAAGAACGCTATGGGTAACTTAATGGGCAAAAGGAAGCAAGAACAGTTGGCTAATGCTTATACGGTGCTTTGCAGTAAAACCAATCAGCAAACCGAAATATTTTAATCAGACGCTTAAATGCAAAATCTGGCTCCTATAGCCCTGTTTGTATATAACCGGCCCGAGCATACGCGCCGTACACTAAGCTATTTGCAAAAAAACCAACTGGCGGAGAATTCGCGCTTGTTTATCTTTTCGGACGGGCCAAAAACAGAGGCCGATAAACCAAAGGTGGAACAGATCAGGCAGCTGGCCAAAACTATCACAGGTTTTAAATCAGTTAAACTGATAGAACGGACTGAGAATATTGGATTGGCTAATTCCATTATCAGCGGGGTAACGCAATTGGTTAATGATTACGGCAAGGTAATAGTTTTTGAAGATGACCTGCTATCATCACCCTACACATTACAATATTTTAACGAAGCGCTGGATCGTTATTCTACTGATGAAAAAGTGATGCACATAGGCGCTTACATGTATAATTTAAAAGCACCTAACTTGCCGCAAACCTTTTTTTACCGCGCGGCAACCAGCTGGGGCTGGGCTACCTGGGCACGTGCCTGGCAGCACTTTGAACCCAATGTGGATACGCTGATGCAGCAGTTCGATAAGTCGAAGATTAATGCGTTTTCGATAGAGGGAACCATGAATTTCTGGAAACAAATGCAGCAATTTAAAGCCGGTAAAAATAACTCATGGGCTATACGATGGTATGCATCTATCTTCCTCAAAAATGGCTTAACGCTAAACCCCGCACAATCACTTATACAAAATATAGGTCATGATGGTACCGGCGTGCACTCCAACAATGAGGACATTTACCAGGTTAATATCTCACGCCAGCCCGTTACCGATTTTCCGGATGCGCTACAAGAAAACGTGCAGGCGTACCAAGCCATTAAACAGTTCCTGAAAACACGAAAAGGTAATTTATGGCAAAGAGGGGTAAGGTTTATTATGCAAATGCGCGATAAGTATTTGAAGAATTAATTGAGCCTGTGGCTCATGAGCAGCAAGCCGGTTTAATCATTCGTTCTTCTGTGCTTTAACCAGTACCCACCCAATTTAAAAGCAATAATTACATGATTGATGGCCGTTGGCACCAACCCATAATGCTTGCGCATAATGGAGAAACGTTCCAAAAGGCTTTGCCTGTGCTTTTTTTTTGACATACCGCCCACCAGGTATTTAGCCACATAGGCATGCACGTTTACAATATGACGTGCTTTTTTAGCGGCTTGCAGTATCCAATCAATATCGGCGCTAAGCTGATATTGCGAATTATAGGGTTGGGTTAAGGACTTTTTAATGTAAATGGCCTGATGACTAATGCTCATGCCATATTTAAAATCGCGCCAGGTAAACTGCTCTGGTGCCTCATGGCGGCGGCGGCCCAAACTGTTACCATTGCTGTCTATCATTTCGGTTTCACCGTAGTAGATGTCGGCATTATCGGCGGTGGCAAACACATTAGCTACCGTTTCTTTCGAGTAAATCTCATCGCCGGAGTTCATGAATAACACATAGTCGCCCGTGGCCAGCGCAAGACCTTTATTCATGGCATCATAAATTCCCTGGTCCTTTTCGCTTATTAATTTGGTAATCCGGCCTTCATGCCGGTGTATAATATCAAGCGTGCCATCGGTCGATTGCCCGTCTATCACAATGTACTCAAGGTTATCATAGGTTTGATTAATAACCGAAAGAAGCGTACGTTCAATATCCCTAACGTTGTTATAAACTACAGTAATTACGCTAAGCTTCGGCCTAAACATTTTGCCCTCCCGCCTCCGGCTTGTTGACCACCTGCTGGTATAGTTGCAGGTGCTTTTGTGCAATCACTTTTTCAGAGTACCTTTCTATTACTGCGTTACGCGCTTGTTTTTGCAAACTTGCTTTATCAGGATGAGTTAAGATCCACTCCATGCCTTCGGCAAAGCTCTTTGATGAGCGGTACTCGGCTAAGTAACCACTTTGCTGATGCTCAACCATGTCGGGTATTCCCCCCGTGGTAAATGCAACAACCGGCGTGCCGCAGGCCAGGCTTTCCATAACAGTATAAGGTAAATTATCCTCGAGTGATGGTATCAGAAACGCATCTGCCGCTGCATAGCACATAGCTAGCCTGGCATCATCATTTATGGTACCTAAAAAGTTGGTTTTAAAAGAAAATTCTGGTACATCCTTGGCATTCCGATTACCAAAAACAACCAGCTCCACTTTATCAGCAGATACACCCAATTTCTCTTTTAGTAACTCCAGGCTCTCCAGCAAATAACTGGTGCCTTTGTGCAAATCCTTACGCGAGGGCATAAAGCCCGTTAAAAAAATGAATTTATCTTTTGGCAAGCCCAATTGTTCTTTTGCCCAGACTTTATCGGCCGGCTTAAACACATCGGTTTCGAGCGTATTAGGTATTTGTATAGCCGGCTTATCCTGCATCAGGCTACTTACCAAAACCGAATTTAGCATCCAGTTGCTCGGCGCTATAACGTTAAATTTTAACTGTTGATACGCATCATGCTTTTGCTGCCATATTTTATGCGAGGCATCATCTGCGTCTGCTTTTTTGAGCAGGGGGCAATAGCCACACTGCCTTACAAAGTGATCGCAGGTATAACGCACATGGCAACCGCCGGTAAAGCCATTGCTGTCATGGAAGGTCCAGATAATGGGTTTGTCCAGCGTTGCAAGTTCGGCCAGGTGCTTAGGGTTTAAAAAGCTATGATTAACCCAGTGTAAATGTATCACATCTGCCGCCTTAACATCCGGGTGGTTAATAACCGAGCGACCAAACCAGGTAAATGAAAAGGGTGTACGCTTTAAAGGTTTTAGCAACCGTTTCGCTATAATACGCTCTAGTACAATAGTAGCCGCAGTGTACGCCTTTTGTACAGCCGTTGAATTGAAGGTGAGTATCAACGGATTTTTGCCGAACTTATAGTGCACTATTACTTTCGAATCAATATTTTCAGCTAACAATGCCTTGTTCAGGCGTAAACAGGCCCGGCCAGCGCCACCATTACCATCGTACGTATTAATATGCACCACTTTTAGCATGCTTCAAAAATACATTTTATCGTAACAGCATGCCACTTAAATCGCGCAATATGAAAAGTGCTGTGTTTTATCAGCTTAAAAATCTTTTCTTTGCAATCTAAATGAGCAACGAACTCACCGACCGTAAATTCTGGGCAAATTACTGGGAATCAAAAACTGACCTGGCTTTTCAGGTGCCGGCTAATTATACTTTTAACAAGCTGCTGAAACAGCTTTTGGCCGATAATAAGATTAAAACGGCCATTGAGCTGGGTGGCTTTCCTGGCTATTACGCCATATTTCTGAAAAAGTATTTTGGTCTGGATACCACCTTATTTGATTTTTATGTGCACCAGCCCATTTTAAAAGAGGTGCTGACTGCTAACCAGCTCCATGAGCAGGACGTTAAAGTTATTGAGGGTGACTTGTTCAAGTACCAGCCAGATCAGCAATATGACCTGGTATTATCGTGCGGCTTAATTGAGCATTTTAATGATACTAAGGATATCATCAGCCGTCACCTGCAGTTCCTGAAACCCGGCGGTACCTTGTTTATCACTTTGCCCAACTTTACCGGTGTAAACGGATGGGTGCAGCGCCGGTATGATATGGATAACTACAACAAGCATAACATTAACAGCATGAATCCGGCCCTTCTGGCCGATTACTGTGAGCAGTTAGGACTAAAAAATGTTGAGGCTTATTACTATGGGCACTACTCCATCTGGCTCGAGAACATGAAACAGCAAAGCAGTGTGACCAGGGCTTTTTTAAAAGGTTTATGGTTAGCCGGCAAAGTGTTTACCAAGGTTATCCCTATTGAAAGTAAATCGTTATCGCCTTATATTGTAGTTAAGGCGGTGATGTAATTGCCTGTCGTTTAAGCTGATGCTATCTGCATGCTACTACATATACAAGTTACTAACTGTTATTTTATAAAGAAAAAGGGATAAGCCAATGGCTTATCCCTTTTTCTTTATAATTTTTTAGTTTTATGCTTTTTGATTAATGGCGTGGCCTTTCTTTCTGCTTTCCATATAAACAGCACCGCCTAGAATCAGCACCAGCAGCGCTGAACTGGCCAGTGATATGCCCTCGCCGGTGTAGTAAGATGCCGGATGAAATACAAACTCTACCTTATGGTTACCCACGGGTATTTGAGCTGCACGCAACAGGTAATCGGCTTTGAAGTAGGGTTTCTCTTCGCCGTCTATCAGCATTTTCCAGCCTTTATCATAATATATCTCCGAAAAAACAGCCACCTGCTCAGTTTGTGAGCCGGTTTCGTAAACCAAATGATCGGGGTTGTAACTGGTCAATTTTATTGTAGCGTTGGGGTCTAAGGCATGTGGTTTGCTTTCGGCTACTTTTTTAAAGCGTTCGTCAACTATCACTTCATTCTTAGGATCAAAGCTGCTAATGGCTTGCATTTCTTCATCGGCATCCTTTGCGTATTTAATACTTTTTACAAACCAGGCATGACCGCAAGCTGTTGCATTGGCCTGCATTTGCGCAGCCTGGGTTTTTGGATCTGCATTAATAATGTACTTGGTATTTAGCATATCAAGCACATCGTGGTTAATGCTTTTACTAAACTGATTTTCAATTAATTCGTCATAACGCTTTAGTCGTGCAGCAGAATAACCACCAATAGATTTGTGAAAATAAGGGCTAAAGGCATCCTGCATGATACTCTGCGTCATGTCAAAAACACGATAATTTGGATCAGTGTCACGTAAAATAAACTGATCTACTTCCCGTGGTTGAATTTGTTTGGTATCCTGCTTTTCAGTAAAGCTGTCGGTATTCAGATAGCGTTTATCCACCTGCCACATATCTATCATCACTACTAACAAAAAGCCCACAGAAAGTACAGTGGCATTAAGTTTTTGCTTTAAATAAGCCCAAACCAGGCCAAATGTTAAAAGAATAAAAATCAGCGTTCTGATCGCATCAGCACGTTCCATCGCAATCCGCTCATTTACCACACCAGTCATAATGGAGTTAGCTAGCCCGCTGTCGCCCTGTAGCGCCTGTGTTAGGTAAGTAATAATGTCTTGCTGGTTAGAAGATCTGAAGCTCAGGAACACACTTGGCAGCGCAATAAGCAGAAGTGTTAAACCGCCAACAATATATAAGGCAATGAATGCCTTTTTTAATAATGTTGTCTTATCGGTTGATTGAATAACCTCTTGTATGGCTAAAATCGCCATAACTGGGAAACACAAACCGGCGACAGCCAGTATAGACTCAACAGCCCTGAACTTGTTATAAAGTGGGAAGTAGTTGAAGAATAAATCGGAAACGTACGGAAAATGCCTGCCGAAGGATAACAGCATGGTTAATACAACCGTTCCTAAAAGCCACCATTTGATGCGGTTTTTGATGATGAATAAACCCAGCACAAATAGGAAGCAAATAACTGCACCAAAGTAGAACGGACCTTCGGTAAACTGCTTTTCGCCCCAGTAAGTAGAAACGCCTGCACCACCTAATTGCTGTACAATGCCCTCGGCCTGTTCTTGCGGTACATTTCTGGAAGTAAAGGCTTTGGTGATCTCCGACTTTGCTGGGTCAATTTCTCGCAACCCCGAGGCGCCGCCGTAAGCATTTGGTATTAAAAAGGTAATACACTCGCCTACACCCTGGCTCCAGGCATAAGCATAATCTTTAGGTAAACCCTCAGCCGGTTCGGTAGTGTTTTTGGTAAGGTTTGATTTGCCACGAATGGTTTCTTTACCATACTCATAAGCGCTCCACAAAATTGAAGCGTTTACAGCCACTGCCAGTAATAATGCGCCAGCCAGGTAAGCAACAGATTTAACAAAGCTGTTAAGCGTTTTGCCTTTTACAGCATGGTAAAGCTCTATGCCCACCAGTATAAACAAGGCAAGCATTAAGTAATACGTCATTTGTATGTGGTTAGCTCTAATCTCTAAAGCTAAAAATAATGCCGTGAGCGAGCCGCCAAGCAAATGTCTGCCACGTAAGGTGAGTATTATACTGGCTATAATAGGTGCAAAAAATGCTATGGCAAAAGCCTGGTTAGCATGGCCTGCTACCAAAAGAATAATATTATAGGATGAGAAGGTAAAAGCTACCGCACCTGTAGCAGAAAGCCACGGATTTACTCTTAACACCCTAAACAGGAAATAAGCGCCGGCCAATAAAAGCAGCACGGTATCAACCGGGCTTGGAAATACGGCTTTAAGCGTAGAAACGATGTGTGAGGTGATATTACTGGAATACGGTGCCCAGATCTGAAACGCAGGCATACCGCCTAAAATCTGGTTTGTCCATAAAATGGTTTCACCTTTGGCCCGGTAATCCATAATTTCCTTTTGGGTGGATTGGGCTCTTGTTACGTCATTTTGTCCTAATGTTTTACCCTGAAAAGCAGGTGTAAAATACAGGAAACAAATTGCTAAAAAAACTCCGAAGATGGCAAAGTGAATGCCATTGCGCTTAAACCAGTTACTCATTTATCTTTAGGGAAAAATTATTCCTCAAAAATATAAAAATGAGCGATAATAGAAACGATTAGTTTAAAGGGGTTTAACCATATCACAGTGCAGTGCCACCACACCCAACAAATAATACAGCAAACCCAGGCCTGCCAGGCTTATACCGTAGATAATCTGCGTTCTTTTTTCTTCAAATTCTTCGAGGTTGCGGCGTATGGTGTAGTAATTGTACCAGGCCAGGCCTGCCAAAATTAGCCAAAAGAACCAATGTACCCGCTCACAATTTACACAGGCTTGCACGCCCAGTGCAAAGATGATATAGTTGGCCGTTGTAAGTGATACTAATGCCTGCAGGCTGTAGTGCCTGTCTTTAAAATAATTTTGTGGCTCGTTAATCATGCCGCTTATTTTACTTCTTCGTAATCAATAAAATCGCCCTCGTTGTCGGGTATGGTGGTTTTAGGCGCCGGTGGCACATAATCAACCTTTATTTTTTCTTCGGGGCGGCTGTGTGGGCGTTGTTGTGTGTAATGTTGGTTATGTTGCTGCTGTGCCTTGTTTACTACGCTCTGAAACAGCATAGGCAAAAATATACGTGCCAAGCTGCGAACAATGTACAAAACACAGATAGTTATAATCAGAATACGTATGAGTAACATTTGATAATAATTTGGCTACAAATATAAGTTTATAACGATAAAAAAGTTTGGATATGATAACCAGTATATTACCAGTTTGAAAAAACAGTTTGCGCTTGCTTATAGCCCTTTAAAGGGCTATAAGCAAGCGCAAACCGACTTGAATCTGAAGCGGAACATCCGGGGTTTCGAAATTCGCTTATTTTTCACTCATCATTTTTTCCAAAGCAAACATTTCGTCCCGCAATTTGGCAGCGGCTAAAAAGTCCATATCCTTGGCGGCAGCCATCATATCTTTTTTGGTGTTTTCAATTGCCTTTTTCAGCTCACTTTTACTCATGTACTGCACAATAGGATCGGCAGCTACGGTGATTTCCTCACTCTCTACATAAGCACGCTGTACGCCACCTTTAAAGTCCACTACCGAGGTTTGCTCAATAATAGCCTCTTTTGATTTTCCTACCGTTTTAGGTACTATACCATGTTCCTCATTATAAGCCATTTGCTTTTCGCGGCGGCGGGTAGTTTCATCAATCGTTACGCGCATGCTCTCGGTAATGGTATCGGCGTACATAATCACCCGGCCGCGGTCATTACGGGCGGCCCGGCCAATGGTTTGTATCAATGATCGTTCAGAACGCAGGAAACCTTCCTTGTCGGCATCCAGAATGGCTACCAGGGAAACTTCAGGTAAGTCCAAGCCCTCCCGCAATAGGTTAATACCTATCAGGACATCAAATTCGCCTAAACGCAGGCCACGTAAAATTTCCACACGTTCAAGCGTTTTTACTTCTGAGTGTATGTAACGGCATTTGATGCCCAGGCGGTCCATGTATTTGGCCAGTTCTTCGGCCATGCGTTTGGTAAGGGTTGTCACCAGTATGCGGTCGCCTATTTTAATGGTTTTATCTACCTCGTCAAGCAAATCATCCACCTGGTTAATAATAGGGCGTATTTCAATAAGCGGATCCAGCAAGCCAGTAGGGCGTATAACCTGTTCAACCACTACGCCACCCGATTTTTCCAACTCAAAATCACCGGGCGTAGCGCTTACATAAATAGTTTGCGGCGCCAGGCGCTCAAACTCCTCAAAATTAAGCGGACGATTATCCATAGCTGCCGGCAAGCGGAAACCATACTCCACCAGTGATATCTTACGCGAGCGGTCGCCGCCATACATAGCACGTATTTGGGGTACCGTTACGTGGCTCTCGTCTATCACCATCAGGTAATCATCCGGAAAATAATCCAGCAAGCAAAAGGGGCGCATGCCTGGCTTGCGGCCATCAAAAAAGCGGGAGTAGTTCTCGATACCCGAGCAGTAGCCCAGTTCGCGAATCATTTCCAGGTCATAATTAACACGTTCTTCCAGTCGTTTGGCCTCTAAAAAGCGCTTCTCGTCAATAAACTGTTGTTTACGTAATTCGAGTTCTTCCTGTATGGCCCAAATGCTGCTGGTAAACCGGTCTCGGGGGGCTACATACAGGGTTGCCGGGAAAAGCACCATATTCGGCATCTTCTCCAGTGTTTTACCTGTTTGCGGGTCAAAGCTGCTGAGCTCCTCAATATCATCACCATAGAACGAAACGCGGTAAGCATAGTCCAGGTAGGCCGGGTAAATATCTACAGTGTCACCTTTAACACGAAACGTTCCGCGCTTAAATTCAACGGTGGTACGGGCATATAATATCTCTACCAAACGGTGCAAAAATGCATTACGGCTAATACGCGTGCCTACTGCAAATTTGAATATAGAGTTCGTAAAATCCTCAGGGTTACCCATACCGTATATGCACGATATAGACGATACTACAATCACATCCCTGCGGCCCGACATGAGCGAAGAAGTTGTGCGTAAGCGCAACTTTTCAATCTCATCGTTTATCTGCAGATCTTTTTCTATATAAGTATTCGTGGTGGGTATAAATGCCTCGGGCTGATAATAATCGTAGTAAGACACAAAGTAGTTTACCGCATTTTCCGGAAAGAACTGCTTAAACTCGCCGTACAATTGGGCTGCCAGTGTTTTGTTGTGGCTTAATATGAGCGTAGGGCGTTGGGTTTGCTCAATAACATTGGCAATGGTAAACGTTTTACCTGAGCCCGTAACACCCAGCAGGGTTTGATAAAGTTCGGCGCTCTCTACGCCATCCACCAGTTGTTTAATGGCTGCAGGCTGATCGCCTGAGGGAATATAATGTGAATTGATCTTAAAATCCATGGAATATAAAGATACGAAAAATATTAGCAAACATAACGGGCAGGCAGGTATGCTTAACTAATAAACGGTAATAAACAGGTAAACTTTTTTACTGTTATAATGCAAACGTTTATGGCACATAAATAGTTTCTTTGTGGGGAAAGCTGGCTATATTTACTGATGTACGTTCAATAAAAATCTCCGGTAAAAGGAGAAGGGGAGATACCTTATGCTTTTTGTATTAAATGATACCAATACCATTTGTAACCAGTACCTGGCCGAGCTGCGTGATGCGGACCTGCAGCAGGACCGTATGCGTTTTAGGCGTAACCAGGAGCGTATAGGAGAGGCGCTGGCTTACGAGGTAAGCAAAAGCTTAAAGTATAAAGCTGTAGAAGTGCAAACGCCATTAGGAATTGCCCAGTTAAACATACCCGATGAGCAACCGGTGCTGGGCACTATTTTGCGTGCTGGCCTGCCCTTACACCAGGGTTTTATGAATGTGTTCGATCAGTCGGCATCGGCTTTTGTAACGGCTCATCGCAAAAGTAAGAAGAACGGTAGTTTTGTAATACAGATAGAGCACATATCCACCCCTGATTTGGATGGCAAGACCTTTATTTTATGCGATACCATGCTGGCCACTGGCCAAAGCGTAGTACAGGTATGCAAGGAAATAATGGGCCAATACAGGTTAGCAGCCCTACACATTGTAGCAGTAATTGCCAGTACAGAGGGAGTAGAGCATGTACGTGCCAACCTGCCAATGGCCAGCTTGTGGATAGGGGCTATTGATGAAGAAATGACCACCAAATCTTACATCGTACCCGGCCTGGGCGATGCCGGCGATTTGGCGTTTGGTGAAAAAATGTAGCCGCTAATATGCATATGTTCAAATTAAAGGTTGCACTAAGAGTTTTCCAAATCTATCTGCATATTTGTACATCAGCATTCCGCACCTAAATATGAAGCGCTATACTCACCTCTTTTTTGATCTTGACCATACCATTTGGGACTTTGACCGCAATGCTGAAGAGACTTTGCATGAGTTATATGAATTGCATGGTTTGCAGGCTTTGGGCGTTGCATCTAAAGTGGCTTTCATTGAAACCTATACACGTAATAATCACCAACTGTGGGCCGATTACCATTTAGGTAAAATTACCAAAGATGCGCTGCGGCAGTTGCGCTTTAATAAAACCTTTAGTGATTTAGGCATGCATCCGGACTTGATACCGGCGGGTTTTGAGGATGCTTATGTGCAGCTGTGCCCAACTAAAACCAACCTCTTTCCGCATGCGCACGAAACGCTCACTTACCTGCATTCAAAATATAAGCTGCATTTAATTACCAACGGGTTTCGCGAATCTCAGGATGTTAAGTTAAAAGGCTCGGGGTTGGCCGAATACTTTCAGCATATCATCATTTCTGAAGAAGTTGGTTTTAACAAGCCTCATCAAGCTATATTTGAGCATGCGCTTAATCTGGCAGGCGCCACTAAAGAAGAAAGCATTATGATAGGCGATAGCCTGGAGGCCGATATTTATGGTGCGCTGAATTTTGGTATGGACGCTATTTATTTTAACCCGCTAAAAATGCCAAAACCGACTGATGTGCCGGTACAAATACATAGCTTAGATGAACTAACCCGATTGTTATGAAGTTGGCCGCCGAACTTAAAGCCATTAATGCCGCGCTGGATACTTACCGGCAGCAACTGGACGAAATACCAGATGATGTGTTTGCCGAAACGCCGGCCATCGGCGGATGGTCGTTTGCTGAGGTGTATTCGCATATTATGCAGGCCAGCCTGGGTTCGTCTGTCGCCGCCGAGAAATGCTGCAATAAAACCGGTTCAACCACCACAGAGGGTTTGAACTGGAAAGGTATGCTGGTTTTTTTGTTGGGCCGTTTTCCGCCTGGTAAGCGCAAGGCGCCGCCTGCAGTTGCCGAACTTACCAAAAACATTACCAAGGAGGAAGCACGCAACCTCATTATAAAGGTGCGTAAGAGGTTGGAAAGCGTAGTGCCTTTGACTCAACATGCGCCTGACAATAACAAGATAAGTCACCCCGGCCTGGGTATGTTGAATGCCGGGCAGTGGATTAAATTTCTACGTATCCATCTGGAGCATCATTTAGCGCAGTTGTCGCGCATTCGAAAAAGTTTTCCACAGGAGTAACTATTTGATATTTAATACAGTCTTAACGTTAAAATAATTTTTTAACCTGACTTTTATCCTGTTATTATGAATATCGAGTTTCCATACCTGATAGTTACCGGCTTACTGTTGTTGTTAGCTGTTTTTTACTTTAGCCCATACGAGCTGAGCGTAAAAGAAGACGACGAAGACGAATAAGTCTGTTACATCACCGCATCGACTTATATTTAGAACTGCACTTGCTGTAGTAATAACGCCTTATGTTCAGATACACCTGTAATGGCAAAACGCGAAGTTGATATTGTAGTAATTTCTGATGTGCATTTAGGCACCTACGGTTGCCACGCCAAAGAACTGCTCCGTTATTTAAAAAGCATCCGCCCTAAAAAGGTCATCCTAAACGGCGATATTATCGATATCTGGCAATTCAGCAAATCGTACTGGCCCGAGTCGCATATGAAAGTGGTGCGCCGCCTGTTAAAATTTGTGACCGAAGGTGTGCCGGTGTATTACCTTACAGGTAACCACGATGAGATGCTGCGCAAGTTTGCCGATTTTAACCTGGGTCAGTTCCAGTTGCTCAATAAACTGGTTCTTGAAGTTGATAATAAAAAAGCCTGGATATTTCATGGTGATGTGTTCGATGTAACCATGCAGCATTCCAAATGGCTTGCAAAGCTGGGCGCAGTTGGTTATGATACCCTTATTATCCTGAATAGTTTGGTCAACTGGGGCCTTACCGCGCTCGGAAGACAAAAAATGAGTTTCTCTCAAAAAATTAAAGGCAAGTTTAAAGACGCTGTAAAATTCATTAATCATTTTGAACAAACCGCGGCCGATTTAGCTGTAGATAAGCAATACGATTATGTGATATGCGGCCACATTCATCACGCCGAGATTAAGCAGGTTAAAGCTACAGACCAACCCGGTTCGGTGCTCTACCTAAATTCTGGCGACTGGGTTGAGAGCCTCACAAGCCTTGAATATGCCGACGGCAAATGGGCCATTTTCAAGTATAAGCCCGAAGACTTTAACAGCGATGCTGATGATGACGACAAGGCTGATGCTGAAGATTTAAACGCCAGTTTAGACGTAAGGGTGTTGTTAGAAAAGTTTAAATTGGAGACGCATTAAAAACAAGATATCGCCACAGCTCAATCCAATTAAGCGTTTTCGTTAAAAGCCTTCTTATTTCCCCAAAAAATGGTGCATTGTACAATGCTTAATGTTAGATGGAACTTTAAATTCTTCAATGTTTAATCTTAACAATTATTTAGAGTACTTTCAAAACGCTTTATCCTAAAAGCCGTTTATATTTGCAAGCTACCACATCATGAAAATACTATTTGCTATACAGGGAACCGGTAACGGGCATATTAGCCGGGCACGCGAAATTGTTCCGCTGTTGCAGCAGTATGGCGAACTGGATTTAATGGTGAGTGGTACCGAAGCAGAGGTTGGCTTGTCGCAACCGCTTAAGCACAAGTTTCATGGGTTTAGCTTTGTGTTTGGTAAAAAGGGAGGGGTTGATAAATGGGCCACCTTTAAACGCATGAACTTATGGCAGCTATGGCGCGATATACATAACCTGCCTTTAAGCCAGTATGATTTAATTATAAATGACTTTGAACCGGTGAGTGCCTGGGCCTGCCGTTTGCAAAAAATACCGTCTGTATCATTAAGTCATCAGTGCTCTTTTATATCGCCAAATACACCGCGGCCTTCCAGGTGGAACTACGCCGAATGGCTTTTTAAATATTACTCGCCAACTACGCATCACATCGGCTTTCATTTTGATAGGTATGCCGATTTTATACACACGCCCGTAATCCGCAGCGAGATACGCCGTCTCGAGCCCACTAATAAAGGTCATTATACGGTGTACCTGCCGGCTTATGATGATAAAACGCTGGTAAAGCACCTGGGCAAAGCCACTGATGTAGAATGGCACATTTTTTCTAAACGCCAAAAAACACCTTACCGAACCGGTAACATTCACATTTGCCCGGTTGATAACGATAAGTTTAACCAAAGCATGGCCAGTTGTGAAGGGCTGCTTACAGGTGGTGGCTTTGAAGGCCCCGCCGAGGCACTTTACCTGCAAAAAAAGGTAATGATGGTGCCCATGACCGGCCAGTATGAACAACGCTGCAATGCACTGGCAGCCTCTCGCTTAGGCGTACCCGTTATTAGTGCTATCAATAATGATGCAGTGTTGCATATTAATGATTGGATTAACAGCAACCACCGTGTACAAGTTGACTTTCCGGATGAAACTGCTCAAATTGTAGAAAGCCTGGTGAAACAATATACCCGGCCGCAGGCTGTTTTAGCTTAAACATTTTTGGTAATATTGCCTGCTTAAATCAACAGCGTGCATGATTGATATTTTCAGGCGTTTTAATCCGCTGAACATTTTATGGCTGGCTATTCTGCTTTTTATTTTGCGGGCAGGCTTTGTATTGTTTGCGCCTGCGGCTATTCCGTTACCTTTAGCCGAGCCTTTTGTAAATACTATATTACCGGTGAAAATAGCCGGTATTTTAGAGCCTGGTATCAGCGTGTTTTGGGCTGGCATCGTTGTACTTGTACAGGCCGTTCTGCTCAATTATCTTATCAATAACCATAATTTGCTAGGCAGGCCGAGTTTTTTGCCGGCGTTAATGTATGTAACCTTATCGGGGCTGTTTACACCGTTTTTAGTGCTAAGTGCACCTTTGCTTTGCAATTTTGTACTTATCTGGATGCTGTACAAGTTTCTAGACCTATATAAAGCTGAGGAATCCAAGTCGCTGGCATATGATTTAGGAATGCTGGCCGCCGTTGGGTCACTTATCTATTTGCCTTTCACCTATCTTATGATTGTGATTTGGATAGCCTTGATCATCTTTCGGCCTTTTGATTGGAGGGAATGGGTAGCCAGCCTAATTGGATACATCACCGTTTACTTTTTTGTAGGGGTTATTTATTATTTAAATGACCGCCTGCCTTATCTGCGTCAAATTTGGGCTCCATTAGGCTCTACATTTGCTATGCCGCAGGTGTTAGATAAGTACGATTTTTTATTGCTTATCCCCGTTTTTGCTGTACTTGTGTTAGGTACTTTTAAATTGCAAGAAAACTTTTTTAAAAGCTATGTACTCATACGCAAGGCTTTTCAGCTATTGTTTTTTATAGTTTTGGTTGCAGCCTTGTCTTACTATGTACGGCCCGAGTTTGGCTTAAGCCACTTTTTGCTCTGTACAGTGCCGGCTGCTATCTTTTTTGCCTACTATTTTTTGTACGCAGGCAAGCGCTGGGTATATGAAACACTGTTTTTTTTGCTGCTAGCCAGCATAATTTACTTCCAGTTTAACAATTTTTAACTTTTACATTCGTTCATGTTCAAGCGGTTATATTAGCTTTGTAGCATGAAATTTGGTGTTGTTATATTCCCCGGTTCCAATTGCGACGAAGATATCATTTACGTTCTCGAGAAAATTATGGGTCAGGAGGTGGTTCGCCTCTGGCATAAAGATCATGATTTGCAAGGCGTAGATATGGTTATTCTTCCAGGCGGTTTCTCTTTTGGCGATTACCTGCGCTCTGGCGCAATTGCACGTTTTTCGCCCATTATGCAGGAAGTTATCCAATTTGCTGCCAAAGGTGGTTATGTAATGGGTATCTGTAATGGCTTCCAGATACTGGCCGAAGCCGGCCTGGTACCGGGCGCGCTGCTGCACAACAAACAGCGCAAGTTTATTTGTCGCAATACCTACCTGGTGCCGCAAACCAGCAACTCGCTGCTTACCTCACAAATTGATGAGCAAAAAGTATTGAAGATTCCGATTGCGCATGGCGAGGGTAACTATTTCGCAGATGCCGATACACTGCAAAGTCTTAAAGATAACGACCAGATTCTGTTCCGTTACAGCGATGAGTCGGGTAATATTACCGACGAGGCAAACCCTAATGGTTCACTTGAAAACATTGCTGGTGTATGTAATATAAAACGTAACGTATTTGCTATGATGCCTCACCCTGAGCGCGCGGCCGATACTTTGCTGGCAAACGAGGATGGATTGGCCATATTTGAATCAATACTGAACATGGCTAAAGCCTGAGATGGCCCAACTGGTAATTGATATAGGCAATACACTCATTAAGATAGCCGTATTTAATGGTGCTGAGTTAGTAAGCGTACATCATTACAATACCGTAGGCTACCAAACTTTGCAAGCGTTGCTTGTAAAATATGCCATTAACAAAGCCATTGTATCTACAGTTAGAAACGGTAAGGAATCGTGGCTTTCAGAGCTTGAACATCAATTAAGCGTAATTTACTTTGACCGCAACATGGCTTACGGTATATACAATCACTACCGTACGCCGCAAACCTTAGGTGCAGACCGGCTGGCAGCCGTAATAGGAGCCAGGCACCTGTTTCCGGGCGAGGACAATTTAGTAATCGATGCCGGAACCTGCATTACTTATGATGGCATCGATGCAGGCGGTAATTACTACGGCGGCAGTATATCTCCGGGGCTGGTTATGCGTTATAAAGCGCTACAGCAATACACGGCTGTGCTGCCACTGGTTGATGCTGATGCCACATTTGATAAAAGCTACGGCGACGACACGCTGACAGCCATACGCTCAGGCGTGCAAAACGGCATTAAATACGAGGCGGAAGGTTTTATTCGCAGCTACAGCCAGGCTAATAAACCTCTTAATATCATACTCACCGGCGGCGATAGTGTTTTTTTGGATACTGTGCTGAAAAATAGCATCTTTGCCGGCTATATAAAAACTGAACCTCATCTGGTTCTCAAAGGATTGAACGTAGCTATAAAAGCATAATGATTAGATATATAAGATCGGGTTTTACTTTTTTACTAACCTTACTTGCCTGTGGGGCAATGGCCCAAACAACGGCTACCAGCAGTTCGCCTTACTCGCAATTCGGATTAGGAACCTTGAACGAGGGTTTACTGCCTCAAACCCGTGCCATGGGTGGTATTGCCACTGCTATAAACCGTATAAGCGGCTATAATACCGTTAATGTGGTTAACCCGGCATCATACAGCTATATCAACTTAACCAGCATTGATATTGGTTTGTATGGCAACGTATCTA
This sequence comes from Mucilaginibacter sp. PAMB04168, assembly GCF_039634365.2. Taxonomy (NCBI): domain Bacteria; kingdom Pseudomonadati; phylum Bacteroidota; class Sphingobacteriia; order Sphingobacteriales; family Sphingobacteriaceae; genus Mucilaginibacter; species Mucilaginibacter sp. PAMB04168. The sequence goes on from NZ_CP155079.2 coordinate 1,059,960, forward strand.
CCTTAAAGCAAAATAACATCAGCAGCCAAACCAATGGTAACTTCAGGTTGAGTCACTTTAATTTTGCTGCGCCAGTTAGTAAACGTTCAGCGGTGAGCTTTGGTTTGGTGCCTTACACAGAATTGGGCTATAATTATCGTCAAAGCTTGTCAAATTTTGGCACTGGCAATGCAGCCGATACTAATGCTGTAAACTACATTTACAGTGGCGATGGTGGCTTGTCTAAAGCTTATGCTGGTTACGGATTTGGTTTTGGCCGGGTGTTATCTGTCGGCGCTAACGTGTCTTACATCTTTGGTAACCTGCGTAAATTCCGCTCTACTGAGGTTCCTTCTTTGGTGGGAGCCATAAACTCCCGCAGCGAACGTAGTAATAGTGTAAGCGGTGTTAATTTTGATTACGGCGCACAGTTAAATTTCGATTTGAGTGATACACGTCACCTGGTGTTTGGTTACTCGGGCTCTGCAGGTAATAATTTAAATTCCAGGATCACGAACGTGGTAAGTCAGTATTTAACCAGTGATGTAGGTGATGAAACCTCTGCTATCGATACCATATCTAACCAGGTTGTAGCTAATGGAAAAATTAAGTTGCCGTTAATGCACCGGGTTGGTATATCTTACCAAAAAGACGGCAAATTTTTAATAGGAGCCGAATACAGCAGGGCTAATTGGTCTGCCTTAACTATAGGCGGCGTTAATCAAGGTCTGCAAAACAGTCAAAGTATGAGCATAGGCGGTCAAATTACCCCTAATAACAATGCAATTAATAACTACCTTGCTTTGATTGATTACCGCTTAGGTTTTCGTTATGATAAAACTAATATCAGGATAAACAATACGGATATTAAACAATACGCGTTAAGCTTTGGATTAGGTTTACCATTGCAGCGTAATAACACCGCGTTTTATAAAATTAATATAGCAGGCGAATATGGCCAACGCGGTACGTTGCAGAACAACCTTATCAAAGAAAACTTTTTTACCATTCATTTAGGTTTCACATTAAACGATGCCTGGTTCCAGAAATACCGGTTTGATTAAAAAGAAATTCATGCATTACAGCAAATGGAACTGGCTGGCTACTTTAGCCGGCCTGTTGCTTTTTACTGCCTGCGAAAATGACCTGAAAGCTATCCGTAAAATTTCATCTCAGGAGGTAAGTAAACCCATTAGCACCACTACGGGGCTCGACGTTATCTACAGCGACTCAGCACATGTAAAAGTACATTTGAAAGCTCCTTTACTGCTCGATTATATCGACAAGAAATTCAGGGAGATGCCAAAGGGGGTAACCATTATTTCTTATGAGCATGCCAGTGGCATTAAGCAATCGGGGCAAATAGTGGCCGATTATGGGATTGAACGGCAAAACGATAAGATAATTGAATTACGCCGAAATGTGGTAGCCACTAACGCGAAGGGCGAAACTTTCAAGTCAGATGAACTGATTTGGGATCAGGCCAAAAAGGAATTTTACTCCAACAAACAGGTGGATGTAACCTTTGCAACAGGCACCCATTTGCTCGGAACTAACTTCAAAAGCGACGAAAGTATGACCCACTGGACGATGGGAAATACTAACGGGCAAATTCCAGTTAATCAAAACTTTGGGCAGTAAATTTTGTTACGCAACTTTTTGTTAAAAGTTGTATCTTGCGCCCTCTTTTAAACGAAGTGAAAATTTATTTTTTATAGGCTATATGGGTATAATGAGTTTTTTGCGCGAACGCATGGGGACAATTTTGGTTGTCATCATTGGTGTGGCGCTTTTTGCTTTTATTGCAAGTGAAGTAGTAACATACGGGCGCTCTTTCATGAGCGGAGATGCCACCACCGTGGGCGAGGTTGCAGGGCAAAAAATTGCTTTTGAGGATTACAATACCAGGGTAAAACAAAGCACTGAAGCTTTTATGCAGCAGTCTGGCCAAACAAGCCTTACGCCGCAAATAACAGAGTATGTGCAGGAGAATGCCTGGAACCAAACCATGAGCCAGATCATCCTGAAAAGGGAGATGGATAAGCTGGGGGTAGTAGTGGGTGATGACGAAGTGAAAGCTATCATTAGCGGTCCAAACCCCGATCCGCAAATTGTGCAATACTTTGGCGATCCCAAAACCGGTCAGTTAGACCGCAACAGGTTAAACGCCTTTTTACGCGAGTTGTCAACTGCAAAAGCAAATGATCCGCGCGTAGAGCAATGGGCCGGTTTCCTGGAGCCTAAAATTGATACCCGCCGTATTGAAAAATATATTGCCTTAGTGCATAACGGCTTATATGTAAACTCACTCGAGGCGCAAGATAGCTACCAGGCTAAAAACAAACTCGCTAACTTTACTTATGTAGAGTTACCATACAGCTCGTTGGCCGATAATAAAGTATCCGTAACCGACAATGATTACCAGGAATACTACGATGAGCATAAAGGCCTGTTTAAAAACCCACAAGAAACCAGAAGCTTTGACTACGTAGCTTTCAATGCTGCTGCATCTGCAGAAGATCAGGCAGCCATTAAATCACAAATGGATAAATTAGCCGGCGACTTTAAAGCCAGCACTAATGATTCATTATTTGTGCAGATAAATGCAGAAACTAAGGCCCCGTTGGCTTACCAGCGCAAAGGCCAGTTAGAGCCGCAACTGGATTCAGTAATGTTTAACGCTGCCCCTGGTTTTGTATATGGTCCGTACCTGTCAAACGGTAGCTTCAAGATTGCTAAGCTGGTTGACAGCCGTGTAGGTCCTGATTCGGTATCTGCCCGTCATATCCTGCTTAATCCTGCTACCAGCGGTGGTGTGGATAAAGCTTTAGCCAAAGCCGACTCTATAAAAAAATTAATACAAGGCGGTCGTCCGTTTGCTGAATTTGCTAAAAACTTCTCTGAAGATAAAGCATCTGCCGAAAAGGGTGGCGACTTAGGTACTTTTGGCCGCGGTGCAATGGTTCCTGCTTTTGAAGAGGCTGCCTTTAATGGCAAACCCGGCGATTTAAAAGTAGTTACTTCTCAATTTGGTGTTCACCTAATTAATGTAGTTAGTCAAAAAGGTTCTTCAAAAGTAGTTAAAGTAGCTACTGTTGATAAACCGGTAGTGGCAAGTAACAAAACACAATCAGCTGCTTATAATAAAGCGCAGTCTTTCTTATCAAACGTGTCGGGTGATGATTTTGCAGCACAGGCTAAAAAAGCAGGCTTAACCGTAAAACCGGCTAATGACGTGATTGGTACTGCATCGGCACTGCCAGGTTTAGATAATGCACGCGAACTGGTAAAATGGGCATTTAACAAAGCTGAAAAAGGTGATGTGGTAGATCAGGTTTACACACTGGGCGACCAATACGTAATTGCACACTTAACCAAAATCAAAAAAGCGGGTACTTTATCATTAGAAGACGTTAAAGATCAGATTAAAGCTGATGTACTTGCAAAAGTGAAAGCAAAGCAACTAAGCGAAAAATTGCAATCAGCAGTTAATGGAGCTTCGGGCATACAGCAGGTTGCTCAAAAAGCAGGCGCTAAAGCCGTTCCGGTTGAAAACATTGTGTTTGCTAACCCGGTTATACCAGGCCTGTCGTTAGAGTACAAGGTTATTGGTACTGTATTCGGTTCAAAACCTAACAAGGTTTCAAAACCAATTGAAGGTTCGCATGGTGTTTATGTAGTTTCATTGAACAGCTTCCTTAACCCTGCTGTTTTAACCAATACCGTTCGCGAAAAGCAACAATTGAGTCAGACATTGCTGCAGCAGGTTGATAGCCGTTTGTTTGATGCACTGAAAGATAAGGCGAATGTAAAAGATTACCGCTATAAATTCTTATAGTAAAAATTAAAGTAATTTTGCATCCGGAGCCAACGTTAAGTTGTCTCCGGATTTTTTATTTTAGTATTATGGATATCCAGCAAAATATAGTCAACAAGGTTGCCCAGAGTGGTTTGGTAACGCTCGATCCGGCCAGCTTTTATCCAAAAGGTGAACGGGTGATCTATGATATAAAAGACAACCTGTACATGGGCCTTATTTTACGTGAGAAGGACTTTAGGGAGTTTGTGAAGGGGCATGATTGGTCGCAGTATGCAGGCAAGAATGTAGGCGTTACCTGCACTGCCGATGCTATTGTGCCGGCCTGGGCTTATATGCTGCTGGCAAACCGCTTAGCGCCTTATGCCAGTGATGTGGTGTTTGGTAACGAAGAGGTATTAGAAACGGTGTTATTTGAAAAAGCAATGGCGAAGGCCGATTTTGAGCAGTATCGTGATCAGCGTATTGTATTAAAGGGTTGCGGCGACATAGAAGTACCCACATCAGCCTATGTGGAGCTCACTAAGCGATTAACACCAATAGCCAAAAGCCTTATGTTCGGCGAGCCATGTTCAACGGTGCCAATTTACAAAAGGAAGGATTAGGTGTCAGATTATTGTTCACTAAAAAAAAATTGTGCCGAACAATAGCTGTTTTAAATAGATATGTTTAAACTGCGCTAATGTATGCTTGTCAAAGCTAATGTAATTAAACAATTATTGTTCGCAGTGAAAATGACACGCCAGATATTCAAAAGCCAATATATCAAAGCTGGTGCTTTACTTGCTTGTATAGTTACAAGTTTAGTGTTTAGCACTTTTGCGCAGGAGCCTGTTAAAGTGGCCGAACCGACGTTTAAAGTGGGAGAGGAGTTAAGCTACCGTTTAAAATATGGTTGGTTTACCGGGGCCGAAGCGCATTTACGGGTAGCCGAAACGGATACCCGGTTTGAAGGCAATCCGGCTTGGCATATCATAGCCGATGGTAAAACGGCGGGTACGTTCGATGTATTCTATAAGGTTCGAAACCGTTATGAATCTTATATAGACCAACGAACGCTGTTACCTTATTTTTATACAGAAGACCGGCACGAAGCCAAGTACAAGCATACCGACAAGGTTACGTTTAACCATCAAACAGGTAAAATTACCGCAAATAGCGGTGTTTACCCTTTTAGTGGCAAGGTGTTCGATTTTCCGTCGGCTTATTACTTTGCCCGTTGTTTGGATGTATCTCACCTTAAAATTGGCGATAAGATTGATTTAAAGTATTTTTTAGATGATGCTATTCAGACGCTTTCTATAACTTATATGGGTAAGGAGAAAGCAGAATGTTCATTAGGTACCTTTAACTGTCTTAAATTTAATCCCACCATTATACCGGGCCGCATATTTCGCAAAAACAGTAAGTTGTACCTTTGGGTAACTGATGATAATAACCGTATTCCGGTAAAGGCCCATGTTGAGTTGGTGGTGGGTAGTGTTACCATGGATTTAACCGGTGCAAAAGGATTGAAGTATCCTTTGAATCCTATAAAAAAATAAAATGATTGAAGTTGGAAGTGCATTGGTGCACGAGGATGTAGTAACCGAAAACTTTGTTTGTAATCTTAATAAATGCAAAGGTGCCTGCTGCCTGGAAGGCGATTCGGGCGCACCGCTTGCTGCCGACGAATTAGATATATTAAGAGACATTTATCCAAAAGTGAAGCCTTACATGACCGCTAAAGGCATTGCCACGGTTGAGGCTGTAGGTACTCATGTAACCGATTTTGAAGGTGATTATACCACACCTTGTGTGGATACCAATAAAGAGTGCGCTTATGTAACCTGGGAAAATGGTATTACTAAATGTGCTATTGAAAAGGCTTGGGAGGCAGGTGATGTGGAGTGGCGTAAGCCAATATCCTGCCATTTATACCCCATCCGCATAACTAATTATCCTGAATTTGACGTATTGCATTATGACCGCTGGAACATTTGCAGCCCGGCTTGCAGCTTTGGTAGCGAATTAAAGGTGCATGTGCATGAGTTTTTAAAAGAACCGCTCATACGTAAATATGGTGAAGAGTGGTATCAGGAGTTAGTAGATAAGCTGGCGGGTATTTAATACACCTGGTATTTAAAGCTTTTTTATATCTTAGGAGCAATAAATAATCATCTAACTATATTATTGTGAAAGGAATAATACTTGCCGGTGGCTCCGGTACCCGCCTGCACCCACTAACTTTAGCTGTAAGTAAGCAATTAATGCCGGTTTACGACAAGCCGATGATCTATTATCCGCTATCGGTGTTAATGCTGGCAGGTATTAAAGAGATTCTCATTATATCTACACCACATGATTTGCCGCAGTTTGAGAAGCTGCTGGGCGATGGATCGCGCATTGGTTGCCGGTTTGAGTATGCCGTACAGCCCGAGCCTAATGGCCTGGCGCAAGCCTTCGTAATTGGAGCAGATTTTATTGGTACCGATAAAGTAGCGCTTATTTTAGGTGATAACATCTTTTACGGCGACGGCCTTTCGCACTTACTGCAGCATAGCAGCGATCCTGAGGGCGGTATGGTTTTTGCCTACCAGGTTGCCGATCCTGAACGTTACGGTGTGGTAGAATTTGACAGTGATAACAAAGTTATTTCACTGGAAGAAAAGCCAGCTGAACCTAAATCAGACTATGCTGTACCAGGCTTGTATTTTTATGACAATGATGTAGTGGAGATAGCAAAAAATATAGCGCCTTCACCACGGGGAGAATATGAAATAACCGACGTTAACAAAGAGTATTTAAACCGTGGCAAGTTAAACGTGGCCATACTTAGCCGCGGTACCGCTTGGCTAGATACTGGTACCTTTGCCTCCTTAATGCAGGCAGGGCAGTTTGTACAGGTAATAGAAGAGCGCCAGGGTATTAAGATTGCCTGTATAGAAGAAATTGCCTACCGCATGGGCTTTATTGATGCCGAACAGTTGGCGGAGATAGCAGCGCCACTTACCAAGAGCGGCTATGGCCAATTCCTGCTAAAGCTATTAAAGAACAAAAAATAATAAATCAAGACTTTAACAGAAAAGGTCAGCTCCTAAGACGTGCTGACCTTTTTTTGTTTTTAATATCTTTTTCGAAGTTGAAACCCAGAGAAAAGGTCTGCCAGGTAGCGTTGGCAACAACAGTTATGTTGTTTAATATTGAAGTCTATTGAATTATTATAAGGAAGAATTCCGGTATCTATAAACTGGCCATCACTACCATTTGGTTAAGTGTTGGGTTTACACTGCCACCACGTGGCTCAATAGTTACCGCAAATGCCTGTGCAAGCGCAATGGATTTCATTTCCTTCATATCGGCCGAATCGGCATGTGCATTATCAAATACACCTAAATCAACCGGTTTGCCATTTGCAATAGCCCATAACTGGTATTGGTGGTCTTTATCTGGAGCAGGGAGATTAGCGCTTACCAGATCCACCATCACTTTTCTTCTTTTAGGGCTCCATGCAACTGTTAACCCCGAACTAGGTGTTTTAGCTGTGCCTTTTAACTGTACAAAACGGAAAGAAGGATCGCGAAAGACTGCAATCTCTTCATCCATTACACTTACTTGCCTTGAAAACTTTTGCTCACTTAATCTTAAACTGATAAGTTGTTGCTCTTTGGTTTGCAAACGCTTGTAAACAACACCTAGGGAAGCTACACTCAGGCACAATAACAACAAGCTGGCAGCAAACGCATATTTGTAGAATACACTGGTGGTTGGCCGTTGCGGTTTCATTTCAACTACACGGGCCGGTTGTTGGTCGTGCGATATAGAAGGAAAATTACGGTCATCGCCAAAGTTAGTGAGCAGACTATTTAACACCCGGTTCTTTAATTCTCCAGCTGGTTCAACGTGGTGTACATCAGCATAATCTTCCAGGGCGTTCTCTATTTCCTCCAGCTCAGCTCTTACCTCCGGATATTTTTGGGCCATAACTTCCACCTGCAACTTTTCTTCTGCGCTTAAGTCGCCCAGAACGTAAAGTTCCAACACCCCCGATTCTATATATGCCCTAATCTCTTCCAATGTTAATTAAAATGTTTGCGTAACTGTTGTATAGCCATGCGCAAACGGGTCTTAATGGTGCCCAAAGGCATTCCTAACTCGTCTGCAGCTTCAGTATGCGTGTAACCTTTAAAATAGATGAGGTCGAGTATTGATTTTTGCTCGGGCCTTAGCTTATCAACCAACTCTTTTACACCCAAAAGCTCAGGCTTATACACCGTACTATTGTGCTTGTCGATGTAACCTACGTTGTTTTCGAGCTCTTGGTTTTTGAATTGATTTTTAAAATCTTTTGACCTGATTTTGTCGATTGCCAAATTGCGTGCAATGTTTACAATCCAGGTAAAAAGCCGGCCTTTATCAGCGCTGTAGCTGGTGGCAGAGTGCCAAATTTTAACAAAAGCTTCTTGTAAAACGTCTTCGGCGGTTGCCGTGTCATTTACAATACGCAGTATTACACCATATAAAGCAGCAGAATACATTTCGTATAACGCTTCGGCGGCTACTTTTTCGTGCCGCTGCAAAGCGAGTACAAGTTGTTCTTCTGTAAGGGTTGATTTATGCTTCTTGGCCAAAACTGGGTAAATATAAAATATTATACCGCAACATTATAAATCAAACAAATGTTTTTCAGCATGATAAGATGAACGGACTAGCGGACCGCTCTCAACATATCTGAAACCCATGTTTAAGCCAACCTCTTTATAATATGCAAACTGGTCGGGTGTTACCCAGTCAATAACCGGGTGATGGCTACGAGTGGGTTGTAAGTATTGGCCTAACGTTAGTATTTGCACGCCGGCGTCATGAAGATCTTGCATGGCTTCCAACACATCCTCTTCGCGTTCGCCCAAGCCCAGCATAATGCCTGATTTGGTGCGAAGGCCGGCTGCTGATATCTGCCTTAAGCAATCCAGGCTTCGGTCGTACTTGGCTTGTATGCGTACTTCGCGCGTTAAGCGGCGTACGGTTTCCAGGTTGTGAGATACTACCTCAGGGCGAACGGCCAATACACGGGCTAAGTTGTCCCAATTGCCTTTGAAATCGGGCAGGAGGGTTTCTAGCGTCGTTTCAGGACTTTCGCGACGGATAGCGTTAATGGTTTCAGCCCATATTATAGAGCCGCCGTCTTTCAGGTCGTCGCGGTCAACCGATGTAATAACGCAGTGTTTTACCTGCATCAGCTTTACCGAGGTGGCAACCCGGTTAGGCTCATCCAAATCAACCGCAAGTGGACGACCGGTAGCCACGGCGCAAAATGAGCAGGAGCGGGTACAAATATTACCCAGTATCATGAAAGTAGCTGTACCGGCACCCCAGCACTCACCCATGTTAGGGCAGTTTCCGCTCTCGCAAATGGTATGCAGTTTATGCGTATCAACCAAACTGCGAACATGAGCATACTCTTTACCAACAGGAAGCTTAACCCTAAGCCAATCTGGCTTACGTTGCACCTGGTTGGCTGGAATTACCGGCAAATCAATCATAATACAAATTTAGGGAATTTTGTTTAGAAGCAAGATACAACAATCCAAGAACCAACATCCATAAAGCAGGAAATGCCAGCTCAATTATAATGCTCTTGTATTCTAATATTTATGCTAATACAGATAAAGCTTCGTCTACCGAGATAGCACCATGTGATTGGTCAAGAATACATTCGCCATCCTTAATCAATAATAATTGCGGTGACTCGTGGTGAACTTGAAAATCTTCGGCTACTTTGTTGGAGATGTCGCGATGTTTAATTAGATCCAGAAAATAAAGAGGAAGGCCATCAGGCAATTGTTCCCAATCCAGTTCGAAACGACGTTTAGCCATCATGCTGATGGAACACCGGGTACTGTGTTTAAAAATGATACTGTAACCGGCTTGTTGTTTAATGTCATTCAATTGATTTGCCGAGTCTAACGCGATCCAATTCATATAATCAAAAAGATATTTTAAACAAAAGTACAGCTAAGTATAGTAATGCTTATGTCAGATATAGAATATGACAATTACGTGTTAGCGGCCGCGGCGGGGGTATGAACCATAAGCCGGGCAAAGTTTATTAGAGCAAGAAGCAAATGTGCTTAACAAGGCGGCTACTAAACCAATGTATATAATCTTTTTCATGTTGGAGCTACTTATAAATGCTGTCTAATTAATCAATTAACTGTTTTGCAAAGTCAGCCATTTTGATAGCAGTAACAGCAGCTTCAACGCCTTTGTTTCCATGCTTACCTCCGGCCCTATCCAAGGCTTGTTGCTCGTTATCAGTGGTTAACACACCAAATATAACAGGTTTTGCATATTTTAAAGCAACATTGCTAACGCCGTTTGCAACGGCATTGCAAATAAAATCAAAATGTCTGGTTTCGCCCTGTATAACACAACCCAGGCAAATAACGGCATCCAGATGTTTGTTGTTTAATAAAATATCGGCTCCTGCTGTAAGCTCAAAGCTTCCCGGAACGGAATAGGTGAAAATATTATCAATTAATGCGCCATTATCAATCAGGCTTTGGTAAGCTCCGCCATATAAAGCGCCTGTAATTTTTGCATTCCACTCAGCTACAACAATGCCAAAGCGGTATGGTGCCGCACTGGGTATGGTAGTATTGGAAAAATCAGAAAGATTTTTAAGCTGAGTTGCCATGTATGTAATTTAATTAACCAATTAGCCAAAACGGTAACTAAAGGTTATACGAATAATGATTGCTTATTGTTTTGCTTCGGCGCGGGCAATATAGCCATCTATATTTTGTGCCTCGGCGCTGGTTGGGTAATCGGTCTTAATTTTCTGGTAGGTTTCAGCGGCGCTTTTATTGTCGTTACGTGCTTCATAAACCAAGCCTAGCTTTTTAAGATAGATGGGCGAAAGGAATTTATTGGCGGCTTTATCGGCTGCCTTTTTGAAATAAGTTTCAGCTTTTTCGTAGTCTTTCAACTCAACATAAGCATCGGCAATACTGCCAAAGGCCTCAGCTGCCACCATATTGTCATCACCGCGAAAGTTGGTTAGATTGTCAATTGCTTTACGGTATTCGCCTTTATTCAGGTAAGCTGTACCGGCATAGTAATAAGCCAGGTTAGCAGCTTTGGTATTGCTGTAATCATTAATGATTTTTTCAAAGCCCGGGTAGCCGGCATCGCCTTTTAAAGCTTTATCCCACTCTTTTTTGCCCCAATGATCCTGAGCTATATACATTTGGTTGGCAGCATCCGTTTCGCGCGGGGCCAGGTATAATTTTTGGTAAGCTATATAAACAGCAATTAATGCAACTATGGCCGCACCAATAAATAATAGGCTTTTCTGATTTTCTCTTACAAAGCCACCTGTTGGTACAAAGGTCTTTTGCTCAGTTGCAACATTGGCATTCACTTCCGTCTTTGACATTTCTATGCTAAAATTAAGTGTGCAAAAATAGGTATTTAAAAATTTTTATCAATAACTAAAAACATTAAATATTCGCGCACGTTTTTTAACGTTCTTATTCCGCGAAAATATCCGCCTATTGCTACCTTTGACCTCACTTTATGTACCTGCAGCAATTATCCCTTATTAATTTTAAAAATTATGCCGAGGCTCAACTGTCTTTTGTAGATGGGGTAAATGCTTTTACAGGTAATAATGGCGCTGGTAAAACCAACCTTTTAGATGCTATACACTACCTTTCGTTATGTAAGAGCTATTTTAGTACTATTGATAGCCAGCAGATAAGGCAGGGAAACGACTTTTTTATTATTAACGGAGCTTTTGAACGCAGCGACATAAATGAAACCGTTGCCTGCTCAGTAAAGCGTAACCAGAAGAAAATCTTTAAACGCAATAAGAAAGATTACCAACGTTTGGCCGATCATATTGGGCATTTCCCGTTGGTAATGGTTTCGCCGTATGATGTCAGTATTATAATGGAAGGGAGCGAGGAGCGGCGCAAGTTTATAGATAACGTAATTTCGCAGACGGATAATCATTACCTCGACGAGCTGATTACTTACAATAAAGTATTGAGCAACCGTAACGCCCTCCTTAAAAACATTGCTGAAACCGGCCGTTTTGACCCCGGCTTGCTCGAAGTGCTCGATGAGCAATTGGTAGCATCCGGTTCGCGCATTTATCAGAAGCGCAAGGCTTTTATGGAAAGCTTCACTGTGATTTTTAATCAGTATTACAGTTTTTTAACCGAGGATGCAGAGTATGTGGAACTGGTTTATGAATCGCAACTGCTCACCAGTGATTTTGCTGCGCTGTTAACCAAAACCACCGAAAAAGACCGTGTGCTCGAGCGTACCACAGCGGGCATTCATCGTGACGATCTGCTTTTTACCATTCATCAGATGCCGCTTAAAAAGTTCGGATCGCAGGGGCAGCAAAAATCTTTTTTAATTGCATTAAAGCTTGCTCAATACAGTTATTTGCAACAGCAAAAGGGTTTTAAACCGCTGTTGTTGCTGGATGATATATTTGATAAGCTGGACGAGCACCGTATCACTAAATTAATGCAGTTGGTATCTAACCATGAGTTTGGTCAGGTTTTCATAACCGATGCCAGTGCCAGCCGTGTAACGGGTATATTTAAGCAGATTAATGTTGATGTGAAACTGTTCAATGTAAATAAAGGAGAAGTTACAGAAGTTGTAAGTTGAAATAAAGAACGTTGCTTTAAACTAACACCTTATCCATTTAGCCCTAACGCCTACAATTGATGCTATGTACTTTATGCAACCACTTACCTAATAACCATGCGTAAAACTAACGATAAGACGATTAAACAGGCAATAGAGCAGATGCTGAACGTCTATAAAATAAAACGCCGTTTCGATGAAACGGCAGTTATTGCGGCATGGCCCGAAATTGTGGGTAAACCTGTAGCCAACCGTACAAGCGAGCTTTTTATCAATAATAAAAAGATGTTTTTGCGCATTGAGTCATCGGTGGTTAAAAACGAGCTGATGATGATGCGCTCTCAAATTATAGAAAAAATTAACGCCGAAGCGGGTGATGTGCTGATAGAGGAAATTATTTTCCTTTAGAATGCCGCAGGTTGTTGAGGCCAGGTTTGGCGAAAAGGTCATCGCGTATAACAGCATAGATGATCATGATGGCAGCGGGTATGTAAAAGGTAAATTGTACTTCAGGATGTAACCTTACTAACTCCCAGCTCCCTATAGCAAATAATACTACAAATACAGAGTAAATTGCGGCTCTCGACGTCGTCTTCATATGGCTAAGCTAGTTAAATTCAGCGCTTATACTGAAAAAAACGTGCCAATAGACCCAAAAAAGAATCAGATTTACCTAAGGGGTAATTCTGTGTTTCCCAATAGATAAATCTGACCTTAAATCTCTTATAAATTGCTCTGCAAGAGAGCGTATTACAAGGTATGCTTAGAATTTCTCAAAAGCAGAGAAAAAGAAACTGCCTTCAATAGCGGCATTCTCATCAGAGTCTGAACCGTGTACCGCGTTAGCTTCGATCGACTCGGCAAACAGGTTACGGATTGTACCAGGCTCGGCTTTGCTTGGATCGGTAGCGCCAATCAGCGTACGGAAATCAGTAACGGCGTTATCCTTTTCCAGAATAGCAGCTACGATAGGGCCTGAAGACATGAAGCCAACTAAGTCCTTATAAAAAGGACGCTCCTTGTGCACGGCATAAAACTCACCTGCTTTTTCAGCAGTTAAGTAAGTGTATTTCATGGCCGAAATTTTGAAACCGCCCTTAACGATGTGGTCTAAAATAGCACCAATGTGGCCATTGCGTACAGCGTCTGGCTTAATCATGGTGAAAGTTTTGTTATTTTCCATTATTATTGAATAATTCGCGCAAAAGTAAGGCTTTGTTACTGAAAGATAAAGCTTTTTGTATAATTAACATCATTGGTATATAATTAATTTATTTAGATTTGCGTCTTCTTTTTTTAGTTGATGTTAGATACCGCTTCGCTTAATAATATATTAAACCAGCCCCAAAAAATTGTTATTACCACGCATCACAAGCCCGATGGCGATGCTATGGGTTCGTCTTTGGGTTTGTACAATTATTTGATACAGCAGGGCCACCATGCCAAAGTAATAGCACCTACCGATTATCCTGAATTCCTTTGGTGGATGCCGGGTAACGAGGAGGTGATCATTTACACTGAGCAAACTGAACAGTCGGCACTATTGATAGCCGAGGCTGATCTTATCTTTTGCCTTGACTTTAACGCACTAAGCCGCATTAACCAAATGGGCGAACTGGTGCGTGAAAGCAGCGCCGTTAAGGTGATGATTGACCATCACCTGGAACCAGAAGACTTTGATAATTACCGTTATTGGAACATTAATGCCTGTGCAACTGCCCAGCTTGTTTACAGCTTTATAACCGATGAACTGCAACGCGCTGATCTGATCAACGCCGATGTGGCCACTTGTTTGTACACCGGTATCATGACTGATTCAGCTTCCTTCCGTTTGCCTAACACCACTGCCAATGTGCACCGCATTGTAGCCAGCCTAATTGATGCCGGCGCTGTTAATTGGCGTATACATGAGTTGGTATACAGCAACGCTTCCGAAAATCGCTTGCGCTTTTTGGGTTACTGCCTGAGCGCTAAGCTAGAAATACTATCTGATTACAATACGGCCCTTATTGCCGTTACCCATGCCGAGCTTAAACAATACGACGTAAATACCGGCGATACTGAAGGTATAGTAAACTATGCCTTATCTATAGCAGGTATAAAGCTTGCGGCGTTTATTGTAGAACGTAAAGATTTGGTTAAGCTTTCATTACGCTCTACGGGTACATTCCCCGCTAACGAGATCTGTAAAAAGTACTTTAAAGGCGGCGGTCACCGTAATGCGGCAGGCGGCCAGTCTGAGCTTTCGCTCGAACAAACCATTGAGAAATTCAAACAAATATTACCCGAGTATAAAACACTATTAATTCAATAAAAATGAGAAAAAGCTTTATGTTTTTAGCTGTGGCAGCTATTGGCTTAGCCAGTTGCAACAGCGGATTTAAAAAAGGAGAGGGCGGCCTGCTGTATAATATTCATGAGGATAAAGATGGTGCGGCTGTTAAAGAAGGAGACTTCATCAGTGTTAACCTGATTGCCAAAACCGATGCCGATTCAGTGTTATTCAATTCATATGATACTGGCAAGCCAGTACCAACCTTAATGCCGAAACCACAATTTAAAGGCGACGTTTATGCCGGTATTAACCTGTTGAGCGAAGGTGATAGTGCCACCATCAAAGTAAACGCCGACTCGGCTTTCAAAACTGGTCCTAAGCCACCGGGCTTTAAAGGTAAATACATTGTTTATCAGGTAAAAGTTATTAAGATTATTCCTAAAGGAAAATTGGCCGACCAGGTTTTCCAAGGCCGCATCAGCGAATACTTTAAAGGTGAGGCAGCCAAAATGAAAGGCTTAGAGCCAGGAAAAATTAAAAAATACATTGATGATAACAATGTTAAAGCATCTAAAACACCTTCAGGTCTTTATTATGAAATTACCAAACAAGGTTCGGGTGCTAAAATTGCCAAAGGCGACACTGCCGTTGTAAATTACGTAGGTAAGCTAACCAGCGGTAAAGTATTTGATACCAGTTTGAAAGACGTAGCTCAAAAGAACAAAACTTATGATGCTATGCGTCCTTACCAACCTATCCGTATTGCGGTAGGTGCCGGTGCTGTAATACCTGGTTGGGATGAAGGTTTGCAATTATTAAACAAAGGTAGCAAAGCTACTTTGGTTATTCCTTCGAGCTTAGCATATGGCGAGCAGGGCGTAGGTCCGGTGCCGCCGTTTGCACCAATTGTGTTTGAAGTGGAACTGGTTGACATTGTTCATCCAAACCCTAACGCTCCAAAACCAGCTGCACCGCAAATGCCAATGCAACAGCAACAAGCGCCTACTACTCAACGTTAATCTTATACAGGCCTTCTTAAGCGTTTAAGAAGGCCTTTTATTTATATAATGAAAAAGTTATTTCTGAATTTATTGCTTCTAGGTATTGCAGTTAGCCCGGCTTTGGGACAAGCTAACTTCATTAAAACACCTAAGGGGGCATTATACACTATTGTAAAGCAGGGTAACGGAGCTAAAGTGAAACAAGGCGACGTTATTACCTTTCAATTTTCACAGAAAACAGATAAAGATTCGCTTTTAGGCAGTTCTTACCAAATGGGCAGGCCTGCTAAGGCGCAGGTGCAGCCATCTAAGAATGTGGCCGACCTTATGGAAGTTTTCTCCTTATTAAGTGTAAACGATAGTGTTTTGGTACGGGTTCCTACCGATTCTATTTTTACCGGCATGGAAGATAAGCGTCCACCGTTTTTACCAAAAGGCAGCTACATGAATTTTGGTATTAAACTGGAAAAAATCCAAACTTACGATGAGGCCATGGCCGAAGCCAAAGTTGAAATGGAAAAAGCCCGTGCTGAGCAAACTGCCATGATGGAAAAATGGCGTAAAGAAGAAGTGCCAAGTATTAATGCCTACGTTGCTGATAAGAAGCTTACGCCGCTTAGCACTGCATCAGGCTTAAGATACCTGGTTACTGCACCCGGTAACGGTCCTAAGCCAAAAGCTTATGATACGGTAGTAGTAAATTATACCGGACGTTTGCTGGATGGTAAAGTATTTGACTCAAGCCTAGCCGAGGTGGCTAAGGCCGCAGCTTTGGAGCAAACCGGCCGTAATTACGAACCTATTAAATTTTTGTTAGGTAACGGCGAGGTGATACCCGGCTGGGATGAAGGTTTACTTTTACTGAACGAAGGTTCAAAAGCCACATTCATCATTCCATCAGCGTTAGCTTATGGCGAGCGCGGATCAGCACCGGTTATACGGCCGTTTAGCCCGTTGGTGTTTGATGTAGAGTTGGTTAAGATAATAAAAGGCACTGGCAAGCCTCCTGTTGCTTCCCGAGGTGTATTGGATTCAACATCCTGGAAGTCATCTGGCAAAAAGCCCGTTGCCAAAAAGAAAGCGCCGACTAAGAAACCGGTGGCGAAGAAAAAAGTCACCCGTAAATAATATTATCAAAAAGCCCTGCATTAACCACGCAGGGCTTTTTACTTTCGCAGCATGGTACTAACCGATACGCATACGCATCAATATTACGAAACCGACCCGGTAAAAAAGGTCGAACTGATGCAGCGTTGCCTGGATAACGGCATTAGCCGGTTATTTTTGCCCAATGTTGATTCATCCAGTATACCACAGGTAATGGAGATGGTAAGCGCCTACCCGCAACACTGTTTTCCGATGCTGGGCTTGCATCCATGTGATGTGAAAGCTAACTGGGAGCAGGAACTGGATGCCATTTATACAGCCCTGCAACAAGCCAAAGTTTATGCTATAGGTGAAATTGGTATAGATTTGTATTGGGACAAAACTTTCATAACAGAACAACAGGAAGCCTTTCGCACTCAAATCAACTGGGCTAAAGATGCGCAACTGCCTATAAACATTCACTGCCGCAATGCGTTTGATGAGGTGTATGCCGTTTTGGAGCAAGCGTTCGACGATAAGCTGCGTGGTGTTTTTCATTGCTTTTCGGGAACGCTTGAACAGGCCAACAAAATCATTGACTTAGGATTTAAGTTAGGGATAGGTGGCGTAGTTACCTACAAAAATGCTGGATTGGATAAGGTTGTTGAGCAAATCAGCTTAGAACATATCGTTTTAGAAACAGATTCTCCGTATCTTACTCCCGTACCATTTAGGGGCAAGCCCAACGAAAGCTCGTATTTAATACATGTGGCACGAAAAGTAGCCGACTTGCATCAAACCAGCCTGGAAAATGTAGCACAGATCACAACCGAAAATTCGAAAATTATTTTTGGTGTATGAGTGCGATTATAACTAACGATTTATATTTTTATAGCATAACCAGTTATACATGTGCCAAATTCTGATCATTTATACCGGGGGGACAATCGGTATGATGAGCGACCCGAGAACCAAAGCTTTGGTTCCCATCAATTTTGAACAAATTATGGAGAACGTTCCGGAACTGGAACGTTTAAACTGCCGTATTAAAGTACACTCGTTTGAGGATATTATCGACTCGTCGAACATGAGTCCGGCTATATGGAGCCGGCTGGCGGGCCTGATTCAAAAACATTATAACGAGGTTGATGGGTTTGTGATTTTGCACGGCTCCGATACCATGGCTTACTCAGCATCGGCCATCAGCTTTATGCTCGAGAATTTGGCTAAGCCGGTTATTTTTACCGGTTCGCAGCTACCTATCAGCGCCATTCGTACTGATGCGAAGGAAAATCTGATGACTGCCATAGAATTGGCTAAGGCTAAAAAGAACGATAAAGTTCGTGTGCCCGAGGTTTGTATTTACTTTGACTACAAGCTGTTTAGAGGCAACCGTGCATTCAAATACAACTCCTCTAAATTTGAGGCTTTCCGTTCGCCCAACTACCCGGTACTGGCCGAATCGGGCGTACATTTGCGTTTTAGTATAAACGATATACGGCAACCCGGAACACAAGAGCTGATTGTTCATAAGGAACTGGTTAATGATGTAGCGGTGTTAAAGCTTTACCCGGGTATTAGCCCTAAGGTGGTTGATACCATTGTAAACTCGGACGTTAGAGGAATTGTAATGGAGACCTTTGGCGCCGGTAATACTACAACCGATCAGTGGTTTATTGACATGCTGAAAGGCGCTATAGATAGCGGTAAAGTAATTGTAGATATATCACAATGTAAGGTAGGTACGGTAGAACTCGGCCGGTATGAAACCAGCAAGCAATTAAAAGATATTGGCGTAGCCAATGGTTACGACATGACCTTTGAAGCCGCCATTACTAAAACCATGTTTTTACTCAGCCAGTTTGAAGATCCAAAAGAAGTAAAGCACTGGCTGGAAACTGATATTAGAGGAGAGCTTACGGTTTCGTAAGCTCTTTTGGTTTATACATAGCTCGCCCACCATTTGCCTCGATGGCGCTGCTTATACCCTGCAAACCATTTGCACGGCCAGTATAGCAGTGCCACAATACCTATCCAAAAAAGGTAAGTTACACCTAACGAAAACCCCATGGTTGCCGGCCTGAACAGGAATGGTATGTTGGGCGATATGATATTTTTTACCGTGTATCCGGAGGCGAAAAAGACAACTATCGTAACAATACGGATAAGGTAAAAGTGCGGTACGTAATAAAAGAATGGTACCTTCCCATATACCTTAAATAGGTTCGCTAACCTATTATGGCTGTTTTCGGTGACTGCTAAAAAAATAAACCCAAAACTTAGCATAAGGCAGGTGTATTGTAACGATGGCGGATATTTGCTCACATTAAGAAAAGCCAAGACGGAGCCTGTTATATTGCGTTGGGAAACATAAGGGGAAGGATCACCATAACCTATAGCACTGCGCAGCAAAATAAATGCGATGAGTAGCAGGAAACCCGTGATCGATAATGCTAAGCGTCTGTTTTTTTGATGACTCTCATTGACATACCAGGCCGAAACGGCATAGCCCAGCAGCATAATACCTGTCCATGGCAAAACAGCATACAAAAACGCTAAGAAATGATTACCAGGTAAGGGGATGATATAGAAACGTGCTGTAAATAATATATTTAATAATGCCGTGCTTACAACATTTTTTGGCTGCGGTAAATACTGCAGAGCATCGTGCCCAACAATAAGCAACAATCCCAATGGTAAAATTATTTTGTTTGATATACGCAGCAATAATCCTAGTATAATCATGCTGATACCTATGGCCCATATCACCTGAAAGAAAACCATGTTGTACAGTGGGTTTAAACTTAAAGCCAGCGTAATAAGCACCACTTCAACGGCAACTAGCCACAAACCGCGTTTAATTAAAAAGGAAGACGTTTGAGCCCGGCTACGCTTTTGACCGGCCAACCCGGCCGATAGACCCGATAAAAACACAAAAATCGGCGCGCAAAAATGCGTGATCCACCGGGTAAAAAACAGAATGGGCGTGGTGGTTTTTAAATCCAGCGGATCGTGCAACATGGCGTCATTGTGCAAAAAGTCGCGCACGTGGTCTAACGCCATAATTACCATAACTAATCCGCGCAGTATATCAATGGATTGGATGCGTTGTGAAGCTGAAGTGTTCATGATAGGTTAGGGCTTTGCTAACCCTAACCTACGTATTTAAAGACATTAATCAAAGAACCTTTACGTTGTCTGTTGCGCTGCCTAACTAAAATAGCTTGAGGAAAGTTATTTAAGCAAGTTAAAGCACTGCTGCGCAATTTCTAACTCCTCATTAGTTGGTACAATCAGTATTTTAACGGTTGATTCGGTTGCTTGTATTTCGCGGATACCTTTAGCACGTGTGCCATTTGCTTCTGTATTCAATTGTACGCCCAAAAACTCCAAATCAGTACAAATCATTTGCCTGATTAAAGCATCGTTTTCGCCTACACCCGCAGTGAATATAATGGCATCTAATCCATTAAGTACTGCAGCATATGCACCTATATATTTTTTGATACGATAGGCGTACAAGTCATAAGCCAGTTTGGCATTCTCATCACCCTGTTCAATAGCGGCGGTAATATCGCGCATATCGCTGTGGCCGGTTAAACCCAGCATGCCGCTGCGTTTGTTAAGCAGGTTGCTTACCTGTTCAATATCATAACCCAGCTGATTAACCAGGTAGAATATGACCGTTGGGTCGATATCGCCCGAACGGGTACCCATTATTAAACCACTCAGCGGGCCAAATCCCATCGTAGTATCCACCGACTGCCCATTATGCACAGCCGCCATGCTGCAGCCATTTCCTAAATGTATGCTAATGAATTTGTGTTGGCTTTTGCCTAAGTGAGCTGCCGCTTGCTCGGTTACATACTTGTGACTGGTGCCATGAAAGCCATAGCTGCGAATATTAAAATCGGAATAATAATTATTAGGAATAGCAAAGCGGTAAGCCTTTGGTGGGAGCGTTTGATGAAAAGCTGTATCAAACACACCTATCTGGGTAGCCTCCGAAAATATCTTTTCGGCAACCTCAATACCCAGGTAGCTCGCCGGGTTATGTAGTGGAGCTAATTGGAAAGTTTGCTTGAGCTCTTCTTTTACGTTAGCGTTAATAATAGTGGTGGTGGTAAACCTTTCGCCGCCGTGCACAATGCGGTGGCCCACTACTTCAATATCGGCCGGGTTTTGTATAACGGCAAGTTCGCCCTCCGTAAGCAGTTTGTTCACCTCCTTTAACCCGGCTTCATGGTCGTCCAGTTCCTCAGGAGTTAACTTAATTACTTTCTCTTCACCATTTAAAAATACTTTGTGTGTGATGGTTGGATTGCTTAAGCCAATGCGTTCAACCAGGCCACTGCAAACCGGATCTTGGGCCGGCATTTTAAATAACTGGTATTTGATGGAGCTGCTGCCCGAGTTAACAACAAATATGTTCATAATAAAAATTCTTAAAAAATCGTCATAGCTTCGTTCCTTGCAATAACAGATGTAATTATTAGCCCTCCTGCGCTTGTATAGCAGTAATGATAACCGTATTAAAAATATCATCCACCGTACAACCTCTACTTAAATCATTTACAGGCTTGTTAAGCCCTTGCAGCATTGGGCCAATGGCCAGGGCTCCGGTTTCGCGCTGTACCGCTTTGTAGGTGTTGTTGCCAGTATTTAAATCCGGGAAGATCAATACGCTCGCCTGCCCGGCTACTTCAGATCCGGGGAGCTTGCTTTTGCCCACAATAGGATCAACGGCGGCATCGTATTGTATCGGGCCTTCTACTTTTAAGTCGGGGCGCTTAGTTTTTACAATTTCAGTAGCGCGGCGTACCTTTTCTACATCCTCGCCCTCGCCTGATGTGCCTGATGAATAGGATAGCATAGCAATACGTGGTTCAATACCAAACCGCTGACTGCTTTCGGCCGATGATATGGCAATTTCGGCCAGTTGTTCGGCAGTAGGGTTGGGATTTACAGCACAGTCTCCAAACACAGAAACCCGGTCTGGCAAACACATAAAAAATACGGAAGACACAACAGAGATGCCGGGCTTGGTTTTAACAAACTGCAAAGCCGGCCTGATAGTATGTTGCGTAGTATGTACCGCGCCCGATACCATGCCGTCAGCATGGCCTTTAAAAACCATCATAGTACCGAAGTAAGACACATCCGTCATCATATCGGTAGCCATCTCCAGGTTTACATTTTTATTCTTGCGAAGTTCGTAAAGTGTATTTACGTAGTCCTGATAATTATTAGAGGCAGCCGGGTTAACAATGTTAATTTTACTCACATCCAGGTTTAAGCCCAAGCGTTTTATATTGGCCGTAATATCATCGGGGTTACCCAGTATGGTTAGGTCCACAATTTCCTGGCTAATTAGCCGGGCTGCAGCCTTCAGAACGCGCTCGTCATTACCCTCGGGCAATACAATATGTTTCTTTTGTCGTTTAGCCCAATTGGTAAGCTGGTACTGGAACATGCGTGGCGTAATGCCGCCACTGTGCTTAAAGGTTACTATACGTTCATCCAGTTTGGCTACGTCTACGTATTTATTAAATACATCAATGGCCAGCTGTATCTTCTTCGTATTATCAGCCGAAATCTTTGATCGGATGTTACCGATCTGCGTAGTGGTTTGAAAGGTGCCTGCTTTAACAGCTATAATGGGCACTACCGTTTGCAGACCCTCAATCAGTCTGATAATCGGCTCCTCGGGCTCTGTACCTGCTGTTAATACAATACCCGCTATAGATGGATAGCTGGTTGACAGGTTGGCCTGAAGCGCTGCTATAATGATATCGCCACGGTCTCCGGGCGTAATAATGAGTACATTTTCTTTGATGAAATTCAGGAAGTTTGGCACCTGCATAGCGCCGGTAACAAAGTTATCTACCTGGTTGGTTAGGCGCTCCTTACCAAAAAGCAATTTGCTATTGGGTAGCTCGTCATAAATCTCTTTCATGGTAGGCGCCTGCAAACCACGGGTAGACGGGATGATGGTTAAGATAACCGAAGCTGGTAGTTGAGCTGTGAGCAGCTCTCTTACATCATCAACCTGCTCGGCGCTTACCTTGTTGGCAACCAGGGCCAGCACCTGTATCTCCCGGCCTTCAAAGTTTCTGATAACGGTAATGGCGGCATTTACAATTTGTGCCGTAGTTTTACTATCGCCCGATATAACCGCAATAACCGGTGCACCCAAATTTTTTGCTATTGATGCATTTACCTCAAATTCAAAGGCAGTACCCTCGCCCTGGTAATCACTGCCTTCAACTACGGTAAAGTCATACTTATCCTCCATCTTTTTGTATTTCCTAATGATGGTATCGATCATTTCGCCCTGGCTTTCATTCTCGCTTTGGTGCATGGCATCCTGCCAGCTAAAAGCATAGGCATCTTCGTAAGTAATAGGCAGGTCAAAGTAGCTTAATACAGTTTGGATATGATCGCTTTTGTGCTCGGCAGGATTGCGGCTTACAATAGGCTTGAAATAGCCAATCTTTTGGGCCTTGCCCAACAACATATTAATGATTCCGAGTGATACGATTGATTTTCCGCTGTAAGGTTCGGTACTGGTAATAAAAACGGTTTTAATCATGCGGCAGAGTAGTTACGGTGAAGTTAAGGCACGTCTAAGCTTATTGACAAATATAGCATCTAATAGTTCTGATGCAATTCAAATTACAAGGACAAAATCTTAACAATTTGTCAGCAATTGAAATTGAATTTCTGTGTAGGTAAGTGTATCAAACATTCAAAAAAATAACTGACAGTTTCGGAATTAATTTGCTGCCAAAATGGCCATCTATGTTAATTGTAAGTTGTTGTAAATCAGGAACATTATTTTGGATTATTGTATACTAATATTTTTAGTATTCCGTTTACTATATGTGTATAAAAGGTTACATGAAAAAGCTGCTTTTAAACGCTTTAAAAGCGGTTTTACAAATGGGCAAATTAGCGCGGAGTTAAGGATTAATTTTTAAGCATTAAAACCTGCCTTTTTAGCACAAAAAACAGCAAGGCATGTGCTTTGCTTAATAGTTAATATCTGTTAACGTTCAACCTGTTAACAGTTAATGTACAGTATAATCTTATCCGGTTAAGGCAGTTACAAGGTGTGCTGCTTGCGTAATGGAATACTTAAATTTTAGAAGGATAAATGGATAGTTTTGAATTAACAACAATTACGGATGAAATGCAATCATCCATTACACACATGGCCCAAATGCGTAATGCCTTAATTGCTTTTACTAAAGAAGTATTGGTTAAGGATCAGGATTATGGCGTGGTGCCCGGTGTGCAAAAACCAACATTGCTAAAACCCGGCGCCGAAAAGCTGATGAATTTATACGGCTTATCGGTTGAGTTTGAGTGCACTGATAAAGTACTGGATATACAATCGAAATTTATAGCGTATACCTACAAGGCTACCGCAAAGAATAGGGATGGCCGTATTGTAACCCAGTGCGAAGGTTCGGTAAATAGCTTTGAGCCAAAATACCGCTATGTATGGTTAGAGAAAGCCAAACCAGTTCAGGCTACTCAAGATAAGTTGAAGGCCGAGGGAAATGGTAAGTTTCGTAAAGGAGCCACCGGCTGGATCTGGGTGGAGCGTACCGAGAACCCGGATTTACTTGGCCTGCAAAACACCATGCAAAAGATGGCGCAAAAGCGTGCCTTTGTGGGGGCGATACTTTTGGCCACCAATGCATCTGAGTTTTTTACCCAGGATGTGGAAGACATGGGCTTTATTGATGTAGAAGCTACGGTTGTAGAACCGGCAACAGAGCAGAAAGCCGCAGTTAAACCGGTTAAAGAAGGAAAGGGTATGGTGCCGCCACGTGAGGCTAAACCATCAGAGTTAAAGGAAGAGAAAAAAGCTGCTAAGCCGAAGGTGCAAGCTAAGGCGGAGCCTGTTAAATCCAGCATTCCGGATGATACCCGCTCAGCTATACAGGAAGCCAAGGATGTGGCCGCTTTATATCTAATACATAAAACTAACGTTGCTCTGCAGGGCGATGAGCAGTTCATAAAGCTGTTATCAACCAAAAAGGCAGAGATTAGAAAAGGAGTAGCTGCTTAAATGAGAAATACATTAGCCATGCAGTTGCCTGCCTGCGAAGCGGTAACCCTGTTTACCGGTAAAGATCTGGCTCCTGAGAGCCTCATTAAACTGGACAGGGCTACTATTGCCCGCATTGTGAATGATACGGAACAGCTTATAGCCGATGGCGAGCTGGATAGTGTGCGCATGCTGGTATTAGCCAAAAAAGGGCAGGAACTGTTTAATAGTTTAGAAAAAAAGGTTCGCCGTTATGCCGAAGAGCATGCCCGCGTGCCCAAGCATGATAAGCTGCGGCTTTATGATGCGGAGATAATTGAAAAGGAAACAGGAGTGAGCTATGACTACTCAGTTTGCAATGACGTGACCTGGAACGAGCTGCACGATTTGCAAGCCGAAGTTGTACAAAAGCTTAAAGCGCGTGAGGCGTACCTAAAGACTGTTAATACACCAACCATAAGCGTTGATAGTTATACAGGCGAGATATGGGAAGTGAAACCACCATTGCGCACCGCTAAACAAGGGTTAAACGTAAGCTTAAAATAATTAACTCTATATATATTCCTATAGCCTGCTCTTGTAAAGGAGCAGGCTTATTTTTTGCAGTAGAAAAATGAAAAAGGTTACTTAAAGCTTAATACAATTCCTCCTCGGGTTGTACAAGTGGTATGCAGAACCAAAACGTTGAACCCTCACCTTCCACGCTGTCAACCCCAATTTTGCCGTTATGCCGGTTAATTATCTCAGCAGTGATGTACAAGCCTAAACCCAATCCCGAAAACTTTTGTGATGATTCCTGAACCCTGAAAAAGCGGTCGAACACCATGTCCTTCTTTTCGGGAGGGATGCCAATGCCAAAGTCCTGCACCGATAGCTTGAGCATGTTGTTGTCGGTAACTTCTTTAGTTACAATGATCTCTTTAGAGTCTGGGGAGTATTTTACGGCGTTAGACATAAAGTTGCTCAGCACCTGCTCCAAGCGGTGCCTGTCTGCATAAATCTGAACGTTTGTGCTGCCGCTTAGGATGAATTTGTGCGACGGCGTGTGCGATTGTGTATCTTCCATGCACTCGCGTATCATTTCGCCGGCGTTGAACCAGCTATAATTGAAACGCATTTTACCGGCATGTATACGAGTAACATCCAATAGGTCATCAACCAAAGCTGTAAGTTTACCTGTTTGTTTACTGGCCTTTTCAATAAATGGGAAGATTTTCTTTACTGCATTTTCCTGGTCGGCAAGGCGTTGTACTATTTGCAACGAGCCCTTTAAACTGGTAATAGGAGTTTTAAGTTCATGACTGGCAATGCTCATAAACTCGTCCTTGCGTTGCATAAGCTCTTTGGTGGCCTGCTGGGCCTTTACCAGGTCTGTTACCTCAAATCCAAAAAATGCAATGCCATCCACATCGCCATTATCATTGTAAACCGGGGTAAATAAAAAGTCGAGCCAGGTGTCTACCAGTTGTCCGCTTATAGGATCGATACGCTTAACATTCAAAGCTTTGCCAACTTTGGTCTGGCCGTTTTTTAATATTTTGCTATCGCCGGCATAAAGCTGTGTGCTCGCAAAATCAATATGTGCTTCGCGGGTGGTTTTACCTATAAAGCTATTGCGGTTATAAAAGTCGTTAAATGCCTTATTGGTAAATTCGTAACGCAACTCGGCTCCCCGGCGTATGCTAATGAGCGCAGGAGCATTCATGAAAATGCTGTAAAATTCATCCTGCTGCTTTTTAATAAAGCCTTGTAGCTCCAGCCTGTTCTTTTCTACTTCTTTTTGTTTCGACAGATCGATTACATAGGTTACTGCATTGGCCAAATTATCATCATCCAACCGCGCCGAACCCATCAAAACTGGTACGCGCGTGCCATCCTTACGAAAGTATTCTTTTTCAAACGGAGGGCAAAAACCATCCTTTTTTAACTGGTTAACTGCTTTATTGCTCACACCCATGTACTCAACCGGGGTAAGTTTGTCCCAATTAACCTGGCCATTGTGTACTTCTTCGGCTGTATAACCAATCATCTGTAAGAATGCATCGTTGGCATCAATAATATTACCGGAGAAATCGGTAAAGAGCATGCCTATCATATTCGATTCAAAAATCTTTTTGAACCTGTTCTCACTGCTGCTTACCCGTTTTTCGGCTTCGGTTATGCGGCTTATGTCTACAATAGAACCTACCATGCGGTATGGTGTACCGTAGTCATCATGTAATATGCTGCCACGATCCAGTATCATGGTATAAGTGCCATCGGCCTTTAAAAAACGGTATTCGGCTAACCAGTTATTTTTACCGTTATTAATAGCGTCATGCACACTTTGCTCTACGCGTTGGCGGTCATCGGCATGTATTTTACTAAACCAGTAGTTTATTTTGTTGGTATCATCATTATTATGATAACCAAACATGGCTGTAAAGTTGTCGCTGCGCCACATCACATTAGATGCCAGGTCCCAATCCCAAATGGTATCGTTAGTAGCTTGAGAAACCAGTTTAAAACGTTCTTCGCTTTGTGATAAGCGCAGGGTTCTTTCCTTAATTTTATCTTCAAGCTCGTTGTTTAAAGATTTTAGGTTTTCACGGGCGCTGATCAGCTCGTTATAATTCTTTTTAAGTTTTTGCTCGTTTAGTTTGCGCTCGGTTATATTTGTATAGGTTACGGCAAAGCCATCTACAATTTTAGTAGCCATAACCAGGTACCAGCCCTTGTTGTCAAAGTTTACTTCAGTTTGAAGGTTGGTGTCGGTGTCTACTACTGATTTAAACTTATCTAATAAGTTGTGCTGCAACAGCTCTGGTAAGTTTTTAACCAGCAAGGCGTGTTTTAATTCAACCTCGGGCCTGCTTAATAATTGCGATGCCATTTTATTGGCCGTAACGCATTCAAAGTCGGTGATTTCACCTTGCGTATTGCGTACAGCATTAAATACCAATACAGCACTTAAGCTGGTACTAAATACACCCGAAACAATATTACTCAGCTCGGTAACCGTGCTAATGTCAACAAAAGTGATAACCACACCGTCCTTTTGCCTGTCCTTGCGTATGTAAGGTAAAATACGCATTAAGCAATGCTGGCCGCTTTTTAGCTCTATCTCTTTTTCAATAACCAGATCATGGTGGCGCTGTACCCGGTTAATATCCTCTGCAAAATTATCGTATTTAATGTTGTTCGAAATATGGCTGATCGGTCGGCCTATATCGGCCTCTATCAGATTAACCATATTTACAGCGGCAGGGTTAAACTTTCGTATATGCGAATTTACATCAACAAAAATTTGTCCGATGTCAACACTTTTAAAGTAGTTGTTCAGGTCATCATTTAAGTCAATAAGTTCCTTTATTTTAAGCTGGTGCTCTGTATTTAATGTGTGCAACTCCTCATTCAACGATTGTAGCTCCTCGTTGCTCGACTGTAATTCCTCATTTGCCGAAAGTAATTCCTCGTTACTGGATTGAAGCTCCTCATTGGTTGTCTCCATTTCCTCAACCGCCATTTGCAAGTTGCTGCGCACCTCGTTCAATTCCGATTCCAGCTCCATTACATAGTCGGAGTGCTGCTCACTGTGATCAACAATAGGGGTTGTAATATCATCTTTGGCGTCCAACTCAACCTGCACCTCGTTAAATACAATA
This sequence comes from Mucilaginibacter sp. PAMB04168, assembly GCF_039634365.2. Taxonomy (NCBI): domain Bacteria; kingdom Pseudomonadati; phylum Bacteroidota; class Sphingobacteriia; order Sphingobacteriales; family Sphingobacteriaceae; genus Mucilaginibacter; species Mucilaginibacter sp. PAMB04168. The sequence goes on from NZ_CP155079.2 coordinate 1,088,467, forward strand.
AGGGTTAGCGGCTTTGCCGAATTTTGGACGGGGGGATTTATAGAAATGTTAACAAAAACGTCTTCCTGGTTCCGTTTTATACGAATACGTTTTAAGCTGGCCTTTTCATTATCCTGCCACACTTTACGAATAGCCGTATTTAGCATGAATGACAGCTCACGGGGAACCATCTTCAGTATATTGAGCTCCAGCTTTTTATCGGGTAGCGAAAGGTATTTTTTAAAGTCGCCTATGGTCTCTTTAATCTCGTGATTTTTATCAATAAAAACACCAACATAACCAAGGTCATCGGTTAAAAAATCTTTGAATACATCATCGATGGATTTTTTAGTTCCTTGTGGTGCGGTTTTTTTTAACTGTTGTGAAATAGAAGTTGTTCCGCTGCTGGTGTAATAACTATTGGGTTGTATATGGCCTATAGGGCCGGTTTTGCGGTAAATCTTCCACTTGCTGCTTATCTCTGATAGTCCGTCTTTGATATTAGATGCAGTTTCGCTGGAGCCTAAAAATAAATAACCACGCTGGTTTAAAGAAAAATGAAAAGTAGACAGCACCTTTTGCTGCAACAGCACATTCATGTAAATGAGCATATTGCGGCAGCATATTAAGTCATTTTTAATAAACGGCGGGGCCTTGGTTACATTGTGGCGGGCAAATACAATCTGTTTACGTATGTTAGGTAAAACAGAATAGTGTTTACCATCTTTAATAAAGTAATGCTCTAATATCTCCGGATCTATTTCTTTGGCGATAGCTTCGGGATAAAGATTGTGTGAGGCGACTTCTAAGCTGGCTTCGTCAATATCCGACGCAAAGATTTTTACTTCGAGTTCTTTGCCGGTTTTTTGCAGGTAACGGTCAATTAAAATGGCCACCGAGTAGGCTTCCTCACCGGTGCTGCATGCGCAAATCCATACCTTAAGTAAATCGCCGTCTTCCTTAGCGTCAATAATTTCGGGTATTACTTTGCTTGCCAGTATATCAAAGGCGGCTTTATCTCTAAAAAATTTGGTTACACCAATTAAAAAATCTTTACCCAAGTCCTTGGCTTCTTCATCGTTTTCGCGCAAAAGTTTAACGTAATCTTCCAGCTTAAAAATCCCGTTAAAGTTCATGCGGCGTGCTATACGCCTAATAATGGTGGGCGTTTTATACAAGTTAAAGTCGTGCCCGCTTTGTTGGTGCACTAACTGAAACAACTCGCTAAGCAGGGCATCGTCAATTTTACCGTTTTCGAAAATTTTAAGCGGCTCTTGCCTGGCATAGGCAAACAGCTCCTCATGCATGCGTGCAGGCGAGGTAATTGCATCAGCATTGCCTGAGGTGATGGCACTTTTGGGCATTCCATCAAACCGCGCTGTTTCCGGGTCTTGAACAATAACCATTCCGCCGCATTCCTTAATTGCTTCAATGCCCTTAGTGCCGTCGGTTCCGGTTCCGGATAGTATGATAGCTATAGCTTTTTCCTGCTTATCATGAGCCAATGAGAACAAAAAGTTATCAATGGCTGTGTTGGGTGCCTTGTCATGATTTTTTTCGGCCAGCTTTAAACGGCTGTGGCTGATGGTCATGAGTTTGTTGTTCGGAATTATATAAACACAATCGGGTTGCAGGCTCATGTTTTCTGTAGCCTCAAACACCTTCATGTGCGTATGCTTGGATACCAGTTCAACTAAAAGACTTTTATAATCTGAAGACAGATGCTGGACAATTATGAATGAGAAGCTCGAGTTACCGGGCATATGGTCGAAAAACTCATGTATAGCTTCAAGCCCGCCGGCCGATGCGCCGATGGCAACTACGTAACCTTCGGTAGCGCCCGCAAAATTTCCCTTTAAAAACTCTTTTTTAGACATTTTTGTGAAAGCTGGAATATTACTGCGTCTGTTTAATTTTATACTCGAACACAAAACTTCTGAAAGTTTCAGCAATACTTAGTTCTTGTTCATGCCAAGGCAACGAAGTTTTGTCTACCGTCTCCAGCCAGCTTTTAAACGAATTGCGCGGATGATAGTTTAAGCCGTTAGGTTCAAAATTTACAGCTTGATTAGGGTTGCCTCCCCACTCAATTGTTCTAACTACTTCCGGTCTGAAACATATAATGTAGTCGCCGGCTTCCATATCAATAGGAATGGCGAGCATGCCACTGGCTATATCGGTAAAAGCCAAGGCTTCGTCAAATATATCGGCCAGTTGTATGGTTGCAAACACCTGATTGGTGTTTTTGGCTTGCAGCCACAATTGTAGGTTTTCGAGCACTTCGCCCTCGGGCACATTGCCTGCCGTGGTAATTTCGCCATTTAAATAAACTACAGCTCCGGTAGCGTTAAATAGCTTCATTACATTATTGTCATTATTTAGCAGTCCGGTTGCTATGTCATTGTCGGCATAGAGTTGTTCTATTAAACGATTACGCTTAGCCTGTAAATGAGCTACAAAATCATACTCTTCTTTATTGATGATCGCAGAAATTTTGTTGGAAATAACACTCGATAATAATTCGAAAATTGAGCATATCTCGAAGTTGAGATAATACGGCGTTTTATGATGACAAGCAATTAGTCCCCAAAGTTGCTCGTTATGAATTACCCTGACCGACATTGAGGCCGTAACCCCCATATTGGCAAGGTATTCAAGGTGCACCGCTGCAACGCTGCGCAAATTACAATCTGACAGGTCGGTAAATGAGTTGGTAATTGGGTTAAGTACCGGGTATAGCTTTATGGGTATATACTCGCGGTTAGGGATAAGGCGGTACGGGTTTTTTAAGTAGAGATTTCTGGCTTGTTTAGGCACATCAGATGCAGGAAAAGTTACGCCTAAATATTGTTCTAATCCATCCTCCTTCTCTTCGGCAATTACGGTTCCGTTCCAATTTTTGTCAAAACGGTACATCATAATACCATCAAAGCCCGAAATACGCTTTAATTCATGTATGGCGATATCACAGGCATGCTGAACTGTGGTAGCAACGTCAATAGCACCCATTACATACTTTATCTCTTCAAAAACATTGATAAAAGACCGCTGCGCGTTAGGCTCGTTTTTTTCCACCTCCAGCAGCAGGTAATCCTGATGTGTATGCACCAATAGTAATAATGACTTATCACTTAAGGATATTGTAATAGGAATCTTGTTTTGTATGCCGCTTTGCAGCTTGTTTTTTAAATCTTCAAATTGCTCCCGAGGTATGTATCGGTCAAAACAGGTATTAATAACTTCAGAAGGTTCAATGTTTAAAACATCGCTTATATTTTCGCTAACCTGAACTATGTTTAAACTATCTTTTTGAAGCACCAGTAAATAGCCATGTGGCTGTATCATATTTACATGATGCAGCGGCAAGCTGCCGCAAAATTCAGAGTCAAAATTTTTACTGGACATATATTATTAACGTCGTATCTTTTAATCTAATGTCAATAACTATATTCCAACAGCACGAATTGCACTGCTGTTACTGGTGATGCAGGTATAAAACCTGCAATTTTCCTGTTTTTAATAATATAGATAGAGGTAGGCAAAATACATATAAATGAATTAAGTATAATATTTATTCAAATTTGGAGTGGAGTATTTTCCATGTAGTTATTATTAATTTAATTTTTAGGAAACTGTGAAGCAGTGAAAATTAAGCATTCTATGATTTAAATCGGTTTTTTTGTCCGTCGGGAATTGGAACAGAGATTGTATAATTATTTTAAGAATACAGAGTTACAATCATGGATGCCGCATATATTAAAGCTATAATAAACCGAAACAAAGCGCAAGCTGAAATTAACCGGAACAATTTACTCGCTTATAAAGCTAGTTTGTCTACATTTCAGAACAGCTTGTGTAGCCTTGGCGAAGCACTGAGAGAATCAGAACAAAAGTTTGCTAGTTTAACAGGTAGTTACAAGAATAATGGAAACGTAAAGAGCATTGTGCCCGTCACGTTACACCGAGTGGCTTCTTAAAAACCGAATCAATATAAATAACAAAAGCCTGCAATTGCAGGCTTTTGTTATTTATAGGCTTAGCTAAATACAAGCCCTAATCCAATAGATATTTAACCACTACAGCATTTAGCTGCACATTTTGGTGTACTGTTTTTTAACATGCTGAATATGTGTTTAACTTTTATAAATTTGGTTTAGCAAAACCAATTATAAAAACCAAGTTAACCAGCATTTAGCGTATTGCCGGGGTGTGATCTGTAAAAATCCTATTTGCAAATAAGGCTTTAGTTTGGCGTGTATAATCTTGAATAAAAATCAATGATATCAAACTTTTTTATCTCTAAAATTTATTCAACTTTTATCAATAAAGTGCTGTTGCTCGTGTGTGTTTACACAGCAGTATTTATCACTACTGCAACGGCGCAAAAAGGGAACATAAATTTTACCGCGTTAACATCCAAAGACGGACTCTCTTCTAACACCATAAATGCAATATGTAAAGATAAGTTAGGCTTACTCTGGTTTGCAACAGACGAAGGATTGAACAGGTTTGATGGTAAAGACTTTAAAGTGTACCGCTACCGGCCCGAAGATACAGCTGGTTTAAAATCAAAAGAAGTTGTTGCATTGCATGAGGACAAGCAGGGCCGTTTATGGATAGGAACCATGGGGGGATCGCTTCACTGTTATAACCGAAACAGCGACACATTTGCGCACTACAACTCGGGCAAAGGAGACAGAAATACCAGTAGTGACGATATCAAATCTATTTGCAGCGATTATAAGGGCAAAATATGGATAGGCACATTGGATGGCGTGAACGTTTTAGATCCGGAATCAAAAAGGATCAGCAAGCTTTCGGTAAACGCTAAAATGTCGGCAAGCCTGGACTCGCAAGCTATATTTTGTGTGTTTGAGGATAGCCACCGGCGGATGTGGGTAGGTACAAACAAGGGTTTATATCATTATAACCGTCAGTCAAAGCAATTCATTCCGTTCCGGCACAACAATTCTAATCCAAGCAGTTTAGTTAGCGATACCGTAAATACAATTGCTGAAGACAAATCAGGAAACGTATGGGTGGGCACTATAAACGGACTGAGTATGTTAATGCCCGACAACAAAACGTTTAAAAACTTTAAGTTTAACGTACATAGCCCGCAAAGTATTAGCAGCAATACTATATATGCCATTGCTGCTGAGGATAAAGATAATCTTTGGGTTGGTACCGAAGGCGGCCTCGATATCATCCATGTAAAATCGGGCCAAGTTAGCCGTTACAAACCCGATGGTCGGAATAAGTTTAGTTTAACAAGCCGTTCTGTAAGGAGCATTTTTATTGATAAACATGGTATTTGCTGGCTGGGTACTTATGAAGGCGGTATTAATAAGTACGATAAGAACCTAACACTGTTTAATTTAAAGCAGAGTAATGCTTTTGATCCCTTTGGCCTAAGCGCCCCGTTTATAACAGCATTTGCTGAGGCTGCCAACGGTGATGTATTTATAGGTACAGATGGCGGGGGCTTAAACTTGTTTCATCGTAAAACCGGACTATTCACTCACCAGGACATACAGCCGGCTCACGGCATCTTTTCATCAGGGTTGCCAATTCTTACTATGGCGCTTGATCGCCAAAAACAACTATGGATAGGCACATTTCGTAACGGACTGTTTATATACAATACTCAAAGCGGGCAGTACAGGCAGGTGAAGCAGGGCAGGGCAGCAAACGAAATTAATGATGATGACATTTTTTGTTTAAAGGAAGACCATGAGGGCAGAATGTGGGTAGGTACGAACGGTAGCGGCGTTAGCGTATATAATCCGGCAAGTGGTACATTTCAGAGATTTACCAATAAGCCTGTATCTGCCGATGATGTTGCTGTTCCGTTAAACGGATTCATCAGGGCAATTGAAGAAGACCGGCAGGGTAATATATGGATAGGTAGCTATGGTTCCGGACTGGCGGTATATAACCGCAAATTAAAAAAGTGCATACTTTATGATAAGGCACATTACAGCCAACTGCCAAGTAATAAGATTTTATCTTTATTAGCTGATCATCAGGGGAACATTTGGATAGGAACAAGTGGCGACGGGTTGGTCATGCTTAACCAGAAAACCCATACCTTCAGCACATTTACCGATAAAAATGGATTGCCTAATGGCTTAATACATAAAATACTGGAAGATAAAAACGGAATGATTTGGATGAGCACCAACCGGGGCATAAGCCGGTTTGATCCGGTCACTAAAAAATTCAAGAGCTTTTCGCGTTATAATGGGCTGCAAAATAACGTTTTTATGAACGGTGCCGGTATAAGTACTGCCAGCGGAGAACTGTTTTTTGGTGGTGTTGAAGGGTTTAATTATTTCAATCCACTGGAAATCAAAACCAATACAACGCCTCCGGTTGTGCTTATCACCGATTTAAAAGTGGCTAATAAATCGGTAAACCCAGGCGGTTCGGGGTCGCCCATCCAGCAGCAGATTTCTGTTGCTAAAGAAATAGTCTTGAATTATAAACGGAATTTTTCCATCAGCTATGTGGCCCTCAATTTCACAGCGCCTCAACAAAATCAGTACGCATACAGGCTTGTTGATTTTGACAAGGACTGGATACCCGCAGGGTCTTCAACTACGGCCACTTATACAAACCTCGACCCTGGCAAGTATGTGTTTGAGGTAAAGGCCTGTAACAATGACGGTGTATGGAATGATAAAAGTACACGTATCAGCATTATTATAAGGCCTCCCTTTTGGATGACAGTTTATGCTTATATCGTATACGCTCTGCTTTTTACGGCACTGCTATTATTCATTCGCCATAGGGGCATACTTAAGTTGCAAAAGAAGTTTGCGCTGGAGCAAGAGCAGCTGAAAGCCAGGCAAGCTATAGAACAAGAAAAGCGGGAAGCAGAGCGTTTACACGAGTTGGATTTAATGAAGATTAAGTTTCTGACAAACCTGAGTCACGAGTTCAGAACGCCGATATCCCTCATCATGGGACCTGCAGAAAAAATGCTGACGCAAGACCCCGGCAATAGTAATGCAGGGCAGTTGCAAATGATTAAACGCAATGCCCGACGGTTGCTAAACCTTGTAAATCAGTTGTTGGATTTCAGGAAAATGGAAGAACATGAACTGAAACTGAACCTTGCCGATGGCGAGATTATAAGTTTCCTGAAAGAAGCAGCGGATTCCTTTTTTGATATTGCTGAACGCAAGCGTATTACTTTCAAATTCGAAAGCCAAGTAAAGCAACTTTACGCATCGTTCGATCATGACAAACTTGAGCGTATAATATTTAATCTGCTCTCTAACGCATTCAAATTTACGCCTGAGGGCGGCGCTGTGACCGTACAGGTTGAAGAAGCTTTGCTAATTTCCAGTGAGGATAAGTGGCTGCGCATAAGCGTAACAGATACGGGCATTGGCATACCTGACGACAAAAGAGATAAAATTTTTGATAGATTTTTTCAGGATGATACGGTTACCATGCCTGGCTTAAATCAGGGTAGTGGTATAGGGTTATCCATCACTAAGGAGTTTGTACAAATGCATGGTGGTAGCATTGAAGCGGCCAGCAGATTAGAAAAAGGTACTGTATTTGTAATTGATCTTCCTTTACTATTGGCATCTGTTGTACCGCCATTACCAGAGCCATTGCCAACCCAGGCGCCTCAGGAAACGGTGGAGGTAACGCACGAAAAGGATAAGAAGCAACGGTCGGAAGATTTGTTTACCATCCTGATTGTGGAAGATAACGATGATTTCAGGTTTTACCTTAAAGATAATCTAAAGCTTCATTACAAAATAATTGAAGCCTCCAATGGTAAAGAAGGCTGGCTTAAGGCATTATCTAGTCATCCGAATTTAATAGTGAGTGATATTAGTATGCCTTATATGGATGGCATTGAACTAAGCCGGAAAATAAAATCGGATAAAAGGACAGCCCACATACCGGTGATATTGCTTACAGCGCTAACGAGGGAAGAGGAGCAATTGAAAGGACTTAATTCGGGTGCTAACGATTACATGACCAAGCCTTTCAACTCAGAGATATTGAACGTACGCATCAGGAACTTATTGAACATGAACCGTACGTTGAAGAACACGTACACCAAGCAAATCAAAGTGTCGAGTTCAGAGGTGGTTATTGAATCAAGCAATGAGAAGTTTTTGAGCAAGGTGGTATTGTACGTAGAGGAGAATATGAACAATTCTCAATTATCAGTAGAAGATTTAAGTGGCTATTTGGGAATGAGCAGGGGAGCCTTATATCATAAGCTGCTGGAACTTACAGGTCTTTCACCGGTTGAATTTATCCGGTCGATAAAATTAGAAAGGGCGGCTGTATTACTCGAAAAAAGTGATCTCAACATCGCACAGATTGCCTACATGGCGGGTTTTGCTACACCGCACTATTTTGCTAAATCTTTTAAGGCCAAATTTAACATGCTGCCATCCGAGTACATTGCCGTTAAAAGAAAGGTGTCTGAAGTGAAAAATTGAACTTAAATATCTGGTTATAGCAAAAAAAAAGGAGGCTGCCATTAAGCAGCCTCCCAAACCAATTGAAACATAACTCCTCGTTATTGAGGGGCTAGGCCTTGTGTAAAACCGGCATAAGCCAGTTTCTTTTTATAATTGCTATCAAATAGTAAAGGGAAATCTGGCGATGTTGGGGTGTTTAGCCAACTATCAATATCGGCCACGCCCCAAACCGTAACACCGTAACGTTGTGTAGCAGGTACGTTTTTAATGTATGATTGTATAACGTACTTGTAAAGTTTGCGCTGTAGTTCAAGCGCGTTTACCGAGGGCGCAAACGGTGCCTGTTTAGCGCCATTCAGCACAATGTCTAATTCTGATATCCTGATTTTTAAGCCGGTGGAGGCCAGCGTTTTAAACATGTAGTCTACAGCGTTAGGGTCTGTGTTAATGTTTAAGTGCATTTGTGTTCCAATGCCATCAACCAGTGCGCCGCGTTGGTTAATAAACGTAACCAGGGCTTTCATAGAGTCTGTTTTAGCACGCGAGTATTCCAGGTTATAATCATTGATAAACCTCAAAGCGGTAGGATCTGCCTCCTTAGCGTATTGAAATGCTTTGAGTACATAATTATTGTTATCATATTTACTGCCAATGTACTGCCCGTACAGGAACTGGTTAGTGGTGTTGGCTGTTGGGATGGTATAGTTGGAGCTGGTCCGTACAGCGCCATTATCCAAAAATACTTCGTTAACCACGTCCCAAGCCTTAATCTTTCCGGCGTATCGCTGCATGGCGGTAACAATGTACTTTTTCATCTCACCGTCAATAGCAGCCGTTTTTTGCGCATCTGTTAGTGCAGTTGCAGGGCCGCCGCTGGTTTGGTAGGTTACGGTCACATCATCAATAAAATAAGTATTAGCCGCATAACCAATATCAAACAATACCCTTGTTTGCGCTTCCCGGGCAGTAAAGGTGTAGGTATACGGTGCCCAATCGGTAGTAGTATTATAATCGGCGGAGTACTGTGCAGTTGGCTGGGTTGATATCCTCATTTTACCGCCTGCAGATGCCGCTTTGATATAAAAAGTCATAGTATAAGTGGTGCCTACCGTGGTGTTAAACAAATCGCTTGCTAACTGAACAGAGTATGCCGTTCCTGAAGCTGCTACTACTACTTTAAGTGAATGACTACCCGTGCGCACTTCGTTTGCGCCTGTACCGGCCGAAAATGAATTTCCACCATTAAACTTATTCCAATTTGCCACATCAGTGCCGTTAACGGCTTCAAAGGTGCCGTTTGTAAGCACATTTGTAGCAACCGTTCCGGTTGATTTGGGCGCAATAAGAGAATTAAGGTAGGTTGCATTTTGCTGCGAATACCATACCAGGGTATGGCCAAACACCTGCAAGCCGTTATTTGCACAAATGTTATATAACGCATCGGCTGTTGTAAAATCATAAGCACCGTTATTTCTAACTACCGAACCTTCTTTTAATTCGTTGCCAAAAGTTATGTTATTGGCTTCTCTTTTAACCGTTGCCAGGTAAGCAGCACTATTTAGCATAGGACCATAAGTTACCGCCATACCCATGTTTGGGAAAAAGGCTGCAGTTTTTGCTTTTAAGGTTCCGGCGGTATCTGCAGTAGGAATGGCTGTTGAATAAATCTCCAGCGGTATTTCGGGCGCTACGATATTTTCGTCGTCGTTCTTTTTACAAGAGGTAGTATATATAAGCATAACTCCTGCCATGGCAAATTGAAATGCTATTGATATTTTTTTCATAATTTATTGAATAACTGGATTGATGGATTAGGGTTCCGCCGTATGTGGCGGAACCTTGAAATCAATTATGGTAAAATTTATAAGAGGCCAAAATCATCCACATAATAAGTAAGCGGAACGCTTCCACTCACATTCTGTATGGCAATTTCTGTAATTACAGTAGGGTTATTAAATGCACTCAATGGCACGGTTACTTCTACATAAGTGCCGCCTACAATTTTGGCCTGTACTGCTGTATTGTAATTTTGGTTTATATACAGTTGCACGGTTTTGCCATTATCGGCCGAGGCGCCATATAAAAAGTACTTGATAGAGGTTATGCCCAGGGCGTTTACATTTAATCCATTGCCGTTCGCATCTTTATAGCCTACTACAAAGCCACCGTAGATATTCGCTGCATCGTCTGCTGTTGCTTTAATTGCAGCTGTGCCACGGTACACCTGTTCCTTGTTAGCAGGGTCGCGGGTTGTACTGTAGCCGCCAAATGTCCAATTAGGTGCAAATGCGTCATCATAAATCAGTGCCTTGTATACAGGCGCAGGTATACCAAACGAGTCGGTAGACTTTGCGGTGCCTCCAGGGGTAGTTACATAAAGGTTAGCCTTTACAACGCCCGCCGGTACTTTAACCTGTATACTGGTCTTGGTAGGCGTTCCCTGAATTTGTCCCGGCCGGTCATCAAACCGCACCACCGTTGCATTATCTAGTGATGAGCCTGTAATGGTAACTATGTCTCCCTCTTTACCCGCTGTGGGCGTAAAGCTGGTGATCACAGGAGGCGGCTGATTAATAGAAAATGGAAATTCAACTTCGCCATACTGCGTTACTACTTTGAGTTTATTAATTTGAGCGGCACCGTAGGGCACATTCTGCGGAATAGTTACAATAATGCTTTGGTCGGTCAATAAACCTGGGTTAAAGTAAACCGAGGTACCGTTAAAGGATACTGATTTTGTGCTTTTTAAGTTAGTACCTAAAATGGCGTACTGCGTACCCAACCGTCCGGCCTTAATGGTAGAATCAAATGCAACAGCTCTTGTTTCGTTATATATGTTATTAGAGTCCAGCGTAATTCGGTGAATAACGTTTTGTATGGTATCCAGCTTACTTATTAAGCGCACACGCTCAATCGTAGGAGCTCCTTTGCCGCCTTCATCACTTTTTTTACAGGCAGCCAATCCAAATACTACCAATACCGATAGCAGGCAGAAGTATATTTTTAATTTCGTTCTCATGTGCTAATGTTATTTAAATGGGTAAGCAACCGGTGGATCTTTCAACTTAGGATCAGCTACAATCTCGGTAGCTGGTATTGGGAATAGCAGGTTGGCACTGGTTACGTTAGTAAGGTAACCGTTGCCATAGCGCTGTGGAGGGTTACTGTTATCCGATGTGCCCTTATCCTGCTGTTTAATGATTTGCAACGCAATAGGGTGTTCGGTTTTATTGAAGCCGTCCAACCGCATCAGGTCGAAGAAGTAATCATTTTCGAACGCAAATTCACGTCTGCGCTCATCCAATAAGTCGTCTTTATAATTAGTTGGCCAGCGTTTACCTTTTTCGTTACTTCCGGGGGTATAGTCGGGATTGGGAACAAAGCCGCTACGGTCAATTACGGTTAAATTGCTTAAGCCTGCCCGGCGGCGTATGGTGTTTATGGCATTTAACGCTACCGGATCGGTACTGGTTTTTGCACCAGCCATAACCGCCTCGGCCAAAATAAGGTATACATCAGCATAGCGCATCATGTAAGTATTATTGGCTGATGATTGGGCACCGCCTACACCGCCGTTATCGGCAGGGGTACCTACAATATATTTTTTCACCTGTGCGTGTGTACCCTGAGAGTTGGCATCAGAAGGTACGGTATATCCGCCAGATGCCTGGTTAATTTCGTTGTACTTATCGCCTGGGATCATATAAGTAGGCTTGCGGCGCAGATCTGTCGCATCAAATTTATCCATCAGGTCAAACGTTGGTGCCATTTGTCCGTATCCATCGCCGGTGCCGGTAATAATACCGTTTAAAGCAACAGCACCCTGAAATGGATTGCCGCGGCCATAGCCGCCGCTGCCTGTCCACTGTAAGGCCACAATTGATTCTTCATTGTTATTATTGGCGGTTAAAAACAGATCTGAAAAGGTTTTACCGGGTACATCAATACCATACAGCTTAAATTCTTTGCTGGCAATTACCTTTTCGGCCTGTGCGCGGGCGTTGGTATAATCCTGCATATATAAGTATACCTTAGCCAGAAGGGCAGATGCCGAACCGCTGGATACACGGGCATTAGATGGCGAAGAACCTGTTCTAATTGCAGGAGAACAATTAGCTTCGGCATATTTCAGGTCATTAACAATAAATTTGTAAACGTCGGTAACCACATGCCGGTTTACCTGATAATTATCTACATAATCCAGGCTGTTTTCAATGATAGGCACCGGGCCAAATATCCGTACCAGATGAAAGTACGCCAGAGCCCGCCATAAGTGGGCTTCACCTAAAGCGTTTTTAACAACGGCTTGATCTACAGACGAAGGCACCTTAGTTGGCAGGTTGTTGATAATTCCGTTTGCTTGCGCAACTTCAATAAACAGGGAGTTCCATACAGACGAAATCTCGAAATTAGTGCCCGTAACAGAAAAGTCCTGAAAATTGATAATATCCGGAGACCAGGTGCGCCCGTTGCCGCCGCTTATTTCGGTTATAGCCCAGCCGCCCTTGGTACAATAGCCAAACCACGGCGCACTGTATAATATTGTGGTGCTCGTTCTTACCTGTTCGGCTGTTTGGTAATAATTATCAAGCGTAATCTGACTTTTAGGCGGGCGATTAAAGTATTCTTTTTTACAGGCTGAGAAAGATGCAGCCAGTAATACTGTTAGGCTTAAAAATGCTTTTATATTAATTTTCATATTCATTAAGCTTTATTTTTAGAACTGTGCATTAATACCAAATACAATGGTGCGCGGAATAGGGTAGCGCCCCAGATCTACGTTGGTTAAAAACACATTTTGATTGATTGATCCTACTTCGGGGTCCAAACCTTTGTATGGTGTAAATACATAGAGGTTTTGCCCGCTGGCGTATACCCGTAGGCGGCTTATGCTCAGTTTTTGAATGAGGCTTGCCGGTAAGTTATAGCCAATGCTAACGTTTTGAACCCTTAAGAACGAGCCGCTTTGCACAAAACGATTAGAACTATACAAATTGGGATTATCGCCCCCTACCGGCCGTGGGGTAGGAGCGTCTGCATTGTTTGGCGTCCAGAAGTTAGCGGCTGATGCTAACTGGTTTTGATACAAACTCCCTAAGCCCGCAGTTTGAAAAGATAATATGTTATAAATTTTAGCTCCGTAAGATCCGTTGAGGAAAATAGACAGATCAAAGTTTTTGTAGTTAAAAGTATTGGTGATACCATAAGTAAACTTAGGATTTGGATTGCCGATACCCGACTGGTCGTTTTCGTCAATCTTACCATCATTATTTAAATCTTCAAACTGTATATCACCCAGCCATGTACCGCCTGAACCTGTTCTAACCGGACGGCCAAACTGTACGGGTGCATTTCTGAGCTGGTTTTCGGTTCTGAAAATATCTTTAACCGTGTAGCCATAAAATTGTCCAACGGGCGAACCAACAACCGTACGCGTTGGCGTTAACGACAAGAAGCTGGTAACAACATTTTGTTGTATATAAGGCACACCTGTGTATAGTGAGAGTACCTTGTTGCTGTACCTGCTAAAAATGAGTTTAGTATCCCACTTAAAGTTTTTCGATGCAATATTTTTGCTGTTGATGCTAAACTCAAAGCCTTTGGCAGATAGCTTACCACCATTGGCATAAGGCGGATTGATTACAGCGGTTCCGGAAAAAGCAGCGTTTTGGCCAAGCAGGAAAGCCGGAAGTGCTCTCTGGAACAGGAAGTTCTTTGAGCTTTTGTCAAAGTAATCGAACGTAGCATCTATGCGGTTATTAAGCAAGCTGAAATCGATACCCAGGTCGGTTTGTACAGCGGTTTCCCAAGTTAGGTTCTGGTTAGGTACTTTGTCAATGGCAAAGGCAGTTCCAATACCGGTTGGTACAGCATTAAGTGCCGAGCCGTACAGGTAGCTCGGTACTCCCTGATTACCGGTTTGGCCGTAACCAAATCTGATCTTAATGTTATCAGCTATCGATTTGAATTTTGCCATAAATGGCTCTTCGGATAAGCGCCATGATAGTGCAAATGAAGGGAAGTAGCCTGTTTGGAACCCTTGGGCAAACTTAGATGAACGGTCTATCCGGTAGGTTGCTGTTAAGCTGTAGCGATTGTTATAGGTATAGATGATACGGCCATATTTCGACTCGATAATATCATTATTACCAACAAACTCGCCAACGGTAGCTGTTTTTGCATCGCCTAAGTTTAACGACTGCAGGTCATTGGTTAGGAAATTTTGAACCCCTGCCGAGTGGTCGTTGTAGACGGAATTAACCAACTCGTAACCTAATAAACCGGTAACATTATGTTTTTTGCCGAAAGTGTGATTGTAAGTAAGATATTCTTTCCAGCTCCAAAAGTTTGAATTAGTATAATATTCCTGTAACGACGCTGTTGGGTTTATAAAGCGCGGACCGTAGCTGTAAGTAGGCCTGAACAGCTTAGCTGCCGAAAAATTAAAGTCTCCGTTTAACTCAGACCGTAAGGTTAGGTCTTTATAAAATTTCAGATCGGCATATAAGCTGCCATTAAAGTTACTGCGGGTCAGTAAATTGGTTATATCTAACGCTTGTGCTACCGGGTTGATCTGCCCGCCAACCTGGTCGGCCTGTGGGCCGGCGTAAGAACCATCGGCATTCCTGACAACCTGATCAGGCGCGCTTAGCAGCGCAGTATAGATAATGCCGGTATTATTACTTAGTGAGGTGTTTTGAATGCTGCGGCTAGCCGACAGGGTTGTGCCAACCTTAAACCAGCTTTTTACCTGCGAATTTACGTTTGTACGAATGTTGAAACGCCTGAAATCGTTACCCAACACGGTACCGTCCTGGGTAACGTATCCACCCGAAATATAGTAATCGGTTGCTGTGTTAGCGCCAGAGAATGAAGCCTGGTGGCTTTGTTGAGGGGCCGTTTTAAAGATCTCATCCTGCCAGTCGGTTCCTTCGCCTAACAAATCCTGGTTAGCGAACTCACCGCGGCGAGCCTGCCCTATGTTGTCGGCTAAGGCATTCTGCAGCCTGGCGTACTGTTTCAGGTTCATCATTTTCAGGAATTTACCCTGTTGCTGAAAACCATAGTAACCATCGTAACCAATGCGCATGCTACCTGCCTTGCCACGTTTAGTTGTAATGATAATTACACCGTTAGAGCCTCGGCTGCCATATATTGCAGTTGCCGAAGCGTCTTTTAACACTTCAATGTTCTCAATATCGCTTGGGTTAAGGAAGGATAATGGACTAACACCTACCTCGCCATTGTTGGGCGAGAGTGCCTGCGACCGGCCGCTGCTGCTCCGATTGTTGGCATCACCAGAAATGGCAACACCATCTATAACATACAATGGCTCGTTAGATAAGCTTAGCGATGTTATGCCCCTTATATGTACCGAAGTTGCGCTGCCCGGACCGCCCGAATTTTGTGTAATGGTTATGCCTGAGGCCTTGCCTTGCAAAAGCTGATCAACGCTTACCTGCGGAATGTTAGCAATATCTTCTGCCTTAACTGATGATATGGCACCGTTTATATCTGAGCGCTTTTGTGCACCATAGCCTATAATTACCACATCATTTAAAGCAGAGCGGGTTTCAACTAAGGTTACGTCCAGCTTTGTGCGGTTTGCAGCGCCTACCTCTTGAGTTGCAAAGCCAACAAAACTGAAAACAAGTGTTTCGTTGCCCTGCGGCAGTGTGATGGTGTATTGGCCGCTGGCATTAGAAACAACGCCGGTTTTTGCACCCTTAATTTTAATGTTAACACCAGGTAATGGCACGCCTTTATCATCAACCACTGTACCCGATACCACAATCGATTGCATTGCTGTAGTTATCAAATCCTTTCGTTTAATAACTACGGTATTCTGGTTAATAACAAAAGTTAGCGGCTGGTTTCTAAAACACAGCTCAAGTGCTTCCGTGAGGTTGCGGTCTTTTACGCTCAGATTTACAAGCCGCGAATCTTTAATGGTAATTGCGTTGTAAATAAAATTGTAGCCCGTTTGCCGGCTTATGTTGTTCAAGACCTCATCTAATGGGGCGTTCTTAACGCTTAGGCTAACTTTCTGGGCAAATGTTCTGGCGCTTACCTGCATAATTGCAATCAAGCATAACATCAGGGTTATTTTCATTACCTTAAAAAGCTTAGGTTTAATGCAGGAGCGAGCCCCGCAAATAATTGCAGTAAAATTTTTGTACATTTGAATGTTAGGTATAAATAATTGGTTGTGAACACGATTGGTTATGGTTGCCTAACTGGGCTTATGGCCTGTAGCCAGGAATGCTGCGAACATTCCTGGTATTTTTTTTAGGTAACCGGTGATGTAATAATTATTCCATAACGGTTACTCTCCTTCCTTCGGTTTTAAAGTGTATAGTTCCTGTGAGTTCCAAATTTTTCAAAACTTCTGTGAGGCTTTTAGACCGGGATATACGCCCGCCGAAAACCATATTTTGCAAATCTCCTTTATAGACAACGTCTACATCATACCATCGGGCAATCTGCTGCATAATTGCAGTTATACGTGCATTGTGGAATAAGAAAATGCCGCTCTTCCAGGCAATTGCTTCTTCCACATCAACATCTTGTATATCAAAGCTTTGCATATCAGGCTGTAGTTGGGCTTGCTGACCAGGAACAAGCAATTTCTTTGCTCGTCCTCTGGAAATAGCTACCGAACCCTCTAACAATGTAGTTTTTGAGGCTTCAACTCCGGGGTACGCAGTTATGTTAAAATGTGTACCTAACACCTCTACTTCCTCATCTTTAAACGCAACTTTAAATGGCATCTTTTTATTTTTAGCTACTTCAAAATAGCCTTCGCCACTAAGTTCAACTTTGCGTTCTGCGCCTGTAAATGCCACCGGGAAGCGTAGGGTAGAGGCTGCATTGAGCCAAACTTTGCTGCCATCCGGTAAAATAATTTGGTACTGCCCGCCTCGCGGGGTACTGATTGTATTGTATTCAACCTCGCCTGTCACCAGCGGTGCTGGCACTTCATATTGCAGTATACCATCCTGCTGTTTTTTTATTGTTACTTGTCCTTTAGCAAGGATGGTAGCATTACCTACTGTATTAAGTTCAATTGTTTTGCCGTTTGCCAGTGTTAGTATGGCCTTGCTGCTATCCGTATAAGCATGTTTTATTTGATTTTTACGGGTTGCTACGGTTAGCCGTTTATCAGGCTCTGCTATGTAAAATAATGCAGCCCCCATAAAAATAAGCACAACAGCTGCCGCTGCCCATTGCCAGGTAAACCTAAAGTGTGCATGCTTCCTCATGTTAAGGCTTTCGTCCAACTTGCTCAATAATCTGGTTTCAATGCCGCGGTAACGGTCCTTGTCTTCTTCTGGATGAAGGGTTTTAAGTTCAAAATCATCCTCGTATGCCATTATTTTTTCAATCTCTAAAGGCGTAGCTTTACCTGCCAGGTGTTTTTCATAAAGTAACAGGTATTCTTCTCGCGTCATGAAATTGGTTGGTTTGTTTGATCTTTGTAATAGTATAGAGTAGCAAGTGCAGGTACCACACACATACCAACAGTAAATAATTATTAATTAAAAAATTGGTAATTATTTTTAATAGCTGTAGCTTTACTTTACAACCAATTATACTATGGCATACAGCTCATTGAGCGACGCCAACCTCTGGAATCTTGTAATAGATGACGATTACCGTGCTTTTACCGTACTGTTTCAGCGTCATTGGGTGCGTTTGTACAAAACGGCTCTTAATTATATTAAAGATGAGCAGGTGTGCGAAGAGCTCATTCATAACTTGTTTCTGAACTTATGGAACCGCAAACGGTATTTAAATATTAACAATTTCAGTGCTTATCTGAAAGTGTCACTTCGTTACCATGTTTACGCCCAGTTAAAAAAGCAAAAGACATCTCCTATAGAACTACAGGAGGACTTGTGTGATACAGTTTATGAGCTTAATGCTGCCTATGAGAAGCTGTGTTACCGGGATATGGAGGATGAGCTTCACAAGCAAATGAAGACGCTTCCACTTCGTTGTCAGGAAATATTTAAGCTAAGCCGCACTGAGCAATTAAGCAATACCGAAATTGCTGTAAAGCTAGGTATCTCTAAACGCACGGTAGAAAATCAAATTACTGTTGCTTTGAAATATATACGTGGTCACATTAAAGATATAGCCATGCTAATGGTGATACTTTTGCACTGGTAGCGCCTTACCTTCTTCTTTACCCTTGTTATATAATTAACCAGGTTGTAACTAATAACCAACTTTTCTTTTAATTTTATTAAGCCTCTTGGTAAAAAAGTATCGTTTAACATTACGCAATCTTCCATCCTGATTTTTTCATACATAGTTAAAAGCAACTCACTGTGCGGATTTACACGACTGATAAATTCATGATTTACATACAACAAATATTTCATTTAAAGCGTATATGTCTCATTGAAAGGAGTTTATGATTTACTTTCAGGCTGGTTTTTTTACGTTTGCTATACATCCGTTGTATCATTCGGAACAAATATGAGATGAAAGATTTCATTGCTCTTATACCTTTACCATCACCTAAAAAGAAGAAATTATTTTTTACTGACTGTGTTAGCAGTAAGTTCAATCCGGTACATATCCGGTGAGGCTTTATGACATTACTGGTAGATGAGAAATGAAAAGGATGATTCCTTTTTTTTTAACCACTAACTGCAATCGATTGCAAGTAGTTGAATTGACAAAAAACCAATTATAAATTAATATGAGAAACAAGTACTATTAACCACTCCAAAATTAGCTGTATACTACTGCACTTTCAGCATTGCTGGGTGCCTGCTGCTCTACAGCTCAGCCTAATTATTAAACCAATAAACAAAATTATTATGCAAAAAAACAGACTTACTATGTTATGGAAGTCAATGCTTATCGCCTTAGGGATTTGCTTTATTTCCATTCATATTTATGCACAGTCCAGAAACATTACAGGTACAATTGTAGACGAAAAAGGCGAAACCCTGGTTGGCGCAACCGTTAAAATAAAAAGCGGATCGTTAACCACCACAACAAATGTAAACGGCCAGTTTACGCTTAATGTACCACCAAGCGAAACCGCCCTTATTGTAACTTATATTGGCTATACCGATCAGGAAGTTTCTATAAATGCACAGAGTAACAATCTCCGTATCCAACTTACCTCCAATGCCCGTAATTTAAATGACGTGGTGGTGGTGGGTTACGGCTCGCAGCGCAGAAAAGATGTAACCGGATCTGTTACCTCAGTTTCTGAAGCTACACTGGAAGAGGTGCCTGCACCTAATTTAATTGCTCAATTAAAAGGGCGTGCTGCTGGTGTGACTATTGTAAACAATAGTTCTACCCCGGGCGCTGCAGGATCTATCCGTATCCGTGGTAACCGTACCATTACCAGGGGCAGCAACAGCAGCAGTGATAATGCTGATGCTCCTTTGATCGTATTAGATGGTGTGCCTTATAATGGTAGCATAAATGACTTTAGCCCTGATGACGTTTCGAGCATTGACATCTTAAAGGATGCCTCTGCAACAGCCATTTATGGTTCTAGAGGTGCGGGTGGTGTTATATTGGTGACTACTAAACGCGGCCGCACCGGCAAAGCAGTTATTACCTATGACGGCTATTATGGCATTTCGAGCATTTTGGGTAAGTATAAGTTGTTTAACGGGCCTGAATTTGCCCAGTTTAAAGCAGATGCCGCTACTTATGCACAAACCAACCCGGGTACAACCGGTTACGGCCTTACGCAATCGGAAAAGGATGCTTTAGCTGCCGGTATTTCTACCGATTGGCAAGATCTCATTTATCAGCATGGTTCTATCAGCAACAACCAGATCAATATTTCTGGCGGTAGCGAAAAGACCCAATTTGGTGTAGGGGCCGGCTATTTTACTGAAACAGGTATTATACCAAACCAAAATTTTAAGAGGGCAACGCTCCGTACTACTATCGATCACCGTGTTAATGACCGTATCAAAGTTGGGGTTAACTCTATTACTACGTTATCTTACTCAAACACGCCGGGTGGGGGTAACGTACCATTCAATTTGGCGCGTTTAACGCCGCTGGCGTCGCCATACAATGCTGATGGTACTTTGAATTTACGTCCTGCATCCCAAACTCTTGATGCTACTCAAGTAAACCCCTTAACGCTGATCACCCGGGCCGATGATATTGTTGCCCGTAACAAACGCTTAAGAACCTTTAACAGCCTTTATGGGGAAGTAAACATTTTTGACGGATTAAGATACCGCCTGAATGTTGGTTTAGATTACCGTACCGAAAATGGAGATGGATATAACCCCGCAGGTACGCTTGTAAACGCAAACGATGGTCAAAGCTCAAGCAATGGCAGCTTTTCCTCAGGTTATAACTACTCTTACAACATTCAAAACTTGCTGTATTACGATAAAACCTTTGCCCAAAAACATAAGGTAAGCTTTACAGGCTTGTTTGAGATTAACAAAGAGCAAAACAGGAGCAACCGCTTTACAGTAACAGGTATACCTGCCGATTATATTGGTAATACCAACTTTGGCTTAGCCAGCGGTACTATCTTAAGCGATGTAAATAACAACTTCTTTTCAGAGCGCGGACTTGTATCTTATATGGGCCGACTGAATTACGGTTTTGACGATCGTTACCTGGTTACAGCCACAGTGCGTGTGGATGGTTCATCAACGTTATCACCTGGTAATCAATACTTCACCTATCCGGCTTTAGGCTTGGGCTGGAACATTACTAACGAGCAGTTTGCAAAACCATGGAAGGTTGTATCTAACCTAAAATTGCGTGGCGGCTATGGTATATCAGGTAACCGTAATGTTGATCCGTATACTACATTAGGCTTGCTTTCGGCCTCTGCTTATAACTTTGGGCAAGCGGTTGCTGGTCAGCAATTAGCCTACTATGTGTCTACACTGGCCAACAACGCGTTGGGTTGGCAGTCCACCGCACAGTGGGATGTTGGTTTGGACTTTGGTTTACTTAATAACCGTATTACTGGTGTTATTGACGTTTATGATCAAAAAACGAAAGATATATTACTGCCTGTAGCTTTGCCTGCCAGTATTGGTGCGGGTGAAACTGTTAAAAACCTTGGTAAAACACGTGGCCGTGGTTTGGAAGTAACTTTAACAACCGTAAACTTTCAATCTAAAAACGGTTTTAACTGGAGTACAGATTTAAACTGGTTTTTTAACCGCGAGGAGATCACGCAGCTTACCACGCCGCAAGAGTTAAATAACGTAGGTAATGGATGGTTTGTTGGACAGCCTTTAAGCGTTATTTATGATGTTAAAAAGATAGGCATCTGGCAAACTGAAGACAAGAATAACGGCACGCTTGCCCGGCAAACCTCTCCGGTTCAAATTCCGGGTCAAATACGGGTTGAGGATATAGATGGTAACAACAGAATAGACGCAAATGACCGTCAGATTATAGGTAATTTCCAACCTAAATGGGAGGGTGGTATCACTAACCGCTTCAGTTATAAAGGCTTTGATCTATCGGTTGTTATCAATGCGCGTATAGGTATGAAAGTGCTGGTTCCGTATCTATCAAATGATGGTTCAACCAATGGTTATGCATTTTTCATGACCTCACGTTTAAATCAGGTAAAGGTGAATTATTGGACAGCAAATAACCCAACCAACGAGTTCCCTGCACCTGATGCAAATAATCAGGCTTCTAACTTTTTATCAACCCTGGCTTACCGCGATGGCTCATTTATCAGAGCCCGGAGCATAAACTTTGGTTATACCGTGAGTCCTGCTTTTATAAAAAAAGCTGGTTTAAGCACCCTAAGATTTTACCTGAATTGTACCAACCCATTCATTATTTATTCACCACTGGTTAAATCAGGCTTGGCAATGGATCCTGAAGGCAACGGTTATGGTGGTGCTGTGACTGGCTACAGTTCACCTAGTAATCAGGTTAGTGCTCCTACACGTCAGGTAAGTGTTAATATCAATAACCCGTCTACGCGTCAGTTCATATTGGGTGTAAACGCCAGGTTTTAATCAATTAAAAGAAAATTATTAAAGAATTCAGATATGAAAATTAATAAGATAGTAACCTACACGCTGTTGTTGTGCACAGCGCTTTCGGGCAATGGTTGCAAAAAATTACTCGAAGAGCATCCCCAATCTTCTGTTGTTCCTTCGTTTTTTAATACACCCGCCGGAGTTTTGGGTGGTATAGCTGGTGCTTACCAATTGTTAAGAGCCGGAACCTACGGTACTGAAGGTTTTAACACACAATTAGTAGCCGGTACAGACGATCACCTATCAGGTGCAGGATCAAGCAGCAGGTTAAACACCTACAATGGCTTAGTAGGAGACGATGCTAGTGCCGGCTGGAGTAATTTTTACCAGGCTATTAATACACTGAACGGTGTGTTGGAGTATGGTACAAGTATCGATTTGCCAGATGCTACACGCAAGAGCTACCTTGCACAAGCCAAGTTTATGCGGGCTTTCTGTTATTTTATGCTGGTGCAGCAATATGGTGATGTGCCATTACACACCACCTTTATTACCGTGCCTACTCAGGCCGATACACGTGCACCTGTAGCCGACGTTTATGCTCAAATCATTAAAGACCTAAACGAGGCGTCAGCAGATTTGCCGAATA
Source organism: Mucilaginibacter sp. PAMB04168 (assembly GCF_039634365.2). NCBI lineage: Bacteria > Pseudomonadati > Bacteroidota > Sphingobacteriia > Sphingobacteriales > Sphingobacteriaceae > Mucilaginibacter > Mucilaginibacter sp. PAMB04168. The sequence continues at coordinate 1,111,521 of NZ_CP155079.2, forward strand.
CCGTAACAGCGCCTTTTTTAGGCAAAGCTGCTACCAAATCAACTGCACTGTTCTTATTAGGCAAAGTATACCTTACCCGCGGCTGGTTAAATAATACACAGTCTGACTTTCAGCAGGCTTATGACATTTGCAACGGTATTATTACCAACAAGGGTACTTACGGGCTTGATTTGTGGCAAGATTACGCTGATGCCTTTAACCCTGCGAATGACTACGGTAAAGAAACCATGTTTGTGAGCGATCATACTATTGATCCTAAATATGGTACTTTTAATTTGGGCGGCGCTGAAGCCAGCGGCCCTGTAAACCTGCAACCATGGTTTTACAACTTTAATTATCCTACCTTCAGCGCTGTTAATACCTTTAAAACAGCTGCAGGTGCTCTTTCAAGCAGCGGCTCGAGCGGTATGGTTAGAGATGTGCCCTACGGTCGTCCGTTCATCCGGACCCGGCCAAATACCGACCGCTTAACAACAGGCCCTAACGCAGGCAAACGTTATATTTTAGACCAGGCTTTTGTTAACCGTACGACTGACGCCAGATATGATGGTACCTTTTTTAAGGCTTGGATATCTAATACGCCACTTACCAATGCGGCAAATGCAGCAAACAATACCCGTGGTATAACTTACAGTATGGTACCCGGTGTAGATACGGCTATTTATATGCCCGATTTTGAAGTAACAGGTGCACCCCAGTTTATCGGTACCCGCCCGTTTAAGGGCATTGTGATTCCGCCAAGTTTGTGGAACGCTAACTATTTTCCTTCGGTAAGGAAATTTATGGATCCGAGCCGTGCTCCGGCTAACTTTAATGATCCATCTTCACGTCCGGTTGTGATATACCGTTTTGCTGATGTGTACATGACAGCTGCCGAAGCAGCCTTTAAATTAAATAATTTAGGTAATGCTGCAGCAATGCTTAACGTGATCAGGCAACGTGCCGCCTTCCGTAAAACAAATACAGCTACCGAAAATGCTGCCGCTGTCACAGCTATGACTATCACGGCCGCTAACGTTACACTTGATTTTATATTAGACGAACGGACCCGCGAGTTTTATGCAGAAACACAAAGGTGGCTTGACCTGGTGCGTACCAAATCATTGGTTAGACGCGTGCAAGCCTGGAACCCCGAAGCGGCTCCTTACATTAAAGATTTCCATGTGCTAAGACCCATACCGCAATCTACTCAGATTGACCGGGTTGTTGAAGGTGCTAAAATGCCTCAAAACGCTGGTTATTAATGATAAATAAGAAAGGCCTGTCGGTTAAGACAGGCCTTTCTTATTTTAAGCCCTTGGCCGTCTGGGCCTTTTTTCTTGTTCTTCGAATGGTTTTCGACCAGGTTTGTTATTGCCTGATGAACCAAAGGTTGGCGGACGGCTAAACCTGGGCTTTGGGGCCACTGGTTTGTCCTCGCTAATTTTAACAGTTAATTCTCTGTCGCCCATTCTTTCGCCATCCAGTGCAATAACCGTATTTTCTGCATCGTCAAGGCTTTCCATTTCTATAAAGGCATATCCTTTGCATTTACGGGTCTGTTTATCCCTAACAATTTTTATGGTGGCAATATCACCATGGGGCGCTATGAGTTTGGCAAGATCCATTTCTGAGATCTCTAACGGAAAACCGCTTATAAAAAGTTTTGTCATTTCTGATAAGGCTGGTAAACAATCCTAAAGTTAAATAAAATGTACACCGATTAGCATGAGTAAACAATTAGTTACATCGGTAAACCTGCAACGTCAGTTGCCTGGGTAGCTTGCTAGTTATAAACGTTGGAAAGTTCAAGTTATTCTGCAACTAATAAACAGCTTTATGTAAAACAATAACCTGAAGAATAGTTTTAATTATGTTACACTACTTAAATTGAAAACGCCTCGATGTTAGCATTTTGATACATTTCGAAAAAAATATGCATCATGCGTAGAGGGAGGATTCTCTTATAGCACTTAAAGGAAATTTGATATTATTAAGGTACGTGTACAAACTAAAATAATTTGGTTGTAACCGGGCATTTATTGGACCAGTACATGGATGATTTAGATAATTGGAAGGTCTATAAGGAAACTATATGTACCCTAATGATGCGAACTTTTATCGATCATAAAAAGGACTTATCCGTGATTTTTGGACTTATAGAAATGTAGGCCTAGTATTTGAACAATAAACGCATAGCGAGTCCATTACGGGTATCCGTCAGTTGTGCAAGGATTATTCCCAGCATGAATAGTTGGCGGGTATTTTAAAGAATTTGCTGCCGAGCATCCAGTATGCAACTGTAGGCGTCACAACTCTTAATGATTTGGTTTACAGCTATTAAGTGATATCTCCGTCAGGCGTTCATTTTGCCCCGTACATGCTCTTGAAAATTATTTCACAGTATTCGTCGTATGGAAACAATGATAGCAACGGTTAAGATTGATAATGTTGGTTCTGTTGCAATTCTTTATAGTTTTATTAGTCTTGGGCGCCTCATTAGCACTGCCGTTTTGGTAAAGTATAACTTTCGTCACATTACCACTTTTGTCTTTAACAAATTCTAATTGGGCATCTACTACCTTCATGATAAACTTACTTGCAGTTTCTGGAAACAGTGCTATTTTTTCCTGGCCGGTTAAGCGAACGTATAACTGTTTGTTTTCTGTAAAAATGGTCAAAACCGCCCCCGGGGCAAGGGTGTAATTGCCACAATAACTCTGTAGCGTGACATCATCTAATGCTATATTTTTTTCTGTCTTGGAGCGGTACAATCCTTTAAAGCCATAAACCTTGGCTACGCTGTTAATAATTTCGGGAATCAACATTGTATTAACCGAATTAGTCATTACCACTACGCCATTACCATTGGTCAAGCTTCCAAAGTACTGACTATAAAAACCATAGGTTAACCCATCGTGTTCAAAGTACTCTTCGCCGTCGAAATTATCAATAAAAACGCCCAATGCCGCCCTTTGATCTATGTAAGGCGTTAACATTATTTTAGCAAAGTGTGAATTTAAATAAGTACCCGGTTTGCCTTTATAAGCTTCTTGAATCGCTATAATGTATTTTGCCAAATCCGTTGGCGTTGTCCACAATCCAGCCGCAGCTTTTTCAGGATAAAGATGAAATTTGCCTTCGATCTGCTTCCCGTTATCATAATAACCCGTAGCGACAACATGAGTTCCTTTTTTATTTGGGACAGCAAACGTACTGTTTACCATATTTAAACGCTTTAACACCTCGTTTTGCATATATCGATCATAGGTCTGGTGAGTAACATCTTCAACTATCAATTGTGAGATAGTGGTTCCTCCACCAGAATATTCGTGCCTTTTGCCAGGCGCAAAAATCGAATGTATAGCTGCTGAATTTGCGGGTTTTACGCCTCGAATTACTTGCAAAATAGATGGAATGGCGTCATTTTCGCTGTAGCCGACAAATCCTGGGACGTTCAGCCCCGCCGTATGACTTAACAAATTAGCGAGCGTTATACTATGCCCTTGCGACAGTGAATCATACGGGAATTTCCATGAGATTAGATATTTATTGATATCGGTGTTTAGGTCAACACTTCCCGTTTGAACCAGCTTTAGAATGCCAATGGCATTTATAGACTTGCTAATTGAGCCCGCTTGAAAGAGCGTCTGGGTGGTCACCGGTGATTTTGCAGCGGCATCGGCTAAGCCATAGCCTTTTGCCCATTCGAGTTTATAATTATTAATTACTGCAATGCTCACTCCCTTAACGTTATAATGCGCCATCCGTTGCCAGATCGTCCACCCCAGAGTGTCTTTTGATCTGACAGGGCCAACTAAGCTTCTTTCAACTAAATTTATTCGCCGCTTAACTGCCTGCGTTTGAGCAGTGGCGGTTAAGCCTGCAAATGCCGTTAAAAGTATAGTTAGTGATAAAAGGTTCCTCATTTGATTTGTTTAGATTGACATGAACGCCGGTGCTCGCATAAAGCAATACGACATTAAACATATAACAATCTAATGAAGAGCTTGAGGCGTTTAACATCATTTAACATATTACTGGCTATTTGAAACATTTACATGAAAACAGCAGAAAAAAATGCAAAGGGTGTACAAGTTGCAGCAACAAAAAGCAAACGAAGCTAGCAGAACTTAAAACCGCCCGACCTTAACAGGCAATGAAGCTGAAGTTTCACTACAATCGACTTTCACAAATGAGAGGTCATAACATGGCAAGCGATAACTGAACCTTTGAAGATCTCAGGCTCCGTTAGGCAATAGTTTGATATCATTTATGCCATACTCTAATTTCCAGCGTTCTATTACTGGTTGTTCGAGTTGAATCTGCCGGTATTCATCCGGTGCCATAATGGGCACGCCGTATACGATCGGGTATCGGCGTTGGCAGTGCAAGCAGCTCAATATGCCTTCCACAATGTTTTCGTTGAGGCCTTTAGCCAATACCTGTAATTTCAAATCCTGCTTATCGAAAGGGCAGCAAAGCTTTTCTATGGTTTTCAGTTGCATAATTATTGGTTGTTAATGCCCAGGGCATCTTTATAGGTTTGTACTTGCTGTTGAGGTTCATCAGCGCTCAAAATTCCCGATATAACGGCTACCCCATCAAAAGGCGTTTCTTTCTTTAATGTTACCAGATTGGATGGTGTTATTCCGCCCGAAACAAAAATAGGTATGGTGGTAATAGAGCGTGCGTGCCTAACGGTAGCTGGCATTACAATATCACAGGTGCCTGCCGATGGCGAAGGGAACATGGCGCAGAACGAAACATAATCCAGTTGTTGTTCGTTTGCCCATCTTACGGTGTCCAGATCACCAGAACAGGTGATACCAGCCATGAATGGTCGCCCGACAGATGCTATGATCGAATTGTAATTCGCAGGTATCGTATCGAAATGGACACCATCAATAAAGGAAGTCGTCATCAGTAGTTGCCAGTCTTCATTAATAAACAACGGTACATCGTAGGGACTGCAAAGCGCTGCAATAGCTTCTATCAACTTAAACTTGTCAGTCCCTTCGGTCCAGTTATTCCATATTTGCAGGGCACTTAAGCCGCCGTGTAGCGCAGCTTCCAACTTCTGTAGCAATAGGCTTTCAGGCATAGCCGGGTCCAGTACCAGGTATACGCCACCGGTAATCTTAAACTTTTTCTTCATCATTTCCATCCGTTTTTATAGGCTGAAAAGAAAGCATTCCAATAGGGGTCTGTGCTATTGTAATGCATTTCCTCTTCTATACCGTTCTTCACCAATTTGCAGCCATGCTCTTTGGACGTAAACTCACCAACTATAGTTGCCTTGATATGATGCTGGGCCAAGCGTTTCAATACATTTTCGGCATGACCGTTCTTGGTAGCTATGATCATGGATCCGGCACCTATGCAATAACGAACATCTATATTAAACAGGTCACAAATTTGTTTTTGAGTTTGACCAACCGGCAGCAGTTCATCATGTACAGTAACGCCATTGCCTGATGCTATGGCCATTTCGTATATCGCGCCCAAAACACCACCTTCTGTCACGTCGTGCATGGCAGTCACGTCCTGGTAGTGGTACTCGGTACCCGCAGCAACCAGGGCATCAGGCAGGGAAGAGGTTTGGTAGAACATCTCGCAGCCTTGGTCATGAGCTTCCTTGCCCAGTTTGCTTTTTACCGTCTCGGGAAAACACATAGCCAAGAGTGCAGATGAGGAAACGGCGCATTCTTTAGTCACAATGATTACATCGCCTGCTTTGGCTTTGCTGCTGAGCAAAACCTGGTCTGCGGGCGCTGTTAGCAGCATGGTGCCACCACCCGCAATAGTAGAGTTTTGCCCTTCAATGCTGCCTGTATGGCCGCCGGTAATGGCAACACCGATACGTTTACAATACTCATGTATGAAATTCCAATAGGTAGTAAAATCCTGTTCAGTTAAATACGGCGGAAGGTTTAGTACCATTTGTGCATACATGGGTGCAAAACCGGTGGTAGCCATGTCATTTGCCATCAGGTGTACCGATAGCCAGGCAGATTCTTGCAAACCCAGGGATGGTATAAGCGATAGGGGATCACTGGTGAGCGCTAAGCCTAACCCGGCACCCATATGAATGAGCGATACATCTACGCCAAAAGCTGGCCCGCTGATTACTTCACTTCGTAAGTGTCCGCAGTGCGGCAGTATGATCTGCTCAAAACCGCCACCTGATATTTTTCCGGATAAAGACATGGAATCTAAGGCTTAATCCAAAAATTTAACATACAGGCCAAAAAAGTCACCCACGGGCACACTCCATTGCTGCACCGGGAACCACTCTGGTAAGCCAGTACAAGTCCACTCCAAACTGTACTGTCGGCCTTTCAATGCCTCACTGATCTTTTCAATCAGCATAGCAGGTGTATAAAATGTAGCAGTAACATAAAAGGGATTTTTGCCAAACAGCTGTTGAATACGCCTGCGCAATACCTTGGGCGAATTGCGATTCATCATACCAAATGCAATGCCTTGCCTGCCTACGCGTGCGGCCTCACGTATAACCTGTACCGGGTCTCGGTAGTACTCAAAGGTGGTGATGAAGGCTACAGCATCGAAGGTGTTATCTTTAAATGGCATAAAGTGCGAATCGGCATTAACCAGATCACCTTCAAAAAGGTGCACAGCCTGGCCTAACATGAAGGGGGAAATATCGCCACCGGTGGCTTCAATGCCTATTTCGTGCCACCAGCGAGTAAATCGAGTGGTACCGCAGCCAAACTCAAGCAGCTCTTTTACGCGCGGGTCCTTACCCAGCAATTGGGCCATCACCTTCTTTTGCCATACTTCGGCTCTTTTGTAGCGGCCTTCGTACCATTGTTCATAAGTGTCGGTGTGCTCGCGGTTAAAAAACCACTCTTTGCGCCCCTGCCAGTTTGTGAGGCTTTGGGTCATCAGGCCAAAGCTGTTGTTTTTCTCCAGTTCCATTTATTCAAAAGGTATAAAATGTAAAAAGCCTTGCTTCCGGAGGCGCGCACAATAGCGGCAACAGAAACAAGGCTTTAATCTTATAGAATAAACGGCACTGTGGTGCCGAAAAGATTAGTAACTAGCCTGTGCATCCCTACGCCGGTATTATCCGTATCAGGTTTCTCGGGTATTATCTCAGCCTTTTATCTTTTGGTAAAAAGCACCCCGTGCAAGTATGTTAACAAACATAGCTAATTATTTTAAGGTTCTCCACTTTTCTTCATACTTTATCTGAAATGACCTAAGCTCCAAAAGAAAAGCCTGCAATTATTTGATTTGCAGGCTTTTTGCTTTAACATAGTCATCTGCAGAGAGGGAGGATTAGTTTTGAATATATGGGATAGTTAAGTGATTGCACACCAAATTGCGCACGACTACCTTGCCACAGATGAAATGCAAATTCTATGGCCTGAGCTGGGTGCTCGCGTTCGCATCAATTGTTTTAATAATGCCCTAAGCATTAAACAAGCCTGAATTTTATTGGCAAAACCGACTGGGCAAGAAAAAGGTGGAAGACCTGGATGTTTCCACCTCGTTTGATATTTGGATATAAGATTATGAGAATAGAGACCATGCTCCATAGAGGCCTACCGACTATCAGCCGTTAATGCTTTTTATCTTTATTCATCTTCGCTTTTACACCAGCTCTGTAATTGTAGGTTTTAGCATTGCTGGCTTTCTTTTCGTGAAATGCGGCTCCGGGAGCATCATCATCTGCTTTTGCTTTGGCAGCTTTCTTTTCGGCAACATCAGCCAATGTGCGTTCCTTTTCAACAATCAAATTTTCTGGTAATTCTCCGAAGGGAATTTTTTGGCCAGTGGCTTGTTCAACTTTTTTGACTAAGCTTAGTTCAATATCCGTGGCGAATGTGATAGCCATGGTTTCATTTTCATCATCTGGCGAATCTTTGATCATCCGGCCGATATAGGTTTCTTTTTCAGTCGGCAGTTCAAAATGAATCAGGAACGGGATCTCCTTCAGGTCCAGTTCCTGTTCTCCATCGTTAACCACAATCAGCACGCGGGTAGCGGCATTTTTAAACTCATGCAGCGATGTAAAGCCATCCATCTCAAAAAACCACGGGTTTAATAAAGCCGCTGTGCATCTCCGGTCGCGCAAGCTCTTGTAAAGTTTCTCGGCCGTTGGGCGGGTGTTTACAAACAGTACCACTTTGGTGAACAGGTCTTCATCCTGCATAAACAGGTTCAACAGATTCACTTTCGTGCCAAAGTTAGGCAGCAGGTATAATAGCTGCGAATGCATATCATACTGCGGCTCTCCTATTTCTTCAACCTCAACAGTGGCCGGTTGCCTCATGAAAGGCGTTATCATTTTGTTTAAGCGCTCATGTAGTACTTCGGTAAAAACGAGGTGCTGGCATTTAGGGATGCTATCAGCCAGTTCGGTAACGGGTAATTGCAAACCTTGTTTAACCATCAGTTCCGCATCATCAATAACCAGCAGTTCTATCTTATTGACATCCAAACCTAATTTAAGGTAAATGGCACGCGCTCTGTCGGGTGTTGCCACCACAATATCGGCACCATCGGCTAAGGCATTCATTTGGGCTTCCATGCCTGGGGCAGCAAATAGAGGAACTATAGAAAGCGTTTTATTTTTGTTGAGCTGACCGATTTTAGCTATAACCTTTTCCACCTTTTCTTTATCGGGTACCAGTATCAAAACTTTCGGTACACCATCGGGCGTATAGTTAAACTTATTGAGCGTGGCTAATATATAGGTAGTGGTTTTGCCGCAACCTTTGGGGCCAACTGCTATTAGGTCCTGACCGCCGTTAATACGCGCCAATGTTTTTTGCTGAATCTCTTTAGGAGCTACGAAACCTGCTTCATTTAAAGATTGTACTAACCCTTTTTTTAGCTTCAATTTATCTAACCACGCCATATCTAGTATTTTAAAAATCCCGCAGAGGGCTACAAATCTATCCTTTTTAAGGCGCATTTTTTAAGTCGTGGCTAAATTGGCTTAAAAAGTAACTTAATATGAGTTGTCCTTTGGATAAGTCTAAGGAGCGTTACTTAGGTGTATTAATCCTGGTTACGCCATAAGCAACATTTCCTACCGTAGTCGATGTTTTTTTACGAGTGTACGTAACAGCAAATCGATTTATTCCTAATTATCAAATAGTAAGTCGTGAGAAAGCTCGATAACGAATAGAATGGAGGTGGTGCAAGAAAAGGAAATGACCTTTGAAGGATCTTTTAGTGTTTCATATGATGAATTGATTTTAAAGCGAGATTCATCAATATAAACTTTATCAAACGTATCGTTTTCGTATTTCTACAATAACTGCATTTTTGAATACTTATAGAATAATAATTAAGTTTTAATCTATACGGTTAAAAGTGTTTTCTATTGGTGCACTTTTTATATAAATTATGCTTAAATACTTGCCTTTATGTTAATATCATGTTAAATTACCTGTGTTATTCGGAATGCTGTCCTCTACGGTTCCTTCTGAGTGGCTTTGTTTGATTGAGTGTTAACTATTAAATATGAATCCTAACATAGGAAATCTCTACAGAATTGCAAATCAACCTATACGCACTATTATCGGTTTGATGTCGGGAACATCATTTGACGGATTGGATGTTGCTTTATGCGAATTTACAGGTACCGGAACTAATACTTCTGTCAAAGTAAAAAACTTTATTACCAAAGAATATAGTGCTGAGTTTAAGGAGGAAATCAAATCTATTTTTGCCAAAAAAGAGGTTGATTTGAAAAAGACCACTGTACTTAATGCTTTTATCGGATGTTATTATGCCGAGCTTATTCAAGAGTGTCTTACTGAATGGGAAATCAGCAATAAAGAGGTTGATCTGATTGCCAGCCACGGGCAAACCATCTTTCATGCGCCCAAACACCTTCATCCTCATGATGGTTACGGTAATGCTACTTTGCAAATTGGCGACGCCGACCACCTGGCGGTAAAAAGTGGCATTATAACCTTAAGTGATTTTCGCCAGAAACATATTGCAGCCGGCGGTGAAGGTGCACCGCTAGCAGTTTACGGAGATTACCTCATTTTTTCGGATGCTGTTGAAAATCGCATTATGCTTAACGTGGGTGGTATAGCCAATTTTACCTATTTACCAGCAGGCAAGGCCGACCAGTTTTTTTCAACCGATGTTGGACCTGGCAATACCCTGATGGACCAGTATGTGCAAGCAAACTATCCTGGGTTATACTACGATAAGGATTCAGAACTGGCTTTACAGGGCAAAGTAAATCAGGTGTTGCTGCATGCGTTACTGGATCACTCTTTTTTTGTTGCACCATTTCCTAAAACCACCGGCCCCGAGTTGTTTAACTTAGCGTATCTTGATAATGCCATGCATAAGTCCGGCCAGGTCAATCTTTCATCAAATGACATTTTAGCAACGCTGGCATGTTTTTCTGCAAACGCAATAATTGATGCCATCGAAACGACAATAGCAACAACCGGTAGCTTTGAAATTTATGTAAGCGGAGGCGGAATGTACAACCCGCTTTTGATCTCTTATATTGAAAAGCATTTTTCTAAGAAAATCAAATCAACAACGTATCTTGGTATAAACCCGGATGCAAAGGAAGCTGTACTCTTTGCCTTGTTGGCTAACGAAGCTGTTGCAGGTAATGCTGAAAGTTTAAAAAGCACGGTTGGTATCCCTCAAGTATTTATGGGAAAAATAAGCTTTCCTCAATAAAATTGCATGTATAATCAAAATTAACCACCCCTAATATGAAACAAATCTTACTATGTTTAAAAACAGCGAGAGTCCTATCGGCTGTGCTTGTTATGCTCTGTTTGGGGCAAATTGCTTTGGCGCAAAATAGGCAAATTATAAAAGGCGTTGTTAGAGATGCCCGGGATAAAGAACCTATTATAGGCGCGGTAATCAGGCTGAGCGGAACTAATCTGGGAACCGCAAGCGATGTTAATGGCGCATACACCTTAAATGCAAGTGTGGCTAATGGCAATTATGCTGTGGTCGTTTCATTTACGGGTTACCGGCCGGTTACAAGGCAAGTCACCCTCAACCAAAACCCGGTTACGATTGATATTGAGCTTTCTGAGGATGCATTAAATTTAAATGAAGTAGTAGTGACCGGTACCGGAGCCGCTACCAGCAAAAAGCAATTGGGTAATGCGATCTCCACCGTATCATCAAGAGATCTGGAAAATAGCACGGCTACTTCCATAGACCAGGCTTTGGCGGGTAAGGTTGCCGGCGCGCAAATATCACAAAACTCCGGCAACCCGGCTGGTGGCATAAGTGTGCGGCTAAGAGGAAATAGTACTATTGCAGGTTCAAGCGACCCTTTATATATAATTGATGGTGTGATCGTAAACAACAGTTCAAGCGAATTGATAGATTTGGGCGGCTACTCGCAAAATAGGCTGGTAGATATTAATCCTGCCGATATTGACCGCATTGAGATCATCAAAGGTGCTGCGGGTGCAGCTATTTACGGTTCAAGGGCAAGCAATGGTGTTGTGCAAATCTTCACAAAAAGAGGAAAATCAGGCGCACCGGTAGTGAATATTTCTACGCAGTTCCGGTCTAACTCGTTGCGTAAAAAACTGAAATATAATCAATATCCTTTCCGGTTTGCAAATACGACGGCTACCGATCTAACGCAGGTTCCTGTTGAACGTTACGACCTGCAAGACCGCATATTCCGCAACGCTTACGGTAACGAAACCAACGTGTCGGTTTCGGGCGGTACCGATAATACGCAGTATTACATGAGTGGAAGCTATTTAGGTAATCAAGGCATTATCGACAATTCAAATTTTCAAAGAGGTACAGCCCGTTTAAGGCTTGATCAAAGGTTTAACAACTGGATTAAAGTATCCCTTGGCCTGAATTATAGTTTAAGTGGCAGCAAGGAAATACCTAACGGTGGTATTAATGAGGCATATGGCGCGTTAACAGGCTTTATTTTTGGTAATAATTTTGTAAATCCAGATCCTAACCCGGTTACCGGAATTTATCCAACACTGGCACCAGCCGGTTTGTTGCGTACCAATCCGCTTGAAGCGATTAACAGGTTTGATTTTAGTCAAAAAACCAGCAGGCTCATAGGCGATTTACAAGTGAATATGACGCCGGTAAAAAACCTGTCTATCAATTACACATTAGGTTACGACAACTCCACCCAACTGGCTACCGGTTTTATTCCTATTGGTAACACATCACCCTCGTTCAGCACAGGTTTTGCACGCAGGGCAGATCGAATTGCTTTATTATTGAATAACGACCTTAATGTAAGTTATAAAGGCAAACTCGGCGACTTTGAGTTTACAACAGCGGCGGGTGCCACAGCTCAAACCGAGCGCGTAAGCACTGCCGGTATTACAGGCACGCAATTAAGCCCCGGAAGTCGGGTAGCATCCAGTGGAACAAATCTGATTGTAACCGACATCCGGTCAACATTAAACATATTAGGTTTTTATGCACAGGAAACCATTGGTTTTAAAAGCAAATTGTTTTTAACAGGCGCCATACGTAATGATGTGGCCTCCTCTTTTGGTAAGGACAACCGGTGGCAATATTACCCTAAGGTAAGTGGAGCTTATCTGTTGTCAGAAGAAGATTTTTGGAAGAACTCTTCAATCGGTTCGGTAGTATCAACCTTTAAATTAAGAGCTTCCTATGGGCAATCAGGTAATTTAACAGCCATCAATGCCTATGATCGTTTAACCAACTATAATGCTGCTTTATTAGCAGGCCTTCCTGGCGTATCTGCGCCGTCCCAGTTAGGTAATGCTACTGTTAAGCCGGAACGCCAGATTGAAAAGGAGATAGGTCTTGATGCAAGTTTATTTAATAATCGTTTAGGTTTTGAGTTCTCTTACTATGACAAATCGGTTAAAGATTTATTGCTGCTGGTAAATTTACGGCCATCAACCGGTTACCTTTCGCAATATCAAAATATAGGCAATATGACCAATAAAGGCCTGGAGTTGTTAGTACGTGGAATTCCTATTCAACACGAAAAGTTCAAATGGAACACTTCTGTGATCTTCTCTAAGAACAAAAATAAGGTGTTTGATATTCCGGGAGGTTTGTTAACCTTCCCTGGTGGTTTTGGTCAGGTTGCTGCGGTCGAAGGTTATCCGCTAGGGGCTTTTTATGCAACAGCTTTTGCTCGCAATGCCGACGGATCGTTATTGTTAACGCCTGCAGGTCTGCCTCAGCGCGAAACTACAGGCCGTAATGCTGCCGGTCAGCCAACGGGAACTATTGTAAACCGGGTAATTGGCGACCCTAACCCGCAATGGACCGGCTCTTTTATTAACGAATTCAACGTTGGCAAAGACTTTTCGTTTCGTATGCAGTGGGACGCTTCTTATGGGGGTGAGGTGTTCAATTTCACTAAACGTGTAGGCGACCGTGATTTATATGGTGGCTTGGCAGGTTACGAGCCAGAGCTGAGAGGTGAAGTGCCCAAAGGAACTTCAGCAGCGTTATTTCCCATCATGGAAAACTGGATTGAAGACGGTTCGTATTTAAAACTCCGCGAAATATCAGCTTCTTACAACCTGCGGTTCAGATTCCTGAAAAAAAGGATTTTAAGGGTTACGTTATCCGGTCGGAATCTTTTGTCTATTGACAAATATAGTGGCTGGGATCCTGAAACTAATGCCGCAGGCCAAAGCGGAGCCGTACGCGGCTTCGATTTTGTGGAAGTGCCAATCCCGAGAACTATTGCTTTAGGGTTCAACTACAGTTTTTAACGTTATCAAATGAATTTTATGAAAATCACCTATAAAATACTAACCGTTGTGATGCTCGTGTTGGCATCATCATGTAAGCTCGATCAGGTAAATCCTAACGCCGCGGCCGATGAGCAGGTTTTAAGTTCCAGGGAAGGTATCATTGCCTTAAGTATAGGTTTAAGGCAGTATTATTCAACTTCGGGGCTAAGCAGCATTATCCTGGCCCCAAGCACAACATCGCGCGAGATGAAAGGCTTTGCTACTTTTACTACTGTTTTGGAACTTGAAGCCGGTGGTTCGGCCCTGCCTACGGCCAATGCCGGTATCTTAAATTACTGGTCATCCATGCAGCGGGAAATGACCATGTGCGAAAATGTGATTAACAACGCCCCGCAAATCTCTTCTATCGAGCCATCGCTTTTAAGTGGCATAATGGGGCAAGCCTACCTTTTTAAGGCAATGGCTTTAGCAGAACTTTCCATGGCGTTTCCACAAGCAAACATCAATACCAGCACATCGGCTCCGGTACAATTTGTGCCCCGCGAACAAGTTTTTGCAGAAGCTATCAGGCTATTAGATCTTGGTGTTGCTGCGGTAACTGCCAATACGCCTAACGTGAGCTTTGGAACAACTGTGGCAGGACCTGATTTTGATTTGGTCAATACACTTTATGCCATGGAAGCCCGCATTAACCTCATGGCTGGAAATTATCAGAAGGCTTTAAACAATGCAAATTTGGTAGACCTGACCAAAACATCGAGGTTTACTTATACCACACAAAGCCCTAATCCGCTTAATACACTATTCAACATAACCAAGTCATACGTACCACGTGATAATTTTGGCCTGCCCCCCAATTTATATTACCCGGGCGATCAACGTTACAACTTTTACTTTAACGGTATAAAAACTACTATTGGCGGTGAAGTAACGGTTGGCTTAACCGGTTTTGCGGCCTCGCCGACTACACCTATACCGGTATATTTAAATGATGAAATTAAGCTCATCAAAGCCGAAACCATATTACGTTTAAACGGATCGGTAACCGACGCGCTGGCACAAATTAACGCGGTACGTACGCAAACCTCAGGTGATTTAAATGGTGTAAATGCAGGTTTGCCTGCCTACAGCGGCGCGGTAACAACTGATGCCTTGTTGCTTGAGGTGTACAAACAGCGTTGTGCGGAACTTTATTTAAGCGGCCTTAAATGGGAAGACACCCGCAGGTTCAACCGCCCGGCTCCACCAACAGACTTAAGTGAGCGCAACCGAATATTTTATCCTTACCCAGACCAAGAGCGTTTAAATAATCCGAATACGCCGGCAGATCCGGCTATATAGTAACTGCTTACAAAGGAGAGAAGGGGTTCCCTTTTCTCCTTTTATTTTTTGTGAAAATGAAAAAGGGACTTTTTGTTTATTTGGTGTTGCTCATCAGCGTTGCACAAGCGCAAGATCATCTTACTAACTTAAAAAAGCTTAATAAGCTCCATGAAGCAGAAAAAAACATCGTGTTGTTTAATAACGGCTCGAATGCTATACCTGTTAAAGAGCTGTCTGACCTGAATATTGCCAGCGTACATGTAAACTACAGCGAGTTTGGCGTGTTTGATAGTTTGGCCAACAAGTACTGTAAAGTTACCGGCTTAACAGCCGATACGTTAAAAGATGCTGCCGGGTACTATGCACTGCACGATAGGCTTAAACTGTACAACATGGTGATAGTTACGCTATCCGATAGGTCGCCTTTTAACAATTCTCTCCGTAATCTTATAAAAGATATAGAAAGCTATACCCAGGTTGTAGTAGTTTTAACAGGACCAGGAAAAAACCTTGGGTATCTCGATCAAATCAAGTCGCCGGTAATTTGGTATAAGAACGATACTCCTGAGGGAGCATCCATTGCAGCCCAACTCATTTTTGGCGGGATTGCGGTGCCCAACCGACTTACAGAAAATTTTAGTAAAAAATTTATTAAGGGCAGCGGTTATACGGCAACTAAAATCCGCTTAGGGTATTCGCTTCCCGAAGCGGTAATGGTGAATGCTGATAAACTGAATAAAATAGATTCCATAGTTGCCGCAGGTATTGCAAGTCATTCGGCACCTGCAGTAGTGGTGTTAGTAGCTAAAAACGGCGAAGTAATATTTAACAAAGCTTATGGTAAGCACACCTATAACGGAAATGAAGTAACAAAGCTTACCGATATTTTCGATATGGCATCTATTACTAAAGTTACGGCAACCACACCGTCTATCATGCACTTATATGAGCAGCATACATTGGGGCTGGATTCGCCTATAAGCAAGTACGTGGCTTTGCTCCGAAATATCCCTGATAAAAAAGATGTTACCGTACGCGAAGCTTTGTTACACGAAGCCGGTTTTACGCCCTACATCAAGTTTTACGAAAAGCTTAAACAACAGGATCTAAGTGCCGATTCTTCGGCGGCATATCCTACCAAGGTAGCCGATCATTATTATTTGCGGGCCAACTACTTCAATGAGGTTATGTGGCCGGTAACCCTGGCATCAAGCGGCAATACTCGTGGCAAGTTTGTGTACAGCGATCTGAGCATGTACATGATGAAAGAAGTTTTCGAAACCGTAAGCCATCAAAAATTAAACGAATACGTATTAAGCAGTTTGTACCGCCCCTTAGGTATGCAAGCAAGCGGCTACTTACCACGCAACCGTTTTAATATAAGTAGAATTGTGCCCACAACCGAAAATGATAATTGGTTCAGGAACATGCTGGTTCAGGGCTATGTGAATGATCCGGGTGCTGCTATGGCTGGAGGAGTAGAAGGCCATGCTGGGCTTTTTTCCAACGCCAATGACCTGGCCATTTATTACCAAATGCTGCTTAATAAAGGCACCTATGGAGGCAGTAGGTATTTTGATAGTACAACAGTTGATTTGTTTACTTCCCGTCAGTCAAAAACATCATGGCGCGGGCTGGGTTTCGACAGGACAAACAAAAGTTCGGCTACTGATAAACGGTCTGAACTGGCTTTTGGGCACAGTGGTTATACTGGTACCTACGTTTGGGTAGATCCTAAATATAACCTGGTTTACATCTGCTTAACCAACCGGGTTTATCCGGACGACGGGAAAACATATGGACCAGCAAAAGTGAATATCCGTTCACTGGTGCTGGATGCCTGTTACGATGCCATTACCGATAACGAAAAAAAAGAAATACATAAATAGGCCAATTTAGCTAGGGTATATTTACCCTGAACCTCCGCTCTTATATAGCGGCGATTCGAGAAATATCTATAAACATGCTAAACATGGAACTAATTACAGAAAAGGATTTAATATACGATAATTTGAAGGAGTTATCCCTTGCTGAATTTTAGAAAAATTAAAGTTATGTCGTTGATAGTAAACAGCGGTTTCCAGAGTATTAGGTAACCCGGTGCATAAAATGGAATTTTAGCACCAAAAGAAAAAGCCTGCAATAATGTGATTTGCAGGATTTTATCTGTTTTCAATGCGGTTATTTGCGGAGAGGGCGGTTCAGAACTTTGTCTGAAATTGCCTCTAATAATGCTATAATGCAGGTTTTGCAAAATAGGTCTCGCTAAAAACCTGCTCAAATTATATTACTTCTTCACAATCTGATGATATAAGTTCAAATTGTTATCCATAAAAAGGTGAATCGAATTATTCAGGTTTATGAATGAACAGCTCAGAAATAAGCGAGCTGTTCATTCATAGAACAAGGGTCATATATGTTAACTGACTAGCTATAAATGCAGTTTGCGTCGGTAGCAGTTAAGTTAAAGTCACCTAACCAATTCTTTTTATAAATGTGATCAATTAGTTCAACTTCAAACGTAATTGATTTCAATATCGTTTCTGTAACTCTTTTTAGCGCTCTTAATAGCTGTTCCCAGACAGAGATTAGTTCTAATGAGCAAACTTTTTGAGCAATACAGCAAATAATCAAAGCTAGTATCATCGTAATTTGCGCTCATACTCAGGATGTGTCGGTTTAGTCTTGTTTGAAGCTTACATATCTTGTATTTAGGGTTTTGTCTGTTTGTGCATTGCAAAGGTTCTTACTATTGAACGTTATTGTGGTGAAGATTTGATGAGCAGCGACTTGGCATTCTAAGTTTAATATAAATTAAATCATAATGAAAAAAACGACGGTAGGTCTTATACTCATTTTAACAGCTTCCACTATTGCCTGCTCGGTTTCAAATCGGCTGCCCTCTGATAACAAAATGAACAAGTATCCAATGTGGACCGTGAATAATTGGAAAGGCGTAACCTGGGGAGGGGCGTGGGATAAATGGCAAAAAGAAGACGGCGGTTATGACGCCGCAGGTGTGAAGAGTGATGTTGATGATATGAAGTATGCCGGCGTGCATTGGGTGCGTATGACTTTTAATCCTAGCGAATCTTACGAAAAAACAATTGACCCTAAGGTTGATGCGGCTTTGAATGCAGGCATCAGCATATTGATGCGCTTTACTAAAGGCACCCCTGCCAAAACTTATGGCACCGAGGAGCAGGAAGTTGCCAATGAAGCGTTTTTAAAGAAAACCGTTTTACGGTATAAAGACCGTATCAAGTACTGGGAAATAAGTAACGAGCCTAACTTGGCCGAATCCTGGGATATTGGAAAGCGGGTAGGTGAGGGGTCGGCCGATCCTAATACGCCTTATAACCAAGGCGTACATAAATATGTGTTGCATTTAAAACGCTGTTATAAAGCTATTAAATCGGTATATCCTGAGGCGGTAGTATTGATGGGTGGCCTATCAGAATGGCATATGGAAACATTTATGGATAGGTTCAATGTTGAACAGGGTTACCTTTATTGCGACGAGGCCAATGTACATCCGTATGGTCCAACGCCGGCTGCGGTAATTGATCGTTTAAATGCCTTTAAACAAAAAATGAGCATATGGCCAGCAGCACATCGCAATAAACCTATTTGGATTACTGAAATAGGTTTTCATACGCAAACTAATTGGCCAAACAACCCAGGCAGGGTAGCCAGCGAGGAAGAAAAAGCAAGTAGCCTGACTAAAGTTATGCAATTGCTCCAATCAAATCTATCGCCACGCAGACCTATATTTTGGTATTGCCTTAACGAAAAAACTAACAATCCGGGCTATGGCTTAACTTTTAAATATTTCGCTGATGGTAAGCTGAAGCAGAAGCGGCTTCCGGCAATCGAGGCTTATAAAGCAATCTCGGATAAATAACGATTGGCATTATTATATGAATTAGCCCGGCGCCTTAGTGCCGGGCTTTTTATTTTAAAAAGGATTAATTTTTAAAATAGTGCTGAAATAGATTATTGTAATGAGAATAGGTTGGTTAGAGCAAGTATTAGGGTCGGTTGAGCAAAGGTTGTTTTTAAGTAATCCTTTTATTTGCTCTGTTTCTTAACCAAATACTTAACCAGACATTATCTGCCCGGTTCTCAGCCCGGCTCTAATGTTAAACCATTTTAAATTATGAAAAAATTACTTCTACTATTGCTGGTGGCGGCTTGCCTTGTTGCATGCAAAAAAAACCTTACGTCATTTGAAACGGAAAATGCTGCCGAAAGCAAACGATTCAAGACGATGGATCTTTCCGGGTCAAGTTTTACAACGAATAATTGGAAGGGTGTTACATGGGGCGGTCCATGGAACAAATGGGGAGCAGACACTACCGGTACTGGATTACCAGACATCGGGCCGTACAATCTGGATGGAATCAATTCTGACGTTGATGACATGCATGATGCCGGTATACACTGGGTGCGTATGAGCTTTAAAGTAGGACAGGATATGGAGCGCGATATCGACCCAAAAGTTAATGCAGCCGTGAGTGCCGGACTCAACATACTAATGCGTTATATGAAAGGCGAACCATTTAGAAGTTACGGCACCGAAGCACAGGAAAGTGCCAATGAGACTTTTTTAAAAAATGTTGTAGCGCGTTACAAAAGCAAGATCAAATACTGGGAAATTCACAACGAACCTAATTTGACTAATCAATGGGATTTAGGAGACCGTGTGGGTGAAAATTCTACCGATCCGAATACACCTTACAATTTAGGTGTGCACAAATATAATTCGCACCTCAAACGCAGTTACAATGCTATTAAAAGCGTAGACCCTTCGGCCACGGTGATAATGGGCGGATTATCTCACTGGACCAACCATTATCTCAACTTTTATGCCCGCATGACGGCTGATAGCGCTTACGCCTATACCGATGGTATTAATATTCACCCTTACTCAACCAATGCAACAGGTGTTATGAATGTAATCCGCGCAACAAAGAATGCAGCCAGCACCTGGGGGGCATCTCACAAATCGGTTTGGGTAACCGAGATTGGCTATCAAACATCCTGGACAACTTTAACCAGTTATGTAAGCAGTGAGGCAACTAAAGCCAGTTACCTTACTGAAACCATGGATTCACTTGCGGCTAATTTATCGCCTATGCGACCTATATTTTGGTACAATATTCATGAGCCATCATCAGCTACCGGTTTTGGCTTAGAGCAAAAAACCTTAAGCAGCGGCACGGTATCTGCTACTAAACTTGCTGCGCATACTAGTTATAAGGCCATGAGTGACGGTGCGACAGCCATTACATTAGTTAGCGAAGATTTTGAATTTGGTAACAGTCCTAACCCTCCAGATTTCTGGCAAATTACCAATGCCAGCAGTACCGCATCTGAAGTGCGTTATACCGGCAGTAATTTGGTGTTGCGCTTATCGGATAATAATTCGGCAGGAACCACAAAAGCACGCAAAACTTTCACTACATCAAGCGGTATAATTACATGCGAGTTTAAGTTTAACGAAGCTGATGTAAATAAATACACCCGTTACCGGCTTATGTATGGAGGTAACGACTTAATTGTTTTAGGCACTGTTTATAATGGTACCACTAACCAACTTAATTACATAAATACATCAGGTGCCAAGACTGGGCTGCAAAATATTAGTGCTAATACTTGGTACACAGTGAAAGTTGTGGCCAGCACCGCAACCGATCAAGCAGACATTTATGTGAACGGCGTATTAAAATCGTCGGGGGTTGCTTTTAACAATGTTACTACCAACATTAACGCTTTCGAAGTGGAGACCGGTAATAGCTACACAGGCGCCGTTGCCAT
Source organism: Mucilaginibacter sp. PAMB04168 (assembly GCF_039634365.2). NCBI lineage: Bacteria > Pseudomonadati > Bacteroidota > Sphingobacteriia > Sphingobacteriales > Sphingobacteriaceae > Mucilaginibacter > Mucilaginibacter sp. PAMB04168. The sequence goes on from NZ_CP155079.2 coordinate 1,132,358, forward strand.
GGTTGATGACATTTACATCAGGAAATAGATAAATAAAACCGGGCAATTATGTTGTTTTCGGAGAGCTGTACGGGTGCCTGTAATTAAAATGTGAAAACGGAAGAACCACCTACTAGCAAATCATTCAAAACGACGTAATTGCCAGGTTTAATTGAATAAACTTATAAATCAAGAAACTTTATTCGACCCCTTACCCTCTAATTGCTGTTGAAATTGAGATGGCGTTACACCAAACTCTTTTTTAAAGATAGTAGTGAAATACGATTGCGATAGTATACCTACCCTGTACATTACCTCGGTAATCAATACATCCTCATGAGTCATGATCTCTGTGGCTTTTTTTAACCGTAACGATCTGATGAATTCGTTGATGGTTTGCCCTGTTATGTCTTTTATTTTTTTGTAAAGTTTGGTTTTGCTGATGCCTATCTCCTGGCATACCCAATCTACGTTCAAATCCGGATCTTCCAGTTTCTCTTCTAGCAAACTCAGCAGGTCATTCATAAATGCCTTGTCTTTAGAGCTGTGTACCAGTTCGCGCACTTCAACCTGGTAATCTTTATAATATCGTTCTTTAATCTTTTGCCGCTGCTCAAACAAATTTTTAATAGTAATAAGTAGCAGGCTGGTGTTAATGGGCTTACTGAAATAGTAATCAGCTCCCGACTCAACACCTTGTAAGCGCGACTCAATAGCATCCTTTGCGGTAAGCATGATAAACGGTATGTGGCTCGTTTCAAAATCAGCTTTAACGGTAGCACAAAATTCAATGCCATCCATCACCGGCATCATTAAATCGCTCATAATCAAAGCAGGCGATTGTTCTTTAGCTTTATCTAGGCCCTCCTGTCCATTTCTAGCTTCAATGATTTGATAAAAAGGCTGTAATAGCTCTTTAATATAAGCACGCAGCTCTGCGTTATCATCTACAATTAATACTAACGGTGAACTTTGGAGTGTTTGATCAGTAGATAATTCTAAAGTATCTGATGCAATTTTGGGCTTATACAAAAGTTCTTTATACTTCATGCTTTCCAACTGTACACCTCCTTCAGCAGGGTGTTCTATCCACATTTCGCTTCGGCTATAGTCGGCTGGGTGGCATGGCAAGGCTACAATAATATTAGTGCCCTGGTGGCGCTCACTGTTAACCAACAAGTATCCTTTGTGTAATAAGGTTAGCGTTTTAACAAAAGCCAACCCCACGCCCGAACCTAAATGGCTATCTGTAATGCGATAATAGCGCTCAAATAGGTAACTGATGGAATCTTTAGAAATGCCGATGCCCGAATCGCTTATGCTGATATACAGATACTTTTTTGCTTTGTAGTCGTTATCAATTTTAAAGGTGTTACTATAAGGTGTTGTAAAGCCTTCTAACGATGCTAAAACTTCGATACTGATATGACCTTGCTCGGGGGTGTATTTAAAGGAGTTGTTGAGTAAGTTGAGTAATATTTTTTCAACCACTTGCCGGTCAAAATAGGCGTTATTAAAATTAGCATGCTTTTTTACAGTGAATTGTATTTGATGCTGCCGGGCTAAATCTTCAAACTCAAGTGCAATCTCATCAATAAAAACCGAAAAATTGCTTTCCATAACCTTCAGCTTTAATGCACCTGATTCTGCCTTTCTAAAATCCATTAATTCGCTGATGAGTTGCATTAAGCGGTTTGCATTGCGATGTATGGTGTGGAATTGACGGGTAAATGCCGAGCCGGTATCTTGTTTTAAAATTTGTTCTAACGGTCCGAGTATCAAAGTAAGCGGCGTCCGAAACTCATGCGATATGTTGGTGAAAAACTGCAATTGCAACTGGTGCATTTCTTCGCGCTTTTGCTCATGTATTACCCTAAGTTCAGATTTTCGCCTGTAATAGAGGTATAAGAAGATAGAACCAGTAATGCTAAGCCCGGCTAGTAATTTAAACCACCAGGTAAGCCAAAAAGGCGGACGAATGATAACGTCAACCGAAGCGGGCTGCGTGTTCCATTTACCATCGGGCGTACTGGCTTTTACATAAAAAGTATATCGTCCCGGATCAAGGTTGGTATAAGTTGCCTTACGTTGCGTACCTACTTTATTCCATCCCTTGTCAAATCCTTTCAAAAAATAAGCGTACTGTGTTTTTGCCGGTGCTACATAATTTAAGGCCGCATATTCAAACGAAAGTACAGATTGATTATAATCAAGCGTTACCTTTTCAGCTTCGGTAATAGACTTATCAATAATTTTATCTGATGTGCCAGCCTTGATGCTTTTGTTAAATATCTGCAAATCGGTGATATATATGGGATAGCGGTAATGGTTGCTGGCTATACTATCGGGGTTAAAAACATTGAACCCTTTAAAGCCGCCAAAAAGCAATTGTCCGTTTCGAGTTTTAAGACAGGCATTTTGACAAAACTCCAGCCCTTGAAGCCCATCTGCATCAGTATAGCGTTTTACATAACCGTTTGCCGAATTAAAGCTGATAAGACCATTGCTGGTACTTACCCACAGGCTGGCGTTTTTGTCTTCAATTATTGCCTGTATTTTTTCGTTTATTAAATATTGGTGGGTGGATGCTAAACCAAACTGTTTTTTTGCCGGATTAAATAAGTAAAGCCCATTACTGCCTACCCACAACCGATGCTTGGTGTCTGTATAAATTGTGCGTATGCTGCCAGTCTGACCTTCTTTTACATTATAAAAATAGTGTGTGAATTGCCGTGTTTGAAAATTAAGGCAGTTCAAACCCCCGTCATCCGTTCCAAACCATAGGTTGTTTTGGTAATCTTGATTGATGCTTACTACATTGTTACCAACAAATTCGGTTTGGCCGTTAAAAGATTTAGTAATGCGGCTAAACTTTTCCGTTTTGGGGTTAAAGATATTTAAGCCGCCATAGAAGGTAGCAACCCATAAATTTCCCTGTTTATCCTCAAAAATACGCCAGACATTATTTGAGCTAATCGAATTTGGATCACCATCGCGATGAACGTAGCGTTTAAAGGTTCCGTTAGCCGGGTTGTACAGGTTAAGGCCTCCACCCCAGGTGCCTACCCATATATGGCCCTGCCGGTCTTGCATAATATGCAAAATTGCGTCAGAGCCTATGGTGTTTTCCTGCTTTGCGTTGTACCGGTATTGTTTGAATTGATCGGTTAGTGGGTTCCATAAATTTATGCCGCCGCCATCGGTGCCTACCCAAATGGTTCCCGACTTGTCTTCAAAGAAAGTTTTGACATCCTTATAGGAAAGCATTCCTGATGCTGAACCCTGTGTATAGGTTTTAAATTTGTAGGTATTTGACCGGTAGATGTTAGCACCACCACGGTGCGTACCTATCCAAATATTGCCTTGTCTGTCTTCAAATAAAGCCGAGGCAGTTTTCTGAGAAAGGCTATAAGGCTTGTTAGCGTTATTTTCATACCTGCTAAAAGTTTTCGAAGCCGCATTCCATAAGTTAACACCACCATTTTCGGTAGCTATCCAAACCTGGCCTTTACTGTCGCACAAAATACTTTTAACTACATTATTTGACAAGCTGGCCGTGTTGTATTGCTGGTTAATATAATTGTGAATTTGATTGGTTTGGCGGTCATAAACAAATACACCATTACCGGTGGTGCCTATCCACAATTTATTTTGTTTGTCAACTTCAATAGTTTTAATGCGTAAGGTGGCTACCTCATTTAACCTCCCGGTTGGCTTTAGGAATTTTTTTGATTTTATGTCGAAGGATAATACACCATTGCCATCGGTCCCGATAAGCAACCGGCCAAAAGTATCCGGATATATACAGGTTACGGTAGGAGAGGATTTACCACTTGTTCGAGGCAACACATAGTATCGGAACGTGCCGTTTTTCCAATCAAACCGCTGAAGCCCCGCCGCAGTACCTAGCCACAAATAACCCAATTTATCTTCGCTAATACAATTAATGATATTACTAGTCAGATGTCCTTTAGTTGTGTGACGCGTGTAGCGGATGAATGAATTAGAGTTTCGATAATATTGATTTAAGCCGTGCTCGGTAGCCACCCAAAGGCGTTGCTTACTGTCTTCAAAAATTTGAGTGATATTACTATTGCTAAGGGTATGTTCGCTGGTGCCGTTACTTTTAAAAGAGGTAATGCGGTAGCCATCGTAAAGGTTCAGGCCATCTTCGGTACCCAGCCATATGTATCCCTTGCTATCTTGAAAAATACTGGTTACCGTACTGTTCGAAAGGCCCTGCTCACGTGTCAGATAGTCAAATTTTATTTCAGGCAATTGAGCAACCACGCTTTTACTAGTGAGCATTACACAAAGCATAAGCAACAAGCCCATAATGCCTGCATTTTTAATGTACGCGTTCAAAAACATAAGAAGCAAGAAATTGGCAAATTGGCCAATAGCAGGTTTATAATTTGTAATAATGCAAATTACACAAAAAATTACGAATGTGTAATTGAGGCGTGTTACGTATCACTCAAATAGTGCCTTTATCGTATCAAAATGCCTTTTTCTGGTCATCAGGAATATCTTTTAGGTCAAATCAGCAAATAAAAGGCTCAACAGAGCAAGCTGGTTAATTTCGCAATAAGGTAATTTGCGACATAAACCAATTAAAAACGCGAACCTGCTAAAAGGTGCAGTATCTTACTTACCTATTTTGCATGCGTATGCCTTACCCGATGAGGGCTATAAGCATGTTGCAGGCTCACTAAAAATAATTATATGAGAAAAACTTTACCAGCGTTTTTTCCATCAGTTTTTACGGCTTTTTCGGTAGCCCTTTTTTTAACAGGTATTGGCGCATCAACGGCCTATGGCGCAGGCCGCTTTGCAGAGCACAATAAACTAGTTAAGGACGGCGGGGATACAAAAAAGGTGAAAAAGCGAAAAATGGTTAAACCGATAGCCGACACACCTTTAGTACTAACGCCTGCCTTAACAGATACAAGTGCCTACTATTCTGCGCTGTTTCGCAGGCAGTTGAAACGCACCAGTATTGAGTCGGTAGGCGAGGTTTATAATGCCGACATCCGTAAAACCATTGCCGCCAATTTTGGCACCATGATAACCGGCAGGCTTGCGGGCCTCTACACACAGCAAACATCCGGAGCACCTGGTGGGGATGATGTATCGCTGCAGCTACGCGGCCGTAATCCGGTTGTACTAATTGACGGTACACCTCAAAGCTTTTCATCAATTAATGCTGAGCAAATTGAGTCGATTACCGTTTTAAAAGATGCGCTTTCTACCGCAATGTACGGCTTGCGGTCCGCAAACGGACTTATCTTGATCACTACAAAAAAAGGCGATTCCCGCAGTAACACATTCTCATTTAATGCCCTGCAGGGTGTAACCCAACCGGTAAGCAAGCCTAAATTTTTAGACGCTTATAATTATGCCACACTTTATAACGAGGCTTTGACCAATGATGGCTATGCTGCTGCATATTCCCCTGCCGATTTGGAAGCCTTCAGAACCGGGAGCGACCCCTTGGGTCACCCTAACGTAAACTGGCAAAATGAGGTTTTGCGCAACCGGGCAGCTTTTAGCAGCTATGATTTATCTGCTTCAGGAGGTAATAAAAGTGTACGCTATTTTGCCGATTTAAACTACTGGAAACAGCAAGGCTTTTTTAAAACGGATGCTGATCGGAGCTACAACACCAACGCAGATTATACACGATACATTTTACGCACTAATGTTGAATTTGATATCAACAAATACTTATTAGCCAGTGTAAATCTATTTGGCCGGATACAGGATTTTAATGAACCCGGCGCTACTACCGAAACCATTTTAACCAACCTGCGCAACACGCCAAACAGCGCTTATCCGGTTTTTAATGCCAACGGCTCTCTTGCTGGCAATCTGAATTTTCAAAACAATATTTACGGACAGGTTTTTCAGTCGGGTTACCGCCCCTCAAACAGCCGCGATTTTAAGTTTGATGTAGCGCTGAAGGGCAATCTCGACCCTTTAATTAAAGGTATGTGGGCAAAAGCACTGGTTGCCATGCGCTCATACAGTTTGGAAGATGTGAACCGCAGCCGCGCGCTTGTAGTTTATGAGCCGTTGGCTGGCGCTAATGGCACTACCACCTATCGGCAGTACGGTAACATTGCCGACCAGGTAAATACGGCCACCATTAACACCCAAAACAGATTAAATTATACCGAACTATCCTTAGGGTATGATAAACATACCGGTGTACACCAGTTTAACGGTTTACTGCTGGCCAATAACGATGTTCGGTCCATTAATAGTGATGTTTCCATACGATATGTAGGTCTGTCAGGTAATTTGTCTTACAGTTATAATGATAAATATCTGGTTCAGGTATCTGCCGGCTACAATGGCTCTAATCATTTTGCTCAGGGCAATCGTTATGGTTTTTTTCCGGCTGTAGGTTTAGGTTGGGTTATTAATAAGGAACACTTTTTAAGTGATACCCGCTGGTTAAATAACCTGAAGCTGCGGGCAACGTATGGCAAAACGGGTTATGATGCTTCCGGCTATTATGAGTACGAGCAGTATTATACATCAGGCAGCAATTACAATTTGGGCACAACACCCACAACTGCTACCGGTTTAACGCTGGCTAACCTGGCCAACCCCAATCAAACCTGGGAAAAAGCCAATAAATTGAACATTGGCATAGACGCAGCCATACTCAATAATGCAGTTACGTTTAGTGCCGAATATTTTAACAACAAATATTACGATTTATTAATAACCCGGGGCGGCAGCAGTAATTTGTTCGGTATAACCTATCCGGATGAAAACCTGGGTCAAAACCGTTACAGCGGCTTTGAGTTTCAGGCAGCCTATCAAAAGCAAAGCAAGTATTTCGGATTTTATGTATCACCCAATTTGACCATACAGCGCTCAAAAGTACTTTTCCAGGATGAGGTGACCTATCCTTACAGTTATATGCAGCGTACCGGTCAAACTGTTGGGCAAATTTATGGCTACCTGGCCGATGGATTGTTTCAAACACAAGCCGAAGCCAATGCAGCCGCTAAACCTTTTTCAACTGCCCGTGCAGGCGACATTAAGTACCGCGACATCAATAGCGACGGCGTTATCAACTCGTACGACCAGACGGTAATAGGCAACAAAGGTCCGCTTATTTATTACGGACTGAACCTTGGTGTAAATTGGAAAGGTGTTGATATATCGGCCTTGCTTCAGGGCGTAAGCAACAGAAGTTTGATTGTGGGTAATACCGGGGTTGCCGGTTTGCCGCAAGGGTTGCCAACCAGCAGCTATTTAATACCAGCTAACCAGGTTTGGGAGTTTCAGACCAACGGACGAGGACAGGCGTACGAAAGCAATTTAAATCGTTGGACCCCGGCTACCGCCGCTACAGCTACATATCCCAGAGCATCGGTAGGCACTAATTTAAATAACAGTCAGTTATCATCGTTTTGGGTACGCTCCGGTAATTATATGCGCTTAAAAAGTGTTGAACTGGGTTATACCCTGCCTTTACAGCTTACTGGTAAAATAGGGTTAAAACAAGCCCGCATTTATATCAACGGCTACAATTTATTTACGGCCACCAAACTTAAGGACGTTGATCCGGAGGGTTTCTCGGGCCTGTATCCGGTGCAGAAAATGTTTAACGCTGGTATAAACGTAAAATTTTAAAGCATTCACATGAAAAAATTATATATAGCTATAGCTTTTTTAATGAGCTTAACGGCTTGCAAGAAAGCGCTTGACGAGCAGCCGCTTGAAAAGATTACAGAAGACTATGTATTCGATGCCCGCGATTCTGTAGGCACACAAGCCTTACAGGTGCTAAATGATATCTATAGTAATTTGCCCAATGGATTTAACCGCATTGACGGTAACTTTTTAGATGCGGCTACCGATGATGCAGTATCATCAAGGGTTAATGCTGCAATTGTTAACCTGGCACAAAGCCGAATATCACCAACAATAAACCCTGATGATGCCTGGGCAAAGTATTACACGGGCATACGCAAGGTAAATCAATACATTAGCAAAGTAACCGTTATCCCCAATACCAACGTTAAGTTTTGGGTAGCCGAAGCCAAAGCATTACGCGCTATATTCTATTTTGAATTACTAAAACGTTATGGGGGAATACCATTACTGGGCGATAGAGTTTATACACTGGCTGACAACATACAGGTAAAACGTAACACGTTTGCAGAGTGTGTAAATTATTTAGTAGCCGAATGTGATGCACTGTCACCACAACTCAGAACCGAAGCGCAAATTAACGCCAACCCGTCTGACTTTGGACGTATTTCAAAAGGAGCAGTGCTGTCATTAAAATCAAGGGTGTTACTTTACGCCGCAAGCCCGCTGTTTAATGGCGGCGTTGCAGCAGGCGGAAATGCCGAACAGCGTTTGGTAGCTGGTTACCCTACCTATGATGTTACCCGTTGGACTGCCGCCGCCAACGCGGCCCGCGAGGTGATCAATTTGGGTAGCTACAGTTTGGATGCCTCATTCACTAACGTGTTTACCGCACGTAAAAGCAACGAAACTATTTTATCTTACCTCAGGGCAGTTACCAACGACCTGGAAGTGAACAATGGACCGGTAGGTTACGGCGTAGGTAGCACCGGGCAAGGCATTACCAGCCCCTCACAGGATTTGGTTGACTCATATCCTATGCTGAACGGGCAGCCCATCAACGAATCTGCTACCTACAACCCAGCTAACCCTTATGCCGGCCGCGATCCGCGTTTAGCTAATACCGTATTAACTAATGGTACTCGGTGGCTTAACCGCAATGTAGAAACGTTTGAAGGAGGCTTGGATAAACCTAATCGTGGTAACCAGGTACAAACACGTACGGGCTATTATCTACGTAAATTTTTAGGCAATTTTACCAGTGCCACTCAATATTCTACCCAAAACCATAACTACCCTATATTCAGGTATACCGAAATACTACTCAACTTTGCCGAAGCTTTGAATGAAAGTGCTGGTCCTACAACTGAGGTTTATAAGGCCTTAACCGATATACGCAAAAGAGCCGGTATTACTGCAGGCGCGGGCAACCTATATGGACTAAAAGCAAATATGACGCAAAACGAAATGCGCAATGCGATTAAGCTAGAACGCAGGATTGAATTGGCGTTTGAGGAACACCGCTACTGGGACTTACGCCGCTGGAAAGATGCTGAAACGGTATTAAACCGCAACGTGAATGGAGTTTCTATCACATTAAATTCCTCCACAAGTGTACTTTCTTACCAAAGTATTGTTGCCGACAAAACCATATTCTCCGCTCCTAAAATGTATTTGTATCCTATCCCTTTCGCCGAAACTGCGAAGAATAACTTGCTAGTACAAAATATTGGATGGTAGTGCTTAAAACCAATTGTAAATTTATGAGAAGACTATATACATTATTGATTTTAATCATCTGCTCGGTGCAGGTATGGGCCCAGCAGCAGGTGAGCGGAACGGTAAGCGATGCAAAAGGTGCCTTACCCGGCGTAACCATATTTGAAAAAGGTATGCCGCAAAATGGTGCCATGGCTGATAACGATGGACGTTTTAAAATAACCTTGAAAGGTACAAGCGGTACGTTGGTTTTTAGCTTTGTAGGTTATTTAACTAAAGAGGTTAGAGTTACCGGCAGTAACCTTAACGTAACCTTAGCAGCCGATGCCAAGGGGCTTGAAGAAGTAGTAATTGTGGGCTATGGCACCCAAAAAAAGATAACCAACACAGGCGCGGTAAGTGCTATATCAGGTAAAGATATCAGGCAAACGCCTTCGGCCAGTTTGCAAAATACGCTGATGGGGCGGGTGCCGGGTATAACCACGCAACAACAATCGGGCAGGCCCGGTGCCGATGGCGCCAGCATTCGCATACGTGGTATCAGCACTTATGGCGAGGGCGGCGGTAACCCGCTTATCATTGTTGATGATGTAGAATATCCTGGCCCGATAAGCGAGATTGACGCCGACCAGGTAGAAACCATATCAGTTTTAAAAGATGCGGCCACTACCTCCGTTTATGGGGTTAAAGGTGCAAACGGCGTTATCCTGATTACTACGCGCCGTGGTAAAGCTGGCGGTGCTAAAATGACGTTACGGAGCGAACTGGGCTTTCAGGTGCCAACAAAGTTACCCCAGTATTTGGACTCTTATGAAAGCGCCCGTTTAACCAACGTCGCTTTAGTAGGTGACGGTGGTACCCCGCGTTTTACCAATGCCGATTTAGAAGCTTTTAGAACAGGAAGCGACCCCTACGGCCATCCCAATATTGACTGGCTTAAAGAATTGCTCAGACCCAACACCATTCAAAGCCGCACTAACCTCAACATACAAGGTGGTACTGAAAAAATGAAGTACTTTATTGCAGGTGCTTATTTGTATCAGAATGGTGTAGTAAAGGATTTCGGGTCGCCAGATGATATCCAGAATAACTATTACTACAAGCGTTACAATTTTAGGTCCAACCTCGATGTGCAGCTTACCAAAACATTATTACTCAACTTTGACTTATCCGGCAATTTTGGAGAGCAGAATGTGCCACACAGCTTGGGTAAAAATGGTGCCTTTACCAATAATATATTTTTAGAGATAAAAGATTATACGTCATTGCCGCCATTTGCTTATCAAATCTATAATCCTGATAGAAGCTATAGTTATAATCCGGCTTATCCTACCAATATCGTTGGCCGTTTGGCAACCGGCGGTTACGAGCGCGATTACAATACCGATATTTTATCGAACATAAAGCTTACACAAAAATTGGATTTCATCACCAAGGGATTATCGGTCAGAGCGCTTATTGCCTATAATTCGAGATACGGTTATGCTCGTGATTTAACCCGCACCTACTTTCCTTCTTATATCTACAATCCGGCAACCGGTAAATATACACCCTATAATAACGGGTCGGCTTATGTAACCCGGCTCGAAAATTTAAGTTTGGCTTACAGTGCCAATGCCAATGCTTATAAGCGGCTAAATACACAGTTTTCATTAAACTATGATAATAAGTTTGGCGATCACCGTATTTATGGTTTAGCATTATTTAACCAATACAGTAACGTACCAACTAGGGCAACATCCACAGCCACCTATGTAGATGTGCCTATTAACTTTAGAGGCGCAACCGGCCGTATTGGTTATGATTACAAACAACGGTATCTATTAGAATTTAACGGCGCCTATAATGGTTCCAGCCAGTTTCCTTCAAATAGCCGATTCGGATTTTTCCCGTCTGTTTCGGCCGGTTGGAACATTGCCGAAGAAAGCTTCATGAAAAACAGTAAGGCGTTGGATTTTATTGGTTTGCTCAAGTTAAGAGGATCTTATGGTTTGGTAGGTAGCGATGCTTTTACAGTTAGTGGTGATTACGCCTATCTGCAAACGTACCCACGCAGCGGCAGCGCCAATATTGGCGAAACACCTAACGCCATTACACCAATTGTAGAAGGTCCGGCCGGGTCTGACATTACCTGGGAAAAAGAGCGTCAGCTAAACATTGGTATAGATATGACCTTATTTGATAACAAACTTAACATTACGGCTGATGTGTTTAACCGTAACCGATATGATATTTTAACCACCCGGCGCGATATTCCGGCTTTATTTGGTAACACAACCAACGCTGTTAACATAGGCCGGGTACGTAACAGGGGTTTTGAGGTGGATGCCCGTTATAACGGAAAAGCCGGTAAAGTAAACTACTTTGTGAGTGCTAATATATCAGTGGCCAAAAACAAAATCTTATACCAGTCTGAACCTAACCCGGCATATCCGTGGTTATCGTTAACCGGCTATCCGGTGGGTAGTATTTTGGGTTATAACTGGATAGGGTATTATCAAAGTGCCGACGAAATAGCCAATCCTAGTGTGCCTAAGCCGGTAAGTTCGGTAGTAGTTAAGCCAGGCGATTTAAAATACGCTGACTTAAACGGAGATGGTATTATTGATGTAAACGATCGTACAGTACTGCAATATCCAAACCTGCCCAATACTATTTTAGGTATGACTTTCGGATTTACTTACCGTAATTTCAGCTTTTCCAGCACGCTGCAAAGCGGTCTGAATTATAGCCTGCAGGGCGGATCGGCCGAGGTAAACCCGTTCCAGAATAATTTCCGGAAACTGCACTTAGATTACTGGACGCCTGAAAATACGAATCCCAGTTATCCACGTTTAACCGCCGTTTCTAACAGTTTGAATAATGCGCTTAGCTACGTGTCCGATTATTGGTACCGCCGCAGCGATTACCTGCGCCTTAAAACAGCCGAAATTTCTTACAGTTTACCCACTGCATTAATTAAGAAGCTGCATGTACTGGAAGGCGCCCGTATTTACGCCAACGGTTATAATCTATTCACCGTAGCGCTAAAGGGCAAGAGCAAGTTTGATATAGACCCCGAATCGGTTTCGGGTACAGGCAACGAGGGTACATATCCTCAGCAAAAAATTTATAATCTGGGTATTCAGTTATCATTTTAAAAGTGAGATCATGAGAAAGTATCTTTTATATATAGCAATTGCCGGGGTAGTAGCGGCTTTTTTCTCTTCATGCAGCAAAACAGGTATTCTCGACCCGAAATCGACTACGGATCTGAATAACGAAACTGTTTTTGCAGACAGTAGCCGAACTATTGATTTCTTGTTTAACCTTTATGCCGATGCCGGTTACACCTTTTCGTGGCGGCGTTTCTCGAACACAGCCAGCCTGGCCGAAGGTTCTGATGAGGCACATGGCAGCTATAATGGCCCTACCATCGTATATGTGATGGTGCTGAATGGCTCATTAAATGCACAAAGTACCAGCCCGTACGCAGATGCATGGACCACTGCCTATGAACGTATACGGTCAGCTAACGTATACCTTGCTAATGTGGATAAAAGCCCCATATCTGCCGCTTTAAAAGCACAGTCAAAAGCCGAAGCCCGATGCTTACGGGCTTGGTATTATTCGGTACTTATCAAAAATTTTGGTGGTGTACCATTGCTGGCTGACAAAGTGTTTGGCGCTGCAGATGTGATAGATGTGCCCCGCAACTCTTACGATGAATGTGTTAAATACATTGTGTCAGAGCTTGATGCAGCCAGTCAGGTATTACCGGTTAATTATACAGCGGCTATTGATTATGGCAGAGTGACCAAAGGTGTTTGTCTGGCTATCAAGTCGAGGGTATTGTTGTTTGCGGCAAGTCCGCTCTTTAATGGCGGTAATATAGGCAAAACGCCGGAACAGCGTCGCGTGGTAGGTTACGAGTCTTATGATGCCAGCCGCTGGCAGTTGGCTGCCGATGCTGCCAAAGCGGTAATGGACTTAAATGTATATTCACTACATGAAGATAATGCCACGGCGCCTGGCTATGGTTTTTCTAAGGTGTTTTTAATGCGTAAAAACAGTGAATACATCTTCAGCGGCATGCAGGGGCTTAACAAACTACTCGAAACCAATTTTGCACCGCGTACGCGCAGCACCTTTTCAGCAACTCCACGGGCAGTGCCATCACAAAATTTAGCTGAAGCGTTTGGTATGCGTAATGGCAAAGCCATTACTGATCAAACTTCGGGCTATGATGATAAAAATCCGTTTGTTAATCGTGACCCTCGTTTTAACTATACATTCATTTACAATGGGTCGCTATGGTATTTAGGCAGTGCAGCCAGCAAACAACCGGTTTACACTTACGTAGGTGCACCTACAGACGGGTACGGGCAGATTGTTTATTCCACCGGGTATTTCTGGCGCAAAATGATGGACGAGAATACCTCTGGATCCAGCGGAGCAAATACCGAACGTTGCCTGCCACTCATCAGGTATGCCGAAATTTTGATGAACTATGCCGAAGCCAAAAATGAATTGGGCGATGTAAGTGCCGCTTATGATCAAATTAAAATAATAAGAAAACGGGCCGGAATATTGCCAGGCGCTGACGGTTTGTATGGGCTTAAGCCTAACATGACGCAAGCAGAAATGCGCCAGCAGATTTATAATGAAAAGATGGTGGAATTTGCCTGGGAAGATCATCGCTATTTTGATGTGCGCCGTTGGAAAATAGCGCCTCAAACTCAAAACGTCGTGCTTAAAGCTATGAAGATTACCCGGGTTAACGCCAGCAGTTATACCTATGAAGTGGTGCCGGTTAATGCTAATAGCCAACACATTTTTAACGAAGCCAATTATTTCTTTCCCATCATGCAGTCTGAGATATCAAAAGTTCCTCAGCTGATTCAAAATCCAGGTTATTAATGACAGCTTCTATACGAAATAAGAGTGCGATAATGATGGTCATGTTAGCATTTGCAGCGGTAATAGCTACAGCGCAGGTAACCGGTGTAAACCAACCTCCACAAGGTAATATGGCGGGCTGGACACAAGTGTTTTTGGAAGACTTTAAAACAGATGTTCCGTTAGGCGCCTTTCCGGGAAACGCTTATGGCAACAAATGGAGTGTATACAAAGACGGAACCGGAGTAACCAACCGGCCGCCTACCGGCAAGTACTATCCTTCAAAAGTAATTAGTGTTAAAGATGGCATTCTACGAGAGGATCTGCATACTGAAGACGGTATCAGCATGTCGGCTGCAATAAGTCCCCTCAAGGATGGAGCTTACTTAAGTCAGTTGTATGGTAAGTACAGCGTGCGGTTTAAGTATGTAGCAGCACCAGGCTACAAGTATGCCTGGTTGCTTTGGCCCAAAAGCAACAACTGGAATGATGGTGAGATAGATTTTGCAGAGGGGCATGATCAAAACGCATCAGCAGCTTTTTTACATTTTGAAGGCGCGCCACGTAAGCAAGACGAATTCAAAATACCCGAAGTGGATATGAGCCAATGGCACACCTTCAGTTGCGAGTGGACGCCCGGAAAAGTAGTTTTCAAATTAGACGATAAGATATTCGGCACTTCTGAAAGAGCGGAAGTCCCCACTAAACCTATGCGCATGACCTTGCAATCCGAGTCGTGCGTGGGTTCACCGTGTCCTGACGCAGGCGCACGGGGCCTGGTTGAAATTGATTGGGTTGCCATATATGCCAAGCAATGAAAAAGCTGCTATTATACCTTTTCTTATTTATTCAATTGAGTAACCGCGCTAATGCGCAGGAATTGATGGTGATCAAATCAGCCTACCTGCACGTGAACGATACCGTTCGTTTGTATAAACCCAAACAGTATGCGCATGGGCAAACCTATCCTACCGTTATCTTGCTGCATGGGCATGGCGGCAACTACAAGGCATGGGGATACCTGGCTAACTTACAAAACCTGGCCGACGAATACGGGTTTATTATAGCCTGCCCCGACGGTTTACGCAGCAGTTGGTTCATGAATGCGCCCGACAAAAACGGTATGCAGTGGGAGAGCTTTTTTATAAACGAGTTTTTCCCCGAACTGAAACGCAAAGCCAGCGTAGATACAGGTAAAGTTTTTATTACCGGTAACAGCATGGGCGGGCATGGCGCTATGTGGCTTTTTCTGAGGCACCCAAACCTGTTTTTAAGTGCAGGGAGCACCTCCGGCGTACTTAACCTGCGCTATTCATCTTACAAGAACAAAAGCTTATCCGAAATACTGGGTACTTATGCCGAAAATAACAAGCAGTTTGATGAGTATTCAAGCATCAACCAGCTAACAGCAGAAAAGGTAGGGGGCAAATATTTGATTTTTGACTGCGGCACCGAAGACTACCTGTATCCAGCCAACAAAAAGTTTAGAGAGCGGTGTGACTCGCTAAAAATAAAAGCGCTGTTTAGCGCCCAGCCCGGACGCCACCAACCTAATTACTGGAAATATACTATCCTCAACCACTTCAGATTTTTTTCGGCACTGGTAAAAAAAAAATTGCCCGATCAGGACTATGTGAAACCGGTTAAACCATAAAATATACATGTCAGTAAACAGAAGACAATTTATTGAAACATCTGGCAAAGCGCTGGCAGGTACTTTTCTGTTACCTCATGCCGCTCTTTCAGCGATAAAAGAACCAAACAATGGTATGCAAACGGATGCCTTGGAATCGGTAAAAGCTATGGCGCCTAAACGTATCTTGTTGCGTTCGGCTTGGGCGGTTTCAAACATTGGTGATATCGGCCATACGCCTGGCACACTGCATGTATTGGAAGAGTACCTGCCTGATGCTGAGATTACCTTATGGCCGGTTATCATAAATGCCGAGGTTGAAAGCATGCTGCTCCGGCGCTTTCCCAAATTAAAGATTATCAAAGGTACACTAACCTCTGGGGAAGGAGCACCCTTAAATTCTGATATTTTACAGGCCTTTGAGCAGACCGATTTCTTTTTATATAACTCGGGCATGCACTTTAATTACGGACTATTTAACTATGAATGGAATGGTTTAATGGGTTTAATGAGCCAGTTCTTCATTTGCCAGAAGCTGGGTAAGCCTTATGGCATGTTTGGTCATTCGTTTGACTTATGGGCCCAGCCCAGCCCTTATGTATTTGCATCCGTGCTTAACAAAGCCGCTTTTATTTATTGCCGCGATGGGGAATCGTTAAAGTATATCAAGGAAAATGGTATTAAAGCGCCAGTAATGGAGTTTGGCCCCGATGGATGCTTCGGCATTGATACTCTTGACGAGCCGAAAGGCTTAGCCTATTTAAAAGCAAATGGTTTGCAGGACAATGATTTCATGGCGCTCATCATCCGAAGTTATACACCTAAACCCGAAGCTACCGCAAACAACAAGGATAAATTAAACCCCTACCAACCTACGCCCGAACAGCAGGAGTTGGACCGTGAGCGTTTTGCCAAAATTAATGCATTGGTTACCGCCTGGGTACGCCAAACAAAAAAGAAAGTTTTGTTGGCTCCCGAAGCCTTTAAAGAAATTACGGCAGCCAAAGCCTTGGTGTACGACCAGCAGCCTGATGACGTAAAGCCCTACTTGGTTCACCGCCATGAGTTTTGGAATGCTGATGAAGCACTATCGGTTTATAAAAGGGCCCGGGTAGTGATGGGAATGGAGCCGCATTCGCTCATTATGGCTTTGGCTGTAGGCGTGCCCGTCATACATACATGCCCATTTAGCTTTGGTAAAAAGGGCTGGATGTTTAGAGATATTGGCCTGCCTGAGTGGCTGTTCGATATAGATAAGGACGACACCGCTACTATGCAGCAAGCCTTATTTCATATTCATAATAATTACACGGCAGCACGCAACAAAGCTGCCAAGGCCATGCAGTTTGTAAGGCAACGGCAAAAAGATGCCATGCAGGTACTCAAATTATCTATCAAATAAAAAATGGAATTAGTAGAGGTTGAAACCAAAATAACAGACAAGCGCATATGGCCATTGCTATTGCAAGCGCCGGTTATAGTAGCGGCGCTGGGCTATTTTGTTGATATATACGATTTGTTGCTTTTTAGTATTGTACGTATTTCCAGTTTACAAGGTATAGGTGTGGCCAGCACCAACATGATGAATGACGGTATTTTATTGATAAACGTACAAATGATAGGTTTGCTGTTGGGTGGCATATTATGGGGTATACTGGGTGATAAAAAGGGCAGGCTTTCTGTACTGTTTGGCTCTATACTTATTTATTCTGTTGCTAACATAATGAATGGTATGGTTACCAGCATTACACAATATGCCATATTGCGTTTTGTTGCCGGTGTGGGCCTTGCCGGCGAGCTTGGGGCAGGCATAACGCTGGTAGCCGAAATTTTACCTAAAAAGGTGCGGGGTTACGGTACGGCTATGGTAGCTTCAGTAGGTTTATTGGGCGCCGTATTAGCTTACTTCGTAGCTAAGTATTTTGACTGGCGAACAACTTATTACATTGGCGGCGGCTTAGGCATGCTATTGCTGCTGTTACGCATAAGCGTTGCCGAATCTCATTTATACCAGGCTACCCAGCAGGCCAAAGTAGAAAAAGGCAACATCCTGATTTTGTTTACCAGTGCCAAGCGATTTTTTAAATACATACGCTGTATTGCCATAGGGTTGCCTATATGGTTCGTTATTGGTATCCTGATCACCTTTTCGCCCGAGCTGAGCCACGCTATGGGGCTTTCCTTCGCGGCAAGTTCTGGCACTGCTGTAATGTACTGCTATATAGGTATGGCCATTGGCGATATTAGTAGCGGGCTGGTTAGCCAGTATTTGAACAGCCGTAAAAAAGCAGTGGCGCTTTTTATGGCGTTTACGATGATCAGTATTGCGCTTTATCTTACTTTTTCATCAGCCAGCTCCACTTACTTCTATGCAATATGCCTGGTTGGCGGTTTTTCAATTGGGTTTTGGGCCATGTTTGTTACCATCGCGGCCGAACAGTTTGGCACCAACCTGCGATCAACCGTAGCTACTACGGTGCCCAATTTTGTACGGGGCGCTGTAGTGCCGCTTACTTACTTTTTTCAGCAATTGGGTACGGCCACCAACTTGGTTACCAGCGCCTGGATAGTGGGATTGGTAACCCTGGCGTTGGCAGCCTTGGCGCTATGGCAAATGGAAGAAACTTTTGGCAAAGATTTAAACTATACTGAATAATGGCACCACTAGTAAATAAAAGTCTTTTAAGCTTCTTAATGGTATTAGGGTGCTTCTTCTATGGGATCAATGTATCAGCGCAGGTGTCGGTGAATGAGGTGCCGTTAATCGGAGCTGAAGTGTTTATAGAGCCGGGCCAAAATGAAAACGATGTAGACACCTGGTTTAAGCGGATGAAAGAGTGTGGCATGACTATTACCCGCATACGCATGTTTGAAAGCTATATGCACAAGCCCGACGGTAGCTGGGACTATAGTTTGTTTGACAGAGCCTTTAAAGCAGGAGAAAAATATAATATTAAGATATATGCCAATTTATTTCCGGCTACCGATTTTGATGATGTGGGCGGCTTCAAGTTTCCGCGGAGCGAGGCGCACTTAAAAAGTATCAGCAATTACATCAAAAATCTGGCTGGGCATTTTAAACAATTTAAATCGCTTTATGGTTGGGTGCCCATTAACGAGCCTGGATGCGGGCATTACCCTAAACAGGAGTTTACCAATTTAAAACTGGCCGAGTGGAAGAAACTGCAGCCCGTAGCCGCTTTTAACAAAAACAGCTATGTGCATTTCGATTTTGCCGACGAACGTTTTTTGGTAGATTATAATACCTGGTTTTTAAAGTGGCTTACCGATGAAATACATAGGTATGATAATGGTCGCCCGGTGCATGTAAACAACCATGCCATTTTTAAAAATGCAGTCGAATACGACTTTCCGAAATGGCGTACTTTTTTAACAAGCCTGGGTGGCTCAGCCCATGCAAGCTGGCATTTTGATTACTTTAAACGGAATCAGTATGCCATGGCCTTGTCAGCAAACAGCGAAATTCTGCGTTCAGGAGCGGGTTCAATACCTTGGTTGATGACCGAACTGCAAGGCGGAAACAATACTTTTAGCGGTAACCAAGCCATGTGTCCAACCAGTCAGGAAATAAGCCAATGGATCTGGACTACATTGGCAACAGGTAGTAAAGGTGCTATATTTTGGTGCCTAAACCCGCGTATGTCGGGCATCGAAGCCGGTGAGTGGGCTCTGCTCAACTTTCAAAACCAGCCGAGTGATCGTATGCTGGCTATTGGTCAAATCACTAATATCATAGGTGCTCATGCACAGCTGTTTGCAAATGCACAGGTACAGGAGTCGGGCATCAATATCTTGTATGTTCGTCAAAGTATGTGGGTGGAAAAGAAACAATCGCTCGATTTTGCCAACGATTTTGAGGCCCGAAAACCCGGAGCGGTTATGAAATCGGCACTGGCCTATTTTGAAGCTCTAAGTCAGTTAGGCTTACAGTCCAATATGAAAGAGATAGCCGAATTTGATTTTGGCAGCGATGATTATACAGGTAAAACAATCATTCTGTCTAACCAAATTGCTATACCCACCGCTTATTATTCCAAACTCAAAAGCTTTGTACAAAAAGGGGGTAAGTTAATTGCGGATGGCTCAACCGCTTACTACGATGAAAATGCTATCTGTGTAATGAATAATAAATTTCCGCTTAAAGATTTATTTGGAGGAGTGATTAAAGAGTACAAAATGCGCGACACCTTATACAATGTAAAGTTGAACGGTTACACACAGGATTTTAAAGCACATGCCTGGCAAGGTTACATTGAACCCGCTACGGGGCAGTCGTTAGGTAAGGTCGGAAACGAGGTAATCGCATTAAAAAACACTTACGGCAAAGGGAAAACACTTTGGATTCCCTCACTATTAGGATTAGGAAGCCGGCTGCAAAACGACTATAATAATTTAGGTAATTTGCTTTGCAATGAGGTTGACTTAAAGGATGTTGCTTTTCGTTTTCCAAACCTGGAAAAAGATATGATGATGAAAACCCTGAAGTCAGGCAATAGCTACTTAACGGTTATCATTAACAAATCAGGACAAAAAAAGGAGCTAACGCTGGCTGGTTCAAAAAGTGAGTATAAGTCTCAATTATTGTATACTAACTCGGGCGGTGCTGTAAACGGCAAGTTAGTTTCTATATTGCCCGAGGAAACTTTGGTCATTAAATGGGATAAGAATTAAGTTAATGCGCTTCAATTACTACTTCAAGCTGTTGCTTTGCACCCTGCTTGTCTGCATAGGGCAGGCAAAATTGCATGCTCAGGTTATTGAAAAAATAAACAGTAACTGGTTTTTTTACAAGGGTGTGTTTACTAACCCCAACCCCGGAATAGGTGAAATCAAGGCTGTTGCAAATCCTGTAAACTTGCCACATACCTGGAACCGCGAGGATGCTTTTGGTAAATACACAGCCATGTACAAGGGTGCAGGGTGGTATTTCAAATTCTTAAACATAGCAGTACTTCCGCAAGAGCGTATTTACCTGAAGTTTGACGGCGTATTGCTCACCGCCGAAGTTTATGTGAATGGTAAATTGGCGGGTAAACATGCAGGGGGCTATACAGCGTTTTTACTGGATATTACCGATTACGTCAATCATCAGCAAGAGAATGTAATTGCGGTAAAGGCGGATAATAGTCCAAACCCGCAAGTGGCCCCTCTGTCAGGAGATTTTACCCGTTACGGAGGCATATATCGTAATGTGTGGCTCATCAAAAAAAAGGCTTTGCATATAGCCTACACTTACGGTGCCGAAAATGTACAAATTACTACTCCAATAGTAAGTGCCGAAACAGCGCAAATAACTATTAAAGCGCATATAGTTAACGAGGGCAAAGCTACAGCTAGCGTAAGCGTACGCAATTCTTTGTATAGTCCGGATGGAGAGCTTCTATCAACCCGCACTTCCAAGTTGAATGTTAAATCTGGAAAAGAAACTGGTTTTAGTACAAATATGCCTAATATAGGCAAGCCCAAACTGTGGCATCCCGATCATCCCTGGCTATATCAGGTAAAAACGGAGATTGTGCAAAACGGTATAGTATGTGAAGTTGTATCCAATGCTATTGGTATACGCTGGTTTAAAACTACGCCCGACAAAGGCTTTTTTTTGAATGGCGAACCGTTAAAATTAAACGGGGCCTGCCGGCATCAGGATGTGGAAGGTTTGGCCAGCGCACTTCCTGATGAGCGGCATGAACAGGATATGAAACTGTTAAAGCAAATGGGCGCTAACTTTACCCGGCTAGCCCATTACCCACAGGATAAAGCAGTACTGGATGCTTGTGACCGTTTGGGGTTGCTGGTATGGATGGAAACCCCCAACGTAGATTTTATTGATACGTCGGCCGCTTATGCTGCAAACAGCAAAAACCAGCAGTTGGAGATGATCAGGCAAAATTTTAATCACCCATCAGTGATATTCTGGGGTTTTATGAATGAAATTTTGATCGGTCTTTTCCGGCACTACACAGACTCGGTTTCGCAACAAAAAGCTATCCGTCAAACGCAGATTCTTGCGAAAGAGCTTAATCAGCTCTCTAAAACAGAAGATCCTGCTCGATTAACCGCTATAGCTTTTCATGGCGATGAGGTGTATAATAAGTATAACCTCGGAGAGATTACTGATGTGGTTGGATGGAATTTGTATTCGGGTTGGTATGGTAATGATTTTGCTGCATTTGACCGCTTTATTGACGAGCAGCACCAACGCTACCCCAAACGGTCACATATTATTAGCGAATACGGTGCGGGAAGTGATGGACGTATCAATACTTTAGCCCCCGAGCAGTTTGACTTTAGCATGCAATGGCAGCAGCAGTTTATAGAATATTATCTAAAAGCTATGCAAAAGCGTGACTGGCTTGCCGGTTCTGCGGCCTGGTTGCTGGCCGATTTTGGTAGCGAAGTACGCGAAGAAACAATGCCACGTATAAATAATAAAGGTATTGTGTTTTTTGATCGTCGTAAAAAAGATGTGTTTTATTATTACCAGGCATTTTTTCAAATAAAACGGCCTGTACTACATATTGCCACCCGCGACTGGCCGGATAGAAAAATGCAGGCCCAAGAAGGGAATAATAATGCAGTAAACAACGAAATAAAGGTTTATACGAATGCCCCCAATGTGCAACTATATTGCAATGGGCGTTTAATAGGCGAGCAGCAGGTAAAAAACTGTTCGACTGTATTTAAAGTTCCTTTGAACTCAGGCCAAAATCAATTAATGGCTCAAGCAGTATTCAACAATGAAAAAGTTGTTGATTATGCTGGTGTCGACATGCAAATCAGGCCGTTTCAGCTTAAACAAGACACGGCTTTTTCTATTGGCATTAACTGTGGGAGTAATGTATGGTACTATGATACGGACAGGAATTACATTTTTGAACCCGATAAGCGGTATCAGAAAGGTAATTGGGGTTATATAAATGGCAATATTTACCGTCCGGTAGCCAACCGAATAGGCCACCAATTGCAAATTGCACAAACCCGGCAAGACCCCCTTTATCAAACGCTAAGAGTTGATGCGCAAGCTTACCAGTTTGATGTAGCCGACGGTGAATATGAGGTTATCCTGGAGTTTGCCGATCCCGGCGTAGCACGAAATACATTGATTAATGACATTGGTACGCAGGCTCAACAACAAAGCCAGGAGCGCATATTTAGTGTTGTTTTAAACGGAAAGGTTGTCATTAATAATCTTAACCTGCTGCAAGATTTTGGCACACGTGTGCTGGTACAACGATCATTCCTATTACAGGTCTCCGAAAAAAAGGGAATTAATGTTGCATTTCAAGCCTTACACGGCAAGCCAATCATCAATGCTATACGCATCCAGCGCCGTTAATTATCGTTGTTTTCAGTTAAGCATGAGTTGACTGCAGAAAAATCTACTTCTTATTAGTATTAATTCGTTTCAGCAATAGATATGGTTAAATCAGCAAATGAGTCTTTTTTCAAAACAGTTTATTTGTTTAATCCGCTGCGGGTATAATCTGAGCCGGTAGCGGCAATTATAAACCAATCAACATTTTAAACAACTATGAAGAAATTATTCAGCATGCTGGTGGCATGTTGCTGCTTGGCAGTAGCGTGTAAAAAATCGGCAATTCCAGACAACAATGAAGAGGTTGCCGGCAATGGTAAAACTGTTGCAACCTTTACTCCTCCCTTAAACGACTTAACCAAATGGAAAGGCATGACATGGGGTGGCCCCTGGCAAAAGTGGGGTGGTGGTACCGATGCGGGCCCTTATAATGCAGCTGGTGTAGCCAGCGATATCGCTGACTTGGATGATTTAGGCGTTGACTGGGTGAGGTTGGCATTTAAAGTAGGCCAGTCGTATACCGCAACTGTAGACCCGAAAGTAGATGCTGCGCTTGAAGCTGGAGCCAGTATTTTAATGCGTTATTCAAAGGGCGCTCCTGAAGGAGATTACGGTACCGAAGCACAGGAGATTTTGAACGAAAACTTTTTGAAAGCAACCGTTGAGCGTTATAAGGACCGGATTAAATACTGGGAAATTGGTAATGAGCCCAACCAGGCCAATTCTTGGGATTTAGGCGATCGTGTAGGCGAGGGATCAACAGATCCAACTACACCTTATAACGTAGGCGTGCACAAATATATCCTACACCTGCAACGAAGCTATAATGCCATTAAATCGGTTGATCCTAACGCTGTAGTGTTATTAGGCGGCCTCTCTAATTACCATTTTGAAGCCTTTATGGCCAGGTTAAAAGCCGAAGGTGCCTACGCTTATATGGATGAGTTAAATTTTCATCCTTATGCTGGCAGTCCGGCTGGTGTAATCAGTACGTTAAATGAATTTAAGGCCCTACAGGCCTCGTGGCCATCGCCGCACAACCAAAAACCTATCTGGATAACTGAAATAGGTTATAACAGCAATCCTAACTGGTCATACACTTCTAATGTGCCCGATGAGGCTACCAAAGCCACTTACTGTACGCAAACGATGTATGCCTTGGTTAACAACCTCAATCCAATCAGGCCAATTTTTTGGTATAATTTGCATGAGTCGAGTTGTGTAAATGGCTTTGGCCTTACCCAAAAGTGTTTAAGCGGCAGCACGCTCCAGGTAACCAAGTTTGATGCCTATAATGCCTTTAAAGCGTTATCATACACTAACTTGCCAGGCGGTACGGCAGCTACCGTGCCATTTACTGATGATTTTAACAATCAAACAACGAGCAACGCACCTGCTAACTGGTTGGTGTTAAATGGCGTAAGCACCAATGCGATTATTGCTGATATTCCATCAGCAACTAATAAAAGTATATTGCTAACTGATAACAGCAGTTCGGGCACCGTATCGGTCAAAAGAAGTTTTAATGCGCAGTTTAATACACTTAACATCGAGTATAAATTTAACGAAAACAACACTAATAAATTCAACCGTTATCGCGTGCTGTGTAATGGCGTAGTACCTATAGAGCTGGCCACTGCGTACAACAGTACCAGTAATCAGTTAAGTTATGTGAACGCATCTAACACCCGCGTAGCCGTTCAGCCTGTTTCGGCTAATACATGGTATACCGTTAAATTAGCTATCAACATTGTCGCTCAAACATTCGACATTTATGTAAACGGAACTTTAAAGGTTTCGGCAGTGCCGTTCAAAGCTAACGCAGGGTACATCGACTCATTTTCAGTCGAAACAGGCTCTAGCTACACAGGTATTTCTGCTTATATTGATGACCTGAGTATAACAAATTAACATCATGAAAAGAATCACACTAATCTCTACCGTCATTTTATTTGCCAGCTTATCATTTGCGATTGGTCAGGTGTCAGCAACAAAATCTATGGAAATATACCTGCTTATGGGACAGTCTAACATGGCTGGCCGAGGACCGATAACCGAGGAACAAAAAAATGAGGGTAACGATAATGTGTTTGTACTTAACCAAGACATGAAGTGGGTGCTAGCCAGGCATCCACTTCACTTTGATAAACCTAGTGTAGCCGGTGTGGGGCCTGGATTAACTTTTGGCATCCAAATGGCAAAGGCTCATCACGGCGTAAAAATTGGCTTAGTGCCTTGTGCAGTAGGAGGTACCCCAATTGAACATTGGATACCGGGAGCTTATGATGCGGCCACCAAAACGCATCCTTATGATGATGCCGTAGCTCGTATAAAGGAAGCAATGAAGTATGGCGTAGTAAAGGGCGTAATATGGCATCAGGGTGAATCTAATTCGAGTGTTGATAAGGCCAGCCTATATTTACAGCAAATTGCGGAATTAATATTCCGTATCCGCGACTTAGTCGGCAACCCAAATCTTCCCTTTGTAGCAGGTCAAATAGGTGAGTTTCACAAAAATGCTGAATTTTTCAACGCGCAGATTGTTAAACTTCCACAGACTGTAAAAGGTACGGCCGTTGTAACAACAGAAAGCTTAGCCCATAAGGGTGATCACCTACATTTTGATCGCCGGTCTGCACAAGAATTGGGAAGGCGCTATGCAAATAAGTTTATAGCTTTGGAAAATAACAAATAAGCTTTATCCAAGCAGAAGTATTCGTCTCAGCTAATAATGGAATTTCAGATATTGGTTGTTATTGGTTTTAGCGAAGAACTAAAACTTCCAATAATGCTGTTGTAGTATACCTAAGTTCTACGTACTTCGCTTAGAGTGTACCGTATAAACAAAAAAACCGCTCTTTGGCGGTTTTTTTGTTTGGCGGAGAGGGAGGGATTCGAACCCTCGATACGCTTTTGACGTATACACACTTTCCAGGCGTGCTCTTTCGACCACTCAGACACCTCTCCCTAAAAAGGTTTGCAAATGTATAATAATCGGGCTGTAAACGCAATAAAAAAGCGAAGCCTTATAAAAGGCTCCGCTAGCAAAACTTCAACTAAATATAACCCTATGCACACCTGCAACCTTCAGGCAAACACATTAGTATGACTGCTCTCTATATCATTGGTTTAATGTGTCTCAAAATAACGTTGTTTAAACAGTTTCCTGAAAATAATTTTGCCTATGTTTGCGCCGGTATGCCCCAATGGCATGTGTAGTACAAACAGGTTGCTAAGTTTTCAATGCTGAACCTTAAAGAGATTAAAAAGCCTATTGCTGCCGAGATTGATGTTTTTGAGGAAAAGTTCAAGGCATCGATGCAAAGCTCTGTTCCGTTGCTTGATCGCATTACGCATTACATAGTAAAGCGAAAGGGTAAGCAGATTAGGCCCATGTTTGTATTTTTTGCAGCCAAGCTATGTGGAGGTATTAACGAAGCCACCTATCGCGGCGCCGCCCTGGTCGAACTGGTTCACACTGCGTCGCTAGTGCACGATGATGTGGTAGATAACTCTTACCAGCGCAGGGGCTTTTTTTCCATTAACGCTTTATGGAAAAACAAAATAGCCGTTTTAGTAGGTGATTATTTGCTTACTAAGGGCATGCTGCTTTCCTTGGATAATAACGACTTCGACTTGCTTAAAATTCTCTCTAATGCGGTTAAGCAAATGAGCGAGGGCGAATTGTTGCAGGTAGAAAAAGCACGAAAAACCAATACTGATGAAAGTGTTTATTACGAAGTGATTCGCCAGAAAACAGCGTCATTGATTGCCTCTTGCTGTGCTTGCGGTGCTGCATCTGCCGGCGCCGATGCAGAGACGATCGAGAAAATGCGTCTTTTTGGTGAAAAGATTGGTATTGCATTTCAAATTAAGGATGATATGTTTGATTTTGGTACCGATGATGTAGGTAAACCTCTGGGTATTGATATCAAAGAAAAGAAAATAACTCTTCCGCTCATTTATGCGCTTAATAACGGTCCCAAAGCCGAGCGCAAGCGCATCATCAGTTTGGTAAAGAACCATAGAGATGATCCGGAAAAGATTGCGCAAATCATCAAATTTGTACAAGAAACCGGCGGATTGACTTATGCCGAAAGCCAAATGCAAAAATATCAAAATGAGGCATTCGACATTCTGAATACCTTTGAGCCAGGCGAGGCACGTACAGGTTTAGAGCAGTTAGTAAGGTATACTACCGAGCGTAATAAATAGTTTTGAGAGCCAAAATGCAAGAGCAAGAAAACAAGTGTTTTCTGCTCTGTTCGCTTAAAATTTTATGAGATCCTGGCTCTGTCTCTTAGTTTTTCTCTCTCGCTTCTAAATAAATATCAGCTTTCCTTCGGCGCATTAGCCTCATTACGAAAAGTATCTATCGTTGTAATATTTTCCAGTTTAACCGGTTTGCCGCTACGGGCCGATTCATAAATGGCTTCCATTATTTTATGGTCCTGAAGGCCTTCCTCACCAGGTGTGTAGGGTTCTTTGTTTTCCATAATGCATTGGGCAAAGTGGTCCATTTCCAGAGCAAACTGCTGCTTTTCGCCTACAATAATATTTTGCTTAATCTCCTGCGTACCCTGCGCTTGCGAGGCTTCAATTTTTAAGCCATTATAGTTAAAGGCAGGGTCCATGCCAAACCAACCACCGTTATCGGCATAGCAGCGGTAATGCTTGGAGTCGTGCACACTGTAGGCAGCCGTATTATTGGCGATAGTGCCGCTTGGGAAATACATTTGCCACATTATTTTATCTTCCACTTCTTTAAAGCGCGGATCGTTGGCATCGGTATGCATCATAGCTGATACCTGGTAAGGTTCCTCTCCTGTTAAATAACGGTTGGTATTAATGCAATACAAGCCAATGTCGGGTAATGAACCGCCGCCGGCAAGCGCCTTCTTTAAGCGCCACTGATTAGGGTCGCCGATGTTTTGCACGTTTACGGAGTTGATAACCTTTACCTTGCCAAAGTGCTTCTCGCGTACCCACTGCATCATCAGCTTATTATGTGGTTCGTATTGAATGCGGTAGGCAATCATTAACTTTTTGCCGGCTTTTTTACAGGCTTCAATCATGTTTTGTGCCTGCTTGCTCGAGTTAGCCATTGGCTTTTCGCAAAGTACGTGCTTACCCGCCTTTGCAGCTCTTACAGTAAATTCTTCATGCATACTATTAGGCAATACAATGTATACGGCATCTATCTCGGGATTATTTTTTATCTCATCAAAGTTTTGATAGTTGTATACATTTTTTTCGGGGATGCCGTGTTGTGCGGCTACTTTTTTGGCTTTAGCCGCATCGGCGCTTACCAATGCAACCGGCTTAGCGTATTTACAGGAACCAAAAGCCGGCATAATCTGTCCCATGGTTAGTTCGCCTATGCCTACAATAGCATAACCAATACGTTCTTTTGGGGGTAGCATGGTAGCGCCGCTTTCCTGCTTACGCTCGGTAGGGGCATGCTGACTGGGTACATCAACTCTTATGGTATCTGCTAAAGCTTTGCGGGTGCCGGCGCCACTCATATTTTGTGCCTCAGCAGTGCATGAGGCCAGCTCGCCAATAACAGTAGCTGCAACAAGGCCTTTACCGGCCGTCTCTAAAAATTCGCGGCGGTTACAACCGGCATCAATGCCGGTTAAAGACTGCATAAGTTGGTTAATGCTTTTCATTATAGCAATGGATATTTACTATTGGTTATTAATATTGCTTTAATCACAAATTGAGTAGGGGCTTTGTTTGGATTGGATTATTTTTAGGATGGTATAATTAAGGTATTCAAACTTTAAGCGCAGGTACCCTGTTAGTAATGTTTCGGTGTATGCTTTGATTATAGGGTATGCTTATTAATTTTACCGTCTATGAGTATTTTTGTTGAGGGATTAACCAAGCTTTATGGTGAGCAAAAAGCAGTTGATGGTATAAGCTTTACGGCAATGCCCGGAGTACTTGGGTTTTTAGGTCCTAACGGAGCCGGCAAGTCAACTACCATGAAGATGCTAACAGGCTTTATACCGCAAACATCGGGCAAAGCCAGTGTATGCGGGTTTGATACGGCTACCCAATCTATAGAGGTAAAGCGTTGTATTGGCTACCTACCCGAGAGCAATCCTCTATATACGGATATGTATGTTAAGGAGGCATTAGGCTTTGTTGCTGATATTCATCAATTGAATGAATCGTCCAGGCGTATTGCACAAGTAATTGAGCAAACCGGGTTAGGCCCTGAGCAGCATAAAAAGATTGGTCAGTTATCAAAAGGCTACCGGCAACGGGTAGGCCTTGCCCAAGCGCTTCTGCATGATCCTGAAGTTTTAATTTTGGACGAACCCACCTCGGGTTTGGACCCTAACCAACTCATTGGCATCAGGCAGCTGATCAGAGATTTAGGTGCAACCAAAACCGTAATCTTGTCAACGCATATTATGCAGGAGGTGGAGGCCACCTGCAGCAAAGTTGTAATTATTAAAAAAGGCAAAATTGTGGCCGATGATAGCCTGCCCGGCTTAAAGGAAAAGCACAGTGGTAAGAGCCTCGAAGATATATTTATCAGTTTAACCAATTAACAGAAAATTGGTAAAGAACTATAAAGAAAAAGGCGGTTATCAACCACCTTTTTCTTTATACGTATATTTTATTTGAATGTAAAACGGAGACCTAGTCCGAAGCGTGCAGCTTCAAAGCCGGAGCCATGATTAAGCTGAGCCATTGGGCGCCAATCGAAGTTTAAGGCAATTGGTGCTTTAGGAATTTTGTAATCTAAACCAACCATAGGGCGTAACATAACTACAGTGTAGTTTTCATAGTAGCCATCTACAAAGGCAAACTGAGGGCCTAAGCCTACATACCATTTCAATTCACGTGCTTCGGCAAAGGATTGATGATACTGATAGTAGCCACCCAGCCATACTGTATTGTCACTAAACAACAAGTCGGCTTGTACGGCATCTTTACCGGTAAAAAAGTGCTTGTAAGTGGGGCCAACCAACGTGGAGCCGTCTCCAAAATCAATTCCCAAACCTAAGCTGTTTTTGTAGCTAGATTGTGCAAAGCTTTGCGCCGTTGATAGTCCAAGTGCTACTGCGGCTAAGAGAAAAATTTTTTTCATAATGTGTAGTGTAAGATTGAAATTTGGTTTCAATTAGCAAAATCTATACCACAAGCTCCTCACTTATTTAAATATTGATGACAATAGCTCATTAGCCATTTATGATAATATTTCTAAATTTGCCCCCCATTTAACACTATACATTATCATCATGAAAAAACTATTAATGGTTGCTATTACAGCAGCCGGTTTATTAACCAGTGCATTCGCACAAACTAAATCAGCTTCAACAAGCGGTCCTAAATTAAGCATTGGTCTTGACTTTGGTGTTCCGACCGGAAACTTTGCCAACGGTACTAGCATAGGCTTTGGTGGTAGTGGTAAGGCTGAAATACCGGTTGCATCAGCATTCAACTTTACGGTTACTGCAGGTTATATTAGCTATTATTACGAAAAGCCTTATAAAGATGCCTTGAAAGCTTTAGGTGCTGATACTTACTTAGGCTTTGTTCCGGTAAAGGTAGGTGGTAAGTACTTCTTCTCGCCAAATGTTTATGGAGAGGCAGAAGTAGGTGCACGTATTGGTACTAACATGAGCACCGGCACTGCATTTTTATATGCACCGGGTTTAGGCGTTTCTTTCCCCGTTAGTGATAAGCATGATATTGACTTTGGCGCTCGGTACGAAGGCTGGTCAAAAGACGGTGGCAACATCGGTCAGGTAGCTTTCCGTATTGCATACAAATTTGGCTTATAAGTAATATAATGCTAGAGAAAAGGCCCGGCTGCAAATAAGTAGCCGGGTCTTTTGTTTTAAACAGATATGTGTTTAATTTGACCACTTATTTCCAGAGATAAACTTTACATGAAAAATTATTATTTCCTGCTGGCTTTGCTGCTTTTTAAAGGCATGCCGGCCGCAGCCCAGGAACGCGCCAACACTATGGCGCTAAGTATAGGGCCCGAACTTAATATTGCCCAACGCAGCGCTTACAATATAGGTTATGGTGTTTCGGCTAAGTTTGAATTACCTGTGCTGGCCAAGGTAAATCTGGTACTTACGGGTGCGTACAATCGCTTCAGCTATAAAAGTTTTCTGATAGGAAGCGCCATTAAACCTGGGGCCGACAGCTACATTCCCTTAAAAGGCGGTTTTAAATACTACCTCGACCCTCGCTTTTACATCGAGCTTGAACTGGGAACCATTATTGCCAACAATACAAGCACTAACTTTAATGGCAGCGGAAACCTATTCACGTATTCTTTAGGTACCGGTTTACTGATTCCGGTAGGAAGCAGTAAAAGCAATTTACTTGACTTGGGCCTGCGATACGAAGACTGGTCTAAAAATCGTTTGCAGCAATTTGCCATAAGGGCAGCTTATCGTTTTGGTTTTTAGAGTGGTAAGTAAAAGTATGCCGTGTTGCATTCAATTGTAAATATCTATTAATAAGTACGTTGTGTTTTCAGAGTGATACAGTTGGCTTTTTAGCAAACAACTTTAGGCGCTAAGCTATTTTATATTCATATATGTTCAGCATCCTCAAAAAAGAAATTAGCTCATACCTTAGTTCGCTGGTGGCTTATGTTACCATAGGCGTGTTTTTGCTGGTGCTGGGCTTGTTGCTGTGGGTATTCCCCGAGTCGAGCATTTTAGAGTATGGATATGCCAGCCTGGAAAATCTTTTCAGCACTGCACCCTATCTCTTCATGTTTTTAATTCCGGCCATTACCATGCGGTCATTAGCTGAGGAGCGCCGCGAGGGTACGCTGGAACTGCTGGCCACGCGCCCGTTAACCGATTGGCAAATTGTGCTGGGTAAATATTGGGCTTGCCTGTTGTTAGTTGTGTTTGCCCTGTTGCCTACGTTAATGTATGTATATTCGGTATCGGTGCTTGGCAATCCACAAGGCAATCTGGATACCGGTGCTGTAATAGGTTCATACATCGGTTTGTTTTTGCTGGGGGCGGCGTTTGTGGCTATAGGGTTGTTTGCATCCTCAATTAGCAAAAACCAGATTATTGCTTTTACTATAGCTGTTTTTTTAAGCTACTTCTTTTACAGCGGCTTTAATTCGTTAAGCGGACTATTGTCCTTACAAAATACTAACATACAAAACGCTGGTATAGCTGCACATTTTGATGCGGTGGGGCGGGGTGTTTTGAGCTCCGGCGATCTGATATACTTCATTATCCTATCGGGCATATTTTTAGGTTTAACCTTACTGGTAATAGCCATGCAAAGGCAAAAGCCGTTAAAATATACGGCTGTACCAATATTAGCAGCAGTGTTGCTGGTGTTGGGCATACTATCGCAATTTATTTATACTCGTATCGATTTTACTGCCGATAAACGTTTCACTTTATCAGATGTGAGCCGTAACATAATGGGCAATTTAAAGCAGCCTCTTCATGTAAAGGTTTACTTGCAGGACAAAGAGTTGCCTGGTGGCATGCGCCGCCTGCAACAGGCTACGCGCGATATGTTGAACGATTTACGGGCCTATAGTCATAATGGTTTTACGTATGAATTTGTAAATCCGCTTGAGGGATTAAACCAGCAGGAACAGGAGCAAACTATGCAGGATTTGCAGGCTCAGGGTGTTGAGGCCACCAACCTTAGTGTAAAAACAGACAATGGCGTATCGCAAAAGATTATTTTTCCGGCTGCTTCGGTTGGTTCGGGCAACAGGCAGGTAGGGGTAAAGCTGCTGCAAACACGCATTGGCCTATCGCCGGATGAAGTGCTGAACAACTCTATACAAAACCTGGAATACGCTTTTACATCGGCCATTAAAAAGGCAACTAGCGGTGGGCGTCCGCGTATTGGATTTACCGACGGGCACGGGGAGTTGAACGATATGCAGCTCAATGATGCTTTGAAAACGTTATCGGATGGATTTGAAGTTGGCCGGGTTAATTTACAGAGCATTCCGTTTAACAACCTTAAATTGCTTAAACTGCTGGTGGTGCCCAAGCCTCAAAAGTCTTTCACAGAAGTGGAAAAGTTTAAGCTGGACCAATACCTGATGCAGGGCGGCCGCATTTTATGGGCTATTGACCAGGTAAGTGCCGAGTTAGACAGTATGCGCGGACATGGAGGCGAGCAACTGGCATTCAACAAACAGCTTAATCTGGATGATCAGTTGTTTCGTTACGGTGTACGTATTAACTATGACCTAATTGCCGACTTAAACTGCGCACAAATACCTGTAAGTACCGGTAATGTAGGTGGGCAGGCACAAATACAAATGCTGCCCTGGCTCTTTTACCCGGTGTTTATGCCGCTGGCAAAGCACCCGGTTGTTAAAAACCTGGAAGGGATACGCAGTGAGTTTGCCAGCACCATTGATTTATTGCCGGTTAAAGGCCAAAAGCAAACAGTGTTGCTAAGTTCATCACCTTACAACCAAAAAATTACTACTCCGCATGCCTTATCGTTACAGGCTTTGGAGCAAGAGCCAAATCCGCGCGATTTTCAAAGTGTGCCCAAGGTAACCGGTGTGTTGCTGGAAGGAAGTTTTGCGTCTAACTATACTAACCGGCCAGTGCCGGAAGGCGTAACGGAAAGTATCACCGTTTTAAACACCAGCAAGCAGGCCAAAATGATAGTATTGAGCGATGGCGATATTTTCAAGAACCAAATAGGTAGCGATGGTTCACCTTTTCCATTGGGTTTTGATCGTTATAGTCAGCAAACATTTGGCAATAAAAACTTGCTCCTGAATATAGCAGATTACATGACCGATGACTCGGGCTTAATCAGCTTACGTAATAAGGAAATTAA
Organism: Mucilaginibacter sp. PAMB04168; assembly: GCF_039634365.2. NCBI lineage: Bacteria > Pseudomonadati > Bacteroidota > Sphingobacteriia > Sphingobacteriales > Sphingobacteriaceae > Mucilaginibacter > Mucilaginibacter sp. PAMB04168. The sequence continues at coordinate 1,166,353 of NZ_CP155079.2, forward strand.
ATTGCGGTTGCTAAACCGTGCCCGGCTACGTAACGAGAAAATTTACTGGCAGGTTGTGAATACAGTGGTGCCGTTGGCTGCTGTGTTGATATTTGCAATTTTTCAACATTATTACCGCAAGCGTAAGTATGCTCATTAAATTTTATACTTTTGGGTTGATTAAAATTGTTGTATGAGATTCATTGTTTCGACATTAACATTACTGAAGCAATTGCAGGCTGTAAGCGGTGCTTTAAGCAACAGTACCGTGTTGCCTATACTGGAAAACTTTTTATTTGAGATAAAAGACGGCAACTTAACCATATCGGCCACCGATTTGCAAACCAGCATGACCACGTCATTATCGGTTGAAGCTAAAGAGAATGGTCGTATTGCAATTCCATCGCGTATTTTACTGGATACGTTAAAATCACTGCCGGAGCAACCTATTGCTTTTTCGGTTGATGATAAAACCTTTGCCATTGAAATAAGTGCCGGCGACGGTAAGTATAAGCTGAGCGGCGAAAATGGTGAGGATTTTCCTAAAATTCCGGTGGTTGAAAACGCTTCATCAGTTAACCTGCCTGCTTCTGTACTGGCCGAAGCTATCAATAAAACCATATTTGCCGTAAGCAACGATGAGTTGCGCCCGGCCATGACGGGTGTTTATTGCCAGCTGTCAACCCAGTACTTAACCTTCGTATCTACAGACGCGCACAAACTGGTGCGTTACCGCCGTAAAGATGCGCAGGCTGCGACCAACACTTCGTTTATATTGCCTAAAAAGGCTTTAAATCTGCTAAAGTCTGCCCTCCCGTCTGATGATGTGAACGTATCGGTAGAGTATAATAATACCAGCGCTTTCTTTAAGTTTGGTAACATTAACCTGGTTTGCCGCTTAATTGACGAGCGTTACCCCGACTATGAAGCCGTTATACCGCAAAGCAATCCTAACAAAATGACTATTGACCGTCAGGCGTTTTTGGGTTCATTGCAGCGTGTGGCCATTTACGCTAACAAAACTACTCACCAGGTGCGTTTAAAAGTTAGCGGCAGCGAGTTAAACATATCATCAGAAGATATTGATTTTGCCAACGAGGCACATGAGCGTTTAAGTTGCCAATATGAGGGTGAGGATCTTGAAATTGGATTCAACGCCCGCTTTTTGATCGAAATGCTTAAAAACCTGAGCAGTGAAGAGGTTGCTTTACACATGTCGACCCCTAACCGTGCCGGCTTATTACTGCCGCAGGGTGGTGATGAGAATGAGGATGTGTTGATGCTGGTTATGCCGGTAATGCTTAATAGCTATGCTTAAGTTGTAAACTTAAATTATAAATCCAAAATGAAAGTCCGGTTATACAACCGGACTTTTTAGTTAAGCCTATATAACAAACTTTAAAAAAAGCAGTTATAAAATAAATGATCAGGAGGTTATATTTTATCGGTGCTCTTACAGTATTAACACTGGCATTAGCGGCCTCATGCGTAAAAAACGATCCGGTTGTGCCTTTACAAGCAACTGTTAACGTAAATGTAATTAATGCTATAAGCGATAGTGTTATTGTAAACTATTACCTGAACGGTACACGCATGAGCAGCTTAACGGGTATTTTTCCGCTGGCAAGCAGTGGTAACACTTTACTGCCAAGGGGTAACCAGGTAATTACTATAAAGCGCTTGTACAATAACCGGCAAATAGATGCGCCTGATACACTTTTCACTTTTCCTGTACGGTTGGATTCGATTGGCAGCTCGCAACGCTACTCGTTGTTTTTGGGTGGTGTTAGTCGCAATACGGCCTTTAAGATAATTGATACGTTAGAGAGTGATCCCGCCAACGCTAAGTTAAAGTTTGTTGTAGCGTCGCCAGCGGCGCCGGCATTGAAGGTTTATTTGAATGACACTTTAAGGTTTACAACTACTACATTTAAATCAGTTAGTAAATTTATACCGGTAGGTAACGGAAAAAAGGAAATCAAGATATTTACTCCTACCGGTATCGACCCATTATACAAGGGCACTGTTACACTTAATGTTAGCAACTCGTATACTTTATTTAGTTCGGGCAGTGGCAAAGGTTTCAGGGCGGGTTTGCTCACCAACAGATAGCACTTGATGGCGATGTTTAAAAGTAAAAATATATTCTACAGCGTATTTGCGCTAAACCTGCTGGTTTTAGTTTTGCCTTTGTTGTCCTCTTGTGGAAAGAGTGACACGGTTAACCCAACCGGTTTAAATGTGCAGTTGCAGGTAGTTAATTTAAGTCCCAATTCATTTCCAATCGAATTGAATATTAACAACCAGCGGGTAAACTCTTATTACCGTTATAATGCAACGCCGTCGTACTTTTATTTAACTAATACTACGCAGCCTTTGCAGATACGTTCAACCAGGGTTGGCGATACTGTCTCCATCTTTAGCCGAGACACCATTCAATATCAGCCTAACACCCGTTACTCCTTGTTTTTTATGGGCTTATACGGCGACCCTGAGTACAAATTACGCTCGCTGGTAACTGCAGACGATACTGAACCACTGCCTGAAATTGGCAAAGGTGGAAAGGTGCGATTTATCAACGGGTCGCCACGCAGTGGTACCGGTTTTGATATTTGGGCCAATGGGGCCCCTGTTATCAAAAATGCTGCATTTGGTAAAGTGTCCAACTACGTGGTCCTCCCACCTGGAAATTATACCTTCAGGGCATATGCAACCAATACATCAAATAATAGCCTGGGCGAAATAGCAAACATTACTATACAGGACGGTAGGCTATACACATTATACTCACGCGGTATAATAGGTCGTGCACTTACTGATACGGCTGCATTTGGTATGGCGCTGGTACCTAATAATCCTACAATTATAAGATAGTACCGAAGTTAGAGGCTAACGTTTATTTACGCTCTTGCTTCAACCAAGCTTGATAGGCAGCTTTTCCGCGTTCAAATTCTGCAGCAGTTGAATAAAATCTATGAGACTTGTCTTTTTTCTCCACATTTAAAACGTAATAAAAATAGCTTGTGGTGGCAGGATAAAGTGCGGCTTTAATGGAGCTTTCAGAAACCGACGCAATAGGGCCGGGGGGAAGCCCGGCAAACTTTCTGGTATTGTACGGAGAATTTGACTCCAAGTCGCTTTTGTTAATTATCCCATCCCAACGATTTTCCATCTTTGCTATATAAACAGCAGTCTGATCTATCCCAAGCGGCATTCCTTTTTTAAGGCGATTATAGATTACTGAAGCTACCATAGGTCGCTCCTCGTTCAATCGCGATTCTGTTTCGATAAGAGAAGCAATGGTGATTATCTGGTGGGGTGTCAGTTTCAATTTGATGGCGCGAGCTGTGTACTCCGGCTTCCAAACCTTTTTAAACTCCCCAACCATTTTCTTAATGATAGCTAGAGTAGTAACAGAGCGTGGGAAATCATAAGTGTTTGGATACATATAACCTTCAAGGTTTTTAGCTTTCGGGGCTATATCCTTAATGAGTGAAACATCCTCCATAAGTTTCAATGCAGCATTTTCGCCTGCCTGTTGATTTTGAGAGAACTTCCCGGCTATTCTTTTAGCAATATCAAAGCGAGTAAAACCTTCCGGAATAGTTAATTTTATATTTCGAAGCCTTCCATTTTTCAGTTCTCTCAGTACTTCAAGCGGGGTAATTGGTGAATCGAATTGATATTCACCCGCCTGCATCTCATTGCCGGTACCAGTAAATTTCAGATATATTTTCAGCGGTGTTTGGGCAGAAAGAATTCCTTCGGAGGTAAGTTTATTGAGTATCTGACCGGGCGATGAGCCATGTGGTATTTTTATATACTGGTTATTCTTATGGTGTGCATGCGGAGCATTCAGAGATTTATGAATCCAGTACGAAAAAACAATGATTCCAAGAATCACTATAACACTAAGAATCTTTAAAACTTTCATTGAATGAACCTCAATTCGATTACCAACCGTGTATTATTATCGGCTCTAAGATAGGATAAGTGACTTAAAATCCAAGGTTTCTACTATTACCTGCTCTCGCGTGGACCTTTCTTCTATTTATGAGATAGCTTCTCATCTTAATATTGCTATTTTTGCTTCAAACTTTGAGCTTTGGAGATTATAAAAGACCTGATAGATTTTATTTTGCACATTGATAAGCATTTGGTGCAAATTACCAGCCAGTACCAGGCCTGGACCTACCTTATCCTTTTCGTAATTATATTTGCCGAAACCGGCTTTGTGGTAACCCCATTTTTGCCGGGCGACTCGTTGCTGTTTGCAGCTGGTGCATTGATTGCCACTGGTAACTCAGGTTTGGATATTTTCCTGCTCACCATCATCTTAATTGTGGCAGCATTTTTAGGTAATACGGTTAATTATCAGCTAGGCCAGTTTTTAGGCGTAAGGGTATTTAAGCCCGAAAACAAGGTGCTCAAGCTGGACTATTATCTTAAAACTAAGGCGTTTTTTGACAAGCATGGCGGCAAGGCTGTTATTTTTAGCCGCTTTATGCCTATTATACGTACCATAGCCCCTTTTGTGGCTGGTGTTGGCCGCATGCCTTTTGGTCGTTACAGCTTATATAACATTGTAGGCGGCGTTGCCTGGATTGTTACCTTCCTCTTTTTGGGATATTTGCTGGGTAATGTGCCTTTCTTCAAAAAGAATTTTTCGTTGATTGCTTTGGGTATCGTAGCCGTATCATTACTGCCGCCAATATGGGCGGCCTTACGGAGCAGGTTTACTCGCACTGCTGCTTAAAGGCGGCGCTGGTACCGGTTTGTTTACTAAACCAAGGTCTGGTAACTTTGTAATCTTGCCGATTTTATACAGGGCAACTTCATGGGCCAATCTTTGCTTGATAACGAGATTAGGTACTGAGTCTATGAGTTTGTAGAGATCAGGCTGGCCGGCGTCAACCCATGCCGAATACCAGTAGCTGCCTATATTAAGCACAGCCACCCGCATACGGCGCTGTACCATCCCCTTAAGCAGTGCATGGTAGGCGCGGCAGTAAGCGGCCGAATAATCTTTCACCTTCCGTTTACCTCTCTGTACTATCTCATACTTTTTATTGGCCGGAAAAGTCTTTTCTAACTGGCGCTGTAAGCGTAATACAGAGTCGACGCTTTTGTAAGAGCTGCGGCACAGAATAAAGGCTTGCCAAAGTGGGTTTTCCAGGTACCGGGCTTTACCAACATAGTAATAATAGCTGTCGCCGAATTGTTCGGGCAGGCGGCTTTCCCATAACGAGTGTATGCCCTCCTGGTGGGTAAGCTGCCCATCGTGATTTTGCGTTGTATGTAGCGGCACACAGGCATCGGCTACATAATGACCCAAATAGGCAGAGTAATGTAATATAGCACTGGTGTCTTTATTCTTAAAGGCATCAACCAGGCGGTAATAATTGTGCTGAATGGTCCAGGGTAGGGTGCCATACTTATATAAGGTATCGGCTGTGTATTTCTGTATAGCATCATTCCACTTTTGTGGTACAGTGTGAAAAGGGTCTTTCCCAAAATGATCGGCGTCAAAATAGTGTCGGGGTATTTCAGTCGAGTCAACATACCGGCGCTTATCGGCACTGGTGGCATGTTCGGTTATGTAAGTGATGTTAGCCTCATAAAAACTGCTCATACCTTTGGGTAAGGTAAAAACAGCTAGCCGGTTAATGCGATAATGTGCATAAAAGCCCCATGATGCGCACATAAAAACGAGTAGAACCGCTGCAAAAAATCGCACAAAGATTTTCAATTGTTAAGGCGCTGCTTTTAAAGGAATTAAATGCCTAAAGGTCGTTAAGATGCTATTTAAGCAGCAAGTTACAAAAAAACAATATACTACCACTTTAAGTTTTACGTATATATACAAGCACTATATGGCTCTTGAGCCTGTTTATTTTTACTTAAATTTCATCTATGAAAAGATTTCCTACTGCTTTAAAGCAAACGCTACGTTATGCATTTGTTGGTTTATTGGGCCTGTCGTTGCTATCATCATGTAAAAAAGACGATCCGTATGATTTTAAGGATACGATAACTGCAGATGTAAACCTGATTAACGCCAGTCCGGATGCCACCGCAGCCCGCCTATATGTTGATGATGTTTTACGTACACCTAATGGTGTAAATTATGGCGATGCTTCTGGCTATAATAAAAGCTTTCTGGGCGATCAGGACGTGGAAATTAGATCGGTGTCGGGAGAGGCTGTATTAGCCAGCACCCACGGGCAATTCGATGCTTATGCTAGCTACACTTATTTTTTGGTTGGGCAAAATAGCAGCCTTGGGCTGGTTATAGTAACCGATGATTTAGCCGCACCAAGTGCTGGCAAAGCTAAAATACGTTTTGTAAATGCTGCGCCTAATGCGAGCAACGCAACACTGAATAACGGTAGTACCGTACTAGTAGGTCCGCAAAATTTTAGAGGCATTGCACCATCAACCGAAGTTGCCGCTGGTAGTTACACGTTAACTGTTGCAAGTGGCCTTGTGCGTTCTGCAACAACAACAGTTAATCTGGAAAGCGGAAAAATTTACACCGTTTATGCTAAAGGTTTGATCGGCACTGCTGGTGCTTCGGCATTTGGTGTAGGTGTATTTGTGAATAAGTAATACGTTAACCGGCTTTCAGTCAGTATATAGGCTTTTCTGGATATTAAACGGCTCTGTGAAAAAAAAATTAAATGACGCTTGATAGTTTTATTTTTTTGAAATATATTTGCAGTCCGAAAAATAATAAGACAATTAGCTAAAAATGGCAAATCATAAATCAGCAATTAAAAGAATCAGAGCTAACGCTGCGAAGCGTCTGCGCAACAGATACCAAGCTAAAACTACCAGAAATGCTATCAAGAAATTAAGAGGCTCTACTACAAAAGCTGAGGCAGCGCCTTTATTAACGACAGTAATTTCTATGCTTGACCGTTTAGCTAAGAAAAACGTTATTCACAAAAACAAAGCATCTAACAATAAGTCAAAACTGACTAAATTTGTTAACGGCTTACAATAATATTCATTTTTGTAATTAAAAAAGGGCTGCATTTATGATGCGGCCCTTTTTTGTTTTAAATTATTTTTTGAATAGCTTACAGCCGTGGATACATATGAAACTAAAATAAGTATAAAGGCATGGGCAGAGGAAGACCGACCGCGTGAAAAACTAAACAGCCAGGGCAGGCGGGCCCTTAGCGATGCCGAACTGATTGCCATACTAATTGGTTCGGGCAGCCGTACCGAATCGGCCGTGGAGTTGAGCAAGCGCATTTTACACCACTACGATAACGATCTGCAAAAACTGGGTAAAGTTTCGGTAAGCGAGTTATCTAAATTTAAAGGCATTGGCGAGGCTAAAGCTATTTCTATAATTGCAGCCCTCGAATTGGGCCGCCGCCGGGATGACACCGAGGTGAAAGTGCCCGAAACTATTAACGGCAGCCGTAGTGTATACCAGGTAATGCGCCGCCACCTGGTAGATCTTAACCATGAAGAGTTTTGGATCTTGCTGCTTAGTCGGAGTTGCAAAATCATAGGCAAAGAACTTATCAGTAAAGGCGGCCTTTCGGGTACTGTGGCCGATCCCAAGATCATTTTCAGCATAGCTTTGCAGCATCAGGCATCGTCTATTATCATGGCGCATAATCATCCGTCGGGCAACCTGAAACCCAGCCAGCAGGATATAGATTTAACAAAAAAAATTCATCAGGCAGGCCGCATTCTTGATATTGGCGTACTAGACCATTTGATTATTACCGATGGGGGATATTTTAGCTTTGCCGATGAAGGTTTATTGTAAAGTATATAACTCTTTCGGGTAAATATATATTCTTGTGTAACAATGTATTCTACCAACGGTGAGATATGCACAAATCTCGTTTTCGTTTGTTATCGTATGTTAATATCTTATAAGTTAAAAACTGACTCCTTCATGAAGTTTGGGGCTAGTGCTTTAAGTAATAAACAAATTATGCAAGTTACGGAACAAGAAGTTTTTATACAGGTTGGAGAATTGTCAAAGGACGTTTATTTTATATACGATATTGCCCGGAAAGAATTTAATTACATTAGCCCGGCCTTTTCAGCGGTTTGGGGTATTGGTGCGGCTAAGGCCGTTAAAAATCCGTTGGTGATGTTAAATGTGGTGCATGACGAAGATCGCGAGCATGTTTTGAATTGTTTAAATGATTTTAAAAATACGCTTAAAGAAACGCAATTCACCTTTAGAATTAATTACGACGACGAAGCTTTTAAACATCTATGCGTAAGTCTTTACCCCATTAAAGAGCAGGGTGGGTTAACATGTGTTGCCGGCATAGCTGAAGACATCACTATAACACAGCAAAACATCTTTTATACAGAAAAGATTAACGCACGCAAAAATTCAACATTGGAGATACTTGCGCATGATTTAAAAGGGCCGCTCGGCACTATAAGCATGATGGCTTCTTCCATTAAACGGGAGGCGCAGCTCGATTTAAAAGATAAAGAGCGAATACTACAGGCTGCAATGTTCATACAGGATATGTGTGCCCGCAATATTGCTCTGATACGCAGCCTCGTTAACCAGGAGTTTCTGGAATCGGCAGAGGTGATGCTGCGTAAGGAAAGGGCCGACCTGGTTTGGGAAATACGCGATGTGATACGTAACTACCAGAGCGCAGAGCAGCATCTGGCTAAGCGGTTTATACTTACAAGTCGGCATGAAAAGTTGTTTATACAATTGGATAGTCTGAAATTTATGCAGGTTATCAATAATCTTATATCAAACGCCATTAAATTTACACCAGATAATGGTAATATTGAGGTGAGTATTGAAGACAATGCCGACAGTGTGTTAGTTACTATTGCAGACAATGGGATTGGTATACCCAGCCATTTGCAACCCTACTTATTCGATAAATTTACACGAGCCCGCAGACCCGGTTTGCGTGGCGAAGAACCGGTTGGTTTAGGTATGTCTATCATCAAAACCATTGTTGAACTGCACGGCGGCGATATAACTTTTGATAGTGAAGAAGACAAGGGCAGTCGTTTTTATGTAAAAATACCCAAAAAATAGATTTGCGCTAAACGCATTTTTTTTGTCTTAAAAGACAACTTTTTTCGTATGGTTTACGTAAAAAGACCAAAGTGATAGCGTATAGATACGTTCTTTGCTGATTTAACTACCTGATTTTTTAGCTGCTACATTAAACTATTACTCTTTTTTTCCATCTTGTATTCATAGTTATAAGTTGTATGTCAGTTATTTTTTTGGAAGATAAAATGCGTAAAGTAGCTGAACAGGAAAGCCGGGTTCGGAAAAGTGTTTTCAGGCATTGGGAGGCTGAGCGCAAGCGCATGGCCGACGTGTTGCAGGAAGATATTGCACAGCTGGTTGCTATTGCCAAGATAAAGCTATCTGAGAGTAACGCGGTTGATGTAGACAATTGCCTGGCTATGGCTTTAAAGCAACTGAACCGGTTGTCGTTTGAGATGAAGCCACAGATACTCGAGCATTTTGGATTAGCCGCCGCTTTACAAGAACTGATTGCCCATAACGTTAGCGCTGCAGCCGATTACAGCATTACGCATGTGACCGAACTGCCCGAAGATATGGACCCGTTAATGGAGGCAGCGATTTTCAGGCTAATACAAGATGTGCTGGGTAACTTACTATCACTTAAATTGCGCGCCCTGAATTTTGAAATCAACCGTGAGGACGAATGCATTGCTATTAAAAGTCTGATTACTGTTGATTCGTTCAACGGCGAAGCATCATCCAGGCTAACTGAGCAGGCGCTCACGAAAAATATTGTACATATAATGTATTTGTTTGATGCTGAAGCTACTTTCCTCTTCCACAACGATTATAAGGTCGAAATGACCATACATCTTAACGAAAAACATTTACACTAACATTAAAGAAAGTGTGTTAAAGTCAGATGTAAAGAAAGACAACAACTACAGCTCCGCGCAAATTTCTTTACGCTAAGGGCAAGCTGAAGTAAAATGTTGAACCTATACCTACCTGGCTATCTACCCAAATTAGACCATCGTGCCGCTGTATAATTTCGGCGCACAGGTAAAGGCCAATACCAAAGCCTGATATGGTTTGTGTGTGCTTACTATCAACTCTGTAATAGCGTTCAAAAAGCTTTTCGGTATCCTCAGGCCTTATACCCATCCCCTCATCTTTTACGCCTACACGTATATTGTTATCTATTACAAGGCAGTTTACTTCAATAGTTTTGCCTTTAGGTGAGTATTTCACTGCGTTGCTAAGCAAATTCGAAATTACAGATCCAATTTTGTCCCGATCTGCATTTATTGTAACTTCCTCACAAGGCAATAAAATTATTTGATGACTATGAACCGTTAACCTGTTCTCATCAACTATCTCTTTTACCAGTTCATCAAGTCTGAAAGGTGCTTTGTCCAGATGTATTTTGCCGGCTTCTAATCGTGATACGTTTAGAAACCCATTGATAAGTGTTCCCATCTTTTTTACCTGCACATTTACCTTATCAAGGGCATTTGCGGTGAAAGCATCATCAGCCTTGGTTGCCCTGGCATGCAGCATTTGCACGTAAGCGCTGAGTGAGGTAAGCGGTGTTTTCAATTCATGGCTTACCATGCCAATAAAATCGTTTTTGCGTACCTCGTCCTGCTTTTGTTCGGTAATATCCATCAGCACTCCCGAAAAGTAAGCCGACTTGCCTTGCGTGTTCTGGTTTAATTTTCCGGCAGCCCGTACCCAGCGTAGCTTTTGATCGTGATAGCCAATTACAGGGTGTTCTACATGATAACTATCGCCACGGCTTATTGCCCTGTTAACGGAAGTTTCCACGTAGTGGCGATATTCATCAGGTATTTGCTCAATTATTGTGTGGTAGTTAATGGCATCGTTGGCATAAAAGCCCAGAAGTTCTTTGCATCTGGCCGATGCAGTGAACTCATTGGTTTCTATATTCATATGCCAGGTGCCTACCTTAGCTGCTTCTACCGAAAAGCGTAGCATTTCCTCGGTTTGCTCTACCTTTTTACGGGTCAGTACCTGTTCTGTAACAATATTAGCTACCAATACAATGCTGGTAGTTTTGCCTTCCTCGTCCTTAAGCGGGTGATATACAAAGTTGGTATATACTTCTTCTATTACGCCTTTATGCTCAAGTAGCGCTTTTACCTCGTTACCATAATAAGGTTCGCCGGTTGTATATACGTTGTCAAGTATGTTTAAAAAGTCCTGTCCCTGTAGTTCAGGTAACGCTTCGCTTAACGGCATGCCAATAACCTCGCTGGTTTTGCCCCAGGCCTCCAGCACTTTATTGTTGGCGGCTTCTATAATTAAATCTTTTCCGGTTAGAAGTGATATGGCAATAGGTGCATCGGCAAGCATATAACGTAAACGCGCTTCGCTTTCTGCCAGCCTGCTTACAATCTCTTTTAAACTATCACGTGTGGCAGCTAATTCTTCATTGGTCGACAACAGCTCTTCATTAGCCGAAGCCAGTTCTTCATTGGTCGACATCAGTTCTTCATTCAGGTTTTGCTGCTCAACGTAGCTTCTTTCGAGTAGCTGCCTGGTTTGTACCTTATCGGTTATGTCTTCAGCGGCAACAATAATTCCGGTTACATTGCCCTGGTTGTCAAATATTGGGTCGTAGTAAAAGCTTACATACTTTTGCACAGACTTATCGCCAATTTGCAGGTAAAATACTTCTTCTTCTTGCCCGTAACCTTTTCCCGTTTCATAAACCTGCTTCAAAAGATTAGGGAACGGCTGCCCTTCAAGTTCTGGCAGTACTTCCAGCAGGGTGCGGCCTGTAACTTCATCGATGGTTTTGCTCCATAAATTCACCAGTTGCTGGTTAGCAATTTCAATAAGCCAATCCCGGCCATGCAGTATCATCAGCGCGTAATGGGCCGACATAACCATGTTGCGCAGATTGTTTTCGCTTTCTTCGATCCGTTGGCGTGCTACTACCTGCTCAGTAACATCAACCGCTGATTGTATTACTCCGGTAACTTCACCTTTCTCTAACAATGGTTTATAAAGTATATTAAAGTAACCCGTGCCCTGCTCGCCATTTCGGTTCAATAATACGGCTTGCTCGTAACCTGTCCATTCTTTGCCATTCTGGTAAGTTTGCTCAAGGCGTTCAATGATTGCCTGCCCGGCTAATTCAGGCATAGCATCAAATAAGTTTTTGCCAATTATGGAGTTATCTTTGTCAATTAACAGCAGCATAGGCGGATTAACAACCTCTAACCGCATATTCGGCCCGCGGGTCACCATTGTTGGAACGGGGCTTTGCTCTATCAGGCTCCTGAAACGTGCTTCACTCTCCGCTAAATCTTTAGTGCGGCTTAATACACGCTCTTCTAATTCTGAATTTAACGCAGCCAGATGAATCTGCGATAAATGCAGTTCATCATTAGTGGCGCTGAGCTCTTCGTTGGTTGTAGCCAGCTCTTCATTCAAAATCTGCTCACGCTGCAGTGCGCCGCTTTGCTCATAAGCAAACCCGTTATTTAAAATAGTGCCCACATATATGGCCACTGAAGCTAAAAAGTGCTGGTAATCACTATCCAGTTTTTTACGGGGAGACAGGCCCATAACCAGGTAACCCGTAATTTTAGCTTCATCACGACTGATTGGCGCAATTAACGCCTCGCGGCAGGGCTCGCCCCAAATGCTTTGAACAGCGTGAGGCAGGTATTTATCCAGGTCGGGTATGTGTTCAACATTGCCAGAACCGTTACTGTGAGGCCAGCTTACACTTAACCCGTCATTTTCTGCAATTCCGCCGCTTGCAACTAATTGAGGCTGAGTGTTTTTGTTTTCGGTTGAGAATAGCAGGTAAAATGGAATGTCTTCCTGGCAATTATCTAAGATGTTTTCAACATCTGCAACGGCCTCCATAAGGCTATGCGACTGATTAAGCTGGTTTTGCAAACGCTGCAAATGTTTATTACGCCGTTCATTGATTACCTTGTAAGTAGTTTCAATTACAGCATTAAATACGCCGCCAATTGTACCGTCAGTCGCCATAATAGGCGATAGGCTGTAATCGAAATAGCATTCCTCGGTATAGCCATAGCGGTGCATGAGTAGTAAAGCATCTGGCTGGCGTATAGATTCGCCTTTGGTTAATACACTTTTAAACTGTGCGTCCAGGCCGTCCCATATTTCAGGCCAAACCACAGCCCCTGGCTTTCCGAGTGCCCATGGGTGCTTATCGCCGGGTATGGTGCTCCATGCATCGTTGTATAGTAATATAAAGTCGCTACCCCAGTAAATAGCAATAGGGAAGCCCGAATTAAGACTGATGCTAACAGCCGCCTTTAAGCTTTCGGGCCAGGTATCGGGTGTACTTAAAACAGATACTGACCAATCAGTGGTGCGGATCAGTTCGCCCATTTGGCCTCCGCCCAGCAAAAATGAAGGTATGTTTAACACAAGTTAGTTGATGTAATTAATAAAACAGCTAAAACATAGTACACACAATTCAATTACAAACACCCGAAAATAAAAAATGTTGCATGGGGTTTTAAAACAAAAAAGGGTAACATTTTAACGAGGCAAAGCATTTAGTGGCTATCATTTAATCAACGTATGAAAAAAAATTGCCTTAGAATCAATCTGATTGTCTCATAAAAAAAGTCATTTCATGTACTCACAAAATGACTTTTTTTTTAAACATTAACTGACTAACGCCATTCCTTGTACTGGTTAATCAAACCATTGGTTGAGGCATCATGAGTGTTTACTTCATCGGCTGTACGCAACTCAGGCAGTATTTTGCCTGCCAGTTGTTTGCCCAGTTCCACGCCCCATTGGTCAAAGCTATAGATATTCCAGATGATGCCTTGCACAAAAATTTTATGCTCGTACATGGCAATCAATGAGCCTAAAGCCCTCGGTGTGATTTTTTTAAGCAGAATTGAGTTAGTAGGGCGATTGCCTTCAAAAACTTTAAAGGGAGCGAGCTTTTCAATTTCGTTTTCGCTTTTGCCGGCCGCTTTTAACTCGGCTACCACTTCGTCATAGGTTTTGCCATTCATTAATGCTTCGGTCTGGGCAAAAAAGTTAGACAGTAACAACGTATGGTGTTCGCCTACCGGGTTATGGGTTTGTGCAGGTGCAATAAAATCGCACGGTATCAATTTAGTGCCCTGGTGTATCAGCTGGTAAAATGCATGCTGCCCGTTAGTACCCGGTTCACCCCATATGATAGGGCCGGTTTGATAATCAACCACCTCGCCGTTACGGTCTACATACTTGCCGTTGCTTTCCATATCGCCTTGTTGAAAATACGCAGCAAAACGATGCATGTATTGGTCATATGGTAAAATGGCCTGGCTTTCGGCACCGAAAAAGTTATTGTACCAAACGCCTAGTAAAGCGGCAATTACCGGTATGTTCTGCTCAAATTCGGTAGACTTAAAGTGGTTATCCATAGCATGAGCACCGCCTAATAAAGCTTCAAAGTTGTCGAACCCTATACCTAAAGCTATAGAAAGGCCAATGGCACTCCATAAAGAGTAACGACCGCCAACCCAATCCCAAAAGCCAAACATGTTTTGTGTGTCAATACCAAATTTTTCAACAGCCGCAGCATTGGTTGACAGGGCTGCAAAGTGTTTCGCAATATCTGCCTCGCTGGCGCCATGGTCTAAAAACCACTGGCGGGCCGTATTGGCATTAGCCATAGTCTCCTGCGTGGTAAACGTTTTAGAAGCGATCAGGAAAAGTGTCGTCTCGGGGTTAAGCGTCTTTAGTGTTTCGGTAATGTGCGTACCATCAACGTTTGATACGAAGTGCAGATTTAAACGTGTTTTGTAAGCTTTTAAAGCCTCAGTTACCATTACAGGTCCCAGGTCAGATCCACCAATGCCAATGTTTACAACATCGGTAATTTGCTGGCCGGTATAGCCTTTCCAGGTGCCGTCAATTACTTGCTGGCTAAAGGCTTTCATGTGTTGTAACACAGCGTTTACGTCGGGCATTACATCGCTGCCTTCTACCAAAATTGGTGTATTGCTTTGATTGCGTAAAGCAATATGCAATACCGGGCGCTGCTCGGTTGCATTGATCACTTCTCCGGCAAACATAGCATCAATTGCATCATTTACTCTACACTCTTTTGCTAACTGTATTAACAACGCTATACACTTATCGTCTATACGGTTTTTCGAGTAGTCAAACAGCATGTCTTCAAAGTAGATAGAAAACTTCTTAAATCGCTGTGTGTCAGACGAAAATAGCTCTTTAACATCAGTGGCCTCTAGGTCCTCAAAATGGTCGGTAAGGTACTTAAAGGCCTGGGTGGTGGTAAAATCAATGTTTGGCAACATAATTGATAGATTGTTTAAGCCAAAAGTAAGCTTTAAAGTTTGCTTTAACCAACCAAATAGTTTTTAATAATAAGGTACTTAACGTTTAAAATACACACTAATCTTAGTGTTTTAAGTACACTTTTTAATTAAGATTTTTTTAATTTTTTTCGATAAAAATTTTGATAATTAAAATATTTATTTATTATATTTGTTTAGTTCATAACCTAAGTGCCGAAACGTCATCATATTATTAATCTGCTTAAAAACATTATTTGCCATGTTTGAAAAACTTTTTTTGCTTGTTAAGAATAACGCCGGGGCGGCTGTTATCAACAATCCGGTAATTCCTGCCGGTTCACGCGAAGCTGTGATAAACGAAGCTTCAAGTTCAATTATCGAGGTTTTAAAAAACCAGATGGAAAATGGACGCATTGGTGACCTGATTAAATATTTTCAGTTTTCGGGTACCTACAATGAGTCATTAGTTACCAGCATTATTAATAAGTTTGCAAACAGGCTAAACAAATTTTACAGCATTGATATGCCATCTGCACAAGCGGCAGCTCATTCACTTATACCAACAGTGATGAGGCAACTGGTGCAACAATCAAAAACTCAGCAAACCAAAGAGTTTGCTTTGGGCAATATGCTGTCTCAGCTAAATGGTAACCGTGCCGATTTAAGCGGCCTGGTTAACCAACTGATGATTGCTTAAGCTTATTTGCAGATTTAAATAATAGAAAGGCTTGTCTTAAACCGACAGGCCTTTTTTATGTTTACGCTATTAGGTTTTAACTATATTTGCTACCATGACAAAAGAACAAGTACAGGATTTAAGGGATAGAACAGCTTCCCTGAGGAGGCATCTTTGACATCGATAAAAAACTTGAAGAATTAGCAAAAGAACAGGAAATAACAGTTAGTCCGGAGTTTTGGAATGCACCCAAGGAAGCCGAAAAGGTATTGGCATCTATAAAGGTGAAAAAAGTTTGGACAGACGCCTTCCAGAAAGTTGTATCAACAGTTGATGATACTGGCGTACTTTATGAATTTTACCAGAGCGGTGATGCTACTGAGCCCGAAATGCAGGAACAGTTCAATGCGGCACTAAAAGCTGTAGAAGAACTGGAATTTAAGAACATGCTATCGGCCGAGGAAGACCAACTGAATGCCGTTTTACAAATTACAGCCGGTGCCGGTGGTACCGAAAGCTGCGACTGGGCCAGCATGCTCATGCGTATGTACATTATGTGGGGCGAAAAGAACGGCTACAAAGTAAGTGAGCAGGATTACCAGGAAGGCGATGTAGCCGGTATTAAAACTGTTACTTTGCAAATTGAAGGTGATTTTGCCTACGGTTATTTAAAAGGCGAAAATGGAGTACACCGTCTGGTGCGTGTGTCGCCGTTTGATGCCAATGCCAAGCGCCATACATCGTTTGCCTCTGTGTACGTGTACCCATTGGTTGATGATACGATTGAAATTGAGGTAAACCCTGCTGATATAGAGTTTGAGACATTCCGCTCGGGCGGCGCAGGCGGGCAAAACGTAAATAAGGTAGAAACTGCCGTACGTTTGTACCATAAACCATCAGGCATTGTTATTAAAAACCAGGAGTCGCGCTCGCAATTGCAGAATAAGGAAAATGCGATCCGCTTACTAAAATCTCAGTTATATGAGATTGAAATGCGCAAGCGTATGGAAACCAGTAATGCTATCGAAGGCAATAAAAAGAAGATTGAATGGGGTTCGCAAATACGCAACTACGTATTGCACCCATACAAACTGGTTAAAGACTTACGTACCGATCACGAAACATCCAACGCACAAGCTGTGTTAGATGGTGAATTGGACGACTTCTTGAAAGCCTACTTAATGGAATTTGGCGGGCCCAAAAGCTAAGCCGATTTAAGAGCAAAAACTAAAAAAGGGTGTCATCCCGAACGATAGCGAGAAATCTTGTACAAGCAATTAGCGGTGTATTAGATATCTCGCTATTTGTTCTGAATGGCATTTTTTGTTTTATATTAGCCTCAACCAAATTCGATAAACCAACTATGCGAACCAAACTCCTAACTGTGTCTTTAATGATGCTTGGTACATTAACATTTGCGCAAAGTACTCAACCCATAAAGCTTTATCCTAAAGGTGTTCCAAACAGCAAGGCTGCACCAGCAGCTTATGCCGAAAAGAACGAAAATAGCAGGGTAAGTATGGTTACAGATCCGGTGCTTACACCATTTTTTCCGGAAAAGGGAAAAGCTAACGGCGCGTCAATCATTATTTGCCCTGGGGGCGGCTATTCCAGACTGGCTATAGATCATGAAGGTACCGCTGTAGCCAAAAAGTTTAACGAAATAGGAGTAACGGCTTTTGTGCTTACCTACCGCCTGCCCAGCGATGCCATAATGCTTGACAAAACTATTGGTCCGCTACAGGATGCACAGCGTTCTATACAACTGGTGCGCCAGCGTTCTAAAGAATGGGGATTAGATACCGGTAGGGTAGGTATCATCGGCTTTTCGGCGGGTGGCCACCTGGCTTCAACCGCTATTACGCATTTTAACAAAGCCGTTATTAATAATAAAGACAACGTTAACCTGCGGCCAAACTTCGCCGTATTAATGTACCCGGTAATCAGCTTTACCGAAATAGCTCACAAAGGCTCACGCGAAAATTTGATTGGCAAAACACCAACGCCCGAAATGGTTGACCTATACTCGAACGAAAAGCAGGTAACCGCACAAACGCCACCCACTTTTTTAGTACATGCACAGGATGATAAAACCGTGCCTGTAATGAACAGCATTGCTTTTTACGAAGCCATGGTAAAAGCCGGTGTAAAAGGAGAACTGCACTTGTACCAGGCCGGCGGCCACGGCTTTGGGCTGGTAAACAAAACAACTAAAGACGAATGGTTTAACGGTTGTAAAAACTGGATGGATGCTAACGGGTGGTTAGGTAAGTAGTGAAATTTACATTAGTTAATTTGATTACATTGCGGTATTCATGAAATCATGTTTATCCGGTAAGCTTTTTATTTTTTTAATTTCTCAAGCATGTTAGCCCCTAAAGATATATTAGTTGTTACTACTTCAACAATTGAAGGCAAATCTATTAAAAAGCACATTAAACCTGTAACAGCACATATTGTTGCCGGAACGAATTTCTTCAGCGATATGTTTGCCGCTTTCAGCGATTTTTTTGGTGGAAGATCCTCATCATATCAGAAACAGCTTACCTCCCTTTATGATGAAGCGATACATAGCATTAAGTTGGCCGCTTATGAAATAGGTGCTAATGCAGTTGTAGGTTTGAGTATAGATATGGATGAGATATCGGGAAAAAACAAATCTATGTTTATGTTAACCGCTATTGGTACGGCTGTAGTTTTAGAAAATGATGTTGTTGTAACACCTGCATTTGAGGAGGATGAGAAATTTGAAAATGTGAGTTATGAAAAGCTCAATACTTTATACAGGAAGCGCGATTATTTGAAGAAAGCCCAGGAGGATAATTTAACCTTTAATGAGGACAGTTGGAAGTTTTTTACCAATAACAGGATGGAAGAGATATTTCCATTCCTTATAAAGAAATATCAAACAATGGTTACGGGCGTACCTCAAAATGAGCTTAAAGATTTTTATGACAGATTGCTAATGTATATTGACGCTTTTCCAGAAGAAAAGAAAGTAGCATTAGTTTATAGTGCAATCTTGACAGAAAAGAATGAATATAATCTTGCTCTGCTTAGCAAAGTAGTTAATGATCTTAATTTGTTAGATCTAAATTACGCACATCAAGTGATTGGGCATGATGATTTTAATACTCGAAAAATAGGGTTGCAAATTACAACCTTTAACAAACCATTCTATAATCGTGAAGATATCGAACTTTTTAACGCGATTAAGGAACAGATAACATCTAATTTTAAGGAACGCGGAACCCGTACAACTAAAAAACAATTGTTATCTTCTAAAGAGAGGGAGGTATGGATATGCGAATGTGGTAACACAAATGATGTTCCTGGCTATAGTGCTTACTGTGATGGTTGTTTCAAGGATATTTTTGGTTTTAAGGCGAATGATGTCACGCCGGCTAAAGCAGCAACTAGCATAAGCACAAAAGTAGAACTAATATCAGAACTGGTAGGGTAAGTTCGCCTACGTTATTCAAAATCGTTTCAAATACGCCGCACTCACTAATTCACCGTACGGAATTTGAGCCGGCTCATCTAAACTAAACCAGGGTGAGCCGTTTTGCAATATTTGTATGTTTTGAGCAGGCATAAAGCTTTGTGCCAGTAAGAATCTTTTCTGATGATTGACCTTGTTTATCACCACATTCATTACTATAAAACAATGGCCTGGCGAACCACCCTTGATGAACACATCACCGATATTCAAATCATTTGCATTGGTTACCTGATGCAGTTCCTTGTCTAGCGATAAAGTACCAGCGTAAGAGAATACGAGGTTCATGTACCTTAAAAAGCTGGCGTAGCTGTAATCTTTTGCAGCCTGCTTTTTCCATACGCCGCTTTGCTGATAACGGTACCCTTCGGCAAAGTGAATAAAATCGCATTTAAACCCGCTGGTAAAATTAAAGCTGATGGCTTTGTAGTCTTTTTTACTGTATAGGTACTCTGCCCTTAAGCGCATCACGGCGTCGGCGCACTGCTGTAAATCCTGGTTGCCAATGCTCATGTTGAGCACAGCAGCGGTATAAGGGTTTGTACGGGCAATGGTGCCTGTGTAGGTGCGGGTAGGAGTACCTGCCGGCTTAAGCGTTCTGTTTTGAAGCCATTGTGCAAAAGAACCAGGTTGCACCGTTATCTGCTGGTAACTTGCCGGTATTTTAAAACGGCTAACTACAGTGTCGGTTTTTATAAATACCGAAGTGATGAGTAATAACAGGGCAAGAACTATATTTTTCATAAGCGAGCGGCTTGTGTAAGTGCTTGATAAGGGTTATAAGGAACCGGCAAATTGCCCGTTAAATTAAATGCTGAAAAATGCAAATGTGTAGGAGAGCGCTGTTTGTAAGCATTAAAACCCGTACGGCCTACTTCTGCAATTTTCTGCCCGCGCTTTATGATATCGCCCGGTTTCACAAAAACGTTGCGGTTGTGAGCATAATAAGTTATTATGTTTTGTTGCGGGTGGTATAGCCAAATGTACCTGCCGCCTCTCAGATCGCTTTCTGCATCCCAAGTATTACTACAGGCCAGCACTAGGCCATCCGCAACGGCCAAAACGTTTACCGGCAACTGGGTATGGTCGTCCAGGTCGTCATGGTTGCGGTCATCAATAAAAATATCATGCGCGGGGTGGGCAGTATGTTTGTTGCCGTCAAAGTAATTATAACCTTTGTCATTGTATCCATCGCCATGAGTGCCACCAATATCACGTGCAGAGTATCCGGCGAGTGGAAACACCCATTTGTCGTCTGTTGAAGGGGTATAGACGGCTTTAATTTTTGTTATCAGGGAACTAAAGCTATGCGCTGCTTTGTTGCGATTAATGCTGCCGTTTGTTACCTGTGAGTTCAGCTTATCAAACGCGTTGCAGTACTTAAAAAGTTTGCCTTGCTGGCCGTAAGTATATCTCGACAGTGAAAGTAACAGCAACAGATTAAGTAAGAAAGCTTTAGGCATAAGATATTGGTATGCCTAAAGTTACAAAATATCTTGCTTATTGCAATACCGCCAATAACTCGTTAAGTTCCTGCACTTTCTCTGCAGATCCGAGTTGTTCGTATGAGCTGATGAGATTGCGCAAAATACGGCGCACAATGTCAGTATTACTGCAGGGTTCGTAAAACTGCTTATCTATATTCAGGTTCAGTTGTTTCAGGAACATATCTACATCACGCCTGCCAAAAATGAAACCTTTATTGAAAGCATTAATATAAAACAGTACCCCGCTTTCAAACTCCGATTTGGCCGATTCATCCATGTAAGCCAGTATGAAGTGCTGCGGTAAATTGACGCCATAAATAGGTATATCCAGCTTTTGGGCCACTACCGAGTAGATAATAGCCAGCGAGATCTGATTGCCCTTCTTAGTTTCCAAAACCTGGCTCAGGTAACTGTTTTGGGGATCCTGGTGATTGGTGGTATTACCGCTAAAGCCATATAGGTTATATAACACGTGGTTAATGAGCTTAACCTGGTCAGATGGACTGCCCTCAAACATCATCTGCATCCATATATCACGTTTAATGGCTTCAATCTGGTTAATAACTTTTTGCTCATCCAGATCGGGATATTGGTATTTATTGATAATAAGTGCACCGCGCAATAAATCAAAAGCACCGCTCTGATGCCAGAGTTCCAGATCGTTTTTCACAATGCTAAATTGTATTTCGTGCACCAGGTTGGCTATGCGATCTTGCTGTACGCTATCAAAAGCCTGTTCCCAGGCGCTTTCAAGGTAGGTGATAGCAGTAGGACCGTATGACAATAGTTTTTCGTGCACATGCTCAAAGACTTCCCGGTCCGGGTCATCCAGTAGTTTTATAAGTGAGTTTATTTCAGCTTCGTTAATCATGTTGCCTATTCCTTCCAAATAATAAAGCTTTCTTTATTTTTACAACCATGTTTAAGCTAAAGTTTGCGCTAAGCCATTTTTTGCATCAGCGTAAGGCTATTAACCGCCATGGGTTGCACTCGCCGTTTGTATATCGGCTGGTTGATGAAGTAATTTACGATTTTTCGAATAAAAAAGTATATGCTGAAATTGAAAAAGAATTACAAGGAAGCAAAAAATTAGACGCAACAGACAAACTCCTGTACCGTTTGATAAATGATGCTAAGCCTGCTACTTTATGGATAGCGGGGCGCCATCAGCGTACCGACAGCTCAATTATACAACGTGCAGCCCAAACAGTACTGATTAAAAAAATTGACAATGCAGCCGATTGGCGCGACACCATAGCGCCTGATGTAATCTTTTTAGATACGCAGCTCAACCCGCAATCAACCATGGATTATTTTAACAAGCTGCTACCCCGCATACATGCCGATACTTTGCTTATAGTGAAAAACATTAACGAAAATATGCTTACCAAAACATCATTGAACATTATGCAATCGCACGCTAAGGTTACTGTATCTGTAAATTTGTTTTGGTTGGGACTATTCTATTTTAGGCCGGGCAAAGTGAAGGAAGATTTTTTGATTAAATTTTAATGGAAGACAAGCATCGGGTGTTTTAAGTGATAATAAAACTTAGCGGCATCTGGTGGCCGAGCAACCTAAGTAACATGGGGCTTTTTAGCCAATCGCTTTGCAAGCGTATTTAGAACACCATGTTCGCCTCGCTCCGGCATCAAAACTCACAACTTATTTTTTAAAACGCTTCTCCCAAACTCAGGTAAAAGCCTTGCTGTCTTTTTTCGCCGGCGGGCTTTTGGCCCACACCGTAGTCTATACGCATGGTAAGGCCTTTTTCAGTATCAAAAAAGTAACGCAGTCCGCCGCCGTAGTTAGGTTTAAACTGGTCAAAATTCAAGCTGTTTTTAAATACGGTGCCCGTGCCTGCAAAGCCGGCAATGCCAAAGCGGTCGCTTATGCGGTAGCGTAGCTCAGTTTGGCCGGCCAGCATATTTTTATCGCGATAGCGGCCATTGTAATAACCGCGCATCATTTCATCGTTTCCTAGCTCGGGTAGTAAGTAAAACGGTGTTTGGCTACCCAGCAGGCTTTGGTCTTGTATGTTAAACCCTAATACCAAACGTTTGCTCAATGCAAAAAACTGAGCATACTCTATATTTAATAAGCTGCCCTGATAAGCATTATCAGCAAACAGGCCATGCATTACGTTCAGGTAGCCGGTTATATGCATACCCTTAGTGGTGTAAGTGTTGTTATTGCGATTGTCGAACGTAAGGCTTGGGCCGGCGTAAACGCCCGCGCCGCCATTGCGGTCTTGCGGTGTTAAACGGGCTTCGAAACTTTTGCCGGTATTTTCTATGCGGTACTTGTAATCATAAGCGCCCAGCACATAGCCTATGTAAATGTGCTCACCTAAGCGCTTTTCTCCTAAAAAATTAACCTTAAATCGTTTTTCACTAATTCGCTGCTCGTCGGTTTTCCGGGTATTATCGCCAATGCCATAAAAATTAAACGGAAAATTGATGTAGCTGATCCCTGCCGTGTAATGATACTTGTTTCGCGGTGTCCAGTAGCTACTGCTTAAGCTTACACGCTGCTGACCCTCGGTAGTAAAAGTAGCATAAGCAAAAATGTTAGATACCCTGGTGCGCTTACTGCTGTCTGTGTAAAAAGAATAGAGGGTAGATGCACCCACCTCCAGTCCGGTTTCCGGAGCTGAACTCAGTACCGGCAGCAGAAAAAAGCTGGCGCTGCGCGTGCTGTCTTTCTCGAACAACATTTTACGAACAAACCTGGGCGTTATCTTTTTGATGAAAGCGGGCTGTGCGTGTGCGCTAAACGTACTTAAAACGAGTATTAGAAAAGCTATAATGTTTTTTTTCATGAACGGCGTAGGGTTGAATAAGTACAAAGGTAGGTTTATTGTTTGCAGATTAACAGTTACAAAGTGCGGATAGCAGTTTTAAAGGAACCCGATAGTGCCATATTTTTTGCATACATTTAAATAACATGACCCTGTAACCCAATGCCTGATCCTCGTAAAATAAAAACGCCCGGTGTATACGTGCCCGAAAAGATGATCTTTCCAAATTCGGTGATTCAGGTAAGTACTGCTGTGCCTGTATTTATCGGATACACGCAAAAGGCCAACGATGGTAAGCAGGCACTTCTCAATAAAGCCACCCGTATTACGTCCTTAAAACAGTATGTGCAACTTTTTGGCTCCGGGCAAGGTGCTTTATTAAAGTTTGCTATAACCGCAGCACCCGCATCTTGGCCTGTGCCTAACGCACCGCATGTAACCATTAACGGACGCGAGCAAGCTGTTCAAGCAAGTGCGCCGTCTTTTTACCTGTACAACGCTATCCGGCTGTTTTTTCAGAACGGTGGACTCGCTTGTTACATTATTGCTGTAGGTAATTATCATGAAAATATCCTGCTGGAGCATTTTAAAACCGGTTTGAGCATATTATTGGATCAGGCAGAGCCTGCATTGCTGGTAATGCCCGATGCTTTATTATTACCGCATGATGATTTTTATGCATTAGTACAAATGGCTTTGCAGCAATGTAAGGAGATGGGCAGTATATTTTACTTGGTTGATGTATGGGGAGGTAGTGCTATGGCCGATGTTAACGTTATTGGTTCCGGATCAACCTTAGATGTTATTACCGACTTTAGAACCAATATAGGCGCCGATGCCCTTAGTTATGGTGCTGCCTATTTTCCATGGTTAAATACCTCTATTCTAGGTGTTGACGAAATAACCTTTGCTAACCTGCCCGATTTAGATACTTATATTGAAACAGATGCATCTCATCAGGCGGCCTATCATGCAGTTAAAACTGCATTGCTCAACACAGCCTATGCGTTGCTCCGAGAGGATAACGCTATGCATAATGAAGCTACTATTGCAGCGGTACAACAGTCGCATTTAGCATTGCTGGCCGTTAGTTTAAATTATAAGCAGCTTATTGCAGCAGCTACTGCTGCTGCCAACGTACAGCCTGCGGCAGGGGCTTTGGCCGGCGTATACATATCTAGCGATTTGAGCAAGGGAGTATGGAAAGCACCGGCAAATGTTAATCTTGCAGGGGTTATTAAACCAACGCTTTATATAACAGATGCTGTACAGCAAATATTAAATGTGAGCACTGCCGACGGCAAGTCGGTTAATGCAATACGCACATTCCCTGGGCGGGGCGTACTGGTGTGGGGTGCACGTACGCTTAACGGAAATAGTAATGAATGGCGCTATATAAGTGTTAAAAGAACGGTGATGATGATTGAGCAGTCGGCAAAACAGGCATTACTCCCTTATGCTTTGCAGCCCAATAACGCCGATACTTGGATGAAGGTTAAAGATATGATGTACAATTTTTTATTAGGCCTGTGGAAGCAAGGTGCATTTGTAGGTACATCGCCCACCGACGCTTTTCATGTAAGCGTGGGCCTGGGTACTACCATGACCGCAGCCGATATAAGCAATGGTGTACTGATGCTCGAATTGATGGTTGCTTTGACTCGTCCTGCCGAATTTATTTACATAAGGATTAAGCAGCAAATGCAAAAACCATAGCATTTTGGGCAATTGTAGCGAGTTATCGTAATCCTTTCAATTCTTAATCCCATCTTCTCAATCTTAAACAAATTACCTACTTTTGCGCCTGATTTTTAATTGATTGGATGATGGATATTACTAGAGGACCTATATCTCAGTTTATTGAGAAAAACTACCGGCATTTTAATGCAGCCGCATTAATGGATGCTGCCAAAGGATACGAAACACACCTGCTTGAGGGTGGTAAAATGATGGTTACGCTGGCCGGCGCTATGAGTACAGCGGAACTGGGTATTTCGCTGGCCGAAATGATTCGTCAAGATAAAATTGCAATTATTTCATGTACCGGCGCTAATCTCGAAGAAGATATCATGAACCTGGTTGCGCACTCACACTACAAGCGTGTGCCTAACTATCGCGACTTAAGTCCGCAGGACGAATGGGATTTGTTGGAGAATCATTATAACCGCGTAACGGATACCTGTATACCTGAAGAAGAAGCTTTCCGCCGTTTGCAAAAGCATATTCACCAGGTTTGGAAAGATGCAGATGACACAGGTGAGCGTTATTTTCCGCATGAGTACATGTATAAGATGCTGCTAAGCGGCGATTTGGAGCAGTATTACGAAATTGACCCGAAAAATTCATGGATGCTGGCTGCGGCCGAAAAGAACCTGCCAATTGTGGTACCAGGCTGGGAAGACTCAACCATGGGTAACATATTTGCTTCATACGTAATTAAGGGGCAAATTAAAGCCAGTACCATGAAGAGTGGTATTGAGTATATGGCTTGGTTGGCCGATTGGTATGTAAAAAATTCGGATGGCAAGGGCATTGGCTTTTTCCAGATTGGTGGTGGCATTGCCGGCGATTTTCCAATATGCGTTGTGCCTATGCTTTACCAGGATATGGAAATGGAAAACATTCCTTTTTGGAGCTATTTCTGCCAGATATCTGATTCCACTACATCATACGGTTCATACTCGGGTGCAGTGCCAAACGAAAAAATTACCTGGGGTAAGCTGGATATCCACACACCTAAGTTTATAGTAGAATCTGACGCTACCATAGTAGCACCGCTGATATTCGCCTGGTTACTAAAACAATAAAATAGATTTTCAAATCTGCAACTCGCCGTTGCAAGAAAATTTATTTAAATACAACGAAAATAGCCCTCTGATAAATCGGAGGGCTATTTTTTTAACTAGTTTAGACTGATTATAAATTAGAAACAAGTGTCACTAATTTGTCAGCCATAGTTTATAAAATTTTACTTTTGTGGACTGAAAAAAGCGGGATACCTACGTCTTTTCAGTTTATAAAGTATCACACACATACAAATTATCTAGCATAAATACGCTTTATGAGAAAATTCTCATTACTTCTTAAACAGTTTTCAAGGTCGGTTTTACTGGTAGCGGGCTTAACGGCCATGGGCTTTAATGCCCTTGCTCAAGGTGATGCTGCCAAGGGCGAAGCTTTATATAAGGCGAAATGTACCTCATGTCATAAACTCGATCAGCGTTTAACCGGTCCGGCTTTAGGCCCTGTAATGACGTCTGAGACTGACGACAAGTGGTTAACCAAATGGATTCAGAACAACCAGGCTTTAATTGCCGCTAAAGATCCAAAAGCGCTTAAGATTTACAACGAGTACAACCAGGCGGGCATGAACGTGTTCACTGAGCTGAGCGATGGTGATGTGGCTAACATTATTACCTACGTTCGCGATGAGTACAAGAAAATGCAGGCAGCTCCTGCCGCTGGTGGTTCTGCCAACGCTGCAGGTGCCGGTGCTGCTGAGGGTCCAAGCAATGCATTGATTTTCGGTTTGATTGCCGCAGTTGTTGTAGCCTTAATCGTTATCCTGGTTCTTAACCGTGCCATTGGTACTTTAGAGCGTTTGATCTTAAAACGTAAAGATCTGCTTCCTGAAGAGGATGTAGTAGAAGAGGCTGTTGCTGTTGATCGTTTTGCTACCGTTAAAAGGTTGGCTAAAAATAAGAAACTGGTATTCTTCTTCGTATTAGCCGGTACCATCGCTTTAGGTAGCTGGAGCTGGGTAACCATGTGGAACACCAACGTTCATCAAGGATATCAACCCGTACAACCTATTAAATACTCACACGAGTTGCACGCAGGTGTGATGAAGATTAATTGTCAGTACTGTCACTCAAGTGCATATAAAGGTAAAAATGCAACTATACCATCACTAAACGTGTGTATGAACTGCCATAAGGTAGTTAAAACAGAATCTCCTGAGATACACAAAATTTATGATGCATTGGGTTATGATCCGGGTACCCAGAAATATGATACCACTAAGGCTCGTCCTATCCAATGGGTGCGTATACACAACCTGCCTGATTTTGCTTACTTTAATCACTCGCAGCACACTAAGGTTGCAGGTATTCAGTGCCAGAAATGTCACGGTCCGATCCAAACCATGAAAGAGGTTTATCAATATTCACCTCTTACCATGAAATGGTGTATCCAGTGCCACAAGCGCACCGAAACCGGCTTTAAAGGCAATGCTTACTACGACAAAATGGTTGAAGTGCATGATGCTTTAAAACGCGGCGAAAAAGTAACCGCTGCAGCATTAGGCGGTTTGGAGTGTGCTAAATGCCACTATTAATAAATTAAGAAACTTAGCAATTTACAGTTTATAAAGCTTAAATGGAAAGCAATAAAAAATACTGGAAAGGTTTAGAAGAGCTGAACAACACGCCAGAGTTTGTTGAATTAAACAAACATGAGTTTGCTGAGCCTGTTCCGATTGAGGAAGTGCTGAGCGGTAACGGTTTAACCGGTAAAACGCCGCGTCGTAATTTCTTAAAAACAGTTGGCTTTGGTATAGGTGCCGTTTCACTCGCCGCCTGTCAGAAAACACCTGTTCACAAATCTATACCTTACTTAATTAAACCCGAGGAGGTAACTCCTGGTGTAGCTAACTATTATACATCCAGCTATAATGGCCATGCTATATTAGTTAAAACCCGCGAAGGACGCCCGATTAAAATTGAAGGTAACCCTGGTGATGTATTAGGGCAGGGTGGTGTTAACGCACAAGTACAGGCTTCAATATTAGACCTGTATAACGTTGCCCGCTTAAAAGGCCCTATGCAAGATAATGGCGACGTAGCCTGGAGCCAGCTTGACGATTATGTTAAAGCTGAACTGGGTGCCATTAAAGCAAGCGGTAAACAAATCCGTATTGTAACCTCAACAATTAATAGCCCTTCAACTTTAAGGGTGATCAGCGATTTTATCGCTCAATATCCAACTGCTAAGCACGTTACTTATGATGCGGTTTCTTTAACCGGTATTATTCAGGCCAATCAAAATAGCTTTGGCAAAGCAGTTTTGCCACGCTATAGCTTTGACAAGGCCGACGTAATTGTAAGCTTTGGTGCCGACTTTTTAGGCCCGTGGATTTCACAAGCAGAGCACATGCGTCAGTATGTGTCAAACCGTAGCCACGAAGCTTTGGAAGGCAAGAAAATGTCACGCCATATCCAGTTCGAAGCCCGCATGAGCTTAACCGGAAGTAACGCCGACGTTCGTGTGCCAATTAAACCATCTGAAGAAGGTGTTGCCTTAGTTAGCTTATATAATGCTATTGCCGGCACTACTTTACCTGGTACTAAAAAACTGACAGATAAGGCTACAGAGAACGCTGTAATTATAGCCGCTAAAGAACTGGTTGCTGCCAAAGGCCGTGCACTGGTTGTAGCAGGTACTAACGATGTAGCTTCGCAAATACTGGTTAACGCAATAAATTCGTTGCTGGGCAGCTACGGTACTACGATCGATTTAGACAACCCATCATACCAATACAAAGGTAACGATGCAGAAATGGTGGCCTTTGTTGATGAGATGAAAGCAGGCCAGGTTGGCGCCGTGTTATTTTTAAATGCCAACCCGGTATATAATTATTACCAAAGCAGTGCTTTTGCAGATGCTTTGAAAAAAGTACGTTTACGCATTTCATTTGCTGAAAGCAACGACGAAACAGCTGCACAATGTAATATAGTAGCGCCTAACAGCCACTACCTGGAATCATGGGGTGACGAAAATGCTGTCGAGGGTTATTATACCATTGTACAACCAACCATCAATAAGGTATATGACAGCCGTAAAGCTGAAGAAAGCTTACTGGTGTGGTCAAACAACCCGGTTAAAGATTACTACACATACGTACGTAATACCTGGAACACTACTCTATTACCTCAAGGAGGCTTTGCCGGTCAGAACGGCTGGGAAAGCTTACTGCAAACCGGTTTTGTAAAGGCGGCTGCTAAACCAGCGGGCACTTACACTTTTAGCCGCGATTTGAACGCTGTAGCACAAACCATTTTGGGGCAGAGCGCCAAACTAGCTGCAGGTGAAGGTAAATTGGAACTGGAAGTTTTTGAAAGCAATACAGTACGTGACGGTAAATATGCCAATAACCCATGGTTACAGGAGTTACCTGATCCAGTTTCGAAAGTTACTTGGGATAACTATGTAGCTATATCTCCTAAAACAGCTAAAGAATTAAAACTGGAAGAAGGTGACGTAGTAAAAGTTACGGCTAACAATTATTCAACAGAGTTACCAATACTATTACAACCAGGCCAGGCGCAAGGTACTATCTCTATCGCTTTGGGTTACGGCCGTTCAAAAGCTGGTAAAGTAGGTGATGAAGTGGGTAAAAACGCTTTCCCTTTCTTAAGCTTTGTAAACGGTACTTTCCGCGGCACAGCAATTGCTCAACTGGAGGCAGTAGGCGGTGATAAAATTGTGTTGGCACAAACACAAACTCACCACTCGTATGAAGGTCGTGATGTAATTCGCGAAACTACATTACAGCAGTTCCTGAAAAAGCCAGAAGGCGAGAAAGAAGAGAAAAAAGAAACCTACGATTTGTGGAATGATTATGATCGTCCGCAATATGACTGGGTAATGGCTATAGACTTAAATGCTTGTACAGGTTGCGGTGCTTGTGTTGTAGCTTGTAACGCCGAAAATAATATTCCGGTTGTAGGCCGTGATGAGGTTCGCCGTCGTCGTGAGATGCACTGGATCCGTATTGACCGTTATTATAGCTTTGACGAAAACGGCCATAACGTTACCGAGGAAAAAGAGATCAACAAACTGGAAAACCTGGATAACGTTTCTGTTACCTTCCAGCCAATGCTTTGCCAGCACTGTGATCACGCACCTTGCGAAACTGTTTGTCCGGTTTTAGCTACCACGCACTCATCAGAAGGTTTAAACCAGATGACTTACAACCGTTGTGTTGGTACACGTTATTGCGCTAACAACTGTCCTTATAAAGTGCGTCGTTTCAACTGGTTCAACTACTGGAATGATTCACGTTTTGAGAACTATATCCAAAACGATTACACAGAATTGGTATTAAACCCTGATGTTACTACCCGTTTCCGTGGTGTAATGGAGAAATGTACTTTCTGCGTACAACGTATACAAGCTGGTAAACTAAATGCCAAATTACAAAAACGTCCTTTACAGGATGGTGATATCAAAGTTGCCTGTCAGCAAACCTGCCCTGCCAACGCCATCATATTTGGTAACAAAAACGATCCTAATTCACAAGTATCTAAAGCTTTAAAAAGTGAAAGAACTTACTATGTGCTGGAAGAGTTAAACGTTAAGCCAGGCATCGGTTACCAAACCAAAGTAAGAAACAGAGACGCAGTAACAGAAGCATAAATTATAAAAACACGAGATTATTATATACTATGGCATCTCACAGTGAAGCAATAATCAGGGAACCGTTAATTACGGGCAAGAACATTACCTATGCCCAAATTACTAACGAGGTTTTACTCCCTGTTGAAAATAAACCCAACTTGGCCTGGTGGATCGGCTTTGCCTTAGCATCTGCCGGAGCAGCATTATGGGTATTCTCTATCAGCTGGACTTTTTGGTTCGGTGTAGGAGAGTGGGGATTGAACAAAACAGTGGGCTGGGCCTGGGACATCACCGGTTTCGTGTGGTGGGTAGGTATCGGTCACGCCGGAACGCTTATCTCGGCTGTATTGCTGATATTCCGTCAAAACTGGCGTAACTCTATCAACCGTTCTGCCGAAGCAATGACTATTTTCGCGGTTATTTGTGCGGCCACTTACATCTTTGGTCACATGGGCCGCCCTTGGTTGGCTTACTGGACTTTACCACTGCCTAACCAGTACGGCTCACTATGGGTAAACTGGAACTCGGCGCTGATGATGGACGTGTTCGCGATCTCTACCTACTTCTCCGTATCGTTGATATTCTGGTACACCGGTTTATTACCTGATATTGCAAGTATCCGTGACCGCGCTACAGGCCTACGCCGCCGTATATACTCTGTTCTTTCTTTCGGATGGACAGGTTCAGTAAAAACCTGGCAGCGTTTCGAAACTGTGTCATTAATCCTGGCCGGTATTTCAACACCGCTGGTACTTTCGGTACACACCATCGTATCATTCGACTTTGCCACATCACTGGAGCCAGGATGGCATACTACCATCTTCCCGCCATATTTCGTTGCGGGCGCGATCTTCTCAGGTTTTGCCATGGTGCAAACCCTATTGCTGATTGCCCGTAAGGTTTTAGGTTTAGAGAACTATATCACCATGTTCCACATCGAGTCAATGAACAAGATTATCTTGTTAACCGGTTCAATCGTGGGTGTGGCTTATATCACTGAGTTTTTCATCGCCTGGTACTCAGGTGTTGAGTATGAGCAATATGCATTCATTAACCGTTCAACTGGTCCGTACTGGTGGGCTTACTGGAGCATGATGACCTGTAACGTAATTACACCTCAGCTCTTCTGGTTCAAAAAAATCCGTATCAACATCCCGTTAGCATGGATATTATCAATCATTGTTAACATCGGTATGTGGTTTGAGCGTTTCGTCATCATCGTTACCTCCCTGCACCGCGATTTCTTGCCGTCAAGCTGGGTAATGTTCTATCCAACCTGGACAGACGTAGGCATCTTCGTAGGTTCAATCGGCTTGTTCTTCACAATGTTCCTGTTATTCATCCGCGTGTTACCATCAGTGGCTATGGCTGAGGTTAAACTGTTGCTGAAAACATCGAGCGAGCAGGCTAAAAAGAAACTGATTGATGACGGCCACCTGGAGCCGGAGCAACAGGCAGATTATGTTAAAGCATTAGAGAAATACGACAGTGTTGATTTAACTCAATACCAAAAAGCATAACCATGAGCAGCACTAAATTTATATTAGGATGTTTTGATGACCCGGACAATATGATGCACGGGATTGAGAAACTACAAAAAAGCAGTATCCCTATTTATGACGTTTACACCCCAATGCCAATCCACGGTATTGAGGCTAAATTAGGCGTTAAGGAATCACGTTTAGGTTATGCAGCATTTTGCTTTGGCTGCCTGGGTGGTTCAGTAATCTTTAGTATATTATATTATACGCTGGTGCATGACTGGCCATTAAACGTAGGTGGTAAACCCCACTTTGCTATGCCAAACTTCGTACCCTTTACCTTTGAGTGGACTATCTTGTTCTCGGCCTTTGGTATGGTGTTTACATTTTATGCCGCAACTCACTTGTTTCCGGGCCGTGCTCCGCGCGTAATGGATTTGAGAGCAACAGACGACCGCTTTGTAATAGCCATTGATGCTAAAGGTAATGTACCGCATGATGATATAACCCGCTTACTGGAAGAAGCTGGTGCAGTTGAAGTTAAGCATAACGAAAGGAAATATGTTAGCTATGAGTAAAATAAGAATATTTGGTGCAACAATAATGGCTGTTGCTGCAACGATTGTAGCTACATCCTGCAAAGATAAAAGAAGCACCGGCTGGCAATATGCTCCGAATATGTATGAGCACATTGCACCTGAGTACGATCAACCGAACAAAAACTTTAAAGACGGTAAAACCGCACAACTACCTCCTGCAGGTACAGTGCCTGTTGGCTTTACCCGTTTCGATTATCCAAATACAAGAGCGGGTTACGACCAGGCATCTGTTGAGGTGAAGAACATGCTTGCACAAACGCAGGCAAACTACGCCGAGGGTAAGAAATTATACGAGTCGTTCTGCTCACCTTGCCACGGCATGACCGGTCAGGGTGATGGTACAGTAACCCAGCACGGTTACCCGCCGCCGCCTTCGTACTCAAAAGGAACATCTTCTCGTGGTGGCGCCATGAAAGATCTAAATGACGGTAAAATATACCATACTATTACTTACGGTGTAAACGCAATGGGGTCATATGCCTCGCAGCTGGCACCAGAAGAGCGCTGGAAAGTAATTATGTATGTTCACCATTTGCAAACCTTATAATTTTATAGCTTAAATGAGCACTCATCAACATAGTTTTAACGAACGTTTTGAATTTGCCGGCAAAGCTAAAACCTTCAGCCTTGTAGGTATTGTAATAGGCATTGTAGGTGTACTAGCAGGCTTTTTCGGAGGCGAAAAAGGTATTCAAAACACTTTCTCTAATCTACTGCTTTCAAGCTACTATTTTGTAGGCGTTTGCGTAGCTGGTGTATTCTTCCTGGCTTATCAGTACATGGCGCAAGCCGGCTGGTCTGTTAGTTTCTTACGTATTCCGCAGGCATTTGCCCGTGCTTTAGGTGTAGCTGTTGTCATATTATTAATAGTGGTTGGCGCCGGTTTGTTGGTAAAACATCCCGAAATGCACGAAGGCCATAAAGTTATGGCACCTTATCTGTACGCGCACTGGGCTACTCCGGGCTTGTCAGATCCTAAAAGCGAAATTTATGATACCATCATCGCTGGTAAGTCGGCTTTCCTTAACGTGCCTTTCTTTTTTGGTACCTTAATCGTATTGCTGGGTCTTTATACCTGGTTTGGTAGCCAGCTAGTTAAATATTCAAATAATGAAGACGCGTTAGGCGGCATGCTTAACTATAACAAAAGCTTCAAAATTTCGGCTATCTTCTTAACTATTTTTGGTTTTACCTTTCCCATATATGCCTTTGGTGCTGTTATGTCATTAGAAGCACATTGGTTTTCAACTATGTTTGGTTGGTATAACCTGGCTGCAGTGCACGTAAGTGGTTTAGCGGTAATTGCATTAACGTTAATTATCCTAAAAGAAAACGGTTACTTCTCTTGGGTTAACGAAAGCCATTTCCATGATTTGGGTAAACTGATCTTTGGTTTCTCCATCTTTTGGACCTATGTATGGTTTGCGCAGTTCTTCCTTACCTGGTATGCTAATGTCCCAGAGGAAAGTGTGTACTTCTACAAACGTTGGGAGCCTGAGTACAAATGGTGGTTCTGGTTAAATATTATACTAAACTTCCTGGCACCGTTATTACTGTTAATGAAGAACGATAGTAAACGTTCAATGAACAGAATGAAAATTGCGGCCATCATTATCATCATCGGTCACTGGCTAGATTACTACCTGATGATTATGCCAGGCACTATCGAAAAAGAGCACATGTTCGATTTGGTAGAGTTTTTACAAGACATGGCAATTTTTGCAGGCTTTGCAGGTTTATTTACCTTCGTGATGTTGAACGCTTTAAGCAAGTTCGAATCGCTTATTCCTAAAAAACACCCGTTCCTGGAAGAAAGCCTTCATCACCACATTCAATAATTGCTTACCTTTGCAAATCATTATAGAATTCCAAATCATCGATAAAAATGGCATTCAAGCATCTAATAAATTATAAAAAGTTCTTATCGCTGGTAGCGATGGTGCTGCTGCTAGGTACTAACCTGGTGATGGCGCAAACTGCCAGCTCAAATGCTACCGCTACCGATAGCGGCGACACTTCAGCGCAATCGGCTGGTATGTGGAGCACTGTTGGTTACTACGCGCTGTTATTTTTAATAGTTTGTATTGTTGTAGCTATTGTAGGTAAAATATTAAAGGTTTATGACCTCACCTTGCAAATGCAAGGTAAAAAGGGCATAAACTGGAATAATGTAATGGCCGTTGGCTTCCTGATTTTCCTGGTTGCAGGTTTGGTGGGTGTGTACTACTCATTTACCGTACATGGAAGCATGATTTTAGGTGATGCTTCCTCTGTACACGGTAAAACGCTGGACACAATGTTCTGGACTACCTTCCTGATCACCTTTGCGGTGTTCCTGCTTACACAGTTCTTACTGTTCTTCTTCGTTTTCAAATACAAAGGGTCTGACAAACGCAAAGCTTACTATTACCCGCACAATAATACTATTGAAAAGATCTGGACTGTTGCTCCGGCAATTGTTCTGACCATCCTGGTAGTATTTGGCTTCTTAACCTGGCGCAAAATAACCAACACGGTTGATGCCAAAGGTGAGCCAGCATCTTTAAATGTTGATGTAACCGGTCACCAGTTTGCCTGGGAGCTGCGTTACCCAGGTAAAGATGGCAAATTGGGCAAAAAGAATATTAAACTGGTTAGCGGCACCAACAAACTGGGTCTGAGCTACGACGACAAGAACAGTTTTGACGATATACAGGCAGATACATTAATGCTACCTGTAAACAAGTCGGTTCGTTTAAACATTATTGCACAGGATGTAATACATAGTGTTTATATGCCAAACTTCCGTGTACAAATTAACGCTGTACCTGGTTTACCTACCTACTTCAAATTTACGCCAACTAAAACTACAGCCGAAATGCGTTCTGAGTTAGATCAGCCTGACTTTGACTATCGTTTGTATTGCAACAAAATTTGCGGTGGTAGCCACTTTAACATGCAAAAACTGGTTGTTGTAGTTAGCCAGGCCGAGTATCAAAACTGGCTTGCCAGGCAAAAGCCTTACCTAAGCTCTGAATTGAAAAAGGAACTTAAGTTAGCTGACAACCCGCTTTACAAGCAATCACAATTACAAAACCGATTAGCGTCAATTAATTAATCAAGAGATAGCGATTATGTCAACATTAGCAGTTCAGGATCACGGCGTAGGACATCATGATCACGATCACGAACATCACCATAACGAAACTTTCCTGACGAAGTACATCTTCAGTCAGGATCACAAAATGATAGCCCGGCAATTTTTAATTACCGGTATCATCATGGCGGTTATTGCCATGATACTGTCTATCCTTTTCCGTATTCAATTAGCCTATCCGGAAAAAGCATTCCCTTTACTGGAAACTTTATTAGGTCGTTTTGCTCCGGGCGGACGCTTGGATACCAACTTCTACCTGTCGTTAGTTACTATACACGGTACCATCATGGTATTCTTTGTATTAACTGCAGGTTTGAGCGGTACCTTTAGTAACCTGTTGATTCCATATCAATTGGGAGCACGTGATATGGCATCGCCTTTCATGAACATGCTATCTTACTGGTTGTTCTTTGTAGCAAGTGTGATCATGATGGCTTCTTTCTTTACCGAAAAAGGTCCAGCCGGTCCAGGATGGACTATCTATCCGCCGCTATCTGCCTTACCTAAGGCAATGCCGGGCTCAGGTGCCGGTATGACTTACTGGTTAATCAGTATGACCTTGTTTGTTGCTTCACAGCTTTTAGGGGGTATCAATTACATTAGTACTATCCTGAACATGCGTACCAAAGGTATGGATCTTTGGAAAATGCCTTTGACTATATGGGCTTTCTTTCTTACTGCTATCCTGGGTGTATTAGCGTTCCCTGTACTTGTTGCCGGTGTTGTTTTATTGATTTTTGACCGCAGTTTTGGTACTAGCTTTTATTTATCAGACATAGTTGTTCAAAACCAGCAAACTGCGTTTGAAGGTGGCAGCCCAATCTTGTTCCAGCACTTATTCTGGTTCCTGGGTCACCCTGAGGTATACATCGTAATTATGCCGGCTTTGGGTATATCATCCGAAGTTATTGCAACCAACTCACGTAAGCCAATCTTTGGTTATCATGCCATGGTTTACTCCTTAATTGGTATCACGGTTTTATCGTTCATTGTATGGGGTCACCATATGTTCGTGACGGGTATGAATCCGTTCCTGGGCGGTGTGTTCATGATCACCACATTGATAATTGCGGTACCATCGGCTGTAAAAACATTTAACTACTTAGCTACCCTATGGCGCGGTAACATCCGGTTTACGCCGGCCATGCTGTTTGCTATCGGTTTGGTTTCTTTCTTCATCTCAGGTGGTTTAACAGGTATTTTCCTGGGGAACGCTGCGTTAGATATTAACCTACATGATACTTACTTCGTGGTAGCTCACTTCCACTTGGTAATGGGTTCGGCAGCTATTTTCGGTATGCTTGCGGGTGTTTACCACTGGTTCCCTAAAATGTTTGGCCGTATGATGGACACTAAATTAGGATACCTGCACTTCTGGTTAACCTTTATTGGTGCTTACCTGGTGTTCTTCCCAATGCACTTTATGGGCTTGGATGGTGTACCACGTCGTTACTATTCATTTACTGAGATTGAATCGTTGAAACAGTGGGTGTCTGTAAATACATTCATCACCTGGGCGGCTATTCTGTCGGCGTTAGCACAAGTGGCTTTCTTGTGGAACTTCTTTTACTCGATCTTCTTCGGTGAAAAAGCGCCTCAAAATCCATGGAACTCTACAACATTGGAGTGGACTACACCAGTTGAACATATTCACGGTAATTGGCCTGGCGAAATTCCAACTGTTTACCGTTGGCCGTATGATTATAGCAAACCTGGCCATGATGAGGACTTCATCCCTCAAACTGTGCCTTTCTCACAAACATTAAGCTCTAACTTGCCACACGATTTTGAAGATAATCCGGTAAAATTAGAGTCGCATAAAGACTGGGTTGAAAAACCAGGCGAAGTAAAGAAATAAGAATTTAGAATTCTGATGATTTAGGGTATCTGTATCGGAAGTATTTCCTAAACAGGTACCCTAATTTTTTAGCACATAAATGAGTAAAACAACAAACAAAGCAAGATTCAGACAAACCTCCCTTATCGCTATTGTTTTGCTTTTTGTTTTGATACTTGCCGGAGGTGTTGTTCGCAGCTCCGGGTCGGGTATGGGTTGCCCGGATTGGCCTAAATGCTTTGGCCGCTATATACCACCTACCGATGCCAGTGAACTACCGGCTGATTATAAGCAAGCTTATGTAGCTAAGCGAGCTGCCAAAAATCAGCGGTTCGCCAAAACGCTTGATGTGTTTGGCTACAATGAACTGGCTAACCGCATACGGCAGGACAAGTCGATACTGGTACCGGAAGAATTCAACGCCTCCCGTACCTGGACGGAGTATATTAACCGCCTTGTAGGCGCCTTATCTGGTGTATTTTTGTTATTAGCTGCTGTATTTTCTTTCAGTTATGGTGCCGATAACAAATGGATACCTATACTCAGTATTGTAAATTTAGTTGTAATCGTTTTTCAGGCTTGGCTAGGATCTATTGTGGTTTCAACTAATTTAGTTGATTGGATTGTGACCGTACATATGCTGCTGGCGCTGGTAATTTTGGGTTTAACCATTTATACCTACCACCTGGCTAAGGTGCACGGTAAACCATACATTAACACTAAACCGTTAATTAAGATTATTGCCGTAGCTGCGGTTTTACTGAGCGTACTGCAAATAACCTTTGGTACCGAGGTTAGAGAAAAAATCGATGAGGTTGCTGACCATTACCAGGGTGTTTACCGCGAACAATGGGTTGAAAAAGCGGGGCAGATATTTAGTACACACCGCGATATGGCTTTGCTGGTTGTGGTATTTAACGTGATGCTTTATGCGCTCATTAGGCGCAACTTTAATAGGCATTCGGTACAGCAGCAGCTCATGAGCTTCATATTTTTGATGATTGTGCTGCAAATAGGAGTTGGAATAGCGTTATCATACTGGGCCTTGCCACCGGTTGCACAAGCGTCACACATTGTGCTGGCCAGTTTGGTGTTTGGTGCACAATTTTACTTATTGCTGAACTTTACACGTTCGGTTAAATATACGGAGGTACGTAAATGAGCTTTTGGAAAGATTTGATAAAGCTGGTTAAGTTCAGGCTTACCTTCCTGGTAGTGTTCTCGGCGTCAATTTCCTTTTTAATTGGTAGCCAGGTAAATGGCTTTGTAAACTGGGTTAATTGGGCAAAATTAATTGTAGGCGGCTTTCTGATCACCGGTGCGGCCAACGGCTTTAATGAGATCATAGAAAAGGACCTGGATCGCCTCATGACACGTACGGCTGACCGCCCTCTACCGTCTGGACGAATGACTAACGGACAAGCACTAGTACTAAGTCTGCTTATGGGCATCTTTGGTACCTATTTGCTCGGAAGCCTAAATTTGTTAACCGGTTTTCTGTCGGTATTTGCTATTATATTATACGCTTTTGCTTACACGCCGCTGAAGCAAAAATCGTCGATATCGGTTTTTGTTGGTGCTATACCCGGTGCATTACCACCGCTAATTGGCTATGTTGCAGCGTTTGTACATCCAAAGATAGACCAGGTGGCGTTGATATTGTTCGGTATACAGTTTATCTGGCAATTCCCACATTTTTGGGCGATTGCCTGGGTGCTGGATGATGATTACAAATTGGCCGGGTTCCGATTGCTGCCTACTGGCAAGCGTAACCTTATCAGCGCAGTAATAACCTTTATATTTACACTGGTATTGGTGCCGGTAAGTTTACTGCCAACCTTCTATGGTTATGGCGGTTATTATGTAGGCGGCGTATCATTAATTTGTAGTTTAATATTTTTGTATCAGTCGTTTATGCTGATGCGTACACTCGAGATTAAATCGGCCCGGCAGTTAATGTTCGGTTCATTTTTATACCTGCCTGTGGTGCAGTTAATGTTTTTGTTTGATTTTATAGTGAAAAAGTAATGATGGCTCGGTTTCAACAAGATAGAGATAAGTTAGACTTAACCCCCAAACGGTTCAACATGTGGCTGTTTGTGTTTTCGTCGTTTATGTTCTTTGCAGCGCTTACAAGCGGTTTTATTGTTTATATTGGTGGTAAGGGGCATGCCATGCTCGTTAAACTACCTATTGAATTCCTGTACAGTACAATAGTTATTGTATTGAGCAGCATAACCATGTTTGTTGCTTCGAGAGCAGCAAAACGCCTGCAGTTTAAAACGCAGCAAACCTTCCTTTGGATGACCCTGTTCCTGGGGCTTGCCTTTTTAGGGTTGCAGGTTTACGCATGGTATGTACTGGCTTTTGTGATGAAGGTGTTTTTCGTGAACCCCAACGCATCACAATCTTTTATATATGTATTCTCAAGCATGCACTTACTGCACATTTTAGGCGGATTGGTGTTGATTATTATAAGCCTTGTAAGTACATATCGCAAAACACCACAGGTGATAAATTTGTTCCGTATGGAGATGTCCTCAATTTTTTGGCATTTTCTCGATATTATATGGATTTATCTCTATGTTTTTTTACTTTTGAACCAGAATTAATCATCCTACACAATAAGTACAAATGAGTACAACAGCGGTTACATCACCTATAGATGAAGTGAAAACAACGCCATGGGCTGGCGGACGGTCGCCGTTTTCGGTTGAATACGGCAAAATGATGATGTGGTTTTTCCTGTTATCAGATGCATTTACTTTTTCATCCTTATTAATTGCTTACGGCGCATTACGTTTCAGCTCAACCAGCTGGCCTGCTGCCGATCATATCTTTCAATCCGTACCCGGAATGATTGAGCACGGCGCACCATTAGTGTTCGTTGGTTTAATGACGTTTATCCTCATTATGAGCTCGGTTACTATGGTACTGGGTGTTGAGGCCGGACACCGTGGCGCACGTAAGGAAGTTGCAGGCTGGTTAATTGCTACCGTTATTGGCGGTTTCATGTTCCTGGGTTGCCAGGCGCTGGAGTGGCAGCACTTATTCCATGAAGGTTTTAACTGGGGTAAAATCCCTTACGAGATAAAAGAGTTTTTCCCTGAAGGGGTAACACCATCAGCTGTTTACACACAACAGTTTGCAAACCTGTTTTTTACCATAACCGGTTTCCATGGTTTTCACGTATTTAGCGGTGTAATCATTAATATCGTTATCCTGATCAATGTGCTGGCTGGTACTTACGACCGTCGCGGAAGCTACTTGATGGTTGAAAAAGTAGGCTTGTACTGGCACTTTGTGGATTTAGTATGGGTATTTGTGTTCACCTTCTTCTATTTAGTATAATTACAATTTAATCTGATTTTAAACATGTCATCAGAAACACATACAGAACATCACGAAGATCATGCAGCGCATGATACCATGACCCGTAAAAAAATCTGGCAGGTATTCTTTGTACTGCTGGGTATTACGGCTATAGAGTTTTTTATAGCGCTTTACATGGTACCTCATGAGATCATCAAAATAAATGTCGCTAACCCAATATACATCGTCTTAACTTTAGCTAAGGCGTTCTACATTGTTGCTTACTTTATGCACTTAAAGTTCGAAAAAGTGGGCTTAATGTATTCTATACTGGTGCCAACGCTGTTTATCATCGGTTTAATACTGGTGTTAACCAACGAGAGTCACCACTGGGTTGACTTAAGGTTTTGAGAGGTTAAATGAACGACCTGCCATTAAAGGTAAAAAAATTGATAATCCTGGTGCTCATTTTAGCGGTACCAGGATTTTTCTATTATTTACTAACCGTAAAAGGTAAAAACCGGTACAAACCTTTACCGCATTATGGCCCTAAACAAGTGGCCAAAACCGGTCATAAATTTCATGGTAAATATATTCCGGATACTATTTACCATACCATTGGCAACTTTAGTTTAACTAACCAACTAGGTAAGACCATATCATCAAAAGATTTTGAAAGCAAGGTTTTTGTGGTTAATTTCTTTTACTCCAATGGGCCTGCGTTAGTAGGCGCTATGGAAAAGAACATTGACCGCCTCGCCGGCGCTTATCGCAAAAACCGTATGGTTAAGTTTGTAAGCATCACGGTCGATCCTGATCGCGATACTCCGGACGTGTTATTAAAGCATGCTAAAAAGCTGGGCTATGCTGCCGATAAGTGGATCTTTTTAACCGGCGACACTAGTACTATTTACCCGCTTGCCCGCAATGGCTTTTTAGAGAACGCTGTTAAAACCGGCGGCCAGTTCATATTCAGCAACAAGCTAATTCTGATTGACGCCGATAAACACATACGAGGTAAGTATGACGGCGCCGCACTGCAGGATGTAGTTAAACTGAATGACGAAATTAAAGTACAGATAGCAGAAGAACTGCGCAAGATAAAAGCTCCTAATTAATGAATGTTACTGATAAATTTATATTCCGGTTTGTAGCCGGCATATCCATATTTGTATTTGTTGTAGTTGTAATACTTAACCGTAAGGTACTACCTGCCCCGGCCGTACCGGCTCATTGGCTGTATTTCTTTCCAAAACTTAATGCAGTGCTTAATGGTACATGCAGTATACTGCTCATGATCTCATTATATTTAATCAGGCATAAACAAGTTGTGTGGCATAAACGCGTTAATATATTAGCATTTTGCTTATCGGCTTTGTTCCTGGTATCGTACATATTGTTCCACTGGCTAGGGCACGATACCATGTTTGGTGATATTGACGGTAACCACGAACTGTCGGACATGGAGAAGGCGGCGGTAGGTAATTTGCGTTACTTTTATTATGCTATCTTAATAACACACATTATACTGGCAGCGGTTGTATTACCTTTAATACTGCTTAGTTTTTATCGTGGTTTACAAATGCAGGTAGAAAGGCATAAGAAGCTGGTAAGATGGGCATTCCCGGTGTGGTTTTATGTAACCGTTAGCGGCGTAGTGGTATATATGATGATTGCACGTTATTACAATTTTTAAACAAAGAATTAAGTA
Source organism: Mucilaginibacter sp. PAMB04168 (assembly GCF_039634365.2). Taxonomy (NCBI): domain Bacteria; kingdom Pseudomonadati; phylum Bacteroidota; class Sphingobacteriia; order Sphingobacteriales; family Sphingobacteriaceae; genus Mucilaginibacter; species Mucilaginibacter sp. PAMB04168. The sequence goes on from NZ_CP155079.2 coordinate 1,209,601, forward strand.
ATTTTGTACCGATGAAGAGCGCAAAGATTTTATTCTACAGCTTGTGTTTGGGCTTGATGCTGTTAGGTATACAGCCGGCTGCTGCACAATGTGCCATGTGTTCGGCCACTGCCGAGGCCGGCGTTAAAGATGGTAATACCGAAGCCAATGGCCTTAACAAGGGTATATTATATTTACTGGCTGCCCCCTATATTGCAGTTGCTGCGGTAGGTTACGTATGGTATAAAAAGTACCGCCGTAAGAATGTGGAAATGAATATGGGCAAAGAGAAATTTCATTTAAACTAAAACAATCCGGTTAAAGCCGGATTTTTTGTATAAACCAATTTACCTATGGCACAAACACCACAATTTACTGCAATGCTACAGGCAAGGTGCCCCCGGTGCCGAAGGGGCAAGATGTTTAAAGGTGCTATGTACAGCTTTGGCGGTAACAGCATGCTGGAAGAGTGCCCGCACTGCGGTCTGCACTTTGAGATTGAGCCAGGGTACTTTTACGCAGCCATGTATGTAAGTTACGCCTTTAACGTGGCCGAAGCAGTTACCATTGCTTTTATAACCTATTTTTTGACCGGAAATATGGAGTCGCCCTGGTTATACCTCAGTGTAATACTGGGTGGTGCGTTTTTGATGGCGCCGTTTAATTACCGTTATTCAAGAGTTATTTTATTATATTGGCTGTCGCCCAAGATACACTACCAGCCCTATTTAGATACTGATGATCTATCCTGATACTTTTAAATTTTTAACAGATCTGGTCCGCAATAATAATCGCGAGTGGTTTCAGGCTAACAAGGAACAGTATGATAAAGCACACGCAAATATACTAACCTTTACCGATGAGCTGATTACCGAATTAGCAAAGGCTGATACCGGCGTCGATGCCAAACTCAACTCCAAAAAATGCGTAATGCGCATTTACCGTGATGTGCGGTTTAGTAAAGATAAATCACCGTATAAATCACATTTTGCTGTAGGCAGGTTAACCCAGCATAAGGTAGTTGAAATTGGTTTTTACTTGCAAATAGAACCCGGAAAATCTTTTGTAGCCGGTGGCTATTGGCTGCCTCAGGGCGAACACTTAAAAGCCATAAGGCAGGAAATTGACTACAACTCCGCCGAATTTAAAGAAATAATAGACGCACCAACGTTCAAAAAAACCTTTGGTGAGTTCAGGAATCAGGAAAAGCTGAAGACCCTGCCGAAAGGGTATGATGCCGATAACGAAAATATTGAACTGCTCAAATTAAAAAGCTTCATCGCTTATCGTGATTTGACCGATAAAGAGCTTACCGGCCCTAATGCTGCAAAAAACATAGCTGCCTTATGCGCCCAAATACATCCGTTAAACATCTTTTTAAATAACGCTATTAATTAAATACGCAACATACCTGTATCATCATGAAAATTAAGTATCTATTATTAACCCTTACTATGGGGATGGCATTGCACTCGTGCAAGGTAATGTCGCCTAAGGCATATAAAGCGCTTGTAGCCGGTCGTGATTCGCTGCAAAGTCGCACTACGAATCTCGAAACCGAGCTGGCACGCCTGCAAAGTGATACCGCCCGCTTGCACCGCGAACTGGCCGACCTGCAGCGCAACTATAATGCGCTAAACAGCAGCTACAATGCCAATTCAACTCAATTAAGCAAAGTATCGGGCGACTTGCAAAAGCGTGAGGCCCGCCTGCGTGAGGTTGAAGAAATTTTACGTAAACGCGATGAGGCTACAAATGCGTTAAAAAATAAACTGCAGCAAGCGTTGCTGGGCTTTCAGCAAAGCGGCCTTTCGGTTGATATACGCAACGGTAAGGTTTATGTATCATTAACCGACAAATTGCTTTTCCCTTCGGGTAGTATTGTGATTGATGAGAAAGGTAAACAAGCTTTAAAGCAATTGGCTGCCGTTTTAAATAAGGAGGCCGATATCAACCTGGCTATTGAAGGTCATACCGATAACCAGCGTGTGGTAAACCTTGGCCAGATAAAAGATAACTGGGACCTGAGCGTACTACGTGCTACATCGGTAAGCCGCTACTTAACAGAAGTTGAAAAGATCGATCCGCATCGCATTACGGCTACGGGTAAAGGTGAGTTCCAGCCAATTGACCCGGCTACAACTACCGAGGCCCGCGCCAAGAACCGCCGTATAGAGATTGTGTTGACACCGAAACTAGATGAACTGTACAATTTGATTAGCACGCCTGCAACAAAGTAGGTACTTAAGAAAGCATAACTCTATGTCATTTCGAGCGTAAGCGAGAAATTTTTTTGCAGCGATATTGCATCGATGTACAAGACTTCTTATTACAGCTCGAGATGACATTTTTTTTGACACTGTTGCCAATAGAATCAAAAAATTTAATCCAGTAACCTATCGTTAATTATTTCGTGTAAAGAAAGCGACAAATTTCAACCTTTTTTGTTAGTACTTACATATGAAGACTTACGCGATCCTTTCTGATATTCACGGCAATTCATTGGCCTTACAGGCGGTATTGAAAGACATTCAATTAAAGCAGGTAGATACTATCATTAACCTGGGCGACCATGTTTTTGGTGCGTTAGAGCCTGAGGTTAGCGCAAAAATTATACAGCAGGTTAACATGCTGTGTATTAGCGGCAATACCGACCGCGAAATATTGGAGAGTCTGGATAAACCGTCGGAAAAGGAGAACATGGAAAGGGTTAAAGCCGACTTGTCGGTACAAACGATTAACTGGCTGAAGAATTTGCCCACAACCGCAATTTGCGATGACCTGTTCTTTGTTTGCCACGGCACGCCAGAAAGCGATAACGAGTACTTTCTGGAAAAAGTGACAGCCCATGGCGTATTTGTTTATAACGACGAAGAACTAATTGAAAAGACAAAGTACATTAAGCAACGCATTATTTTGTGTGGCCACTCGCATGTTAACAGGGTGGTATATCTTTCTAACGGAAAAATTATACTGAATCCGGGTAGTGTTGGGTTGCCCGCTTACTTGGGTAACGGGGAAAATCGTTTTGCCATGGAATCAATGACACCACATGCAAAGTACGCACTTGTAAGGGCTGATGGAGACTGCATTTTTATTGAACAAGTGCTTTGCCATTATAATTGGCAGCGGGCTTCTAAGGCAGCGCTATTAAACGGCAGCGAAAAGTGGGCGCAGTTTTTATTGCACGGCCGTATGCCCAAGGATTTACGGGTAGCTTAAGGAGCAATAGCATGAAGTAGCAGTAGCAGTTTGAAAGGTAAACCTTTGAGTAAAACTGCTACTGCTACTCTAACTGCTACCGATTAAAACGGACTATTAAAATCTTCGAAGCTTGGTAATAATTCGTCTTTGGGAGAAAGCAATACCTCTTTCGTATCTATACCCCAGCCAATAGCCAATTTGGGGTCGTTCCAAATTACACCAATTTCAGATTCTTTGTTGTAAAAGTTAGTTACTTTATAAGTGAAGATGGTATTATCTTCCAAAGTTACAAAGCCATGCAAAAAACCTGGTGGAACCCAGAACTGTAAATGATTGGTACCACTCAGTTCAACTGTTACATGCTGGCCATAAGTAGGTGAATTTTTACGGATATCAACCGCAACATCCAATACCCGGCCTTGCAGCACACGCACCAGCTTGCCTTGTGCAAAAGGATCGGCCTGCCCATGTAAACCTCTCAGCGTACCTTTTTGAGATAACGACTGGTTGTCTTGTACAAAATCGGCTGTAATGCCGGCCTCTGCAAATTTTTGTTTGTTAAAGCTTTCGTAAAAGTATCCGCGGTCATCCGGAAAAATACGGGGTTCAATAATCAACAGTCCCTCAATAGCTGTGGTGGTAACTTTCATGTGATGGATAAATATTTTTAATTGACAGATTTCATTAAGCTGTTAAAAAGTACATAGCGGTTTTCAAACTGCTGGTGGTGCCGGGTATGCAGATGGTGTAAATGCCGCTCTTTAAACAATTGATACTTTTGTATATCGTCGGTTAGGTACTGTATGCAGTAAGTAACTCCCTCATTAGGCGAGTCGAGCACCTGTAGTATTTGGTGGCTGGTAAAATAGCCGGTGGCCAGGGCGGCAGGCAAATGTTCTGTTTGCATCCATTGCAGCCATTCCTGTTCGGCACTGGCTTCAACTACAAACGTTTCGTTATAAATAATCATCGGTAGCAAAAATATAAATTATGAAGCGCTATCAGCCTTGTCGCCCCTTAATATTCTGAAATGTTTACGGGCGTTCCCAATCCATACACTGCCCGGGTAATCGGTAATAATTTTTTGAAAATACGTTTTGGCCGCTTCCTTGTCATTAAGCTGTTCTTCATAAATGGTGCCCAGCATGTACACCGCATCGTCGGCCCAAAGGTCGGCAGGATGATTGGCCACAATCTCCTTTAAATTTACCGCAGCAGCTTGGTATTCCTTCTTTTGCAGAAATAACCGGGCTTTGGCCATCAATATATCATCCTGTAAGGCATTGCCTGGAAATTTCTTGTCAATACTATCCAGTGTAAGCATAGCTTTATTGGGCTGCTCGGCAAAAATCAGCAGATCGGCCCGCGCGTACAATTTTAAGGCGTTGCCAGCGGTGTCGGCCACCAGGTTATCGGCTATCAACAAAGATAAATTAAGCGCATCATTAGCGATTAATTGTGAGGTGGCAGCTTTTAAAACGTTCAACTGCCCTTTAGCCCATTTAAAATCGCCGGTGTAGTAGGAGAGTTTAGCATTGCGGTAGTTAGCATCCTGCGCCATCGGCGTGCCGGCGTACGCCTTTTCTACCTGGCTGTAAATCAAGGTAGCTTCCCAGGGCTGGTTGTTTATCAGGTAAACGTCGCCCAAATCCAGCTTGCAACCGGCCATCAGCTGCGGGCGCAGGGTTTTAATGTTTACCGCTTCTTCGAGCAATTTTTGCGCTTCATTAAGCTTGTGCAGTTTAAACGCTTGCAGGTTAGCCAGCTTTTGCATGGCAAAGGCAGTATTGGCTGTACGGCCAAATTCGGTCAGTAAATCAGTGTAATCTTTTTCCAGACTCAGCAAATCTTCTTGTACGTACTTCCCGGATGTTATCTTTAGGTTTTTGGTATTAACCAGTTCTATTTTTGAAGGTATATAAAGCTCATCGGTACGGGTGTTTTTAGTGAGGAGGTATTCATAGCCTCGTATAGCGGCATCATAAGCGCCGTTAGCTACCAGCGTTTGGCAAAGGTCAAATACATCATTACCGTTATTGCTTTGCCTGCGGTTAAGCGCTATAGCCTGGTTTAACGCCTGGTCATATTCTTTTTGTTGCAGGTACTGCCAGGTAAGCAAATTGGTATAAATAATTTGCTGCGGGTCTTTTTGCAGGCGTTTTAACAGGGCCACACGCAGTAAGTCGTAATCGGCTTCGCCCTGGTACACGGTGGCCAGCGTATTTTGCGCCTGGTTAAAGTACATAGGATTTACCGTGAGCAGGTTCAGGTATTCTTCAGTTAAAGCGGCTTTATCGCGTTTTATGCGGTAAAGGCTAATAAGTTCCATGGCAAACAACTGCTCGTTTTGTAATTGCTTGCGGCCTTGTTGCAATATCTTAATAGCCAGGTCAAAGTTTTCGGCCTGGTAAAACTGGGTGGCCAGGGCACTGATAGCACCGGGTTGGGCGGGCAGCTTTTTAACCAGATCGCTGTATACATCGTTAGCTTTATCGGCACGGCCTTGTTCAGTATAAATTTTACCCAGCGTTATGGCGTACTGATTTTCTGCGGGATATTTGCGCATCATTTTTTTAGCTGCGCTTTCGGCCTCATCAAACTTCTTTAAGCCAATGAGGTTATCCGTGTACAACGAAAAGTAAGTTTCGTTATCCTGCTTATAAAGCCGCTGGTAAATATCGGCCGCTTTTTGAAGTTCGCCGTTTGATGTATACTGCCTGGCCAACTGCAGATCCTTATCCTGCGCATGCAGGCTTGTGGATAATGCCAGGAGTAAAACAATAAGCCAAAAGCTATACTTCATGTTACCAAAAATAATAAATTGCGGGCGTAGCCAGTTATATATTTACCAATAGTTTATGCCTTTACTAACGGGTAAAATTATAGTGACATTGTTAAGCAGACAATATAATTTATCTAATTTGACCTGATTGAAAAAGCAGGAGACTGATTACACTATGTTAAGCCGTTTAAAGTTTGTGCTCATATTGATACTCGCGCTGGCGTTTTCGTGCCGGCAAAAAGAACAGAGGCAGATTCCGATACGTGATTTTTTTAAAACGCCAGAGAAAAGTTTCTTCAAAATATCGCCTGATGGTCAGTACTTATCTTACCTAAAACCATATAAAGATAAGCAAAATCTGTTCATCCAGTCGCTGGCCGATGGTAAGGAGCGAATGGCTACCTCATTTACCGATAATTCAGTTCGCGATTACTTTTGGACCTACAATAACCAACTCGTATTTAACCAGGACTTAACCGAGGCCGATGAGTTTAAAATGTATGCCCTGGATGTAAACACGCTGCAAACCCGTACGCTGCTTACGCAAACCAAAACCCGTATTAAGTTGCTCAACCGTAGCCGTAAACAGCCAGATGTGGTTACCATTATTATGAATAAGCGCAACCCTGCCAATTTTGACGTTTATCATCTGAACATTAAAACCGGAGCGCTTGACCTGTATATTCCTAACCCGGGCAATATTACCGAATGGTACCCCGATAATGATGGTAAGATACGTTTAGCCAAAGCATCAGATGGGGTTGATGAAACCATATTATACCGGGCAAATGAGCTTTCGCCGTTCAAAGCCATTATTAAAAATAATTTCAAAAACCGGGTAGATCCTATAGCTATAACATTGGGTGGAAAATCTTTCTACGCCGTATCTAACGTGAACAGGGATAAAACAGCCTTGGTTGAGATTAATGCCGAAAACGGCCGCGAAGAGAAAGTGGTTTATGCAGGCAGCAAGGCCGATATAATGGATGTTGGTTACTCGCGTAATAAGCACCGCCTGGAGTATGCGGGTTGGGAAGACGATAAACCACATAAGTATTTTCTGAACAATGAAGCCAAGAGCATTTATGCCGATCTGAAGCAGAAGATCAAAGGCGGCATTATTCGCTTCGTTGACCGTGATACGGCCGAGGCCAAGTACATCATTAATAGCTATACCGACCGTAACCCGGGTACATATTATATGTATGAACGCAGTGGCGGCAAACTAACCCAGTTAAGCAACTTAAATACCAGCATAAAACCGGGCGAGCTTTGTGTAATGAAGCCCGTGGCTTACAAAGCCAGTGATGGGATGCTGATTAACGGCTACCTTACGTTGCCACTAGGTGATAAAGCAGAAAACTTACCGCTGATAGTAATGCCGCACGATGGGCCATGGAGCCGTAATGTTTGGGGCTATAATGCCGAAGTACAGTTTTTGGCCAACCGGGGTTACGCCGTGTTTCAAGCCAACTACCGGGGTTCTACCGGTTACGGCAAAGCGTTTATGAGTGCCGGTTTTAAACAGGTGGGTGGCAAAATGCAAAGCGATTTGAGTGATGGCGTGAAATGGCTTATTGACCAAAAAGTTGCCGACCCTAAAAGGGTGGCCATTATGGGCGCCCGCTTTGGTGGATTTTCGGCCTTGTACGGTATCTCATTTAATCCCAAACTTTATAATTGTGCGGTGGTGCAGTACGGGCTTATTAACTTTTTTACTTATCTAAAAGATATACCTCCGTTTTTTAAGCCACGCCTTCAAATGACTTATGAAATGGTGGGCAATCCCGAAACAGATGCCAAAATGTTCAGGGATATATCGCCGGTTTTTCACACCGATAAAATTAAGGCTCCTTTACTCATCTTTCAGGGTGCTAAAGACCCACGGGCTAACATCAGCGAGCTTAACCAGTTTGTGCGCGAGCTGCAAAAGCGTAACGTACCAGTTGAGTATGTACTTAAGGAAAATGAACGTATGTTCTTTAAAAGCGAGCATAACCGTATGGATATGTACGAAAGGATTGAAAAGTTTTTGAACAGCAACATGAAAGTTAAGCCCTAACTTATCATGCCCATGAAAGCGCATAATACAGTTTATCAAAAAAACTTCTCGCTTATTGCAGCTTTTTTGATTCTTATATCCATTACTTTAGTTGTAGCGCTGGTTATTGCTTACAACTTTACCTACCGGTATGTGGAAAATGAATTCAATTCGCGCAAATTGGATGTGCTGGAACAAACTATTAAGCCTTATAACGATTTTTTTCAGAACCGCATACCCGAAATAACCTCTTATCAAGGCTTTTTGGATTCATCATCTGCGGCCAATTATGCCCGTTCGGTATTTCAGGATTATCCATTTGTGAAACTGATCAGGTATGATGAGATAGCTATTGGCAGCCGGGCTGGCAGCGGTATGGGCATATCGGTTAAAGCTGTTTATGAATACCAAACGGGTAAGAACGGTATAATTGGAGCCAGGCAGCGTGTAAATGCCGACGATGTGGATTTCAGAACCATGGCGGCCAAGTTTAATTACTACATCGTTCAGGCTGATACTTCACGCGTGCCCAGTCAGGATGAGGTATACCGTACCTTTTATGATGTAAGACCCAGCAAGATCAGCTACCTCAACATCCCGCGTCGCGAAGACATAAAAATTTACCGCGAACTGCAAAAGGGCAGAAATACGGCCGCTTACTATAAGCATAACATGATGACGTTTATGCTGGATGTTTACACCATAAAGCTAAGAAATACGCATCCGGAGCTGTATCAGCATATATCCGTACAACCCGTAGTGTACGATCCGCTGAATAATGATAAAAACGAACTGCGAACAGAGGTAGCTTTCCCGGGTGCCTTTGCCGATTATAAGTTATACTTCCAGTCGGCTAAAGGGCATTTATCGGATGAGATTAACCGCCGGTTCATGCCAACAGGTGCTATTGTGTTGTTGATTTATGTTTTTTTGGTTTTAATCGGCTGGCTTATTTACAGGAACCTTAACGTTAACCTCAAGCTGTTCAAGCTTCAGTACGACTTTATAAACAACTTTACACACGAGTTTAAAACACCGGTGAGCGTAATAAAAATAGCCGGCTCCAACCTGCGGGGCGAAGGCGAGCTAACCGAGCGGCAACGCAAGCATTACGGTAAAATACTGGATGAGGAAGCCGATAAGCTAAATGAGCTGATGAACAAGCTGCTCTCGTTTACGCAGATCGAGAACCGGTCTATCAAGTTGAATAAGGAAGAGATTAATCTGGACCAGTTTGTTCAGAAATACATTAATACTTTTAGCATTAAGTATCCTGATTTTGAAATGGGGTACAAGGTTGAGGGTATTTATAACTTTTATACCGACCCGGTGCTGATGGGCAGTATTTTTCAAAATCTGATAGAAAATGCTTATAAATATTCTAATCCCGGGCAAAAAGAGTTATTTATAAGTATTGGTTACGAAAAGCGTAATATTGTTTTTTCGTTTGCCGATAAGGGTATTGGCATACCTAAAGACGAGATTAACAATATATTTAAAAAGTTTTACCGCATCGAGAATCAGTATAACCAGAACGGAAGCGTTGGCCTGGGTTTGGCTTTTTGTAAAGAACTGGTTAACTTTATGAACGGAGATTTGCAGGTAAAGAGTAAAGTAAATGAAGGCTCGGAGTTTATAGTAACCTTGCCTTACGAAAATTAGATCATGAACACAGAAATTAAGATTGCCCTGGTTGAGGATGACGAGAACTTACGCTTTTTGGTAGCGGAGCGTTTAGAGAGCGAAGGTTACAAAGTACTGGAGGCTGCCAATGGTAATGATGCCGAAAAGATAATACTCGAAAATACACCTGATATTGTATTGCTGGATTGGATGCTGCCTGGTATACAGGGTTCTGAAGTTTGCAGCAATATACGCCAAAAGGGTTTTGATAAGCTGGTAATTATGATGACGGCTAAGGCGCAGGATATAGACAAGATCGAAGCCTATAATTTCGGCGTGTCCGATTATATCACCAAACCATTCAATATGGATGTACTGGTGGCCATGATTGATAACAAGATCAAGTTCTCGTTAAACAACGATAAATCCGAAGTGCACCGCTTTGCAGATATGGAGCATCATCCTAATACGCACTTGCTGGTAAAAGCTGGTAAAAAAGTTGAGCTGACTATTCTGGAAAACCGCATTTTGCTTTACTTTCTGAAAAACAGAAACAAGGTAATTAACCGCGAAGAGCTCATGATGGAAGTATGGGGCTACAACGCTGATGTAAATACCCGTACGCTTGATATGCACATTGTTCGCTTACGCAAAAAGATAGAAAACAACCCCGATTCGCCCCAGTACCTGCAGACTGTTAGAGGAGTAGGGTATAAGTTTGCTTACGAATAGGGGAGGTTCCGTGAGAGATGATTAAGCATCTCTCACGGAGCTGTAACGTCTACTTAAAAGCGCTTATACACACTGCTCAATATAAACTTTCCGTAAAAAGTTTTCTTGTCTATTTCTTCATACTCATAGCGCTTAAAGCATGCTTTTACATCGGGGAGCTGCCTTACCTCTACAGCACTCCATATTTTAAAAAAAACATACATCGTTGTTAGCATTAACCTTTGCCATAAAGGGCCGGTAAGCTGAAAATCGGTGTTCAACCATAAGCCCCGTGGCTTTAGATGCTGGTGTATCTTGGAGAAGGCATACGATAAATCTTGTTCAGAAAAATTATCAAAAAGAAAGGCTGTTATCACAACGTCAAAAGATCGATCAAGACTATAGTGCTGTATATCTGCTTCAATAAAACGCACCTCGTTTTGGGCCGTATTTCTTTTACGTGATAGCGCTAACATGTTGGCCGAAATCTCGATGTAAGTAATCTGTAAACCTGCGGGGTGCAAGCGGGTAAGCCTTTCCAGTATTTCGCCTGTTCCGCCGCCAATGATCAGGATGTTGCTTTGAGGTTCGATGAGCTTCAGGAAATATTCCTGCGCGCTCATTTGAGCCTGCCCAAATACCAGTTTTGATAAGCGCTCGTAAAACCAGGTAGTGTTATCATAGTTGGCAGCCATATTAAGCAAGCTTAAATAATACCAGCGCTACGTATTGCAGTATCAGTACGCCATCCAAGTAAAAAAAGTAGTAGTACTCGTTACGTTTCCAGGTCGATTTAAAAATAAGCCACCCGGTTAATATGGCTACAGCTGTTAATGCGTAAAAATCGCTCGTGATCCGGTAGTTGCGAAGCAGTAACAGCAACAGGATGTGCCCGGCCAGTAGGAACTGGCAAAATAAATAAGCCTTTTTTTCGCCAAAAGCTACCGGGATGGTTTTTAAGCCGGCTATACGGTCCTGAAAGAGATCGCGTATGTCAAAAGGAACCGTAAGGGCGGCAATGAACAAGAAGCGTTTGGCTAAAATAATCCAGGTGCTGCCGGCCGGTATGTAGGCATGTGTTGTATCTTGTGCCTCAAATATAGGCAACAGCACACAGCTTAATGTCCAAACCAGGGTAATTAATATAGCCTTTAATCCCGGTACATTTCTAAGGCCAGATTTACGCCCTTTGTTGGCGAATAAAGGCAAGCCATACCCAAATGATAATGCCGCCAAGCCTATCAATAATATTTTTGATGAAGTGGCTAACAGGAAGAACAGTGGAATTAAAGACAGCAAAGCAGCAATGGTGATAGTAACCATTAAGTGATGATGCTTGAAAAACCATCGCACCCGCTTATAAGGTGAGTTTTGTGGTTGCTTGGGGCGGATAATTAATATGCAGAAATTATACAGCCCTAACGTAGACGCAAAGAGCAAGGCCAGTACAGGGTACACCGGCTTGGCGCCTACAATATGAAAAGTAACCAGCCCCTGCGCTACGGCACAAAGCGCCATAAACACATTGCTAAACAGCAAAGCATCAAAGGCGGCTTGTACAAACTTTTTCATTATTGATGCAATGATAAGCAAGCCGCTTTTGTTTAGAAAGAAATTAAGGGGAAAAGTATCTTTTATTAAGATTTATGTTGTAGTGGATCAGGTCCGGCCTTTAATTCAAAAATAGTAATCTCCGGCAAAATACCTACCCGGCCCGGATAACCTAAAAAGCCGTAACCAACATTTACGTACAACTGTTGGTTGCCCTCATGGTACAAGCCGGCCCATTCTTTATAAACAAACTGGATGGGGCTCCACTGAAAATGTTCGGTTTGTACGCCAAATTGCATGCCATGCGTATGGCCCGAAAACATCACGTCGACCTGCGGATAATGTGGTAATACCTGTGCGCGCCAGTGCGAAGGGTCATGCGAGAGGAGGAGCTTAACCGGTAAATCGTCGGTATTTTCCAGCGCCTCATCCAACTTGCCGTATTTAGGGAAACGGCTTAAGGCTCCCCAGTTCTCTACTCCTAAAATGCCAATTTCTTCGCCATCTACTTTTAGCCGGCGGTTTTCATTCCGCAGCAAATCCCAGCCCATATTTTTGTGAGTAACCAGTAAATCGTTAAAGTTTTTTTGCTTTGCGGCTAAGCTTGGCCAGTCTTTGTAATCACCATAGTCGTGGTTGCCCAGGCTGGAGTAAACGCCCAGGGGAGCTTTCACTTTGGCAAAAATGTCTTGATAATTACGCATTTCACTGCTCACAGTATTGACCAGGTCGCCAGTAAAGAAAATAAAATCTGGCTTTTCGCCCAATAACATTTCTACTCCGCCCAAAACAGCTTTTTTATTGTAAAAGCTGCCCGAGTGGATATCTGATAGTTGCCCCAGCTTTATGCCGTCGAAAGCTTTAGGCAAATGAGGCAAGTAGAGTGTGCGCCGCTTTACCTGGTAATTGTATACGCCGTTCACAATGCCATAAGTTAAACCAGCCAGCGGCAAAGATCCGGCAATTAAACCGGCCTTCAACAAGAACTCCGACCGCGTTATATTATCGGGCTTAGGCTGGCTTGCCGGAAACTCGGGCTCGGGCTTATGGCGTTTGTGTGCCCACCAGAGTGATAAGCGACGTATATCGTCAACCAGTAAAAATAGTAAAAAGCATACTTTGCAAAACAGGGTTAAAAAGAAAAGCAACAGCACAGCACCTTTAAAGCCTAAATTGAATTTTAGAAACACACTGGCTATTACACCTGCAACTAGCAGTAATGAGAACACCCAGTATAACACTAAAAAGCTTTTAGCCTGTATAAAGCGCCACTTTTTAAAGCCCTCGCGCAAGCCATTGGTGATATAAATATCAGCCAGGAGTAGGCCAATGCAAATTATAATTAAAGTAGGGGCTTGTCCCTGCATGTGATGGTATGAAATTATAAGTATCAAAACAGCCCCCTGCCAAAGGCAGGGGGCTGTGCAAATGTATTAAATTCTCGCTTCAGGAATACCTCGTAAAGAGGTATTAATAACGATCGTCATCCTGATCCAGATCATCTTCATCAGGCTGCATGTTAAACAGGCTGTCGAACATATCTGAAAATGCAAAACCGTTATCCAGAAAACCTTTGCTTACTTGTGAAAACTCCGCCAAGCCATGCAGAACAAATTCCATCAGCAGTAATTGCTGATTTTCGCTCAAACGCGGGTGGAACTGTTTGATGATATCTTTTAAGCCGGTTACTGAATTTAATGCTTTTTTGTACTCGGCCAGTGGTAAATCATCTACTAGCGATAGCGTATTGCCACTTGCAAACCAATTGATCACTTCGGCAAACGGATTTGCTTTTTTGCTCTTTTTTGCTTTCTCCGGATCCGGGAAATATTGCAGCAAGAGTGTTTTTACCGCTTTGCCTATCAAAATATTAGCCACTTTTGCAGGGCCTTCCAGCTCACCCTCATACACCAGTTCTATTTTACCGGTTATGGCAGGTATAACGCCTAAAAAATCGGATATGCGTACGAAGGTATTCTTCTCCCCATTGATAATCATGCGTCGTTCGGCGTTGCTGATCAGATTCTCGTAAGCTGATATGGTTAAGCGTGCTGATACGCCCGACTTTTTATCAATGTACTCCGAGTTACGCGCCTCAAATGCAATTTGCTCAACCAGGTCTTTAACCAGTCCGTCAGCTTCTACCAAATTGCGCTGTTCAGCTGTAAGCAAAGCTTCCTGCTGGGTTATTTTGCGCGATATTTCAACCGTACGAGGGTAGTGGGTTAGTATCTGGCTTTCAATACGGTCTTTCAACGGCGTAACTATAGAGCCACGGTTGGTATAATCTTCCGGGTTGGCTGTAAACACAAACTGCAAGTCTAACGGCAGGCGCAGTTTAAAGCCACGAATCTGGATGTCCTTTTCCTGCAATATATTAAATAGTGATACCTGTATACGCGCTTGCAAATCGGGCAACTCATTTATTACAAATATGCCACGGTGCGCGCGCGGTATTAACCCAAAGTGAATAACGCGCTCATCAGAGTACGTCAGTTTTAAGGTAGCTGCCTTAATAGGGTCAACGTCGCCAATTAGATCGGCAACGGTAACATCTGGAGTGGCTAGCTTTTCGGTATAGCGCTCTGAGCGGTGTACCCATGCAATAGGGGTATCATCGCCTTTTGTTTCTACCTCATTGTGGCCGTACCATGATATAGGTGCCAGTGGGTCATCATACAATTCTGAACCGGCAATATAAGGCACATATTCATCCAGCAGGTTTACCAGCAAGCGTGCAATACGGGTTTTGGCTTGTCCGCGTAAACCCAGTAGCAAAATGTTATGACGCGATAAGATGGCAGTTTGCAGATCTGGAATTACAGTATCTTCATAACCTATAATACCCTCAAAACCACCGTCTTTTTTTTGTAGCTGTGCTATTAAATTCTCTCTCAATTCTTCCTTAACCGACCGGCTGCGATAGTCTGTCTGTTTCAGCTGGCCAAGGGTTGTTATTTCAAGTAATTTGCTCATTCGTTTTGTTGTACGGAAGACCGTGAGTCGGCAGGTCCGTTTTGCTTGTATGTTGTTATTTTGTCTTCGGACTAACGGACTCACCGACTCTCCGAACACTTATTATCTTACCGTTTTGCGGCGGTTTTTAATGTAATCTTCAAATATGTATTCGCCCAACCCGGTTAGCGAGCTGTAAAAAGCCCGGCCACCGTTGGTTTCGGTAAACTTGCGTACAAATTGCTGCAGGTAAGGGTCGCGCGCAATCATAAACGTGGTGATAGGTATTTTAAGGCGTTTACACTGTGCAGCCATATTTAAGGTCTTGTTTACCACTTTACGGTCCAGGCCTATGCTGTTCTTGTAATATTTTGTACCCTCCTTTAAACAGGTGGGTTTACCATCGGTAATCATAAAAATTTGCTTGTTGTGCGTTTTGCGTCGGCGCAGCAAATCGGTAGCCAGTTCTAAACCAGCATAAGTGTTGGTATGGTACGGGCCAACCTGCAGGTATGGTAAGTCTTGCAAGGTGATAGGCCAGGCATCATTACCAAATACCACAATATCTAATGTGTCCTTAGGGTACTTGGTACGAATAAGCTCGGCCAAAGCCATAGCTACTTTTTTAGCCGGCGTAATACGGTCTTCACCGTACAAAATCATTGAATGCGAAATATCGATCATGAGCACTGTTGAGGTGAGGGTTTTGTAATCCATTTCCTCCACTTCAAGGTCGCGCTCGGTCATCATAAAATCGCCAATGCCATGATTAACTTGGGCGTTATGAATAGACTGCGTCATGTCAATCTGATCCAAACTGTCGCCAAATTCAAACTCACGGCGTTCAGAGTTCTTTTCATCGCCCTGGCCTGACTGGGGGGAACGGTGGTTGCCTTTGCCCGACTTTTTAAGCTTGCCGAAAATCTCTTCGAGCGCCGACTGGCGAATGCTTTGCTCTGTTTTAGCCGTAATGTTAAACTCCCCTTTTTGCTGATCTTCTGATAAGTAGCCTTTTTGTTTCAGGTCATCAATAAAGTCACCCATGCCATATTCGTCATTAGTGATATTGTATTGCTTATCCAGTTCATTCATCCAGGTTAAAGCTTCGCCGGCATCGCCCGATGTATAATTGAGCAACTCCATAAAAAGCTTTAATAACTCATCAAACCCGCCTTTCGGAATTTCACGGGGTGTATATTTTGAAAACCCAAAACCACGCATAGGTATACCTTTCTTAGAATAAATTAACGGAAAAAAAGTGGTTAAAGTTTACCAATAATAACCGCAATCGTCAGAATTTGTGGAATTAACAGAATTAAATGACAATAGGTGATAAAGACGAGAGCTAAGAAACCAGACACAGGAAACAAGACTTGCCCCGTGTAGCAGATCTTACGGATTAGCTCATGGTTGATCTTGGCTTCCGGTTTTTGTTTTCCTGTCCCTTATCTTAAAACAGGTTATCAGGGTAAACGGGATTGGCACCGCGCTGGCTGGCTACAAAGGCGCCTATTTCGCAGGCTTTTTCCAATATTTGCGGAATGGGCTGTGCTAACAGTAGGCCGGCTACCAAGGTGGCCAGAAAAGAGTCGCCCGCGCCTACGGTATCTTCTACCTGCACCTCAAAACCCGGGTGTTCGTAAAACTCCTCATCATGCCATATAATAGCGCCGTTCTGGCCGCGGGTAACACAAATGGTATTAGAGTGAAACTTCTTGTGAAATTCTACCATTTTATCCTTCAGGCTACCATGCGTGCTGTGGATAAGTAAGTTGGCTTCATCCTCATTCATTTTTACAACATTGGCCAGGGCCGCTAGCGTTTCAATAGTATCTAAGTCATAATGAGGCGGGCGCAGGTTTACATCAAACACTCTTAGCGGTATAGTAAATTCACTTAGCAAATTCAGTAGCGTAGTGCGGGTAGCCTGTTCACGGCTGGCCAGGCTGCCAAATACAATGGCTGCCAATTGCCCGGCCTCGTTCAATAATTCATCAGTGGGTTGTATGTTATCCCATGCTACCGGCTGAGGGATTGTATAGGTAGCCTGGCCGCTGGCATCAAGCGAAACGGTAACTTCACAAGTAGGCAAATGCCTGTCCTTTTGTATGTACTGAAGTGGTACGTTAGCTTTCTGCAGTTCAAGCAAAAGATCATCACCCGAGGCATCGGCACCTACACGGCTTACGATGTAAGAGGGTATGCCCTGTTGCGTTAAATGTTGCGCTACGTTGAGCGGTGCGCCGCCAATTTTTTTGCCGTCTTCAAAAGTGTCCCATAAAACCTCGCCGAAGCATAGTACCTGTTTGCTCATAAATTTTTAGCAGATGAAGTGTAAATCTAAAAGATTTAGCGGTGAAATTTGTTTACTTTAGTTTTTATGAAAACACGGTTGCTTTTGGGGTTATTGCTAATGCTTGCCTTAAATGGTTTTGCGCAAGACAAGCCGGCCATTTTAAAAGTACTGGAAACCCAACGGCAGGCCTGGAACCGCGGCGATCTGGAAGGCTACATGCAAGGTTACTGGAAATCAGATTCGCTATTATTTGTAGGTAAAAGCGGTCCCAAATACGGCTGGCAAACTACGCTGGATAACTATAAAAGCGGCTACCCTGACAAAGCCGCGATGGGCCAGCTTGTGTTTAAGATATTAAAAGTGCAGTTACTGGATAAAACCAACGCCTTTGTACTCGGCGGCTGGCAGCTACAACGGGATAGAGATGCACCCGGCGGCTACTTTACACTCCTGCTACGTAAAATAAACGGTGAGTGGAAAGTGGTGGCTGACCATAGCTCTTAGTAGAACTAAGAAGCAGGACTTTTCCGTTATAGTGAGACTGAAGCGATCTTAGTAAAGAGATTTAAGTCTGACGGCCTAAACTTTTTAAGGTACACGAAGTTTTTTGTGAATGAATGAAGTTCAGAAAAAGCCTTTTGATATAAACGGCATGCTCAACCGTATTGCGGAGCTTATGGTGCAATATCCTAAGGCGGCTATGTTTCAGTTATACGAGGAGGGTTTTACTTCACTGTTTGAACAGTTACTGTCCTGCATTATCAGCATCCGTACCTTGGATGAGGTATCTATCCCCGTATCAAAGCGATTGTTTGCTAAGGCCCGTACCCCGCAGGAACTGCTTAAACTATCACCGTTGGAATTAGAAGATGTATTGCATGGGTCCTCCTATAACGGACAAAAAGCTTATACTATGCTGAGCATTGCTCAAACGGTGATTGGCCAGTATAACGGCCAATTGCCAGCCGATTATGAACAACTTACCAGCTTAAAAGGTGTTGGACCTAAATGCGCCAACCTGGTTTTAGGCATAGCTGCCCAAATACCAGCCATAAGCGTGGATAGCCACGTGCACCGGGTGGTTAACCGCTGGGGATACATTCAAACCGCTCAGCCCGAAAAAACTTTATCGGCTTTAGAGAAACTAGTGCCGCAAGACCGCTGGATTGATATAAATCGCCTGCTAATGCCCTTTGGTAAGTTTCATTGCACCCATAACCTACCTAAATGCTCAATTTGCCCGGTGTTAGATTATTGCCGGCAGGTTGGGGTAACTCGGCATCGCTAAGCTTAATCGGCAGCATTAACCGACATCGGAACTAACTGGTTGTACCGTCCGTATTGTGCCATATCAGCTAA
Source organism: Mucilaginibacter sp. PAMB04168 (assembly GCF_039634365.2). Taxonomy (NCBI): domain Bacteria; kingdom Pseudomonadati; phylum Bacteroidota; class Sphingobacteriia; order Sphingobacteriales; family Sphingobacteriaceae; genus Mucilaginibacter; species Mucilaginibacter sp. PAMB04168. The sequence continues at coordinate 1,228,102 of NZ_CP155079.2, forward strand.
CACTTTGTAGTACAGTGAGCTGTCTTGATTGATGAAAAATTTCTTGTTTTTGCGGATGGACGGAATGGTGCCTATCAAAGTACCAATGGTAGCGCCGGTAAACACATAGGCAGCGTTGTCAGAAAGGGTCGAACTTTTATCACCGTAGTTACTGCTAGCAGGATTGGTTTTATCCTCGTCAGCTTGGGCAGCCAAATTGAGTGCAGTGATACTACCTATTAACGCCGTACCTAAAATTTTTGACCCTAATGAACCGGTGTGTTTTTTAACTTTAATTTCTTTAATATCTAATGCGTCTATATATAATACATCATCGTTCAGTACAATACCAACACCGTGATTGTATACACGCTCTAAAATACCGGTTTTTACACCCTGCGTTGTGTATACTTTTGCTTCATAAAGTACAGGATTTTGTGCCGTTTGTGCATGTACAAAAAGGCAGTTAAAACACAGCAGCGCTAAGCTAAGAAGCAGTTTTTTCACTAAAGTATTATTTTTCATCCTTTTAACTTACCTTGGCTCGCCTGCTGCTAAGGCCTTATTGGCACGTTTAACGGCAAGCTCTTCTTTCCAGTCCATATAACGTTTCTTGTAGCGTTTTTTCATAAAGCTGTCCAGTTCGCGCTGAATAGTAAGGTTGTATAAGCTTTTGGCTTTTATACCCCATGATTTATCCCAGGCGCGCAGCGATATAGAAAACGAGCCGTCCAGATACTTCATCCAGTGCCAGTAGCCGGTTGGCATAAACAGGGTGTCGCCATGTTCAAGTACGGTTTCCTGCCCTTCGATGCCGTCCAACGCAGGGAATTTACTGAAATCCGGATTTTCTATGTCGTAGTCCTCCAGTGCATAAGTAGCAAACGGAATGCGGTATAAACGCTCTTTCCACTTATAGTCAAACAGCATAACGTGTTTGCGCCCATTGAAATGGGTATGAAAAATATGGGCCAGATCTATATCATAATGCAGGAAGGTTACAGAGCCTGCACCACCAAAAAACATGTTGGGATATTTATCTAAAAAGCCCCCCATCAGGTCGGTAGGCGAGCGGTAGTCATCCAGCAAATCTGGTGCATGCTTAATCGGGTCGAATAAAAAAATACGCAGGTCGGTTGGCTCTTTTTGTATCAGGTCAATGTAATCTCCAAATTTCATTTCGGCAGCTGATGCATTGATGGCCTTGCTAGGGTCGGCTTTTGAGCTGTCATATAAAGGCACTACCTGGTCGCCAACGGTTTCTTTCAAATATTCAAAAGTCCATTTTTGTAAAGCAGGCCAGCTTTCGGTAGCCTTGCGAATCACCAAAGGTTTACGCGGATTTAAATAATTTTGTATGAAATCTTCTTTACTAATATTATCAACCCGGTCAATCTGAGAAAGTATTAAACCCATATCATTCACATCAATTTAACATACAAAGTTAACTAAATTTAAAAGTGCCTGCTCAATAACTTTATTTTTGATGTGTTACTGACATAAAACAACAAAGCCCGGCGCTCAAGGCAGCCGGGCTTTTATAAGCTAAAATTAAGGGATCTGGCTTCAAATTAATTAGGCATCAGTACGGTATTTACCACGTGTATTACGCCATTCTTTTGAAATACATCGGCAATTGTTACCCATGATTTACCGCCTTTTTCGTCAACTAAATACAGCTTTTTACCGTCAACCATGGCGGTTAATGTACCGCCGCTTACGGTTTTCAGTTCGGCTTTACCGCCGCCTGCTTTAACTTTGGCCATTAGGTTAGCAGCACTTAAGCGACCGGCCACTACGTGGTAAGTTAACACTTTGGTTAGCGTTGCTTTGTTTTCAGGTTTTAGCAGGGTTGGTACGGTGCCGGCAGGCAGTTTATCAAAAGCCTCATTAGTAGGTGCAAATACAGTAAACGGACCAGTGGTTTTCAACGTTTCAACCAAACCGGCAGCTTTAACAGCGGCAACCAGTGTAGTGTGATCTTTTGAGTTCACGGCATTATCAACAATATCTTTATTAGGGTACATGGGCGCACCGCCTACCATTACTGTTTGTGCATAACTTGCAGATGCGGTTGCCATAGCTACTAAAGCAAAAGCCGCGATAAATAATTTTTTCATAGTCTCTAAGATTTATGTGAGTATGTAGCAAGATACGGCTGCCTGTGCTGTTCAGATTTACAAATTCGGGATACTTGTTAACGCTTTAAGGTGTAAGTAGTTGCGGCTAAATTTAAAACCGGTAGCCGTTAATTCTCGTATGGGGCGGCTGTTAAAAGAAGAGTTCGGCGGCAATATGATCAGCGTAAAGTTTGCCGGGCTGTGTAAGTGTAAGGGTTTGCTGCTGCTGCATAAGCCAGCCTTTATGAATGAAAGGTTGCGCTTCTTTTAGCACAATAGCGGACGCCCCGCTTTGTATACCATTTAGGGTATCAAGGTTTAAACCCCACATGGTGCGTACCGAGGTCATGATGTATTCGTTCAGTCGGTTTTCGGGCGTTAGTTCTTCCACTTCGGCCGGAATGCTGTTGGTGCTTAATGCTTTTAAGTAAAGTGCATTGTTGGCTACGTTCCATTGCCGGGTGTTGCCGTTATATGCGTGTGCCGACGGGCCTATGCCCAGGTAAGGCACACCTTTCCAGTAATTGGAATTATGTCGCGAGTACTGCCCCGGTTTACTGAAGTTAGATATTTCGTAATGCTCAAAACCTTGTTGTTGCATGCGCTCCATAAGCCGTATAAATTGCTCGGCACTTTGCTGGTCATTTATGGGCGGCGTTTGTTTCTTTTTGACGAATGAAGCGAGGGCGGTGCGTGGTTCAACCGTTAATGAATATGCCGATAGGTGAGGTACATTCATTTCAAATAGCACGGTCATATTATGTTCCCACTTAGCTGAAGTAAGCAATGGGTAACCATAAATTAAATCGGCGGTAATGTTGTCGAAGCCCGCATCCTGCACCCGTTTTATAGCAGTTTCAGCTTCCTGTGCGCGGTGTGCGCGGTTCATCCAAGCTAAATCTTCATCAAAAAAAGATTGTATACCTATGCTAAAGCGGTTGATGGCGGTTTGCCGTAGCGCCAGCACTTTTTCTTTGGTTAAATCATCCGGGTTGGCTTCGAGTGTGATCTCGGCATCTGCGCTAACCTGGTGATGACATGCGATAGTATCCAGCAAAAAACTAATCTCGTCCGCATCTAACACCGATGGGGTACCACCGCCAAAATAAATAGTTTCTATAGTAGCGCCGTTGAGATAATTTTGCTGCAGAGCTATTTCTTTGCCCAGCGCTTCCACAATCTCCGTACGGTATTTTTGCGAGGTGCTGAAATGAAAGTCGCAATAATGGCAGGCTTGCTTGCAAAACGGAATATGAATATAAATACCTGCCATGTGCGGCAAAGATAAGATTTAAGACAGGCAGTAAGCAAAGCGTGCGCGTCACTTATCTGTAAGATGTTTGTAAGCAGGAAAGCTTGCAGCCTCCACTTACTTGTTTTTTCTTGACTGCGGCTATAACAATTAGCCTTAAATGATTGATTTGAGGGCTGATTTTTTTTAGGTACTTTTGCAGCTTAATAGCCCGGCTGTTTAGTACTATGCGGTATATTGCATTATGTTTATTATTATGGTGTGTGTGTGGATTAACTGCGTTTGCCCAAACGGATAGTACCATATACGCCCAGCCTGACAGCGTACCGCAACGCCGCTACTATCAACCGCCGCCTGCAGCCGCCGGCCTGCTCGATTCTGTTGCCAACGCTCTGGCTAACCGGCAACGCTTTATCGGCGATTCATTGTCGCTCATTTATATTAAGCAACCCGATTCGCTTCGTCACAACCAGTTTTTGGATAGTATGTTCAAAACGCAGGTTTATAGTGAATACGGCTTTTATAAACAGGCAGGCAATGTAAGAAGTATTTTGCGTGAAGGCAGCACCCGCCGCACGCGCGACCAGTGGGTAATTGTAATTATTGTAACCTTGCTGGTATACATGGCTGTATTAAACCGGGCCATGAGTAAGGATATCAGGAACGTATTGCAGTCCTTTTATAACAATCGCATCCTATCCCAGGTAAGTAAGGAAGAAAACCTGCTTAATTCATGGACGTTTTTGGGGCTCTTTATATTGTTTGGGGTTACTTTTGGCTTATTTCTGTACCAGCTTACCGCTTACTATGAGGTGTTTTATAGCATTAGTGGAGTGCAATTGTTTGGTTCATTTGCATTGCTAATTATTGTTCTGTTTGCTGTAAAGCTGCTCGTATTACGTTTTTTAGGTTTAGTTTTTAACGTAAATCGTCTGGTAGGCGAATATACGTCGATCTTATACCTTACCTATTTTAATATCACCTTCGTTTTTTTGCCTGTGTCGCTTTGTTTTAGCTTGCTGGCAGCGCAATATATACCATATGTACTGGGCGTAGCTTTGTTGCTGGTGGTTGTTATCTTTGTGTGGCAATATTTAAGGAGTAGCGTAAATATTATTTCAAACTTTAGATTTCATAAATTTTATTTATTTATCTATCTTTGTGCCCTCGAAATTTGCCCCATTTTGATATTGATTAAGGCACTGAACAATTAGACACTTAGGTAGTTAGAAAGAACAAATTGGAAGACAGAAAGAAAAGGGTTAAGAGTATATTGGTTACCTTGCCCAAACCTGAGAACGACAAAAATCCATACGCTGAGCTGGCTAAGAAACTGAATCTTAAAATTGATTTCAGGTCTTTTATTCACGTGGAGGGTGTACCGGCTAAAGATTTTCGTAAAGAAAGAATTAACCTTGCCGACTTTACAGCAGTAATTTTCACCAGCCGTAACTCGGCCGATCACTTTTTCCGTATTTGCGAAGAAATGCGTTTTGAGGTTCCGGTTGATATGAAGTACTTCTGCTTGTCAGAAACCATTGCCCTTTACCTCCAAAAATACATTCAGTACCGCAAACGTAAAATCTTTTTCGGTAAACAAACCGCAGCCGATTTGGCAGAGGTGTTGAAAAAGCACTCAGGCGAAAAGTTCCTTTACCCATGTTCTGATGTGGCTGCTGAAGAAACGCAAAAGTTCCTGACGGAGAACGGTTACAACTTTACACCGGCAGTGCTTTTCCGCACGGTATGTAGCGACCTGAGCGATCTTGCAGAGGTGTTCTATGATGTAATCGCTTTTTTTAGCCCATCAAGTATCCTGTCGCTTTATCAAAACTTTCCCGATTTTAAGCAGAACAACACCCGTATTGCTGCCTTTGGCGCTACTACACACAAGGCTGTTTTAGATGCAGGGTTAATACTGGATATTCCGGCACCTACACCTGGCGCTCCTTCAATGACAATGGCCATTGAACAGTATGTAAAGCAAGCCAATAAGTAAAAATCTTGAGTTTTTTGATCTAAACACCGCAACCTTGCTGGTGCTTTGCCCGTATAAGCCCGTAAAGCTTTGAGAATGTGCTTCTAATTATTATTTTCGACGAGTAATAATGTAAGCTGCAGCTTGAAGCTTTAAGGGCATTTTTTATTTATAGATTTAAGTATAAACCTGATTGGAATTTAATTTCAACAGGTATATTGGGGCTTTAAAAACAGACTATTAGATTAAGCACAAAACATGAAGACACGTTACTTTCTTTTGTTATTGTTAGCAGGGGCGATTTTGAGTGGTTGTGGTACAGGCAACAAAGGAGAGGTGTTGGGTGTACGCAGCAAACCTTTCCGAGCAGAATTGCCTGCTGGCATGGTTTACATACCGGGTGGTTCTTTCCTGATGGGGCAAACTGATCAGGATGTTACTTTTGCCCAAATAGCGCAAACCAAGCAGGTTACGGTATCTCCGTTTTTTATGGATCAAACAGAGATAACCAATAGCCAGTACAAGCAATTTGTGAACACCGTACGCGACTCTATTGCTATCACCAACTATTTAAATGACGATAAATACTATGTTAAATCCAAAGATGCATCTGCCAATGGCAAAAAATACATCAATTGGGATTATGTGAGTAAACATCCGGTCTTTCGCAGCGGTAAAGGTAAAGGACAGGCGTCAAACGCAGGTAAGCTTGATGGTATGTATTACCAAGGGGATGATCGTGTGTTTGACCGTAACGAGATTGACGTACGCCAGTTAAAATATAACTATGCCATGATGGTGTTACGCAATGCATCCGACCAGCGCTTTGACAAAACCAAAAAACGTTCAGATTTCATTTTACGCGATACTGTTCCTGTTTATCCTGATACGCTGGTTTGGTTAAATGACTTTTCTTATGCGGCTAACGAGCCAATGGTAGAAGGTTATTTCTCGCACCCATCATACCAAAATTATCCGGTAGTAGGCGTTACCTGGCGTCAGGCACGTGCTTTCAGTATTTGGCGCTCACGCGTAAATGATGCAGTTAAAGATGCACATGGACTTCCACACCGTTTGCCTTACAGCTTGCCTACCGAGGCTGAGTTTGAATACGCATCGCGCGGTGGCCGTATCGGTACCGATTACCCTTGGGGTGGTCCTTATATCAAAAATGCTAAAGGCTGTTTATTGGCCAACTTTAAACCCGGCCGTGGTAATTATACTGATGATGGCGGCGCATACACCGTAAACGTACGTTCTTATTTCCCTAACGATTATGGCTTGTACAATATGGCCGGTAACGTATCAGAGTGGACACAGTCTGCCTTTGATGAAGCGGCTTCTACCTTTGTGCATGATATGTCGCCTACGTTTAACTATGAGGCCAAAGCCAGCGACCCCGAAGTGCTGAAACGTAAAGTTGTACGCGGCGGTTCATGGAAAGACATTGGCTACTTCCTGCAAAATGCAACCCGTTCTTACGAGTATCAGGATACCGCAAAATCTTACATCGGTTTCCGCTGTGTATCACACTTCGTAGGTCGTGATTTCCGAGACAAACGTTAATATTCGCTCAAACACTCAAATAAACATACATCTAAAAACTACAAAACAATTTAATTAATTATGGCTGGCAAGAAAAAAGGAAAATTTGGAATTGGTAACATTGTATCTATTGGTGCATCCGTGGTAATCGTCGGATTGTTATTTAAGATACAGCACTGGCCTTTTGCCACAGTTTTCATTACAGTTGGTTTATTAACCGAAGCATTCCTATTTTTATTACTGGGTTTACAACCTGAACCTACCGAAGTTGACTGGACTAAAGCATATCCTGAATTGGCTGACGATTATACCGGCGAGCCAGTTAAACGCGCTGCTGCGGCTCCGCAACAAGTAAGCACCGGCCATACTGCTGCATTAGATAAAATGCTTGCCGATGCTAAAATTAATCCCGAACTGATTGGTACATTGGGCGAAGGTTTAAGAACATTTGGCGATAAAGTGGCCAGTATTTCTAAGGTAGCCGACGCTGGTGCAGCTACCAACGAGTTTGCTACTAAATTGAAAGCAGCAGGCGCAAGTTACGATACCCTTAGCGTTGCTTTTTCTAAAGCTTCTGCCAACCTTGAGGAAATGGCTAACTCTAACATTGATTCAAAAGCATATCATGATCAGGTAAACAGCCTGGCCAAAAATTTATCGGCCCTTAATGCTGTTTACGAACTGGAATTGCAAGATTCAAGCGCTCACTTAAAATCGATGAACAAGTTTTACCAGAACCTGTCTTTAACCATGAATAACTTCAACGAGTCATTAGATGATTCAAAACAGTTTAAAGATGAAGTAGGCCGTTTAGCTAAAAACCTAGGCTCATTGAACTCTGTATACGGTAATATGCTGGCAGCTATGAACCAGCCACGTGTTTGATAATTTAAGTAATTAACCTTTTGAAAATTTATTTAAATTAACAACTAACAACACATGGCTGGAGGTAAAGAAACCCCAAGGCAGCGGATGATCGGCATCCTGTACTTGGTTTTATTGGGCTTAGTGGCACTAAACGTGCCGGATAGCTTACTTAACGCATTTAAAAATATTAGTGATAGTTTATCTTCATCAAAATCAAACGTACAAACCGGTATTGATAATACTTACGATGCTTTTGAAAAGACCAAACTTAAAGAGCAACCAGATAGAGCAAAACCTATATACGATAAAGCTAAGCAGGCTAGCCAAGTGGCTAAAGAGCTTGACGACTATGTTGAAGGTCTGAAAAAAGTGCTTATTGACAAAGCCGGTGGTTTTGACGAGAACATTAACGACTGGAAAGGCCGTGATAACCTTGACATCTCTGCTGAAGTGATGATTAACGGTAAAAAGGGCGAGGAGCTACGTAAAAAAATTGACGAGACCCGCGAAAAGTTACTAAACCTGCTTGATCCTAAAGACAGAACTTCAACAAAGTTGTCTTTATCAGCTGATGCGCCAGAAGCTAAAAAAGGCAACGCAAAACTGAAATGGGAAGAAGCTTACTTTGGTGATGGTATTCCGATGGGTGCTGCCATGACTTCATTAACTAAGGTACAGGCAGACGCTAAAAATGCTGAATCGGAAGTTGTAAAGAAGATTTTAGGTAAAGTAGACCAGGCTGTAGTTAACTTGGATAAGTTTTCGGCGGTTGCCGTAGCACCAAGCAGCTACATTATTGCCGGTCAGCCCTATAAAGCTGAAGTGTTCTTAACCGCGTCTGATTCAAAATCAAATCCTGATATCTCTGTAAACGGTTCGCGTTTACAGGTAAGCGAAGGCCGTGGTACATACAGCACCGGTACAAGCGGCGAGGGCACCCGTACCTGGATAGGCACTATTCGTGTGCGCCAAAACGATGGTACGATTAAAGAATACAAAACCGCTCCTCAAACGTACCAGGTAGCAAAACCATCGGCAACTGTTGCAGCTGAGAAGATGAACGTTTTATACATCGGTGTATCTAACCCTTTGTCAGTATCAGCGCCGGGTATTCCTAAAGACAAGCTGCGTGTAAGCATGTCGGGCGGATCGGTAAGCGGTTCTAATGGTTCGTTTACTGCTCGTGTAACTTCACCAGGTACAGTTAATGTAACCGTATCGGGCGAAGCATCTCCCGGAAAAACTCAGGTTTTAGGGTCAACTTTATTCCGCGTAAAACGTATACCAGATCCGGTAGTGATGTTTGGCGGTAAAGATGGCGGCCAAACTTCAACTGCTAACTTAAAAGCGCAGGATAGAGTGTTTGCAAAACTGGAGAATTTCGAATTTGATGCGAACTTTAACATCCAACGTTTTAACCTGTTGATATTGAAACCACGTCAGGATCCTATTTTACTGTCAACCAGCGGTAACCAATTATCAGGTCAAATGCGTGCCGCTATGGCCAGCATTGTGCCGGGTACCCGTGTGGCATTCACCAGTGTAATTGCTGTTGGTCCTGATGGTTCACAACGTGGCTTGAAAGACATTATCATTAGTGCAAATTAAAAAACTTAAAATATGAGACGGAAGATTTTTGTGCTGGGGCTATTGAGTTTAATTTGTTTGAGCACTTACGCTCAAAGGCGCGGCACCACACGTAAACGTACAACTAAAGCAGCAACGCAAAGTAATGTAGCTAATACCACATTTAATGCACAGCCTGCTGTTGATACGGCTAAAAAAGCTAAGCCTTTTGAGCGGCCAATGGATGGCTATTACAAAAAAGCCAACATTTTAAGTGCCCGCGTTACTCCATATGCTAACCTGCGCGAAGCTGACGTTGTGTATTCGAAGCGTGTTTGGCGCGAGCTTGACCTGCGCGAGAAGATGAACCAGTACTTAGGTTCACCGAAAGCCAGGTTAATTGATGTGCTGATGGAAGCTGTAGATGCCGGTGAGCTTACTGCTTATGATCCTAACCCGAGTAAGGATGATCCTAACGGAGACGGTTTTGCCGTACCGCTTACCCCGGGCAAAGCTAAAGCCCGCCTGGCAGATAGTGCGGTAGTTGATCAATTTGATGCGCAGGGCAATAAAATTGGCTCTAAGTTACAAGCCGGTGATTTTAACCCTGATAGTGTAATTCGTTTCCGTATTAAGGAAGACTGGGTTTTTGACAGACAACGCTCAATTTTTGAGCCGCGTATTATAGGTATTGCGCCTTTAATGAAAATTAAGGCTGCTGGTATCGATACCGATTTTCAGCCGGTTTTCTGGATTTACTTCCCAGAAGCGCGCCAAGTGTTAGCTTCTAAAGAAGCGGTAAGTCGCAACAACGATGCCACCGGTTTAAGCTTTGATGACGTGTTCATGAAACGCTTATTTGCCAGTGTAATTGTTAAAGTATCCAATCAAAAAGACGAGCGTATAAAAGATTATGCGCAAGGCATCGATAAGCTTTATGAATCTGAAAAAGTAAAGAAATCGTTAATGGATTGGGAACTTGGCTTATGGCAGCACTAATCAAAAGAGTTGATGGTTAAGTGATTGCTTGCTTACTCACATCCTTAAATAACAAAAAGCCCTTGCTGCATAGCAAGGGCTTTTTTATTATTTAGTTATTTATTACTCGCTGGCAACGGCCTCATCCTGTTTGAAATAGTTAACCACCGCCTGCGCCTGTTTTAGGTTTACAACTTCCTGTAATTCATTAAGGCTGGCTTCTCGAATTTTCTTAACAGACTTGAAGTATTTGAGCAGCTTTTCGGCTGATAGACGACCAATACCAGGTACAAGTTCCAGCTCTGTGGCTAACGTGCCTTTGTCGCGTTTTTTACGGTGGGCAGTGATACCGAAGCGGTGTGCCTCGTCACGCAGTTGCTGTATTATTTTTAATGACTCGGAGCGTTTGTCAAGGTATAAAGGGTACTGATCGCCTGGATAGAAAATTTCTTCGAGCCGTTTGGCAATACCTATCACAGTTAACTGTTTTTCGATGCCCAACAATTTTAAACTCTTTAAAGCGGCAGAAAGCTGGCCTTTGCCACCATCAATAATCACCAGTTGCGGTAATGACGTGCCTTCATCCAGCAACCGGCGGTAGCGGCGGAACACGGCCTCTTCCATGGTAGCAAAGTCATTAGGCCCCTCAACCGTTTTTACATTAAAAAAGCGGTAATCTTTTTTGGAAGGCCTGGCATCTTTAAATACCACAATGGCCGATACCGGGTACTTTCCCTGAAAGTTTGAGTTATCAAAACACTCAATATGACGCGGTAGCTGGTTCATGCGCAAGTCTTTCATCATTTGCGTAAGCAGGCGTTCGGTGCGCACATCGGGATTTAATTTCTCGTATTGTTCCAGCTTATCGCGTTTAAAGAAATGCACATTCTTTTGTGATAAGTCAAGCAATTTCCTTTTTTCGCCCAGTTTAGGTACCGTAAACTTTATATTGTCATCAACCAGTTCAATCTCAAAGGGCACAATAATTTCTTTCGATTTGCTGTTAAACCGCGTCCTAAACTCAGATATAGCAAAAGTCAGCAATTCAGCATCACTTTCATCCAGCCGCTTTTTTAACTCTATGGTTTGTGTTTGGGTAATTGTACCGTTCATTACCTTCAAAAAGTTCACAAAAGCATGCTTCTCATCAGAGGCGATACTAAATACGTCAACATCGGTGATAGACGAATTAACAACAGTAGATTTACTTTGATAGTTGATGAGTAAATCATATTTGCGCTTTAACCTGTGCGCCAGTTCAAAGTCAAGATTAGAAGCGGCCCCTTCCATATCACGTTTCAGATCTTTCAGTACACTACCAATCTTTCCATTCAATATATCCATTATTTCGTTGATGCTACGGTTGTAGTCATCTTCGGTTTGGTAGTTTTGGCAGGGGCCTTTACAATTGCCCAACTGATACTCGAGGCAAACCTTAAATTTACCGGCATTAATATTTTCGGGCGTTAAGGCCAAATTACAGGTGCGTAACGCATAGGTTTCGCGTATTACGCCCAATATGGTATGCATCATGCTTACCGAAGGATAAGGTCCTAAGTATTTGGAGCCATCGCGCACAATATTACGTGTCCAATAAATGCGGGGGAAACGCTCGTTTTTAATAACAATCCAGGGGTAGGTCTTGTCATCCTTTAAATCTATGTTGTACTTAGGCTTGTGCTTTTTAATTAAGCTGTTCTCGAGCAGCCAGGCATCTACCTCTGTATCAACAATGGTAAAAGTAATATTGCGGATTTTTGACACCAATACCCGCGTTTTGGAACTAAGCTGGTGGTCTTTAACAAAGTAAGATGATACCCGATTGCGCAGATCTTTAGCCTTACCAATGTAAATTAGTTCATTACTGTCATCCCAGTATTGGTAAACACCAGGTTTATGCGGTATCTTTTTTAATGCTTCTTTATAGTCAAACATATCATCCTCAAACCCTTTAATGGCGAAGCACAAGAGTTGTTAACATCTGTTAATAAATGTAATTACGTTTACTTTTGTTTCAACTGTAGCAGAATACAAACGCCCATTCAAACAAAATTTGAACGGGCGTTTGTATGAAGTATTGTTTACGCTACGGCTTAAAAGCCCAGTTTATTGTCTACCTCGGCTGCTTCCTGTTGCTGCTGCCCGTAAGCATTACAATCCAGCGTAACGTTGATGCCGCTTTTAGGTTGCGCAAAATCAATATTTTGCTTAATGCCTAAGGAGGGGTTGGCATAAATCTTCTTCATATACAATGCAAAAACAGGGAGGGCAGAGTTGGCGCCCTCACCCAGGTTAGTAGAGCGGAAGTGAATAGCTCGGTCTTCGCAGCCCGTCCAAACACCGGTTACCAGTTGAGGGGTTATCCCAATAAACCAGCCATCGGAGTTATTTTGGGTAGTACCGGTTTTACCGCCAATAGGATTACGTAAGCCATATTTGCTGCGTAAGCGCCAACCTGTACCTTCATCAACCACGCCTTTTAACATATAGGTCATTACATAGGCTGTTTGCGGATTCATGGCTTGTACAACGCGGGCTTTATGGTCATATAACAAGTTGCCGTTCTTGTCTTCAATACGCAGTAAATAGGTAGGCTCGGTCCACAATCCTTCGTTGGCAAACACGCCGTAGGCACCGGTCATATCATATAATGAGGCATCAAATGTGCCTAAACAGATAGACGGATAAGCCGGAACATTGCTGGTAATACCCATCTTTTTAATCAGGTCAGCAACGGGCTGCGGCGTAACTTCTTTCATTACGTGTGCCGTTACCCAGTTTTGCGAACGCGCCAGTGCCTTGCGCAGGGTAATCATACCATGTACAGTCTCTGACGGATTTGAGCCAGGTGCCCAGGGTTTACCATAATTGTAAATGGTATCGGGTACGTTATTTACCTGCATACATGGCGAAAAGCCATTCTCGATAGCTACCGAGTAGGTAAACGGCTTGGCAGTTGAGCCTACCTGGCGCGTACCCATCTTTACCTGGTCGTATTTAAAATGCTCGTAGTTGATGCCGCCCACCCATGCTTTAACATAGCCTGTGGTAGGGTCCATGCTCATCATGGCGTTACGTAACAACATTTTACAATATACTACCGAGTCAACCGGTTTCATGGTGGTGTCAATATTACCATGCCAGGTAAATAAATTCATACTGGTTGGCGTGTTAAAATCCTGCCTGATTTCCTCGTCAGACTTGCCCTGTTGCTTTAAAGATTTATACCGGTCTGAACGTTTCATGCCCTGATCCATCAGCATACCAAAATCCGGAACACTTTTCCATAAGCTGCGGCCGCGCCAGTGCTGGTTAAATTGCTGCTGCAGCTGTTTCATGTATTCTTTTTGCGCCTCTTCGGCATACTGCTGCATGGTGTAGTTAAGGGTAGTGTATATTTTTAATCCGTCGCGGTCAAGATCGTAAGGCGTTCCGTCAGATTTATGCAGGTCCTGCTCATTCAGTATGCGTTGTACATCCTTTTTCAGTACCGAGCGGAAATAAGTGGCCAATCCTTCGTTATGGTCACTGGGGTGAAAGTTCAAACCAAGAGATTTGCTTTTATATTCCTCGGCCTGGCCATCGCTTAAATAACCCTCTTCGGTCATGCGGCGTAATACAAAATTGCGACGGGTTATAGCATTTTCGGGGTGGCGTATAGGTGAATAAATACCGGGGCCATTTACCATGCCAATGAGCAAGGCGGCCTGATCGGGTGTCAATTTATCTGGCGTGGTATTAAAGTAGGTAGCCGCAGCCGAACTAATGCCGAACGTATTATAAGCGCCAAAATCTACCGTGTTGAGGTACATGGTAATGATTTCTTCCTTGGTATAATTGCGCTCCAGGCGTACGGCAATAACCCATTCCTGTAGTTTTTGCCTGATACGGGTAAGACGATCATGCGAACGCTCTGAAAAAAGATTAAGTGCCAGCTGTTGCGTAATGGTACTGCCACCTTGTTTTTTACCAATTAAGTTATAAAAGATAATGGTGAAAGCGCGGCCAAAATCAATACCTGAGTGATTGTAAAAACGATTATCCTCAGTGGCTACCAGTGCATGTATCACATTTGGCGATATTTGGCTGTAACTTACGTTTGAGCGGTTTTGCACGTAATATTTACCCAAAATCTTTTTATCAGATGACATTATTTCAGAAGCCTGGTTACTTTTTGGATTCTCCAAATCGCGGAAAGAGGGCAGGGGACCAAATACGCCGAAGGCAGTAAGCGCTATAATTAATATAAAGAAGGCCAGACAGCCCAGGGCTATTTTCCAGATGAGCCAGTTATAACTGCGTATTTCGGGTTTAGAGAGCTTAACAATCATGCTTAAAAGTTTTTCTGATAGTACTCAACGTAGCTATCCAGTAATTTTCGGTCGGCTAATTTATCCAGATTTTCTTGAGTGATGATAAAAAAGCTGTATTTATCGGCCGGCACCTTCATTATCTGCGGCATTAACGGTACAATTTTACGCGCGTAGGCTTTAGCATCCTCTAAGTTATTAAAACGGCCCACATAAATGAGCTGGTTATCGGTCCCTACAGGTTTAAGCTGGTGCTTAATAGCGCTACCCTGGTAACTGGTGCGGTTAAACTGCCCAACCCCAAACCTTGATGAAGCCAGGTTGGTAGTACCGCTGTTTACATTAATGGCAAAGTAATAATTTGTACTGTCGCGGTTATTGAAGATAGATGGAGCAGCTGGCGGCGGTATGCGAGGTGTTGCAGCCGCATTTACGGAGGGCTGCTTAACAACTGGCTCTGTTACTGCAGCTTTTTCAACCGGCTTTGCCACTGCGGGCTGGGTTGGTTCCTTAACCGCAGGTTGCGAACGGGTTGCTGCTGCCAACGGTTGTTGCACAACCGGAGCTGGTATAAAGCTGGCGGCGTTTGGGTCGCTGTCAATAATGGCAAATTTGCGGGCAGCCATTTCCGTCATGTTGGCGTCAATGTAAGCCAGGTGCTGTCTTACTAAAGGCGTAATCAGCTCATCATTAGCATATTTGTTTACTATCTGAAGCAATTCGCTCTGGAAAGGTGTTACTTTTTCCTGATGGCCCGATGCTATAGCGCGTAAATAGGCAATCTGTGCGGCAAACTTGTTATCAGGGTTTTGTTTCAGCAAGTCATCGGCATGGATAATTACCTGTGGGTACTGGCGTGCTGCATACTCATCATATAGCTTATTATAAAAATAGCTTAGCTCAGCATCCTGATCGTTCATGCGGCGGGCGTAATCCGGGTCGGTAATGACCTTGGCATAGGTGCTTTGCGGAAACTGCGCAATAAGCATGTTTTTGTACTCATCTGATTTCGCCTTATCTACATCAGCATACAAACGGTACAGGTTATAGTAGCTGGCCGCTAAATTTTCATCTTTAGGGAAACGCTTAACCAGCTGCTCATAAATGGCAATAGCCTCTGGTTTGTCGTTCAGCACATCGCGGTAAAATACGGCCAGGTCCAAGTATGCATTATAAATACGCAAGTTAGATTGCGCCATTAAAGCCGGTGTAAGCGGAATGTTTTGCTCCAGCTGCTGGCGGTAATTGGTGGTTACCACATCGGCAGTGCTTTTTTGTGTTAAGCCGGGCAGTACGGCAGGGTCAACGTTTTGTGTAGTATTTAAGGTATTGGTGGTAATGTCGCTATTATAACGTACGCTTCTGCGCCAGTTATCTTCTAACTTGCGGTTGCCCCATTTGCGCTTAAAATCCGTAAACCCCTGGCTCACCGCGTTTACGTTGTTAAAGTAAAAGCCGCTTCCGGCGTTAGAAGGGGGGCCTTGCACAGCCGTATTGTCATCTAACATGGGTTGCGCATTGGTGGTGGTGTATGGAGAATTAGCGTTTGTGTTGTTAGCGGCTAACTGCTGCCCTTGTACACGGGTAAGCTCAGCAATACGTTGTGCGCGTGCCGGCTCATCTAATTTGGCTAAGGCTTGCAGGGTATCTTCACGGGCAATGGTTTGCAGCCTATCGGCCAGTAGTTGCAAGTTATCGGCCTTTTTGCGTATGGTTTGGTACCCAGGATAATTGGGTGATAAATTGAGCAGGGTGCTATCATAGTATTGCTTGGCCTTCGCATAGTCGCCATTAGTTTTAAAGCTAATATCGGCCAGGCGCAAATAGCTCAGACCTTTTTGTGTTTGATTTTTAAGGCTGCTCTTAATAGACTGGTTATAGTTTTTGATCGCTTCGTCGGTCTTGTTATCGGTAAGCGCCAACTCGCCCAACTGGTAGTAGATCTGATCAGTAAACTCTTCGTTATTTTCGTTACGCAAAAGGCTTTTAAGGCGGTCGGCCCGGCTCAAGTGGCGGCCGTTTTGGGTATCCTCAATGCGGATGCGGTTCAGCTCAGCATTAAATGCCATTATAAACGGGGCATTACTTTTAACAACTCGTGTGTAATTGGTATAAGCATCGGCGGGTTGGCGGGTGAGTTCCTGTAGTTGCGCCAAAATAAATGTCCACCTTAAGCGTAGCTGGTTTTGCTTGCTTAGCTCAATAGCCTTTTGCGCCATGTTAATGGCCTCCGGATAGTTTTGTGCTGCTGTGTAATATTGTAGGCCAGCAGCGTAAATGTAACCCGTTTGGGTCTTTGTTTTTGGCGTAGCATTAAGCAAAGCGGTATCCAGTACGTTTTTAGCAAGACCTAACTGATCCAGATATACATACGAGCGTATTTGCCAGGCACGCGCCTCTTGCACCAGGTCGGGTTTGTTGGCAAACGAACGGATCACATAACCAAAGTACTCTACGGCATTAAAATAATCGGCATTTAAATGGGCTGCCTTACCCAACAACAAATAAGCATCGCCTATATAATGGCTCTGTTCTTTAATACTAATAATGGCGTTAGCTTTAGCAACAACGGCTTCCAGGTCTTTATCGCCGGTTGCCAGGTGCGATGCCGTATCCTGATAAACGTTTAACAACTGATCGTAATCATCTACAAAGGTAGTGGCATAGGTTTCCTGCTTCTGCCTGAGCAGCTCATTGGCGTTAAAAAGTATATTATAACGTGCGGTTAAGTTTTGTAGTCCGCGATTTACGGCGCTTTCCTTTTCGAGCGAACAGCCAACCACCAGCATAAGCAGGGCGGTAACCGTTAGCGGCATTATTTTTTTGATATCCTTGAACACTAAATCGGGTTTTATAAAAAGCCTGGCTAATTTACTAAATACTATGTAACCGTTTCATAAATTTGTAGGCTAATAATAGCATTAGCTACAATACCTTAAATGAATAAGCCTGCTAACGATTATATAAAGTATACGGGAATTGCGTTTCAAATGATTGCCATAATTGGTGTTTTATCATTTGTGGGATATGAAATTGATAAACGCAGCGCACATGCTACGCCCTGGGTTACGGCGGCTATGTCACTGGCCGGAGTTTTTATTTCGTTGTACCTGGTCATCAAATCCGTTAAAGATTGAAAAGATTTTTTATTGCCTTTGGTATAACTACCCTAGCCATTGGGCTGCCACCTGCGCTGATCAATTATGCAGGTAACGCGGCCTGGCTTATCCCGGGCTTTTGGCTCATCTTCCAGTTTTTTTCATCACTAACGTTCCTGATTAGCCTAAGTGTGATATGGGCTCAGCAAAAAAACGGCACACTGGGCGGACAAGTGTTTTTAGGAGCCACTACACTAAAACTGCTTTTGTGCATGACAATAGCCCTTATTTACACGCACAGATACAAGGTAAACGACATTGTTTTTGTACTCAACTATTTTTATCTATATTTCTTATACACAGCCTTTGAAATTTACAGTTTGTTGAGTAACTTGCGCGTCCAAAATAAAAAGTAAAAATCTCGCAATTAATGGATTTTAGGCACATTTTGAACTCAAAAAAAATATTCCTTCGGTTAATTTTAGGTGTTCTTTTTACACTAACCACGTGTAAAACTTTCGCTATACAACACGAAGAAGCATCCGCAGAGGCTAAAAATGCAGAACAGGAAGCCTTCAATCCAACCACTGCAATTCTGGAGCACATTGCCGACTCGCACTATTGGCACTTGTGGGGTGAAACATCATTGCCGTTGCCAATTATTCTTTTTACCGACAAGGGAACTGAATTTTTCTCGGCAGCAAATTTTCACCACGGGCATGAGGCTTATCAGGCTAAGTTCTATACCTACAAACTGGTAGAAGATAAGATAAGGGTAGTAAATGCCGCCGGCGAAGTTGATAAGGAAGCCTCAAAGCATATTTACGATTTCTCGATCACGAAAAACGTATTGGCTATGTGGTTAGCCGGTATCATATTGTTCGTGATCTTCTTTACTGTTGCCGCTGCTTATAAAAAGCGTGAAGGTAAAGCGCCAAAAGGTTTGCAATCGCTTATTGAGCCGGTTATTATGTTTGTGCGTGATGAAATTGCCCGCCCTAATATTGGTTACCGTTACCAGCGTTATATGCCTATTTTGTTAACCATATTCTTCTTTATCTGGATCAATAACCTGATGGGCTTGATTCCGGTATTCCCAGGAGGTGCTAACGTTACGGGTAATATTCTGCTTACGTTTGTAATGGCTTTCATTGTATTGATAGTGGTAAACTTCAGCGCTAACAAATACTACTGGAAACACATTTTTATGCCGCCTGTACCGGTTTGGTTATATCCTATCATGATCCCGGTGGAGCTGATCGGTGTAATCTCTCGTCCGTTTGCATTAATGATACGTTTGTATGCTAACATTTCGGCAGGTCACATCATCGTGTTGAGTTTGATATCGTTGATCTTCATTTTCAAAACGTTGTGGATTGCGCCGGTATCTATCGTATTCGTACTATTTATGGATGTGCTGGAGTTACTAGTAGCATTCTTACAAGCGTTTATTTTTACCATGCTTACTGCGCTGTTTATTGGTACCGCAGTTGAGGAGCATCACCACTAATTTGTAAATAATTATACACTATATTTAACTTTTAAATTTAACAAACATGACTGGAAGTATTGCTGCATTAGGTGCAGGTTTAGCGGTTATCGGTGCAGGTATCGGTATCGGTCAGGTAGGTGGCAAAGCCATGGAAGGTATTGCTCGTCAGCCTGAAGCTTCTTCAAAAATTCAAACTGCAATGATCATCGCTGCCGCTCTTATTGAGGGTGTTGCACTGTTCGGTGTGGTAGTTGCACTGTTGGGTAAATAATCATCCCGGCAAAAAATAAAACCTTACTTGCAGCGGTTGGCGGCAGGTAAGGTTTTTATAAAGTTAAAAAGTGTTGTTTAGATAACAATATTCAATAAATGGAACAATTATTCGAAGGTTTATTAAATGATCATTTAGGCTTTGTGGTTTGGGCCGCAGTAGCATTCTTAATACTGTTGTTCTTACTGAGCAAATTTGCCTGGAAGCCAATTATGGCCGCTATCGGCGATCGTGAGCGTTCAATTGAGGACGCTTTATTGAAAGCAGAGGCAGCTAAGGAAGAAATGGCGCGTTTAACCAATGAGAACGAGCAACTGTTAAAAGAAGCCCGTGCCGAGCGTGATTTAATTTTACGCGAAGCCCGCCAGCTGAAAGATCAGATAGTGAACGAGGCTAAAAATGCTGCTAATGTTGAAGGTGCCCGTATGATTGAAAATGCACGCCTCGAAATCAACAGCCTTAAAGCGATTGCTATGGCCGATGTGAAAAACCAGGTTGCAACCTTATCTGTAGAAATTGCAGAGAAGATTTTACGCAAAGAGATTTCTGATCAGCAAGCGCAAGATGCATTAGTAGCCGATTTATTAAAAGAAGTAACGATAAAATAAGTTGCGAGTTTAAAGTTGCGTGTTGTAAGTAATTACAATGGCAGCCAATAACCACCAACCGACAACTCAATAGAATGTCAGAAATAACAGTTGCATACCGGTACGCAAAGTCGTTGATTGATTTGGCGGAGGAGAGAAATGCTTTAGAAGCCATTAAGGATGATATGGCCTTTTTTGTGCAAACAGTTAAGGCTAATAGCCAACTGCAAGCTGTGTTGCGCAACCCTATTGTTTCGCACGATAAAAAGACAAAAATACTGCAGGCCATATTTACTGGCAAGGTAAATCCTAACACCGACGCTTTCTTTAAGATTATGGTGGATAAGAGCCGCAGTGAGATTTTATATCCTACAGCCCAGGAGTTCTTGAATCAGTATAATCTTAAAAAGGAAGTAGTAAAAGCTACAGTAGTTTCTGCAGCACCGCTTTCTGAAGCTAATAAGCAGCAAATTATCAGCGAGGTGAAAAGCCTTGGTGGTAAAGAGGTGCAACTGCTGGCTAAGGTTGATGCATCGTTAATTGGTGGTTTTATATTAACTGTAGGCGACCGCCAAATTGATACATCAGTTTCAACAAGCCTGCAGAAAATGAGAAAAGAATTCGCCCAAAAGGTGATACAATAATTTATAGACACTTATACTAAAAATAAAACATTAAAATGGTAGAGGTTAGACCAGACGAAGTATCGGCCATCTTGCGTCAGCAGTTGTCGGGCTTTAAGTCAGAATCTGAATTAGAAGAAGTGGGTACTGTGCTTCAGGTAGGCGACGGTATTGCCCGCGTTTATGGCTTAACAAAAGTTCAATCAGGCGAGTTGGTTGAATTTGATAACGGCTTGCAAGGTATCGTACTTAACCTGGAAGAAGATAACGTGGGTGTGGTATTGTTGGGTAAGTATGACGAAGTAAAGGAAGGTGATACCGTTAAACGTACCAACAAAATTGCCTCTTTAAAAGTAGGTGAAGGTATGCTTGGCCGTGTGGTGAACACTCTGGGCGAGCCAATTGATGGCAAAGGCCCTATTGCCGGTGCTACTTATGACATGCCTCTGGAGCGTAAAGCTCCTGGTGTTATTTACCGTCAGCCGGTAACTGAGCCATTGCAAACTGGTATCAAAGCTATCGATGCAATGATTCCTATTGGCCGTGGCCAGCGCGAGTTGGTTATTGGTGACCGCCAGGTTGGTAAAACTGCGGTTTGTATCGATACCATCATCAATCAAAAAGAATTTTATGCTGCCGGCCAACCGGTAATTTGTATATATGTAGCTTGTGGTCAAAAGGCATCAACTGTTGCCAACATTGTACGCACGCTTGAGGAGAACGGTGCTATGCCTTACTCCATCGTTGTGGCTGCCAGTGCTGCTGAGCCTGCTCCAATGCAGTTCTTTGCGCCATTTGCAGGTGCTGCTATAGGCGAGTACTTCCGTGATACCGGTCGTCCGGCACTAATTGTTTATGATGATTTGTCTAAACAAGCTGTTGCTTACCGTGAGGTATCATTATTACTTCGCCGTCCACCGGGCCGTGAGGCTTATCCTGGTGACGTGTTTTATTTGCACAGCCGTTTGTTAGAACGTGCGGCCAAAATCAACGCAAATGATGAGATTGCCCGTGAGATGAACGATTTGCCAGATTCAATCAAACACCTGGTAAAAGGCGGTGGCTCGTTAACAGCATTGCCAATCATCGAAACACAGGCTGGTGACGTATCTGCCTATATCCCAACTAACGTAATTTCAATTACCGACGGTCAGATATTCCTGGAGTCGAACCTGTTTAACGCAGGTGTGCGTCCGGCTATCAACGTAGGTATTTCGGTATCACGTGTGGGTGGTAATGCGCAGATTAAATCCATGAAAAAAGTTGCCGGTACCTTAAAGCTTGACCAGGCACAATACCGCGAGTTAGAGGCTTTCTCTAAATTCGGTTCTGATTTGGATGCGGCTACTAAAAACGTGATTGATAAGGGTGCCCGTAACGTAGAGATCCTTAAACAAGGTCAGTACTCACCTGTATCTGTTGAAAAACAAGTTGCCATTATTTACATCGGTACTAAAAACCTGATGCGTAACGTGCCTGTAAACAAGGTAAGGGAGTTTGAAAGCGAGTTTACCAGCCAGCTGGAAATGCGTCATCCTGAAGTTTTAGCAGCCCTTAAAGCTGGTAAATTTGATGACCAGTTAACCGGCGTACTGGAAAAGGTAGCTAAAGAACTAACAGGAAAATATTAATATTTAGATAGGAGATAGGAGACGTGAGTATAGAGACAAGATTTTAAATCCTTGTTTTAAGCTCATATCTCATATCTCAATACTTACATCTCAAATAGATGGCTAATTTAAAAGAAGTAAGAAACCGTATTGCATCTGTAAACTCAACGCAGCAGATTACCAAAGCCATGAAAATGGTTTCGGCAGCTAAGCTGAAGAGAGCAACCAATGCTATTGTTCAGTTGCGTCCTTACGCTACTAAACTTAAAGAAATGCTGGCTAACCTATCGGCCAGTATTGAAGATGGCGCATCACCTTATTTGCAGGAGCGTGAGCCTGTACGTGTACTGGTGGTAGTGGTATCATCAAACCGCGGACTTGCAGGTGCTTTTAATACTAATGCCATTAAAGCTGCTAATAACATTATTGCCGAGAAATACAGCGAGCAGTTGAGAGCAGGTAATGTATCTATAGTAGCCATAGGCCGCAAAGCGCAAGACTATTACTTAAAACGTAATTACAATGTAATTGGTGATAATAATGAAGTTTACAGTGATTTGAACTTTATTAACGTATCGAAAATTACAGAGTCGGTTATGCAGGGCTTTGTGAATGGAGATTATGACCGCGTTGAGCTGGTTTATAACCACTTCCGCAACGCTGCTACGCAGTTTTTAGTAACTGAGCAGTTGTTGCCTGTGCCAAAAGCAGAAAGCGACGATAAAACTAAGAGTGCTGCCGAACAAACCGATTACATATTGGAGCCATCGCAGAAAGCTATTGTTGAGCAGCTGATTCCTAAGAATATTAAAATACAGTTGTACCGTGCCGTTCTGGATTCAAATGCTTCTGAACACGGCGCACGTATGACGGCTATGGACAAGGCGACTGAAAATGCCGGCGATCTGTTGAAGGCGTTAAAGCTTTCATACAACCAAGCCCGGCAAGCCGCAATCACCACTGAGCTTACTGAGATTGTGAGCGGTGCTGCGGCATTATCAAACGGATAATTATAAACTTAAATATGTGTTTAAAGCCCCGAACTCTCGGGGCTTTTTTCGTTTCCGGCAGGCAAGGCGTCAAAATTTTAGCTAACCGCATCTGCGCCTGATGTGCGTTTGCCATTCGTTAGTAGTACCTGGACTATTTTGCTTACGTAACAAACTTATCACACAAGCCAAACATAGGTTACTTTTTTGGGTTTCGGTGTATCAATAACAAAACCTTTAAACTTAACCAAATGAAAATGAGTAACTTATTAGTGCTCCTGGCCGCGCTTTGCCTGCTGGGAGCCTGCAAAGGGAGAAGCAATTACGAACCCGTTAACAATAGTGCAAGCAGCGCCGCCG
This sequence comes from Mucilaginibacter sp. PAMB04168, assembly GCF_039634365.2. Classification (NCBI taxonomy): domain Bacteria; kingdom Pseudomonadati; phylum Bacteroidota; class Sphingobacteriia; order Sphingobacteriales; family Sphingobacteriaceae; genus Mucilaginibacter; species Mucilaginibacter sp. PAMB04168. The sequence continues at coordinate 1,251,727 of NZ_CP155079.2, forward strand.
ATACGGTTGCAGCCGACAGTACCGCTACAAAATTGGTTAAAACGGCCGACATGGATATGAAAGTTAAAGATGTTTCGGCTGCCAGTGAGCACATTGTGAATCTTACGAATAAATTTCATGGCATGGTAATGCATCATCAAATGCAGTCAGAAGAGGTTAGATCGCAGGATATGCTTTTGAGCAGCGACTCTCTGCAACGCGTATCTGTTTTGCATACCACGGCGAGTATTGCAGTCAAGATCCCGTCAGATAGCTTGGAGCAATTTATGACACGTGTTGGCAAACTTGGGCTACATGTAAAGGCCAGGCGCATGGACATTGAAGATCGCACACTGGATTACCTGTCGTCGCAATTGAAACTAAACAGTCGTACGCAACTCATCAGCCAGCAAAAGACAGGGAAGATAAAAATTAAAGACCCGGCAGCCGTATTGATGCTAAAAGATGATATGGTTGATGAAAAGATTAATAATAAACGTATTGATGACGCTGCTCGAAACAGCGTGGTTGATATGAGTCTTTACCAAAGCGACGTAGTTATGAAAGAGAACATTGCAAACGACGATCCGGGCGCTTACCAAATTTCATTTTTTAAACAGTTTACATTTGCTTTGGCCAATGGCTGGCAGTTGTTTGCATCCTTCATAATAGGCCTTACCAACCTATGGGTTTTCATATTAGCTGGGGTAGGTGTATGGCTGTTGGTAAAGCGTTATGTAATGAAAGATGCCGTGCAGATAAAGCCTGTTAAAAATATGCAATGAGTTGCCCGATATTAGCTAAACATTTTTATTTTTGCGACAACATAATTGAAATCACTATGAGCTCGATGGAAAAGGCAAACTCAATCAATATCTATGCAATTTTAACGGTTGCCATCATTGTGGGCACTGTAGGTGTATTTTTCCGTTTCTTAGACCAAGCTTTTGGTCACGGATTTTTATTCACCAGCGTTTCAAACATCATCTTAGTAATTGGTATTTTAATTGCCTTGAAAGGTGTTTTTGCAATTTTAAAAGCGTAACCACACTTTAATCTATAAAAGAAAAGAGCTTTCTGATAATTTCAGAAAGCTCTTTTTTATTTTATCATCTTTACTTGGGATGGTACCCTGCATCATTCAATACCTTCTGTGCATCGGTCATTGCTAATAGCTGCTGTAAGGTGGTATCGGGGTGTTTAATCATGTATTGACGGACAATGCGCCAGCCGGTCCAAACAGCCAGCTTAGGTGCCGACTCGTTTTTTTCACCAAGGCCAGGGGTGAAGGGAGCTTCGTTAAGGTATTTCTGCAGTTTAATGTAATCAGTTTCGTATAACAGATTTTCTTCCAAAAAGTAACCCCATACATTGCTTTCAAAAGCCTGGCACCACTCCAATTGTTGCCTGGTATAACCAATTTTTGTGGTGTCGGGCACATCAGGCAACAATTGATCCATCAGGTACATCATTTTGCCCTCGTAAATCATTTTAGCCAGTAAAGATTTATCGTTGCCGCTCTCAGGGAACATGTCTTCACGTATAATACCCTCAATTATTCTTGGCACCATATTATCAGGCGTAAACCGGCGCGAAAGGTAGTGTGGAAATGTATTAACCAGCGCCGGGTAAAATTTTGATTTTGCACCCAGGAACATATCGAGCCCTACTCCAAAATAACCATTCCCCAATGTGGTTTGCGCCTGAAAACCTGAAAAGTAAGCATATACTTTTGGCAGTTGTTTAGCCGGAAAATAATATTTAATACGTTTGAAAGCATCGGTCAACCCTTCTTCTTGCTTATCCAGGTTAGGATAAACCGAGTCAACCTCATGTTTCAGATCCATGTATGGCTTTCCGCTAACCACCTGCCGGAGGTCGGCAAAGTAGCTGGTATCAGCAATGTTGCCCACTTCCAGTATGCGTTCTATGTAATCCTGGTAAAAATCGCCATATTTTTTTTGAAGTACGGTAACCTGTTGCGGCATGGGCCGGGTGCGGAGCATATCAAAGTCGTGATCAAAACGCTCAATATGTACTTCGAGCTTAATGTTGCTGATATCAACCTTATTCTTGTCCTGCTCGCAAGCCGTTATCAAAGTTGCCGCTAAAAAAAGCGCATAAAATTGTTTTAATTTGCCGCTGTAGAGTATCGTCATATTACTTTCAACAAAATTAAAGGTTTTGGGTTGCATTTATTATTGGCAACTCCATCTAATAAATGCATACTATGAAAATTGCACTCGCACAACTAAATTACCACATTGGTAATTTTGACTCCAATACCGCTAAAATTATTGAGGCTATCAATACGGCACGTCAAAACGGAGCCGATCTGGTGGTATTTGCTGAGCTATGCCTAAGTGGTTATCCGGCCCGCGACTTCCTGGAATTTAAAGAATTTATTGGCCTGTGCGAACAATCGGCCCAGCAAATTGCTGCGGCATGTGAAGGCATTGCTTGCATAATTGGTACCCCAACACCTAATAAGTATAAAAGCAAGGGCGGCAAGGACTTGCATAACTCAGCGTATTTTATTGCCGATGGTAAGGTGCAACAGGTAGTTAACAAAGCGTTATTGCCAAATTACGACGTATTTGATGAATATCGCTACTTTGAACCTGAAACAGAGTTTCAGTGTGTAGAATATAAAGGCCGCCGCATAGCGCTTACTATATGTGAGGACTTGTGGAATACTATAGAAAACCCGCTGTACATTACACGGCCAATGGATAAACTGATAGAGCAAAAGCCCGATGTAATGATAAATATTGCAGCTTCGCCGTTTGCTTATAACCATGATGAAGAGCGCATTGCCATTTTAGGGAATAATGCAAAGCGTTATAAACTACCGTTATTTTACGTAAACCATATTGGAGCCCAAACCGAAATTATTTTTGACGGTGGCTCACTGGTTTTTGGTAGTGATGGTAACTTGGTGGACGAGCTACCTTACTTTGAAGAAAAGCTGGCCTACTATACCTTAAACGACGATGCTACCGTTACGCCTGCCCAGCCGGCAACTTTAATGCCCGAACGACAAAGCGACATCGAGCAGATCTATCAGGGTTTAATACTCGGCATTCGTGATTACTTTTATAAATCAGGTTTTAAGCAAGCTATATTGGGACTTTCGGGCGGTATAGACTCTGCAGTGGTTTGTGCTTTGGCCGCAGAGGCTTTAGGTGCTGAGAACGTGATGGCCGTGCTGCTGCCATCTAAATACTCAACCAGCCACTCCATAACCGACGCCGAAGATCTGATTAAGAATCTGGGTTGCAAAACGGAGACGGTAGAAATTAAGAATATTACCGATGCCTTTGAAACCGCCCTGCACCCACAGTTTGACGGCCTGCCATTTAACATTGCCGAAGAAAATTTACAAGCCCGCAGCCGTGCGGTGGTATTGATGGCAATGTGTAATAAATTTGGTTACATCTTATTAAACACCTCTAACAAAAGCGAGGCAGCAGTAGGTTACGGCACCCTTTACGGTGATATGTGCGGCGGCATTTCCGTTTTGGGCGATGTATACAAAACGCAGGTTTACCAACTGGCTAAATTCATCAACCGTAACAGCGAAATTATCCCCGAAAACTCCATCGTTAAGCCACCATCAGCAGAGTTGCGCCCCGATCAGAAAGATAGTGACTCGCTGCCCGATTATGATACGCTGGATACCATCCTTGTGGAATATATCGAAAAGCGCCTGTCATCAGCCGAGATCATTCAGTCGGGTTACGATGAGACAACGGTACGCCGGGTAATTAAATTAGTAAACACGGCCGAACATAAGCGATATCAAACACCGCCCATTTTGCGGGTATCGCCCAAAGCTTTTGGTATGGGCCGCAGAATGCCTATTGTAGGCAAGTATTTATCTTAGTGAGCTAATTACAGAAAAATTGTGAAACTGGCCTAAAGCATTTAGTTGCTAACACCGTAGGCTTGTTTCCTAACACTATAAAAACAAAGGAGGCCGGTTGATGATAACCGGCCTCCTTTGTTTTATAACACCTCTTTACTTTATAATAATCACCTTGGCACTGTAGGCTTTCTGTCCAAGCAATACGCGTAGAATATAAGTTCCGGCTGGTTGGTTTGATACGCTGAAAGTGGTACTGTAACTGCCGGCCTGTATACTGGCTTTATTACTGTAAACCGTTTTGCCTAGTGTGTTTACCAATGATAGTGTCATGTCGCTGGCAGCATCGGCTATAAAGCTCACATTAAGCTCCGTAGTGGCAGGCACCGGGTAAGCCGACAGTCTGATGGCGGTTGGTGTATTGGTTGCCGCATCGCTCTTTATATAAGTATATACAGGCGATATAGCTGTACAGCCGGTTACCAATACATTTTTTAATTGGTAATTGCCGCTCTGAGCGGGCACATAGGTTTGACCGGTAGCGCCGGGTACGAGCACGCCGTTTAAATACCACTGGTTGTTAGCCGTAAAGTTTGATACCAGCGTAGTGCCGTTTTGAGTAATTACCGGACTGGCGGCTACAACCGGAACCCTGGCTACCGAGGCGCAGCCGGCACTGGCTACTTTCATATCAAAAAAGTAATAGTAAAAGCTCCGGTAAGCTGTTGTGTCTGATGGGTTAGTGGCCAGCGTGGCATTATTGCGGGTAATGGCAAAAATATCATTACCAAACGGATACCCGCTTACCCCACCATTACTACGATAAAGGGTAGCGTTGTTAGCGTAGGTTATGCTTAAACGGTAAGATCCTGGGTCGGGTAATAACAAGTTCAGGTTGTAAACCTGGCCTTGGTCGGCCAGGTCATCGGCCTGTGCGCCTGCGGCCGGTGTAGTGCGGGTAGCGGTAACGTTAAGCACCGTGCGGCCCACCTCTTCGCCATTTGCGTTGCTTGCGGTTATAGTTACCCGGCCCGAATTGCCAACATATAAGCGCGCACTTTGAATAATAACGGGTATTTTAGTAGTTACGGTTACAATTTGGCCAAACTGGTTATAGCTGCCGCCACTAAAGGCATATTTGGTGGCCGGCCCTACGCTTGCGCTATAGTCATTTAAAGCTGCATAAAAAGTTTTGTTAGCAGGTGCAGTTTTGGTAAAAGTAGTTTGCCCCGCTGCTACCGGAACACCGCCGGTAGGCGTAGCGTACCATAATACTGCGCCATCACCTGTACCCGATAGGAGGTATTGCTGTGTATCATCACAATAAACGGCAGATAGGTTGGTAGGTACAGGCGTTGAGCCAATAACTACTGATGCTGTAACTGTATTGTTGGCTAAAATTGGATCATTGTTCAACAATACTTCGGCCGTTACCGTGTAAGATGCACCTGCTACTGTAGTGTAGGTACTGTTCAAAATAAAATCATCTTCGGCAGCCTGCGGTAAAGTGCCGGTGTACGTTTCAATTAAGGTGGTAACCTGCCCGCCGTTGGCCGGCGTGATGGTTACCCTGACAGGAATGTTATTAATTTCTGACGTACCGAAGTTTTTTAACCGCACACTAATGCGTGAATTTCCCGCACAACCACCGCCTATAGCACTGTTACTTACCGATAGTGCACCGGCATCGCGCGCCGCTTGCATAAATTGTACCCGGTAATCCTGCGTTTCGCCTTTGCTGTAAGTTCCGCAAGGCGTTATGGTATTAGGATCGCTGGTTTCATTTAAAACTACACGCATGAGGCTGTAGTTGCCTGGTATCACATCGGGTGGCACGGTTATCTGGCCGGTAAAAGTACCTGTTCCGTTGATGTTATTGCTTGTAGTAACGGCCAGTTCGGTCACAGGGTTAAAAGTACCATCGCCGTTCCAGTCTACAAATACTTTAGCGCGTTTGTCAAAATTGGCTCCACAGGTACCCAAAGTTATGCTTACAGGATAGCTACGGCCTTTTTCGAGTTGGGCAGTGAGGCCGGTAAAATTTGAATAGCCGGTGCAGCCTGCGGCCGGTGTATTGTTGATGTTCGACAGGGTGAAATTATTAATACGCGAGTCGGCGTTCGAAGCGGGTGCTGATGTGCAATACTCCGCGCCGCCAATGCCGGTAATAACCATGGAGTAAGGCTGTGAGCCGGTTGTTAAGGTGCCTTTATGGGTAACCGTTATGGTATAACGTTTACCTGGAACCGCGTTTTCGATATATACCTGCTCTATGTTGTCGCGTATATTATTGCCGCGTGTGGCAGCGGCTGACGGATTGAGCGGATCTAAAAGCCAGGCGTTATAGGTAGTGGTACCATCGGTTACTTTTACATCCAAATCGTTCACCAGTTTTGGTGTGCGGTCGTTTATTGTTCCATCGGCCGAAACCGTGCCTTGCTGGTCTGTCCAGGCAATGGTTACACTAAATGGACCATTGCCCGATGCAGTAAAAGCACCTGTAAAAGTTTGCCCCTGGGTAAGTGTATTTTCATTGATTTGGCTTTTGGTGCCGCGGTCGGTTATAGCTTGTGCTGCCTTTTGCATATCCAGTACACCCCAGCCAAAAATATAATCGGGCCCAATATTACCGGCATCGAAAGCGGTATGGCAAACCAGTGCCTTCAAAGTAGCCGAGCGCATAAAAGCATTGCTATTGCGCTGGCTGTACAACTCTTGCAATAGATATAATGAACCTGTAACATTTGGTGTAGCCATGGATGTGCCCGACAGTGTAGTATAAGCAGTTGGGCTGCTGCTACTAGTTGATAAAACCGCATCACCATCACCACAAATATCAGGTTTAATACGGCCATCATCAGTTGGCCCAATAGCACTAAAGTACGCTGCCACAACCTCTTGCCGGGTAGTTGGACCGTAAGGTAACTGGTTAACGGCACCAACGGTTAAAACATTTTTAGCATTGCTAAAACCGGGTATTACATCATACCCAGTATTACTGCTAATGCCGGCCGGACGCGGGCCTTTGTTTATCAGCGTTGGGTTGGTGCGGCTGGTATAGCCCCAATAATTAGCACCATCTGCCGGACCGGGGTACCCTCTGCTGTTGCCAGATGCGCTTACAATTAAATAATAGGGCGCGTTTACGGCCACCTGGTCAAGGCTGCGCGATTCGCTGTCATAAAAACCGAATTTGTAATCCTCAGTATCGCCGGGTAAACCGTACCACTCCCAGCGCGCTTCATCCTCATCGTAATTCCATCCCGCTAAAGTACCATACGAGTGGTTAGACAGTAACAGACCGGTAGCCGCTGCTGTTGTTATCTCAGCTACGTCATTATTAAAATCGTACGATTGCAGTGTTGAGGCATTAAAGGCCATGCCTTTGGCAGGTGCATAAAGTCCTTTGGCTATCATGGTACCGGCAACGTGTGTAGCATGCAAATCTATAGCGGCTGCTGCATTGCGCAAGGTAATCGTCTTACCGGCGAATTCCTGGTGACCGGTATATACCGAACCACCATCCCATATGGCTAACTTACCATTAAGCAGTGTGCTTGCACCTGAAAGATTGAGCCCTGTAGCGCCGCCCGGTTGTACTGTATTAGTACGTGTGGTGGATGCAGCTATAACGTTATTATAAGTCTTATAATAAATAGGAAAGCCTAAGCGATTTAATCTTTGCAAGGAAAACACCGTGCCGCTTTTGGATACTTTACGGGTAGGCCAGTTAAATTGCGGTGCTGCGCTTAAAGCTTTTTGTAGGCTGGTGGTGTACGTGCTTTCGAGCTGGGTGGCCAGTTGGTCCAACTCTGCCTTCTTGGCTGCAGTAACCAAGGGCTTTTGCGCCATAACGCCGGCACTAAAAAGCACCAGCAATAACGCTCCCGAAATACTTTTAAAGTAGTAGTTTATATGCATATTGTAATTTAGTAGCCTTACCGGCGGGGATGGTAAAGCAGGCGTAAGTTAAGTATTATGCGGCAACATTTTACTGCCGGATATTTACCTTAAATTTACCTTTTTACAACTATCAAATTTGTACAAAATATGCCGACATTAAAGATGATGTTAAAACTTACAGCTATAAATATGTTAGCCTTACTGTCGTGTTCTACGCAAAAAGCGCAATCACAGGCACGAGTTACAGAGGGGGTTGAAGGTTATATCTACCGGTTGAGTGGAAATCCGATGCCCATGAAAGGCAAGTCATCTGGTGGCAAGGGCAAAGGCGTTGTGCGCGAAGTATGGATTTACCGGGCCACCAACACACAGCAAACGCAAGGTAATATGCCATTGTTTACCCGAGTGAACAGCCGTTTAGCCGCTAAGGTTAAAAGTGATAGTACAGGCCATTACCAGGCGAAGTTACCAGCGGGAACTTACTCTGTTTTTGTAAAGGAAAGCAACGGGCTTTTTGCGGCAGAGACTGATGGCCAAGGGATATTAAACCCGGTTAAAGTAGAAAGGGGAACGGTGGCAAAGCGCGATGTTAGGATTACGCTGGATGCTGCATTTTAATTGAAAGAGTAACTCAATCCTTGTAATGCAGGCATTGTTTGAGGCGATTTAAAGCACAAAGTTGCTGCTTTTTCGGGATATCACTTTTTCGGAAGGAAGAGATGCAGCAATAACCTACAAAAAGCAAAGGGGGCTTTGTAAAGCCCCCTTTGCAGGAATCATTAAATAGCAGAATTTTTATGAACGCACAGGTAAGCGTTTAAAAATGTCTTCTACAATTTTTGGCAGTTGCGTCATCACCTTTTGCGGGTCGCGGCTTAGCTCGCCGGCGCCGTAGCCAATCCATACCGGCTCATGGGTACGGGCATCTATCAGCTCAATTGACAGTACGCCTTCTTTAAAATGTTCCTGGCTTGGATAGGCATAACCACCGCCCCAGCCGCCGTAAAAGTACGGGCTAAAACGGCCACGGAAACCCCAGCCGCCCCAACCTGGTCCCCAGCCCCAACCGCCATAATAAGGCGAGTAGTAGCTGGTACGGGTACCGCGGTCAACAATGGTATTAAAGCGTACCAATAAATCGGCACGGCCCTCTTGCAGGGTTAAACCCTTGCTTTGCAAATTGCTTACGGTAGCATCCTTAATTTTTTGCATCGCCTCCGGGTTGTTGTAATACCGGTTATTGTTCACGTAATTTAAACGTGCGCCTAAATCGCGTTTATTAACTAAAACGCTGTCGGGCTTGCGTGCTTTAAGGAGCGGTGCAAAAGCAAATGATTTGTACTGACTCAAACTAATGTCGTCTTTTCCGGCGGTGTAGTACCTGTAATTGCTACAAGCCGAAAAGGCAGTGATGACAACCAGCAACACTGCTATATTTAGTATTCTTTTCATGATATAATTTTGCTAATGTAAGTTAGACAAAACCCGAGCCAAAGGTTTAATGGTTGTTGCAACTTTTTTTCTTAAAAATCAACGCTGTTTAACCGCCGTTAAAGGCAACTTTTTAATGATGCCGTTTACCACTTTAGGTATATCATTTGTGGCTTGTGCAGGGTTATCTACCTCGCCTACACCATAGCCCCGCCATATCACTTTGCGGGTTCTGCGGTCAATAAGGTCAATAATTAATGTCCCTTGCTTATAGGGTACGCGCTCAACGTCATTGCCTAGGTATACCTGGTATGGAGCGCTGTAAGCATAATAGTAAGCACGGCGGCCATGGTAATAACCCAGCCGCGGGTAATAACCGCCGCCAGCGTAATCATAAACAGGCTGGTCATAGATCCGCTCTTTCTCGTCTAACATAATCATATAGCGCACCAGTAAATCCGGGTTTTTGCCTTTCAGTCGCAAGCCCCGCTCCTCTAAATCTGTTGTGGCAGTTTCATGTATGCGCTGGTCGGCAATATCATTGTTAAGCGCTGCATTGCGCGTTTGCTTAAGCGGCGGCAACCAGGCAAAGGTGCGGTACTTGCTTAGTGTGGTGGCGGTGCCACCTACAGAGTAATAAGAATAACGTGAACATGCTGTAATGAGGCTTATTGTCATTACCGTAATGCTCAGAAATATTATCTTTTTCATGTTTTGTTAAATAGTAAATGCACTAATTAAAGTGCTCAATCAGGAAATTTGTTTTCGTAAGAAGAAAGGGTAGCATGAAATTCCCGGTCCAACAAAAAAGCCCGCATGTAAACAACATGCGGGCCCGTTTATTATGTAAACGAAATTTACTTAAATGTATACTTAATACCTAAACCCGGAGCCAGGTCAAAAAACGGACCGCGGGCTAATTCAACGCGTGGGTTAAGATCCAGGCTAATGGCTATAGGGCTTTGCGGAATAAGGTACTCTAAACCTATTACACCATCCGCACCAAGTAAAAGGCCGCTCTTGTAGTACTCGTCGTCGCCGCCGTATCTTTTGTAGTAGCCATCACCAACGGCACCTAAGTGGGCACCTGCACCGTAATAAAACTTAAGTTCAGCTACATCAAAAGCAGTTTGATGTATTTCGTATAAGCCGGTTAGTACCACACCATGTGAGCGTATGCCTAAAATACCCTCAATGGCGGTATTAGGTTTCATAAAGTATTTGCCGGATATGCCGTTCTCGTAGCCGCCAAATTTCAAACCCACGGCCCCTCTGTAATCTTGTGCACTGGCTTTCTGTTGCAACAGCATTACAAACGCTGCAATAATTAATAATAGAGCTGTTTTTCTCATGATGTGATTTTTTACTTAACGGCAAATTTCGGTTTTTGTGCCTTTAAGGGTTTAAAAAAAGTTGACTTAATTATTTTGTGGCTGATTTTTAACCACAAAAACGCCTCTTTGACTGTGGCGTATTAGGATAGTTTAATGCTATTGCATTAACTTAGTAAAATGATCACCATCGTTACCACAACTTTAAATATCCGCATGCAGATATGCAAACTGCTTTCCTTTATGATTACCGCAAGCTTGCTGACCACCACAGCTCAAGCGCAAAGCGAGCCCGATGCCTATCACAAAGGCATGGTGGTTTGTGCCTATCCTGATGCTGCACAAGCTGGTTTATCTATACTTAAAAAAGGAGGTAACGCCGTTGATGCTGCCGTGGCGGTGCAATTTGCATTGGCTGTAACGCTGCCACAGGCAGGCAATATTGGCGGCGGCGGCTTTATGGTATACCGGTCTGGCAAGGGCGAAACCAATACGCTCGATTTTAGAGAAAAAGCGCCGGCAGCAGCCAGTGCTAACATGTACCTTGATGCCAACGGAAACGTTATACCCAACAAAAGCCTGTATACCCACCAGGCTGCCGGTGTTCCCGGCTCTGTTGATGGCATGGTGCAGGCCCACAAAAAGTATGGCAAGTTAAAATGGGCGGAGCTGGTACAACCCGCAATAGATCTGGCCCGTAAAGGCTTTAAGGTAACAGAGCACCTGGCTAATGACCTTAACCGAAACAAGGCTGATTTTAATCGCCTGAATGCAGCTGGCAAAAATTACTTTACAAAAGATACACCCTGGAAAGCAGGCGATATACTGGTGCTGGAAGACCTGGCCAAAACACTAACCCAGATACGCGATAACGGTCGTGCCGGTTTTTACGAAGGCTCCGTTGCATCTTATATGGTTGCTGAAATGAAAAAGGGTAACGGCCTCATTACTCAGGCCGATTTGGATAACTACCATTCCGTATGGCGTAAAGCGGTAACCGGGCAGTACAAGCAGTACAAGGTTATCACTATGCCGCCACCCTCAAGCGGAGGAATTGCCTTATTGCAGTTATTACGAAGCGTTGAGCCTTTCCCCTTAACACGTTGGGGCCACAACCAAGACTCCACCGTTCAGCTGATAACCGAAGCGGAGCGCCGCGTATATGCCGACCGTTCCAAATACCTGGGCGACCCCGATTTTTATAAGGTACCGGCTGATAGCTTACTAAGGTCCGGTTACATTGCCAATCGCATGAAAACTTTTAATTGGAACGCAGCCACGCCAAGCAGCTCTGTACAGCCTGGTAGCTTTGCTGGCTATGAAAGCGACCAAACCACGCACTACTCTATTGTTGATGCACAGGGCAATGCCGTGTCTATAACCACTACGTTAAACGGCTCGTTTGGGAACAAGATATTTGTAGCAGGCGCCGGCTTTTTGCTGAACAACGAAATGGACGACTTTAGCGCCAAGCCAGGTGTACCTAATATGTTTGGTCTTATTGGTGGTAAAGCAAATAGCATTCAACCAGGTAAGCGCATGCTATCGTCCATGACGCCAACTATTTTAGAGAAGGATGGCAAACTGTTTATGGTGGTAGGTACCCCCGGAGGTTCAACAATTATTACTTCAGTATTTCAAACCATTCTGAATGTTGTTGAATTTGGGCAGGATGCTCAGCAGGCGGTAACCTCCAAACGTTTTCATCACCAGTGGTTGCCGGATGAAGTGTATATAGAGGATGAGTCTTTGAACGCCGGCGTAATAAGTAAGCTGCAGCAAAAAGGTTACAAGATCATCAATCGGGGCGGTATTGGCCGTGTAGATGCTATTGTGGTTACACCAAAAGGGTATGTTGGCGGTGCCGACCCGAGGGGGGATGATACTAAAATGGGTTGGTAAGTGATGAGGGTAATACTAATAGCTGTAATGATGTCCTGCATGATGGTTTCTTGCAAAAATGATCGGCATAATTCTTCTCAAGCTTTCCAGCAAGTATCGGGTAGTGACTTTAGGAAGAATAATGGCATTAGGACAGAATCTTTTGATTCCTTTTTTCAGAGGTTTAAGACTGACTCTGTTCTGCAACTGTCGAGCATCAACTTTCCTTTGAAAAATATTTTGCGTTACGAAGAGGGCGATACAATTAAAGTAATCAATAGGAGGGACTGGAAGTTTTGGAAGTTTGAAACCGAAAAAACGTACATAACTACAAGACAAGAAACTGGCAGTAATAAAGCTGCGGCCATTTTAGAAATGGAGGATACCGGAGTGCATGTAACTTACCACTTCGTAAAAAATAACGATGAATGGAAACTGGATGTCATTGAAGATGAATCGACCTGACAATGTCCTGCGTTAGGGATAGTAGCGGATACCGGCTTTGTGGTTAAGGCCGGTGCAGTATGAGCGGATAGCCCGGCCCTTAAGGGAAGCGCCTTTAGAAGAATCAAGATGCTTATTTTTGTTTGAGATGCTTGGTCCTCTTATAATTTTAACAATTCCACACCTCTTGCCCACACCCCAATTTTAACTACCTTTGGTAAGCATGCCTAGTAATGTGAAACATCAGCACGAAACCATTGATTACCTGTTAAAGATTGTATGGCAAAATATGGCCAACCGCTACAATCAGCTCGTGGCCGATTTTGGCATAACCCAATCCATTGGTTATGTGCTCATTAATATCGATGAAAAAGAAGGTACCACCGTATCGCAGGTGGCGGCGCTGCTAGGTTTAAAGTCAACCAGTTTATCGCGTATGCTTACCCAGCTCGAAAAAATGGATCTTATTTACCGGCAATCTAACGAGGGCGACAAGCGCTCCGTTAAAATATATTTAACAGCGTTGGGTAAAGAAAAGCGCCAGATGGCCCGCACCATTGTAAAACAGTTTAATGCTTATTTAAATGAGCATATCAGCGAAAAGGAGAAGCTGCAGCTTACTAAAGCGCTAAAAAAAATAAATCAGCTTACGTTAGATTATAACCCCGAATAATACGTTAGTGTGGTAATCAATCTTCATGTTTCATTTTCACGTCGCTTTACGTATTGCTTTTTAAATGTTAAAAATTGTTAACCTGCCTTATTTATTCTTTAAAAAGGTAAATTTGCCGATTACTAACAAGGTGATGAACAGGTTACTATGGTTTTGTTGTTGTGTATTGCTTTTTACGGCCTGTAAAAAGCAAGATGACCCTGCCGTAATAAACCCCGACCAGGCTGCTACCGACGATCAAATTATTCAGAAGTATATAACCGACAATGGTATAACCGGCGCAAAGCGGGTAGAAAACGTACTGGGCAGGCCCGATACTATAGGCGTTTGGTATGTGATAGAGAAACAAGGGCCGGTTAATACCCTGTATAGTTTAGCCAGTAATATAACAGTAGGCTTTACAGGCCGTGAGTTAACATCGGGGCGGCAATTTGCCACTACCGGTGATGTACACCCGGCTTACCGATTGGGCGAAGTAATAAGAGGCTGGCAGGTTGGCTTACCCAAGGTTTACAAGGGTGGCATAATCAGGTTGCTGGTGTCATCGCGCTATGCATACGGGCCTTACCGGCAACCGCTGTTAGGACTGGATGCTAATGCGGTACTGGATTTTAGGATAGAAGTATTTGATGTAACGAACTAATAATTTAAATGAAACAATCTTATTTAGCACTTTTTTTATTGTTAACCACCGGGCTGTTCTCTTGTCGCAAAGAGGGTAATGATGTTGACATCAAAACTTACGATGAGCAACAGATACAAGCTTACATAAAGGCTAACAATTTAACCAATATGCAGCGCGATAAATCGGGAGGTGTTGATACCACCGGTACTTATTACCAAATATTAGGTCAGGGCAAAGGTACTCCGCTTGAATATTCAGACCGTATATTTTATTTATGTACGCTGAAATCATTAGACGGCAGGTTTGCATTAACCGATACCATCTTAGGTTCTACCATACAAGGTATTTACAGCAGGGCTTACAGCCCGGTTGGTTATATAGTACCTGAAGGGTTGCGGCTTGCGGTTAAAAATTTAGTTAAATACAAAGGCACCCGTGCACGCCTTTTAATACCCTCTCGTTTAGCTTACGGGCGCAGCGGGTTAGGTACCGGCAGCGGCCGTTTACCCGGTAACGAAAGTTTGGATGTTTATATAAACGTTGTGAACAACCAGGATGAGTATGATGATTACGTAATATCGAATTACTTAAAAACAAATAACTTAACTGGTTATACACGGATTAACACTGGCGAATACACCGGATTGTACTATAAGGTAACCCGGCAAGGCACAGGTACTGATGTTATATCTAACTCATCTACAGTAACTGTTCAGTATACAGGTAGACTCCTGAACGGCCCTTATTTAAGTCAATATATCTTTGAAGATGGTAATACGGAAGCAGGCATTCCGCTTTTATTGGGAGGAACAATTAAAGGGTGGCAAGGTGGATTACCATTTGCAAAAGCTGGTGGACAATTGTCTCTATTTATTCCGTCAAAATTAGGTTACGGAGCTACCGGCTCATCTAATGGAGCCATATCTCCTTATTCTATTCTGCATTTTGAGATGAATATTTTATCGGTAGCTAATTAAACTTTAGCTACTGCAGCCCGGTAAGTTTTAAGCGCACGCTCTTTACCGTCGGGGTTATCAATAATGGGTTTTGGATATTGGCTGGTGCCATATTCCGGAACCCATTTTTTTATGTATTCAAATTGGGGGTCAAACTTTTTAACCTGTGCCTCCGGATTAAAAATCCTGAAGTAAGGCATTACATCAGTACCCGAACCGGCTACCCACTGCCAGCTACCAATATTGGTGGAGGCTTCGTAATCCAGTAACTTGCGGCCGAAGTAATGTTCGCCCCAGCGCCAGTCTATCAGTAAATGTTTCACCATAAAGCTGGCGGCTACCATACGCACGCGGTTGTGCATAAAACCGGTAGCATTCAGCTCCCGCATGCCTGCATCAACCAGTGGATAACCGGTTTTTCCCTGGCACCAAAGTTCAAATTCTTCTTCATTGTTACGCCATTGTATACGGTCAAAAGCGGGCCGGTAAGCGTGCTGTGCAGTGTCAGGGAAATGATCCAGCGCCATCATGTAAAACTCGCGCCATATCAGTTCGCTCAACCAGGTTTGTTCGCGCGTAAAAGCAGCACGTACAGCATCTCTTATGCTTATGGTACCAAAACGCAAATGTATGCCTATGTGTGAAGTGCCCTTTTTGGCCGGAAAATCGCGGTTGCGGGCATAATCATCAATAATATGTTCATACTCCGTTGCGGGAAACTCTATAGCGCTTTCCACAAAACCCATGTCATTTAAGGTAATTGCCTGTAATGGTGCCGCGGAATACAGGTTGTTAAAATATTTTTCGGTTGGGTATGACTTTAAATAGAAATCATTCAGTGTCCGGAGCCAACGTTTTTTGTAGGGTGTAAAAACGGTATATGGTTTTTGATCGTCCTTTACCACCTCGTCACGCTCAAAAATTATTTGGTCTTTAAACGTTTTGAAGCTGATACTACGGCTTTGTAACAGTTCGCCAATATTGCTGTCGCGTTGTTTGGCATAGGGTTCATAATCGCGGTTTGTGTAAACCCCGGTTACGTTGTACTCATTCAAAATTTCTTCAAATGCTTCTTGCGGCCGGGCGTATTTAATAAGTAGGCTGCTACCTTGCTGCTCCAGTTCCTTTTTTAATTCAATTACCGCATTGTAGATAAAGGTAACGCGTGCATCGTCCCGGTCCTCCAGCTTATCCAGAATGTCGCGGTCAAAAACAAAAAGGCACAGTACGGGGTTGGCGCTTTTTAATGCATAATATAACCCGGCATTGTCGTGTAAGCGTAAGTCGCGCCGGAACCAGAATAAGGTAACGGGGTTTTGATCAGGCATAAATATCTCTTAGCGCGTTATCTATGTTATTGTACTTAAATTGATAACCGGCATCCTGTACTTTTTGGGCCGAAACGCGGGTGCTTCCTAAAACTACAATACTCATTTCCCCAAAAATAAGCTTTAGCACAGCTGCAGGTACATTGGGTAACCATAGCGGCTTGTTAAATTCTTTGGCTACGGCCTCCGTAAGTTGCTGGTTGGTAACCGGGTTAGGGGCAACCATGTTATAGGTATCGGGGGTTAAGCTGCCTTCAATAGCTTGCAGGTATATGTCTACTGCATCCTGTATATGTATCCACGGAATGTATTGCTTTCCGCTGCCTAGCGGCGCACCCAAGGCATGCCGTACTGGTTTAGCCAGTTGCGGTAAAGCCCCGCCCTTGGTTGTGAGTACCACACCAGTTCTGAATTTGGTAATGGTAAGGCCAAGCTCTAGGCCCTCATCAACAGCTTTTTCCCACTCAATACAGCAGGTACTTAAAAAATCATGCAGGGGTACGCTATTCTCAGTTAACCATTCGTTGCCACGGTTGCTGTAGTAGCCGGTAGCCGAGGCCGAAATAATGTGCCTTACCTGATGATTAGTGTTTTGCTTTAACAAGCCGTAAATAAGCTGAATAGATTGGGTGCGGCTTTCTATAAGCTGTTTTTTGCGATCTGCCGTCCAGCGTTTATCGGCTATGCCTGCACCGGCTAAGTGTATTACGGTATCGACGCCGTTTATGCAGCTGGGGTCTATCTGGCCTTTGGCAACGTCCCATAAGTAAGTTTTAACATTTGGGTTTTTACCAGGGCTACGGCTCAGGTGACTTACCTGATAACCTTTAGCCAGCAATGCTTCTGTTAATGGGTTACCGATAAGGCCGGTACCACCGGTTATTAAAACGTGTTGCATGGGCTGAGTATTGATGATATATCTACGAACTTACTTGTATGCTGGTTTGCAAGGCATCCCTCAAAGTAAGTAAACGCAATGGGATAATGCTTTTAATGGCATCATCGCGCGAAACCAGGTCAAACTTTAAATTCTCCACCAGTGTTTTAGCGTGCGAGTAGCTGATGGGTGTTAAGTAATTGAGCCAGTAAGAAGATAATGCTGACGATACCTGCGGCACAGTCACAATTTTAACTTTACGCTGCCGGCAAATTTCGCCGTGCATAAGCAGCATATCTTTAAACGTCAGAATATCCGGCCCGCTGATGTGAAATTCGCTGTTGAAGGTATCCTCGTTAAGAAGACTACCCACCAGATAATCTATTACATTATCGGTTGCAATGGGCTGTTCTTGTGCACGCGCCCAGTTGGCAGCAATAATAATAGGCGATTTTTTTGTAAGCCCTTCCATCAGTTCCAACGCTATACTGCCTGTGCCTACAATCATGGTAGACTTTAATATAGTTATGGCAGCATCACTGGTGCGCAGAATATCTTCCACATGCTGGCGCGATAAACCCGCCTGGCCCAAATGGTCGTCAATTTCACTTAATGAAATGATTTGTTTGCAGGCGGTTTGGTCAACGGCCTGTATAAAGTTTTCGGCCGATAGCGCCTCCAAACCAGCAAAACCTGATGTTTGGGGCAGGGCATTTACCAGGTAATATGCTGCGTCAACATTGGTAGGCAGTGGTTCCATGCTGCGGCTACGCAGCAAATCGCCCTTTACCAGGGTTACCTGGTCGGCATACGGGCTTTGTTTCTGAAAAAGTTTCGGATCGCGTACCTGGCACACAATCTCATGGCCTTGCTGCAACAAGGCTGGTATCAACCTTGCTCCAATATAACCATTGGCACCTGTAAGCAGTATCTTCATACAATAAAAAGCAACAACGTAAACGGCCCGGAGTTTTAAAATTATGGTTTACGTAGTTAAATTGGTCTTTGTTTGAGCCGGCTTAAGTAAATTCGAAGCACAATTCATAAGCCGTTACAGCAATATTTTTTTGCTGTAACGCCTTATGATTATAGCGCAAAAAATGCTTAATGAGCTAACACTACGTGCGGCTTGAAAGTATCCGTCTTAACCTGTGCATTTAATTCGTGCAGAATATTGTACAGGCCAAAGTTAGTGCGGTTAACGTATATGAAGTGCTTTACACCGCGCGCCTGCTTAAATTCGGGCATTTTAGATATTTGCTCGCCAAAACCATACAACTCATCAAAGAACGCCGTTTGGCCAAAGTCAAAAGAGCTGCTCATATAAGGTTTGGCAAACAAGCTAATCATTTTGTGATACATGCCGTAATAGAACTCAATTTGCTGGGCGCTATCATTAGGCAAAATCATTTCCAGTTTACGGAAAGCTTTGATGGTTTCTTCCTTATTATCGAGCAAATTGGTTGAGGTAAGCGAAAAGAAAGGGTAATAAAAGTCCTCCGGCATTTCTTTGATGCACCCAAAATCGATTGTGCCCAACTTGCCCTCTGGTGTAATCAGAAAGTTGCCGGGATGAGGGTCGGCGTGTACGGCACGCAATTCATGCTGCTGAAAGTTATAAAAATCCCATAAGGCTTGGCCAATTTGGTTGCGCAGTTCTTGTGATGGGTTTGTTTGTAAAAACTCCTTCAGGTGCTGGCCGTCAATCCAGCTCATGGTGATAATGCGCTTGCTCGAAAGCTCAGGGTAATAAGTAGGAAAAACAGTGTTATTTAAACCAGAGCACGCATTGGAGAACTCAATAGACCTGCGAACCTCCAGCTCATAGTCAGTTTCTTCGAGCAAACGTTCCTCAACCTCACGCATGTAAACATCCAGCTCCTTTTCGCTCATACCCAGCAGCCGGAAAGCAAAAGGCTTAACAAGTTTAAGGTCTGATGAAATGGAATCGCCCACACCTGGGTATTGTATTTTTACGGCTAACTTTCTTCCGTTTAACTCCGCACGATGTACCTGGCCAATGGAGGCGGCATTTGCAGAACGCAGATTAAACCGGTCATAGATTTGCTCAGGCGACTTGCCAAAATACTTGCGAAAAGTTTGCACGATAAGCGGACCCGAAAGGGGAGGAGCGTTGTACTGTGATTGCGAAAACTTATCTACATATGCTTTGGGCAGGATGTTTTTATCCATGCTCAGCATTTGCGCCACCTTAAGTGCACTGCCTTTTAACTCACTCAGCGATTCGTAAATATCTGCTGCGTTATCCTCATTCAGTTCCGTACGATCTAAATTCGGGTTAAACAGCTTTTTAGAGTAGTGCTTTATATAGTTGCCACCTACCTTAAATCCGGTCTTTACAAATTTTGCCGACCGCTCTACTTTACTGGTAGGTATGCTGTTTTGTTCTTTCGCTTTCTCGTAGCTCATATATTTAGTTTCTATCAAACAGTGCCGCCACTTGGCGTTCTGTAAGTCCGGTATAATCGTTTATTACCAGGTCAACCGGTTGTAACTCGTCGGCCTGGTGCGTTGTGGTTATACCTACCACTTTCATGCCTGCTGCGTTGCCCGCTTTAACACCCGATAGCGAGTCTTCAAATACAACGCAGTTTTCGGGCTTAAAACCTAAACCTTCGGCGGCTTTTAAAAATATCTGTGGATGCGGCTTAGGTTCGCTTACATGTGGCCCGTCAATTATCACATCAAAAAAGTGCCGTACCGGCAACAGGCTCATTACAAAATCAATATTATTAGTAGCTGCCGATGTAGCCAGTGCTATTTTAACACCAGCATTTTTTAATTCTGTTAAAAAGCGCTCCAATCCGTTGATTGGCGCAAGGTAAGGGGCGTATGCTTCCCGGTAAAGCCGGCTTTTCTCATCAAAAAGCTTCTGCATATCGTCCTCGTTAAACTCACTAAAAAACTCGCGCATAATGGCAATACCAGGTCGGCCGCTCAATTTTTCGTTATAAAGCTTATCGGTAACCGGTGGGCGGTTATATTTTTCAAAAAGATCTTTCCAGGCTTTAAAGTGGTACGTATTGTTGTCTATTAACGTGCCGTCCATATCAAAAATAGCAGCGTATGGTGTCACTCTGATTTCGGATTTCAAATATTAAATTTGGATTTGTTATCGTTTCACTGAAAATTAGTGGCTTAATAAATTAAAAGATAAAGACAGCCGAACCTTACGAAGCCCGATCCATTCAGAACCCCATCTTTTCTTTAAACCCGCCGTTTTTAGCTAAAAATTTACCATAATCGAGCAGGTTATCAATAGGTGAGCGCTGGAAAAGGTCGAATGTTACGTTAACGCCTTTTTCAATCGCCTCATCGGTTTTTTCAAAGGCTGCAGAGTTGTCGCCAACCCAAAACTTTAACACAAAGCCAAACTGTATCCACAAGGCATCCTTGTAACGGCTCGAGAAAAATTTACGATCAGTTAGTTCGCCGGTTTCCAGGCCATCACGTAAAATTTCGTCTGCAAAACTTTCAAAAATGGTTTTCAAATTATCCAGTACACGGGGTGCGGCCAGGCCACGGGCGTGCTTGCGGTAGCTGTATATAGCAAAGCTTCGGCTGCTCTTCAATAACTCGAAAAAGCTGTAAAAAAACGACAGCGCCTTTTCACGTGATGAATACTGTGCCCAAATATCCTGCGATTTAACTTCGGTAACCGTTTTACGGGCAAACTCAGCCCATACATTTTGCTCAACAGCTTCAAATGAGCCAAAAAAGCGGTAAAACTCTTCTTCGGTCATGTCATTATTTTTGGCGAACAAATACACAGATTTAGGTTCATGCCCCTCGGTAAGTACGTAATCTATGTATGCGGCCTGTATGCTTTCGGTAGTTGCCATGTTATCTTGTTTTGGTAATAATCTAATGTACGCTTTATTCGGTAAGCTTGTGTCAGTATTGCGCAACAACTTGCTTGTTGCGGGCATTACTTCAGTGCAGACATGCCACCATCTACAGATATGATTTGCCCCGTCATCCAGCTGCTTTCATCAGAAAGCAGAAAACGCGCGGCCGATGCCAGGTCATCCGGCTTACCAATGCGGCCCAGCGGGTGCCGTTTGTTAGAGGCTTCTTTCTTTTCGTCGGTGTTGAGCAGGCTGCCAGCCAACGGTGTATCGGTAAGCGAGGGTGCAATGGCATTAACCCGTATATGCTGTGCAGATAGTTCGGCCGCTAAGGATATAGTTAAACCATTAACCGCTCCTTTTGCCGAAGCAATACTGGTGTGAAAACTTAACCCAACCTTAGCCGCAACCGTGCTGAACAAAACAACCGAACTTTGGCCCGCACTGCGTAAAGCTTTTAACGATTGCTGAATAACGCTAACCGCACCCAATACGTTAATGCGATAATCGTTGAGAAAGTCATCGGCGGTTAGGCGGTTAAAGGGTTTTAAATTAATACTGCCGGCTGCATAAACCAATCCGTGCAACTGTGCGGGCAGCTGGCTTTCCAGGCTGGTAACATCGCCAAGTACATCCATGCCAATGTGTTGAACACCTTCCGGCCACTGCGGCGACGAACTACGCGACAGATTGATTACATTTGCACCATCATGCAACAGTTGCTTAACCAAAGCTAAGCCTATACCCGAGCTTCCGCCCACTACTAATATGTTCTTGCCGTTAAAGCTCATCTGGCTATCGTTTTAATTGTTGAAGATGCTGTAACATACGTATTGCTAGTTTGTTCAGTTTGATATGACTGCGCTTAAAAAGCCTGCTAAAGCTAACCTGCCACAAAAAAAATGTGCTGTCTGCAACCTGCCTTTTACCTGGCGAAAGAAGTGGGAAAAGTGTTGGGATGATGTCAAATATTGTAGTGACAGGTGCAGAAAAAATAAATAATTAGCATTTTTGTATGTTAATTTAGACTGATTTTAAAAATGAGTGAAAGAATAATACTGGTTTGGTTTAGAAACGATTTACGGGTACAAGACAATGAAATATTGTTGGAAGCCACCCGTAAAGCCGATAAAATACTACCGGTATATTGTTTTGATCCTCATTATTTTCCGGCAGATGGTGTTCATAAAACGGGCAATTTCCGTGCGCGGTTTTTACTTGAAAGTGTGGCTGATCTGCGTAATAATCTTCGCAGCCTGGGCGGGGAGTTATTGATTGCTAACGGGAATCCGGCCGAGGTAATTCCGCAATTGGCTGAGCAGTATCAGGTAAATGAAGTATATCATCACCGTGAGGTAGCTTTTGAAGAAACTAACATCTCGGAGGAAGTAGAAGCGGCTTTATGGAAAATGAAGCTCAATCTTAAGCACTTTATTGGCCATACGCTATACCATAAAGAGGATTTACCTTTCCCTATTAAAGACATCCCCGATAGCTTTAATACCTTTAAAAAGAAAGTAGAGCGCGACAGTAATGTGCGCCCGTCGCTGGCTACGCCTGAGGTTATCCAAACACCGCCTATTGCCAATGCCGGCGAGTTACCTACCCTGGAACAATTGGGCTTAAACGAGCCGGTTGATGATGCACGCGGGTACCGTTTCACCGGTGGCGAAACCATAGGTTGGCAACAGTTAACCGGGTTTTTTACATCGGGCAATCACGCTCCGGCTAAAGGTGGCCGTTCTACAGCCTCATCAAAACTTTCGCCGTGGCTGGCGTTAGGCTGTATTTCGCCCCGGCAGGTGTATTGGGAAATTGTAAAGCATGAACAGAACACGCACAATCATCCGCTTATGCTGGAGCTTTTGTGGCGTGATTATTTCAGGTTCATGTTTAAAAAATACAGTCGCAAGTTTTTTGACGCCGAAGGTTTTAAAAGTGAAGCGCCCGAACTGGCCGCTAACCAGGAAGAGCTTTTTGAGCAATGGAAAGCTGGCGCAACTGGCGTGCCTTTCATAGATGCCAGTATGCATGAGTTAAGCGCAACCGGCTTTATTAGTAACATAAGCAGGCAGGCGGTTTCTTATCATTTGGTAAAAACGCTTAAGGTGAACTGGACCTGGGGGGCAAAATGGTTTGAAGAAAACCTCATTGATTACTCGCCTGCGAGTAATTGGGGTAACTGGGCTTACATTGCCGGTGTAGGCAATGATCCGCGCGAAAACCGCTACTTTAACCCCAAAAGTCCGGCCGAACTTGATCCAAAAGGAGAGTATGCTAAAATATGGCTTGCCGAACAAAAGGTTGCTTAATTTGAATCTGACAGGTAACTTGCTTTCTTAACAATTTCTACAACTTGATGCACTAAGTGCTTTAAAACTACAATGTGCTGTGGCTGTTATTTACGCATGGCCAAAATCCTCCGTTTAATTCTTGGCGATCAGCTACACAGTAATCATAGCTGGTACAGGCAGGTTAACCCTAACGTAACCTACGTTATGCTCGAAGTGATGCAGGAGCAGGCCTATGTAATGCACCACGTGCAAAAGATACTTGCGTTTTTTGCAGCCATGCGCAACTTTGCACACCAGCTTGCCAAGAAAGGCCACCAGGTTATTTATGTAAAGCTCGATGATGATTATAATCTGCAGGATTTCGAAAATAACATAACGCGTATAATACAAAAAGAGCAAATTACCCGCTTTGAATACCAATTACCAGATGAGTACCGGCTGGATGAGCAGCTTAAGCAAATTTGCACGCGCCTCAGTATCGAAACGGACAGTGCCGATACCGAACACTTTTTGACCGAGCGCCTGGATGTACAAAACTTTTTTGGCGGTAAAAAGCGTTACCTCATGGAAGCCTTTTACAGGCACATGCGCGAAAAATTGCACATTTTGATGAATGGCGACGAACCTTTAGGCGACCGCTGGAATTTTGACGCCGATAACCGTAAAAAGTACGATGGCAAAGTTCCGCTTGAGCCACCGTTGTTATACAACCATGATGTAAGCAGTCTTAAGGGTATGATTGACCAGATGAAGGTGCGATATTTTGGCGAGGTAGACGCCGCGCATTTGGTTTGGCCGCTTTCGCGGCAAGAGGCCTTCAAATCGCTCGATTACTTTTGTGAGCACCTGTTGCCGCATTTTGGAACCTATGAGGATGCGATGTTGCAGGAGCATATCAGCTTGTTTCATTCGCGCATGTCGTTTGCGCAAAATGTTAAATTAATATCACCGGTAGAGATCGTGACCCAGGTGCTGCAGCATTACCAGCACAATAAAGATGTGATTAGTTTGGCGCAGGTTGAAGGTTACATTAGGCAGGTGATTGGCTGGCGCGAGTTTATGCGGGGTATATATTGGGCTCATATGCCTGGGTATGATGAAAAGAACTTTTTTAACCATCAAACCGAAATTCCGCACTGGTTTTGGGATGGCAAAACCAAAATGAACTGCCTGAATAAATGCATCGGCCAATCGCTTAATGAGGCATGGGCACACCACATACAGCGTTTAATGGTTATTGGTAATTTTTGCCTGCTGGCCGGTATTGATCCTGATGATGTAGACGCCTGGTACCTGGGCATTTATATTGATGCCATACAATGGGTAGAGATTACTAACACCCGGGGCATGAGCCAGTTTGCCGATGGCGGCATCATAGGGTCAAAGCCCTATGTGGCATCTGCAGCCTACATTAACAAAATGAGCGACTACTGCAAGCATTGCCATTACGATTATAAAAAGAAAACAGGAGATAAGGCTTGCCCATACAATAGCCTGTATTGGAACTTTTTTGACCGCAATGCGGAAAAGTTGCAAAACAATCCTCGCATAGGTATGGCTTATGTTACTCTCAAAAAAATGAAGCCTGATGAGAAAGAAAAGATTATGCAGCAGGCCGAAACCTATCTGGATGATTTAAACAATCTATAATTTCAAAGCGCATCCTTCATCACTGTTGTTACAATACACTTAGCGTTGTAAATACCTTATTAAACCCTATAAGCAGCTGCTTATGCCCCGGTGAGTAAGGGCTATTACTGTGCATTCTACGCCTTTTTGTGTAAAAAATTTTACGCTGACTTTGTTTTAAAAATGACGAGTGGTAGCTATATGATATGCAGAATATAGCCGATAGCTTTATGATTAATTGGAGAGGGATGAAGTGAGGTATCTGCCGCATAAATTAATCTAAAATCAATTATAAATTTTATTAAATCAATTAGTTATGAAGAATGGAATGGAGACAAATGGTGTTCATGAAGAAGTGGAATACACCGGCAGATACCTCATTTTGTTACCCGATAAAAACTCGGAAAATCACGTAAAAAGTTTGAACGAAGCCTCTGGTTTAAACCTGCTCAGTTCAACAGAATTTGAGAACGAAATTTTTACCGAGGAAGACCTGGCCGGCTCGGATGGTATTGTGCTGGATAAACTGGGTATTGCCATTGTAAACTCAGTGCCCGATCAACTGATGGGCATTAGCGCATTGGGTACAGATGAAAATCCGGTAATTGTGGAGCCAGAACGTGTGGTGTATGCGTTTGGCAATAACTTAAATCAAAATTATTTAAAAGGTTATGTTGATGCCGTAAATAATATGGCTTCGGAGCTTTTACTGGAAGAAGAAACCGAAAGCGACGGAGAAAGTACAGTAGAATCGGTTGGCAGCACCTGGGGGTTGCAGGCAACAAATGTTATACCTACCATTCTTTTAAGAAAGTATTCGGGCCAGGGCATTAAAGTAGCCGTGTTGGATACCGGATTTGAATTTAATCACCCCGATTTTGCCGGTCGAAACATTATTCAACAAAGTTTTGTCTCCGGCCAAACCAGTGCCGATGGGCATGGACATGGCACCCATTGCATTGGTACGTCCTGTGGCCCGTTAAACGTAGTAAATTCTCCGCAACCCCGGTATGGTATAGCCTATAATGCGTCTATCTGCGTAGGCAAAGTTTTAAGTAATGCTGGCAGTGGCGCCGACGGTGGTATTTTAGCGGGTATTAACTGGGCCGTTTCACAAGGTTGTGCGGTAATTAGCATGTCGCTTGGCGCACCTACCAATGCCAGTGCTTATTCGGCTATTTTTGAAACAGCCGCCGCCCGTGCGCTTAGTTTAGGTAGTTTAATCGTTGCCGCCGCCGGTAATGATTCTAACCGTGCAGGCGGGGCAATTAAGCCGGTTAGCCACCCCGCCAATTGTCCTTCCATTATGGCTGTTGGTGCCTTAGACAGCAACATGAAAGTAGCTAATTTTTCCAACGGCGGTATATTTACCCCTCAGGGTTCGGTAGATATTTCGGGGCCGGGTGTTGGGGTGTTTTCATCCACTAAACTGCCAACCAAATATGCTACCATGAACGGAACCAGTATGGCAACGCCGCATGTTGCTGGTATTGCTGCGCTTTGGGCAGAATCTGCAGGCGTAAGAGGTGCCGCATTATGGAACAAACTAATACAAACTGCAAAAAGGCTGAATTTGCCTGCCCGTGATGTAGGCGCCGGGTTGGTTCAGGCTCCTTCAAAATCGATATTAGTGCCAACACCGATATTTACACCTAAATTGCCACACAACTTAGAAGAAGCATAGCCATATGAAAACTTACCTGGTAAGTACAGACCCGGACATGTTCAATGCGGTTGTTTCAGCATTGAAGCAGCAGGGTATAGCTATCACCAAACAAATGGATGTAATTGCCATCTTGTCGGTTTCTTGCCGGCCAGATCAGAAAGCAATTGTAGAGCAGATACCTGGCGTAATGGCAGTAGAGGAGGAAGGAACATCCTTCGCGCTGTAATTAGTGTCAAAGCTTAGGCGCATGTTAAAAAGCTATTTATTAGCCATTACAAAAATTATATGCAAAAGGGGTTGCCGGCAAACCGGTAATCCCTTTTTCTATAAATAAAAGAGGGCTTCAATAGTAGCCCATTTAGGTAGCTCCTTAATTTGCCATAAAATATGTTAGGGTAGTAGCAGATACCGGCCTTTGGTTAAGGCTGCAGGCGTATAAGCGGATGACCAGGCTTACCGAGAAACGCCCAATGAGGCTTAATTACTTGTCTGCTTAACACTAAACTTGAAAAATCATGTCTGCAAATGCCATAATATACAAAAAACAAAACCAAAAGCAAATTAAACCGTGTAACTTACATCTTATATTCTTAGTTTTGTACCGTTTTACAGATTGGTATTCAGATGGATCGTCTCACTTATGTTAATAGCGGAAACGCTGCCTATATAGATTCCTTATACGAAGCATATAAACAAGACCCCGAATCGGTTGATTACGGGTGGCAAAAATTCTTTGAAGGCTTCGATTTTGGACAAGGATCAGCACCTAAAACTGCAGATGCAGCTAATGCAGGTGCTCCCGAGCATGTTTTAAAAGAAATAAACGTGCTGAACATGATAAACGGGTACCGTACACGCGGGCACTTGTTTACTAAAACCAACCCCGTTCGCGAGCGTCGCAAATATTTTCCGGGCAAAGAACTGGAAACCTTTGGCCTTACCGAAGCGGATATGGAAACTGTGTTTAACGCCGGTGTTGAAGTAGGCATTGGGCCTGCTAAGCTGCGCGATATTCGCCAACTGCTGGAAGACACTTACTGCCAGTCTATAGGTGCGGAGTACAAATACATCCGTAATCCTATAAAAGCCAAATGGTTTGAAGCGCGCATGGAAACCAAGCGCAACCAGCCATCCTTTACAAAAGAAGAAAAAACACGCATGCTTAAAAAGCTGAACGAAGCCGTAGGTTTCGAGAACTTTTTAGGTACTAAATTCTTAGGCCAGAAGCGTTTTTCTTTGGAAGGAGCAGAAGCGTTGATCCCGGCACTTGATTCGGTTATTGAAAAAGGTGCACAATTGGGCATTGATGAGTTTACCATTGGTATGGCTCACCGTGGCCGTTTAAATGTTTTGGCCAATATAATGGGCAAAACCTACAAAGAGATTTTTTCAGAGTTCGAAGGCAAGAACTATGATATGGAATCGTCATTTGGTGGCGATGTGAAATATCACCTTGGTTTTTCTACAGATGTTCAAACTTCGGCTAATAAAACCATACACCTGAGCCTATGCCCTAATCCATCGCACCTGGAAACAGTTGGACCGGTGGTTGAAGGCATCACTCGTGCTAAGATTGACGCCAAGTATAATGGCGATCATGATAAGATTGCACCTATTTTAATTCATGGCGATGCTTCTGTAGCAGGCCAGGGCATTATATATGAGGTGCTGCAAATGGAAAAACTGGATGGTTATAAAACCGGTGGTACTGTTCACCTGGTTATTAACAACCAAATTGGTTTTACCACCAACTATAAGGATGCACGCTCGAGCACTTATTGTACGGATATTGCCAAAACGGTACTATCACCGGTTTTTCACGTAAACGGTGATGATGTCGAGGCCCTGGTTTATGTGATTAACATGGCTATGGAGTACCGTCAGGAGTTTAACGAAGACGTGTTTATTGATATTTTGTGCTACCGCAGATTTGGCCACAACGAGTCTGACGAGCCTAAGTTTACACAGCCTACTTTATATAAGGCTATTGAAGCGCATCCAAATCCACGCGAAATTTATTACCAGAAGTTACTGGCCGAAGGCAGCATTGATGCTGAGACCGCTAAACAAATGGAAAAAGCTTTCAAGGATTTGTTGCAGAAACAACTGGACGAAACCAAGGCCGAAGCCCGCGTACAGGGTAGTAACCCAATGTTTGCCGGTTCATGGCAAGGTTTGCATTTACCTACCAAAGAGGAGGTTTATGCCACTACCGATACTGCGGTAAGTGAAGCTGACCTGCTGGCCATAGGCCAAAGGTTAACCGAACTGCCGTCTGATAAGAAGTTCTTCAAGAAAATTGAGAAATTATTTGAGGACCGCCGTAAAATGGTGAACGAAACCAAAACTTTTGACTGGGCTATGGGCGAGTTAATGGCTTATGGTACTTTGTTAAAAGAAGGCCACCCGGTTAGGCTAAGTGGTGAGGACGTTAAGCGCGGAACCTTTTCACACCGCCATGCTGTGGTTACCCTGCCCGATACCGACGAAGAATATACACCGTTAGATACCTTGGGTACTGAGGCTAAATTGTCTATTTACAATTCATTACTTTCGGAATATGGTGTTTTAGGTTTTGATTACGGTTATGCCCTGGCCAATCCTAATGCGCTAACTATTTGGGAAGCTCAGTTTGGCGACTTTGTTAACGGCGCTCAAATTATAGTTGACCAATATTTGGTAAGTGCCGAAACTAAATGGCAACGTGGTAACGGTTTGGTAATGTTATTGCCACACGGTTATGAAGGCCAGGGACCTGAGCACTCATCTGCACGTATTGAGCGTTTTATGGAGCTTTGTGCCGATAATAACATTCAGGTAGCCAACTGTACCACGCCAGCTAACTTCTTCCACATCTTACGCCGTCAGTTGCACCGCGATTTCCGTAAGCCATTGGTGATCTTCTCACCAAAAAGCTTACTGCGTCACCCGGCTTGTGTGTCTAAAATTGAAGAATTTACACAAGGTAAATTCCAGGAACTGATTGATGACAGCTTTACCACAGATGCTAAAAAAGTAAAACGCGTACTGTTCTGCAGTGGCAAAATTTATTACGAACTGTTAGATAAACAACAGGCCGACAAACGCGACGATGTTGCCATTGTACGTGTGGAGCAATTATATCCAACACCTGTATTGGAAATGGAAGCTGTTAAGGCTAAATACAGCAACGCTAAAGAGTTTTTCTGGGTACAGGAAGAGCCTGAGAACATGGGTGCATGGCCTTACATGCTGCGCAAGTTCCGCAAAGGTGATTTGCAGCTCGACGTAATTTCACGTAAAGAATCATCGAGCCCTGCCACTGGTTACGCCAAGCAACACGCCTCGCAGCAATTGTACATTATTGGCAAAGCTTTCGAAGCGCCGGTGAGCCAGAACCAAAAAGAAAAAGTAAAATCAATAGCCAACAAAATGGCTGAAACTAACGCAGACTAAAACAGTAGCCAGAGGCCGGTTGGGAGGGCGGGGAATAAAAGATTTTAACTTTTTATTCCGGCAAACTCGCAACCGGCATCTTAGCTCCTAAATAAAACCTACAACATATAAAAAATATGAGTTTAGAGATCAAAGTTCCGCCGGTTGGCGAGTCGATTACCGAAGTAACCCTGTCGCGCTGGATTAAAAAAGACGGCGACGCAGTTGAAATGGACGAAGTAATCGCCGAGTTAGAATCAGACAAAGCCACTTTTGAGTTAACAGCTGAAAGTGCCGGAACTTTAAAAACTGTAGCAGCCGAAGGTGATACCCTGGCTATTGGCGCTGTAGTAGCCAGCATTGAAGCCGGAGACGCTGCTGCAGCATCTCCAGCGGTTGATAAAAGCACTGCTGCCGCTACAGACGAAAGTGCACCAGGCCAGCGATTGGATAAACCTAACGCAACTGTTGCAGAAGTAGCCGAAGTACCTGGTGCAGAAGCTAAAACTATAGAAATTAAAGTTCCGCCGGTAGGAGAGTCTATCACCGAAGTAACCCTGTCGCGCTGGATTAAAAAAGACGGTGATCAGGTAGAAATGGATGAAGCCATTGCTGAGCTGGAATCAGATAAAGCTACATTTGAACTGACTGCCGAAAGTGCCGGTACCCTAAAAACGCTTGCTGCCGAAGGTGATGTATTAGCTATTGGTGCCGTTGTATGTTCTATAACCGGTGGCGGTGCTGCACCTGCCGCCGCTGCGCCAAGCGCACCTGCCGCATCACAGCCTGCTGCTGCAAATTCGCAGCCGGCAACACAAGGTGGTTATGCCGCTGGTACACCTTCACCTGCTGCCGGTAAAATTCTGGCCGAGAAAGGTGTTAGTCCTCAAAGTGTAAGTGGTTCTGGTGTTGGTGGCCGCATTACTAAGGAAGATGCTTTAAACGCACAGAAACCAGCTGCACCTGCCGCCAAGCCTGCTACTGCACAACCTGCCGCAGCTCCTCAGGCCTCAGGCCCACGCGAAGAGCGCCGCGAGAAAATGTCTAATTTGCGTAAAACAGTTGCCAAGCGCCTGGTAGCGGTTAAAAATGAAACCGCTATGCTAACTACCTTTAACGAGGTGGATATGCAGCCAATAATGGAGCTGCGTGGCAAATACAAAGATAAATTTAAAGAGAAACATGGTGTAGGCTTAGGCTTCATGTCTTTCTTCACCAAAGCGGTTTGCGTGGCCCTCCAGGAGTGGCCAGCCGTTGGTGCCCGCATTGAAGGCGAAGAAGTAGTATACAGCAACTTTGCTGATATCTCTATCGCTGTATCGGCTCCAAAAGGTTTGGTGGTTCCTATCATCCGTAACGCTGATGCTATGAGCCTGGCCGAGATTGAAAAAGCCGTAGTAACACTGGCCGGTAAAGCCCGCGAAAATAAACTGACTATCGAAGATATGACCGGTGGTACCTTTACGATCACCAATGGTGGTGTGTTTGGTTCTATGCTGTCAACTCCAATCATTAATGCACCGCAATCTGCTATCTTAGGTATGCACAATATTATTGAGCGTCCGGTAGCGGTTAACGGACAAGTGGTTATCCGCCCAATGATGTACCTCGCCCTATCATACGATCACCGTATTGTTGACGGCCGCGAATCGGTTAGCTTCCTGGTACGCGTTAAGCAGTTACTGGAAGATCCTGCACGTTTGCTGTTAGGGGTGTAGGTAGTTATTAAGTTTTTGATAAAGACTGTCTCACAAGGACAGTCTTTTTTGTTAGTGATTCAATATTCTAACTGTTATTTATGTGTTTTTTTATGCGATATATTTTTAGTTGCTGCGAATCACTTCTTGCCGAAGCCATCTAGCACTGTGTGTAAAGAGTCATTTAAAGTTCGGTTATCCATTGTTTATAAAATTCTTATACATTTGTTTGAGGCTGGGACGTTTACTACTGACTGAGGTTGCTTAAAAAGCATGCAATAACTAAAGAATGTTATGTAGCAAAAATTAGTCGCGTATTTTGTCACTGATTCATGTACTTTTATTCAGATAATACATGTCTAAATAACATTATGAAAAGATTTGCTTTTGTTGGTATATTATTTGTCATTTCGGTATTAGTATTATGCGGATGCAGCAAAACGGCAGAACAGCCCGCTAGCGAGATTTTTCCTAAATTAGATAGTGCAAAAGTAACCGCTTTTACCACTGATAAAGATGTTTATAATTATAACGAATTGGTAACTTTGAAATTTGTAGATACGATGCCTAAGGTTGTAAATTTTGTTATTGATTGGGGTGATGGTTACCTTTCTGAAAGCACACCATTTAAAAAATGCGTGCATAACTATCAAATATCTGGAAATAAAACCATTAAGGTTAGCGTTGGATGGGGTGGTGTCATAAATAAGAATTTTGTTACCGCTAAAAAAAACATTAATGTATTACCTGGAGCGCTTACCTCTTATCAAATAAAAAATAATAGAAAGGATGGCATAATTATCCGCCTGACCCCAGGATCTTACCAAGAAGTTAAACCGGGAGAGATGTCGCAAATTTTTTATTCTCCTCAATATGATGATCAGCCGGAGAATACACCTGTAAATACAATACTTATTACTTACGCTGGTAAAAACCCGGAATGTAGTGGCTGTTATTTGAGCCAGTTAAAAGGAACAATTTACGCCAGAAAATATACTCTTGTTGGTATGAATTAGATTTTGGTTGTGATGGTCGCTGTCACTTTTAACCTGTCTTGTATGTAAAGTTGTCTTCGCATGCGGCCGGTATAAGGCAGCACACTTATTGCAAGCATATTAGATTTCCAAGTTAAAACCACATTTTGGTAACTTCATATTTGTAACATTTGATATAAATTTAAAATTAAGCTGGCTAATCTTACATGCATTGATTCGGCCTTTCTTTAAGAATAAAATAATAACATTTAAGTTGGAAGTAAATCTATTATTACAGAGAGTTTGTGTAATATACTAGTTATGAAGTTCAGAAGGTCACAACTTTAGCTTAGTTGCTTTTTCTAATCTAAGTATTTCTCATAAACCGCCTTATATCCGCTTATCTTCGCAAATGGGCTTAACAAACCAAACACTGTCTTTGTAGAATTAAGGCGGTTTAGCCAGCCGTAATACGTTCATGAAATAATCAGCCGTTAATGCGAGTTGTAATAGTGGCGGCATGCCGCTACTGTTGGTTTTACCGTTGGTTGCAAGGCCGGTAATGGTTTCCAGCAGGTGTTCGGTGTTCACTGCGGGCCGGACCTACCAGTTCACTACGGTGGGTTGATCGGTGTTGTTCCACATGCTGTGTACATGGTTCTTAGTTATGTATAGCATCTAGCGTAATAGGTTGCCTGTTCAAATTTCCAGTAAACTCACCTTGTGTTACTGTGAAGGCTTCTTCCTGATTAGGGTAGTAATGAGGCACTGGTTAAATTGAGTGCTTGCTGTAAGTATTTTAATCTTCAGTAATTTTTCATTATTCTGTGTAGCAGTTACAGTAAAGCGTATGTCCTGCCCGGCTAACGGATTAGGAATGAACTTTTAGGTTGGGCCATGGTAAGGAGAATCTTTTAGCATTTCAAAGTCTTAAAATGCTTTTAAAATTTTAATTGCAAGAAGGGGTGGATTACAGGATGATTTAAATAAATAGCACTTATCAAATCTGCATTGTACACTTAATTAGGGCCTTGTCATATAAATGACGTAAACAATACCGACCTTAATCCAGAATGCAAGCGGTAGTTTTACGGCAAAATCAATTAAGATGAAAAATAGTTATTTGGCTAACCAAGTAAAGACTTTGCGAACAGAAAAAGGTTATTCACAGGAATTGCTTGCCCAAAGAACAAATTTGAGCCTGCGCACCATACAACGTATTGAAAGCGGGCAAACAGAACCGCATGGTGATACGCTTCAGCGGCTTGCAGCAAGTTTAGATGTTAATGTGGCCGATTTTTGGGAAGGTAAATCGTATCAGACTTGTCCGAGAATAAGCCATATCTTGTTCTTATCCATTTATCGGCATTGAGCTTTATCATATTCCGCTGTTAGGTGTTTTGCTGCCCTTTATTTTATGGACGGTAAAGCGTAATGAAGTTAAAGACATTGCACAAACAAGCAAACGGGTATTAAACTTTCAAATTACCTGGTGTATATTATACTTCCTGATATTTGCCTTTATATTGGGGAATGTATTTTTCCACTTCAATATTCGATTGCCGGTACATTTCAGTTTAAGTCCCGAAATTTTACTTCTTTTTTTTCCAGCGTTTTATGGGTACAACATTATAATGGTGGGCATCAATGCCATACTCCAATTTAAAGGTAAGCGGCTGTTCTATATGCCGGCTATGAAGTTATTTCGATAAAGGAGAACTATTGATGTTCTTTTGCCTGGCTGCATAATAAATAACCAGTCCAACTACAAAAGCACCCATACAAACCAGCGTGGCTTTAGGATTAGCCATAAAAATGCTGAGGGTTACAAACCAGTATACCGCAATAAAAATTATGGGTACCAGCGGGTACCATTTAATAGTATAAATACCGGTACCATCTAAATGCCTGGTGCGCTTTCGTAATATAAATATGGCAATGGCTGCTGTGCTTAACCCAATGCACTCAAAAAACATAGCATAATTTAATACTTCACCAAAAGAGCTTACAAAAAACAGAATCAGCAGAATGGTACCCACAAAAAAGCTCATGCCAAACTCCTGTGCCTGGGTACGTGGATTTACCTGCTTGAAAATAGCTGGAAGTACGCCATCATCGGCCATGGCATAGTATACTCTGGGCACCGACATGATATTGACGTTTACATAAGCCAGTACCGATATAAACATGAGCACGGAGGTAATTCTGGCACCCAGCTCTCCAAAAACAACCGAAGCCATCTTAGCAGCCAAGCCCGTGTTTTGCTGCAGGCCACCCATGCCCAGCACCTTGTAGTAAGCAAAATTTACCACCATATAAACAGCTATCACTATAGCTATGCCGGCAAATATGCCCTTAGGAATGTTCCGCTTGGCATCAATCACATCTCCCCCAAAATTAATGGTTTGCTGGTAGCCGGTATAAGTAAAAAATACAGCCACCAAACTTAACCCGAACGAAGCGATAGGATTGCCTGCAGGCAAAGCAGCTTTGATGATCACAGTGCTATTGTTGCCCATAAAAATAGCAAGGCACAGCAGCACAATCATGCCTACTTTAAAAATGGTGAGCAGGTTTTGCGTACGGGCACTGGTTTTGATACCCAAAAAATTAATAAAATAAACCAGCAATACCATTGCAATAGTTGTGATACGGGTGCCTGTAACGTTCTGCATGCTTTGAGGCAGTAACAGCGGGTTTAAGTATTCTGCGCCAATTAAGGCCACGGCAGCTACCGATGCGGTGGTTGCTAATACCGCTATCCAGTTTATCATAAAGGCAAATGCCGGATGATAGCAATAAGAAAATAGTTTATAAAAGCCGCCGGTATTAGGGTAGCGAGCACCTATTTCGGCAAATGTTAGTGCGCCGCACAGCGTTACTAATCCACCCACAACCCAGGCGGCAAAAAACAAGGCAGGGCTGCCGGTACGTATAGCAACTTCGCCCGGTGATTTAAATATGCCTGTGCCTATAATGAGGCTGATAACGATCATAGTAAGATCGAACCGGCTAAGTTTAGGTTTAATACTCATTATAGTTTTGGATACTTGATTTTTAATTTTATATTATACATTTGTTAAAACCGATGCCTGATGCTTGGCAGGTAATAATAAACAAAACGTTTTGCCGCATTGCAACTAATGAAGATTATTATTCAGCAAATTAGCAAAATATTGGTACTTACTGTGGGCGCATTATGCCTGGCAGGCTCAGTTGTTACTGCCCAGGTAAAAAAACACAGCAAGCCCAAAGCTGCCAGCAGCACCATAAAAGCTCCAGTTACCAATACGGCGCTGTCTGCATTCCTCAAAGAAGCGACTAATGCCGGTATTGAGTTTAAGGTACCCGCACATTTTAAAGAAATACCGGCCATTAATAACGAGAACTTTTCTTTTGATTACGCCATGGTCATGCCCAGTCAGGATTTTGAGGTGTGGCTTCAGGTGCACTCTTTAAAGCAAAACTGGTCGAGCTATGAGCAGGTAAAAAATATCACAGGCAAAGCGCTGGCTAATCCGGATTCAGCGTACCTGGATGCGGCCAAGGCGCATGTAGCAGCCATGAGCGATGAAGACGACAAGTATTTTGTGCGCTCATTAACATCCGAGGTGCTGCAACAGTATAATGCCGATGCTGGAAAAACCTATTTCTTCAGCCTTTCAAATTTGCCCGAAACCAAGCAATATAAGTACGCGTTGCTTATAGCTATACAAAAGCATCACACCGGTTATATGCTAGCTGTTTGCCTTACTAATCAAAAGGGCCCCGAATTTTTCAGAAACATCAATAAAGCGCGAGATTGCATCAAGTTCAAGTAGTTTAGCTGCGTGTTTTTGCCAATTATTTTAGTATATTTGAAATGGAAATACAAGCCATTCGCAATGGTTTTTCTATCTATTTATGGTGTTTACTATCACCTGTTTAACCCCGATATTTGAACATGGCAGAGATAAATTATAGTGAAGACAGTATTCGTTCGCTCGATTGGAAAGAACACATCCGCTTGCGTCCGGGTATGTACATTGGTAAACTGGGCGATGGCTCGGCTTATGATGATGGTATATACGTACTGCTTAAAGAAATTGTAGATAATTCTATAGATGAGTTTGTAATGGGTGCCGGCCGTACCATCGATATCAACATGAGCGATCATAAAGTTGCCGTTCGTGACTATGGCCGGGGTATTCCGTTGGGTAAGGTTATTGATTGTGTTTCTAAAATTAACACCGGCGGTAAGTATGACAGCAAGGCTTTCCAAAAATCAGTAGGCTTAAATGGCGTGGGTACCAAGGCGGTAAATGCCTTGTCGGCGGCATTTACAGTACAATCCTACCGCGATGGTCGTACTAAAATTGCGGAGTTTACCAAGGGCGAACTTGTAAGAGACGAGCCTGAGAAAGAGACCAGTCAGCGCAACGGTACAGCAATTAATTTTTTTCCGGACGAAAGCATTTTCCGTAACTACCGCTTTATACCGGAGTTTGTGCAAAATATGATTTGGAACTATGTGTTCCTAAACGCAGGGCTAACCATTAATTTCAACGGCGAAAAATTCTTTTCGCAAAATGGCCTCCGCGATTTGCTGGAGCGCAAGACCGACCCTGATACCATACGTTATCCAATCATCCACCTGAAAGGTGAGGACATTGAGATAGCCATGACCCACGGTCAGCAATACGGCGAGGAATATTATTCGTTTGTTAACGGCCAGCACACCACGCAGGGTGGTACGCACCAGGCAGCTTTCCGCGAGGCCGTGGTAAAAACCCTGCGCGAGTTTTATAAAAAGGAATTTGACGCGTCGGACGTACGCTCATCTATAGTAGCGGCTATTGCCATTAAAGTGCAAGAGCCTGTTTTTGAATCGCAAACTAAAACCAAGCTGGGTTCACAAAACGTAGGCCCGGATGGGCCTACTGTGCGTGGCTTTATCAATGATTTTGTAAAGACAGAGCTTGATAACTTCTTACATAAAAATCCGTCGGCTGCAGATGCTATATTGAAACGTATACTGCAGTCAGAACGGGAACGTAAGGATATTGCAGGCATCAAAAAGCTGGCTAATGAGCGTGCAAAAAAAGCATCGCTTCACAACCGCAAACTGCGCGATTGTAAACTTCACTTTGATGATACCCATGAGCGTAAACAGGATACCACACTGTTTATTACAGAGGGTGACTCGGCAAGCGGCTCTATTACCAAATCGCGTGATGTATTAACGCAGGCGGTGTTTAGCTTAAAAGGTAAACCGTTAAACTGTTTTGGCTTAACCAAAAAAGTGGTTTACGAGAACGAAGAGTTCAACCTTTTACAACACGCGCTGAATATTGAGGATGGGCTTGATGGTTTGCGTTACAACAACATTGTAATAGCAACTGATGCCGATGTTGATGGTATGCACATCCGTTTGCTCATTATGACTTTCTTTTTGCAATTTTTTCCTGATGTGGTTAAAGCAGGGCACGTATCCATCTTACAAACGCCACTCTTTAGGGTGCGTAACAAAAAAGAAACCATCTATTGCTACAGCGATGAAGAACGCCGCAATGCGATAGCTAAGCTGGGTAACAAACCTGAGATAACCCGCTTTAAGGGTTTAGGTGAAATATCGCCTGATGAATTTGGCTTGTTCATAGGAAAAGACATGCGTTTGGATCCCGTGATACTGAAAGATGCCAACGTAAAAGGTTTGCTGGAGTACTTTATGGGTAAAAATACCCCAACGCGTCAACAGCATATTGTACAAAACCTGCGTGTTGAAAAGGACGATGAAACCATTAATCCGCTTGTAGCAGAGGCTGAAGTACTTGTGGCATAAGCTAGATACACAAATATTTAAGGGCTTGTAAGTTGCTATTGCTTATTTAAAATATAAGTGGTAACTTATAAGCCCTTTTTTGATGGAGTGGTGCTTATAGTATACGAGTAGTTCATCCCAGTCATTTTACAACAAGGGGTTTATCTGAAACAATGATTAACCACGAAATTAAAATTGCATTTGAAGAATATAACAGCTTCGAGGAGCTGAACAAAAAAGACCAGGCCCTATGTCTGGAAGCCGTTAAGGCCCTGAAGGGCTCACACTCTCCTTACTCAAACTTTAGCGTAGGCGCGGCTTTGCGTTTGCAAAGTGGCCGTATTATTTATGGAAGCAACCAAGAGAACGCCGCTTACCCATCGGGCCTGTGTGCTGAACGCGTGGCACTTTTTGCCTGGGGCGCAAATTACGCTAATGATCCTATTGAAAGCCTGGCCGTAACTGCTTACACAGCGAAGTTTGTAATTAATAAACCCATCACACCTTGTGGTTCCTGTTTGCAGGTACTGGCCGAGTACGAAAAGAAACAAGCTCAACCTATACGCACCTTGCTTTACTGCCAGGAAGGCTCTGTGTGGGTTACTAATGGTGTTGAAAGCTTTTTGCCTTTCCTGTTTTTTGAGGATCGGCTGGTGACTGTGCCTGTATAGTTAGTAGTTTAAAGTAGCGTATTTATTAAATGATTGTCAAAGTACTCTTAATTTTATCATATTAGTTTGAATTAAAACTATCAAGTATTTAACTTTGTTGCTGTTAAAATTTTAATAATGGCAACAGCGGCACAACCTGCAAACTCATTAGTTGAATATGGAGCCAGGCGCGTTATCATTACCGTTACCGCGGTATTTTGCGCGCTGCTCGAGATTATAGACACCACTATTGTGAACGTAGCGCTTAACGATATGCGCGGCAATTTGGGTGCTACTTTAAACGAAATAAGCTGGGTGATTACCGCCTACTCGCTGGCCAACGTAATCATCGTACCCATGACCAGTTGGCTATCACAGCAGTTTGGCCGGCGCAACTACTTTGCTGCATCGGTTATACTTTTTACAGTATGCTCATTTTTGTGTGGTAACGCCACTAATATTTGGGAGCTAGTATTGTTTAGATTTTTGCAGGGCATAGGCGGCGGTGCACTGCTGGTAACATCGCAAACCATCATAACCGAGAGCTGGCCAGTTGAAAAGCGGGCGATGGCACAAGCCATTTACACACTAGGGGTTATAGTTGGCCCCACACTTGGCCCGCCGCTGGGTGGTTACATAGTTGATAATTTTTCATGGCCATTTATATTCTACATAAACATCCCGGTTGGTATAATTGCCGCTATACTTACCCTGCAGTATGTGCGTAGCCCAAAGTATGATGAAAAGAGGCCGGCCAGTGAGGTAGACTGGTGGGGCATAGGCCTGCTTACAGTAGGTATTTCTTCATTACAATATGTTTTAGAAAAAGGCCAGGAGGAAGATTGGTATAGTAGCGAGGCAATAACTATTTTAACGGTAACAGCAGTATTTGGTATTTTACTGTTTATATGGCGTGAGTTGAGCTATAAGTACCCAATAGTAGAGCTGCGGGTTTTAAAAGATAACAACCTCCGGATAGGTGTTATACTCTCATTTGTTATGGGTTTCGGTTTGTTCGGGTCCACCTTTATTATTCCCTTGTATACGCAATCCTTGTTAGGGTGGACAGCCCAGCAATCAGGTATGCTGCAATTGCCAAGTACTTTGTTTGTGGCATTTATGATGCCGGTTGTAGCACAATTAATTCAGCGTGGAGTGCCTCAAAAATATCTGATTGCTATAGGTATGGCAATCTTTTTTATCTACAGCTATATGTCATACCTCATCATCACGCCATATACCAGCAGTGCCGATTTTTTTTGGCCACTTATTGTACGTGGTTTTGGGCTGGGCTTGTTATCGGTGCCGGTGAGTACTATGTCTTTATCCACGTTAAAGGGTAAAGAAATAGGGCAAGGGGCTGCGTTTTCGGGCATGATGCGCCAATTGGGCGGCTCATTTGGAGTGGCCGTTATCTCTACTTTTGTATCGCGGCAAACGCAGGTTCATCGTAGTAGTTTAATAAGTCACCTTGGCGTGAATAGCCTTGATGTGCAGCAGCGGTTATCGCAAATGGCCGGCGGTTTCAGAACTAGAGGTGCAGATAGCATTACAGCGCACCGAATGGCATTAACAGCTATGGACGGCTCGGTAAACAAGCAAGCAACCTTACTATCTTACATGGACGTTTTTTTATGGGTGGGCATAATGTTCCTGGTTTTTGTGCCTGTTGTACTGCTTTTTGTTAAAACGGCCAAAAGTAAAGTAAGCCTGGCCGACGCAGCCCACTAAGCAATTGGCTTATTATATTAGATTTGCTACATCATGGTAACAGCAGCTGAGACTAGCAGAAAAACAGAATTAACATTTGAACTTGGACGTGCTATGCACGAGCTGAGAAACTATATTCGCCAGCATATACAGCTCAAAATAAAGGAGAATAATATAAGCATCACTT
Source organism: Mucilaginibacter sp. PAMB04168 (assembly GCF_039634365.2). Classification (NCBI taxonomy): domain Bacteria; kingdom Pseudomonadati; phylum Bacteroidota; class Sphingobacteriia; order Sphingobacteriales; family Sphingobacteriaceae; genus Mucilaginibacter; species Mucilaginibacter sp. PAMB04168. The sequence goes on from NZ_CP155079.2 coordinate 1,292,910, forward strand.
TTGAGATGCTTGAGGTAATGTCGGTGCTTTGGAAAAAGGACGGTATTAACCAGCAGGAGTTAGCCGATGTAACCTTAAGAGATAAATCGAGCATGACCTATTTGATTGATAATTTGGTTAAGCGCCAAATGGTTAAACGGATGGAAGACGAAAATGATCGTCGTAACAAGTTGATTTATTTAACCGAGCAAGGCAACGCTTTAAAGGAACAGTTACACCCATGGGTGGCCGAAGTTTATGAAAAGGCTACGCTAGCCATTGATGTAGAAGCTTTACAACAAAGTGTTGTTCTGTTAAATCAAATGATCGGTAATTTAAAAACCGATTAGTTTGTAAGCTCAACGCATCCGTAATACATGAAGATGTTAAAAGCATACTTATATTAACTGTAAGCAACAGGCTGTTTAAGACAAAACCTTATAAAATAAAGAAGCCGCTCTCGCAGCGGCTTCTTCATGATTAACTAAAACTATTAGCGATAAAAACTAATTTCTTATTTGAATACTGAGTACACGTTGGTAATTTTCCAGCCATCACCGGTGTTGGCCATGGTTACATAATTAGTACGGGTAAAGTTTTCATATTTCATGTCTACTTTTACAACGCTCATGTCAGCATTGGTTTCTACTTCAGTAGTGGTGGTGGTACAGGCTTGTTGGATATCTTTGTTCTGATCGGCAAATTTAAGCATGTCGGCTTTGTCAAAACTTACTACTTGTTTGCCGCGCAGCGTGCTGAATTTTGCAGTTTGGTCAATTACGTCTTTTAAGCCAGCGTTTTTTCCTTGAGTCATGGCATTAACGTAAGTAGTAATGGCGTGGTTTTTTGTAAGTTTTGCAGCTACTGGTTCGTCAGCTTTTACTACGCTGGTAACTACTAATAAGGCTAAGCCTAATACAATTGTTTTTAAGGTGGTTTTCATATCTTTATGTTTTAATGTGTTTTATAAATTTGTTTTATATCCATAAGACACACCCAGTTACCGAAACGTTACAACTATTTTTATTATAATTGAAGATTTAACAACTCTTTAACATTTATCCCTTCAAAGTGAAGTTATAGTAAACACTAATGCGCTTTAAGTAATAATATGGTAATCTTTACTGCTATAATTTTAAAATTTGATGATCAGGGCGAAAAAACCGGATGGACTTATATCGATGTACCTGCAGATATTGCGCAACAAATTAAGCCCGACAACAAAAAATCTTTCAGAGTGCGCGGGCAGCTCGATAGTTTCCCTATTGCTGGTGTAGCACTCATGCCCATGGGAAACGGCAACTTTATACTCACCTTAAACGCCGGTATGCGTAAAGGTATTCGTAAAAGCAAAGGGGCAATGCTGCAAGTACGCCTCGAGGAGGATGTTGATTTTAAACTAATAGTACCGGAGGATTTGCAAGAGTGCCTGGCCGATGATCCGGATGCGCTGGCTTATTTTAACAGCCTGCTTGAATCACACCGGCGCTATTTTGTGAACTGGTTAAACAGCGCCAAAACCGAACCTACCCGCACCAAACGCATCATACAAATATGTAACGCCATGGCTAACCATATGGATTATATGCAAATGATAAGAGCAGGGCGAAAAGAAATTTATTGATTGTGTTTTAACCGGTAACGGCGGGTATAATCATACAAAGTGGTAATCTTACCGGCACTAAAAAGTGCATCATTTACAATGTCTACAGAGTCTGGCTGGCCTTTGGCAGTAATCCAGGTTTGGGTGTAACGTAGTGTTACCCGTTGCTGCTGCCCATCTTTACTAACTACAGACTCCCAGTCTTTTATTTTAAACCTAAGGTTTTTATGTAGTTGGGCATTTGCTTTAATCAGATACATAAATTCGCTGCTGGGGCCTTTATACATACCACCATCGTAAAAAACGGCTAAATTTTCGGCAATGAATCGTTTTAACGATGCGGTGTCACCGCTTTCATAAGCTTTAAGCGCTTTTAAGGCAATTAAAATATTTTGTTTATTTACGTTTATACGCCATTGGTCTGATTGTTTAATTTGATAGGCATAGTTAACGGTGTCGTTTAAATAAACGGCTTGATTTTTAGCAACAGGCGCCTGGCAGGAAAGCAATAGCAATACCGCCGCCCCTAATAAAAGGCATGGCTTAGTCATCAAATAATTGGTTAGTACAATTAAAACACCCTTTATGGGCATAGGTTTACAACAGACTGTAAATCAATGAAAAATTTGGCAAAATAAATAATATATTCATCCCCCAAAGCATATTAATGTTAGCCGATATATAGGTAATTTGCCTCGTTTTTAGTATATTTGGCTAATATTTTTAGCAATTGATTAACCCGGATAATGTTTAAAAAGATCAATCCGTCTTTTTAAGTTTTTAATATGTCAGATAATTTAGATTCTAACGAAAAGCTTCATAATATCATTCCGCTGGATGGCTTGTACGAGAACTGGTTTCTTGACTATGCTTCTTACGTTATATTAGATCGTGCTGTTCCGCATATATATGATGGTTTAAAGCCAGTACAACGCCGTATACTGCACTCGCTCAAAGAAATGGATGACGGGCGCTTCAATAAAGCAGCAAACGTAATTGGTAACACCATGAAGTATCACCCTCACGGTGATGCTTCTATTGGCGACGCTATGGTACAATTAGGCCAAAAAAATCTGCTTATTGATTGCCAGGGTAACTGGGGCCATCCCATTACCGGCGATTCGGCTGCTGCCCCGCGTTACATTGAGGCGCGGCTTTCCAAGTTTGCGCTCGATGTTGTTTTTAACCCCGATACTACCCAGTGGCAGGCCAGTTATGACGGCCGTAACCGCGAGCCTATTACACTGCCGGTGAAATTTCCGCTATTGCTGGCACAAGGGGCAGATGGTATTGCCGTAGGTTTGGCTACCAAAATTTTACCGCACAACTTTGTTGAGCTGATTGACGCGGCTATTGAGGTACTAAACGGCAACCGCCCTAACCTGTTACCCGATTTCCCGACTGGTGGTATGGCCGATGCCTCCAATTACAACGAAGGGCAACGCGGTGGCAAAGTGCGCATACGCGCCAAAATAATGGAGCGTGATAAAAAGACGCTGGTTATTACCGAAATTCCGTTCAGTACCAATACCGGCGGATTGATCGATAGTATCATCAGCGCTAATGAAAAAGGTAAGATCAAGATCAAAAAGATTGAAGACAATACTACCTGGGACCCGGAGATTATCATTCACCTTGCACCAGGCATATCGCCCGATGTTACTATCGATGCCTTGTACGCTTTTACTGATTGCGAAGTATCCATATCGCCCAATACCTGCGTAATTTTTGACGATAAGCCGCACTTTATGAGTGTGAATGATGTGCTTATTCAAAGTGCCAACCATACACGCGAGTTGCTTAAAATGGAGCTGGAGATACGCTTGCAGGAACTGAAAGAAAAAATATTCTTCAGTTCGCTGCTCAAGATCTTCATTCAGGAAGGCATGTACAAGCACCCCGACTATGAAACATCCGGAAACTTTGATGTAGTAGTAGAGGTTTTGAACCGTTTGTTTGAGCCGTTCTTTCCGCAGTTTTACCGCACCATTTTACCAGAAGATTATAAGCGGCTTATTGATAAGCCGATGAGCAGCATTACCCGCTTTGACGTAAAGAAAGCCGATGAGCAGATGAAGGCGCTCGAGAATGAGATCAAAGAGGTAAAGCATCATCTGAAGCATTTAACTGATTATGCCATTGCCTGGTTTACCAAGCTTAAAGAAAAATATGGTAAAGACCGTGGCCGTAGAACCGAACTACGGACTTTTGACCGGGTAGAAGCCGCACAGGTAGCGCTGGCAAATGTTAAGCTCTACGTAAACCGCGAAGATGGCTTTGTTGGTGCCGGACTGAAAAAGGACGAGTATGTATGCGATTGCTCAGATATAGATGAGATCATTGTATTCCGGTCAGACGGCAGGTGCATCATTACCAAGGTACAGGATAAAGTTTTTGTGGGTAAAGATATTATTCACGTTGCCGTATTTAAAAAGAACGATGAGCGTACCGTATATAACATGATTTATAAGGATGGCGAATCAGGTACTACGTTCATCAAGCGTTTCTCGGTAGTAGGTGTGACTCGCGATAAGGAGTATGATTTAACCAAGGGTACAAAAGGAACAAAAGTGTTATACTTCTCAGCCAATCCTAATGGGGAGGCTGAGGTGGTGAACATACAGCTTAAGCCGCACTCTAAGCTTAAAAAGCTACAGTTCGACGAAGACTTTGCTGCTATAGCAATTAAAGGCCGTAGTTCTATAGGCAACCAGGTTACCAAATATCCGGTTAAAAAGATTCTGTTAAAGAGCAAAGGTGTGTCTACACTGGCCGGGCGCAAAATTTGGTATGATGATATACTGAAACGCCTGAATGTTGATGGCCGGGGCCGTTACCTGGGTGAGTTTGACGGTGAAGATAAAATACTCACTATACTGAGCAACGGCGTGTACGAATTAACCAGCTTTGATCTGAATAACCACTTTGATGACAAAATGCAGATTATCGAAAAGTACGATCCTGAAAAGGTATACTCGGTAGTGCACTATGACGGTAAATCCAAAAATTACCTGGTTAAGCGTTTTATATTCGAAAATACGGTTATTGGTAAGCAAGGCAGCTTCATTAGTGAAGAAAATGGCTCAAAGCTCATCCTTATATCAGGCGCGGCGCAGCCGGTGGTTAAGGTAGAGCAGTTAAAAGGTAAAGCACAGGTGCTTGAGCTGGTAGAATTAAATCTTACTGATTTGATTGATGTAAAAGGCATGAAAGCTATGGGTAACCGTCTTTCGGCGCACGTGGTGCAAACCGTACAGCTGATAGCCGAGCATGACGACGCCGAAGATGTGCCCGACCCTTCACCCGCATCAGTAGCCGACACCCAGGTGCTGGCAGATGTTACGCAGGAAAAGGAGGAGCCGGATACTAATCCTGAAACTGCTGCCAAGATCATAGGCTTAGAAATTACTAATCCAGATGATATAGATTTAAGTAAAGGACAATTAGGATTGTTCTAAAACAAAAAAGAGGGACCGTAAAGTCCCTCTTTTTGTTTATGCGATTGGAGCCGATTACAGGATCAGGATCAACACTAAAATGATGATAATTATAGCACCAACTGAAAGATAGATACCACCACCGGTTGCAGCAGCGTTAGCTTCTTTTTTCAGGTCTTTTAACTCAGCTCTTAAAGCTTTGCGCTCTACTTTGCTTAATTGAGATTTGTCCATTGAGCGGATTTCGTCTACACGCGCTTTAATTTCCTCTACGCGGGCATTTCTTTCTTCAACGGTTTTGGTGGCATAATACTCTTTGTAGTTAACGCCATTGTCGTTAGTTGCAGCTTGAGATGTAAAAGCAACAAAGCTTAACATCAAAACGGTCATTAGTAAATAAATTTTCTTTTTCATGTGATTGTAGATTAATTGTACTGATTGCAAAACTGCTTTACGGAGTATAAAGTTTTAAAAAAGTTCAACTAATATTATTTTCATGTTAAATACTAATATAATATGGGGCTTCAAACACATGCCCTTTGTCCAGCTTTTGGATGGCTGGCTTGTGGCTAATATCAACCGGTTCTCCTACCGCATCAGCGTAACCCAACCATGGTTCTATACATACAAAATCTGCCCCGGGCTTAGCCCATATGCCTAAATGCTTATAGTATGGAAACTCCACAGACAGGGTCTCGTTATGAAGTGTCGATTTGATAGTAATCAGTTTTGATTTAATATCTTTAAAAACCAAGGCATCGTCTTTGAACAGGTCGCGCGTTAAGTGCAGCTTATTGCCGTCCAATTCAATTGGCCTTGTTTCACCTGTAAAGAAGCCGTCGGCCGATAATAGGTGACTTTCCAGTTTTTCCGTAGATTCAAACTCCAGGTGATAATCTTCGTACCGGCCCTTGCCCTTAAAAGGAACATTAAATGCCGGGTGCCCACCCACCGAGAAGTAGATCGTTTTCGTATCCTGATTAATTACTTTGTAAGTAACACGAAGCGCATTCTCGATAAGCGTATATAATACCTGAAAAGAAAAGTGATAGGGATATACATCCAGGGTATCATGGTTGGAAGTCAAGTCGAGCACTGCATGTTCATGGTCAGCCTCGGCCACCGTAAATTCTGATTGACGGGCAAAGCCATGCCGGGGTAAAGTATAACTATTACCGTCTACATGTAATTGGTTGTTCACCAATCCACCCACCACCGGGAAAAGGTTAGGGGCATGCCATGGCCAAATATCTGCGTTGGCTTGCCACATATGTTCGGTTTGGGTAGCTTTGTTATACAGTGAGGCCAACTGTGCACCTTTAGTGGTAATAGATACCTTAAGATACTCATTCTCGATAGTAATCATAGACTTGGTATTATGTAGATAATGCTAAATTAGTAATTTAATCATCATCGTCGTCACCTTTCTTTTTGGCTTCGAGTATTACAAAGGCGCTTCGTTTGGGTGCCGGCATAACAGCTTTTTCGCCTTTTACGTATTTCCAAACCACCTCGTTAAGCTCCAGGTCGGGTATGGCGTCCTCTTTGGCAAAGTTGAAGAATTCCGACCGCTTGCTGCTTTCGTTAATAGCTACATTGCGTTTTTCCAAATCAACAGAGGCCTGCTTTTTTAAGTAAGAGCTGAAGTCGGGCTTGGCAGTAAAGCACTCATATAAAGGAATTGCAGCAGCATCATACTGGCTCATAGGGGGTAAGCCCAATATCAACTCAATAGTACGCAATACGCCCGAGGTAGAATACATCTGGCTAACCACAGCATTTCGCTTTACATAAGGGCCTGCTATAAATGCTGGCGAGCGGTGTGCATCTACATGGTCGGGGCCGTTTTGAGCATCATCTTCCAATATAAAAACCACCGACTCTTTCCATACCGGGCTTTTAGACAGGTGCTCCAGTATCATGCCAATAGCCTGATCATTATCAGCAACAGCAGCGGTAGGGGAGTACTTGCCCTTCTTTTGCCCGCTGGTATGGTCGTTTGATATGCGTATGGTATTAAAGCGTGGTACAGCATTGATGTTTAAAAGGGAGTCAAAATCCTGGGCCCAAAGTCGGGCACGCAAAACATCCTTAATATCCATGTTAAAGCCCGGCGAGTGCGGAGCAACATGGCCTCTAAGCGATTTAATGTTAGCTTTACCATATTCGCCAAACTCACCGTAAGTGCGATAGCTAATTCCGGCACGCTTGCAGTAATCCCAAATAAAGCCATCGCGTGGGTAAGCTGCCTGGCGCGAGCCCTCAAAATCATAAGTGCCGCCCCGGTTGCCATAGCTGGTAGGCCAGTTTTTTTCCACAAAATCGGTAGCATAAGCGGCGGTGCTCCAGTTGTGTCCATCGGCACTTACCTCGGCATTCACATAAAAATTATCGAGCAGCACAAAGTTGCTGGCTATGGCATGGTGGTTAGGCGTTACCTTTTGTCCAAATATGCACAAGGAGGTATCCCCATTGCCATTGGGCATATCGCCCAAAACCTGATCATATGTACGGTTCTCCTTAATAATGTAGAACACATACTTCATAGGCGATTTATCACCAGGCTTGCGCGGAACAGGGTTGCCCGCTTCGCCAGCTGCCATTACCTCTTTTTGCTTATCAAAAGGCGTATTTGCATATACCTGGTGCGTATAAGCTTTCAATTGTTCAGGACCGGGCCGGTCAATCATCGACAAGGTGCCTTTAAATAGACCGCCAATGTACTGCTCCCGGCTATTGATAGAGCCTATATGGTGCCCGCTGTTATCTGTTTTGCTTAAAGGCTGTGGGCCGTTAGGATTAGCCATTGAGGCAAAACCTTTACCATTGGCTACTAAAAGTTTATTACCCAATACTTTTACGTTGGTTGGATACCAGCCCACCGGAATAAACCCACGGCTTTGGCTGGTACCTGGCTTAGTAACATCAAAAACAGCCAAACAGTTGTTATCGGCGTTGGCTATGTAAAGGGTTTTGCCGTCGGCAGATAAAGCAAGTCCGTTGGTAGTGGCACCGGTTAGCTTGGTAGGGTACAAAGCTGCCGAGATAGTTTCAATAACCTTTTGTGTTTGGGTATTGATAACCGATACACTGTTATCATTTGCATTAGCTACGTACAGTAAAGTGTTCTTCTTGTTTAGCAGCAGCTCATTGGGGTGGCTGCCGGCTTTAATGCTTTTGATGATGCGCTGGCTCTGGGTGTCATAAATGGCCACCTTCTCGCCGCCCCATAAAGATATATACAGCGTTTTTTCATCTGCAGAAAGCAGGCAGGTATAGCTCTCGGCTGCTAATTTAAGCTGATTAATAATTTGCCCGGTTTGCGGGTTAAGTACGTACAGGCTGCTATCTTCTTTGGTTACTACATAAAGCTTGTTATTGGCTTTGTTAAGGGCCATACCGGTTGGACCAACCTTATTAGGCCAGGGTTTGCCAAGGCGTAGCGTGTCGGGCTTATTTAACTTGTCGTTCTTCAAATCAAAGCGGTAGATCCAGTTATCATTACCGCCAGAAGCGTAGAGGTATTTTTCATCATCACTAAAAGCCAGGCCATACCATGATTTAGCCACTTTACGCTGGGCCAGTTGCTTCTCGCTTTTTGGATCTATAAGTTGTATGGATTGCGTGCTTTGGCCATTATTGGTAACTGCCAGCAAGCGGCCAGATGATGATAGTTGGATGTTTAGTGGCAAATCGCCCAGGGGGAGCGACCGACCGGCAGGGCTCAGTTTCCAGCCGTTGGGCAGTAACACCTGCCCTGTGGCTGTTTTGCCCGGCATTTGTGCACAAGCCCAAAATGATAACAGTAAGCCTGCGCTTAAAAGCAGTAGTTTTTTCATAATAGCAGAAGACCTTTACTAGCCAAAAATACTGCTTAACACGGGCAATATATGCCATTAACAAAAACTTAACAATAGCTTATTAATTAGCAAACTTAAGGCGCGATTTTATGATCGAATCGCGCTGGGCGGGTGTAAGCTTGTAATTAAAGTTAAACAAAGCGCCTTCCCAATCGCCATAAGACGGATTTGGGAGTACAATATATTTGCTGCCAAACTGCCGCGTAAGTTGTCTAGTGGTGGCGTTCCGGCTTTGCTCTGCCGGATGGTTATCATACAGCTTATCAAAATCGGCCAGGTTATCGCCGCATAGCAATATAATATTATACTTGTTCAGCACCTGCAACCGGCGGCTCTCCTTGCTTGAACTGCCCAATTTAAGCATTAAGTGTTCTGTATCGGCGTTGGGCATGTTGTAGCGTTGCAGGTTTTTTAAAGTGCCGTTACGTTCATCTTCATCGCGGTTGGTGATGTAAAATACCGTTACACCTTTGCTGGCGGCGTATTTAAAAAAGCCCGGTGCTCCGGCAACGGTGTCACAATCGGCTTTGGCGGTCCACTGTTTCCAGGTGGCTGCATCATATTCCTGGTTATTGAAAGCACGCTGTGCATCATAAGGGCTGTTGTCTAATACTGTTTCATCAATATCAGTTACTACAGCCAATGGCTTAGTGCCGGGGTTTTTAAGTGCTTCATCTAACCGCAGTTTAGCCAGGTTATAAGCCTGAAAACACAGCGCCCTGTATTCGGCCGCCCGTTGCTGCCATAAAGATGCCCATACCTTGCCGTTATTTACGGTCGAGGCACCTGGAGTAGTTACCGTAGTGCGGGTAGCACTGCAGGCAGACAGTATAGTGAGACTTATAAGAAAGCAGGAGTAGCGATTGTTCATGATAACTATTTTGTAGTGCCAAAGCTACTCAAACCGCTGCTAAACAAAAAGGTCATTGCTTCAATGAAGTAGCAATGACCTTGTGTTATAATATATGAAACCCTTACAACAACTCGGGTTTTACTTTTTCGGTGAATTGCCGGGCAAACTTGTTAAGCTTGGGCTGAATTACAAAAGCGCAGTAAGGCTTGGTTGGGTTATCATTAAAATAGTTTTGATGATAATCTTCGGCCTCGTAAAATTCGCCGATGGGCGTTACCTCAGTTACAATTGGTTTGTCAAACACGTGCTCATTGGTGAGGCGTTCGATCATGGCTTCGGCCTGCTGCTTTTGATCATCGTTATGATAAAAAATAGCCGAACGATATTGTGTGCCCACATCATTGCCCTGGCGGTTAAGCGTGGTAGCATCATGTGTTTTAAAGAACACCAGCAATAGTTCCTCAAAGCTTACCTCGTCGGCATCATAGTTCAGTTCAATTACTTCGGCATGGCCGGTATCACCCTCGCAAACCTGCATGTAGGTTGGGTTATCAACATGGCCGCCTGTATATCCTGACCGTACACTTTGTACGCCTTTAACTGCTTGAAAAATGGCCTCGGTACACCAAAAGCAACCGTTGCCAAATGTGGCTTTCTGTAAGTTCATAACCTTAGTGTACGAAAAGTATGCCAGTTTAATTTCACGTCAGTCGGCTACGTGTAAGTTTGTTTATAAGGCGCTATTTTTAGTTATGGTTTTTTATTATGGGAATTGGCTGGTGATTGGCCTAAAATTAAAAAGCCGGTTTTGCCGGCTTTTTAATTTTACAGAGGAGTACTTCAATTTACAGAGAAGCCATATCTATCACAAAGCGGTAATGTACATCACCAGCCAGGGTGCGCTCGTAAGCTTCGTTAATCTGGCTAATGTCTATCACTTCCACATCTGACGTTATGTTATGTTCTGCGCAGTAATCAAGCATTTCCTGGGTCTCTTTGATACCACCAACCAGCGAGCCAACCAGGCTGCGGCGGCCCATAATTAGTGGGAACGCCGCCACCGGCGATGGTTCTGCAGGTGCTCCTAATAATATCATCACTCCATCCGTTTTAAGCAAAGCCAGATATTCATTATAATCGTGCTGTGCCGATACAGTGTCGATAATAAAATCGAAGCTATTGGCCAGGCCTGCCATCGTGTCTTTATCGGTGGTAAGCTTAAAGTGGTGCGCACCTAACTCGGTAGCATCTTTCTCTTTACTTGCCGAACGACTTAACATTGTTACCTCAGCACCCATAGATGCCGCCAGCTTAACGGCCATGTGCCCTAAACCGCCTAATCCTACAACGGCCAACTTATCGCCCGCTTTTACACCCCAGTGGCGCAACGGCGAGTAAGTTGTTATGCCGGCGCATAGTAATGGCGCTACTTTTTCGAGGGGCAACTTGTCTGATACGGAAAGAACGAAGTGCTGCGTAACCACAATATGGCTTGAGTAACCGCCCTTGGTAACGTACTGTTTATCCTGACTTAAGGAGTTATAGGTTTGCGTATGCCCGTTTTCGCAGTATTGTTCAAGGTCGTTGTTGCAATTTGTACAATGCCTGCACGAATCAACAAAGCAGCCAACACCAACTGTGTCGCCTTCTTTAAACCGTGTAACGTTATTGCCTACACGGGTAACTTTACCCACAATTTCGTGACCAGGAACGGCTGGGTAAACTGTACCGCCCCACTCATTACGGGCGGTATGAATGTCAGAGTGGCAAACGCCACAATATAATATTTCAATCTCCACATCTTCTGCTTGAGGTTCGCGTCGTTCAAACGAGTATGGAGAAAGAGGTTGGTCTGCTGCAGGTGCAGCATATGCTTTTACTAAGGTCATAAATGTATTGTTTTTGCAAAAATGAACAGTTAGCGTTTAACTTTTGCTTGCGCAAAGTAATATTAAATAAAACTCAGCTATTTTATGCCAATTTAAAAAAGTTAAATACACCCGGATTTGGAGTTTTCTGCGTGATGTTTTGTGCTTTTTTCTCACTTTTCTTCACATATTTTACAACTTGTGAGCGATTGATTAAACATTGGATATAGCCGAACATTTCGCGCTACATTGTGTATGTAAAAGCCATCATAATGGCCATATATTTTCACAATCCGAATCATCATATGCTGAACACCTACGAATTTGAAAGAGACGGGTTTGCGGGTCCGTTTCCTATCAACAATAAGCAGGAAGCCGATCTATTGGTATCCAGGGAGAAACGCTGGTCTGATTTGTTGCTGCCTTATGTAAAAGGCAGGCATACTATGAACAAAACCATTGCCGATATTGCCTCTCAAACTGAGATTATAGGCCGTATCAAAACCTTACTGGGCAACGATATACTCTTATCTGGCAGCCAGGTCATTAAACAAAGTCCGGGGGTTATACATCCATGGCATGTAGATATCGAACACCAGGCATGGAACGGCGTAACGGTTTGGGTTGCGCTCCGCAACGTAAAACCCCGGGAGTGCATGAAGGTAATATCGGGCTCGCATTTATTCGGCTTTAGTCCGGATGATTTGAAAAGCAGTGGTGTAGATACAAGCAACGATGCGGAGCTTTTACAATTGGCAAAAAGTGAAAATCCTGCTGCCGAACTGGTTGAACTAAATATAGCCGACGGTGAATTCTTTGTGTTTTCGGGCAAGCTATGGCATGCCACGAGCAATAACACCACCCACAAACGCCATGCACTGTTGTTGCAATACTGCCGCCCCGATCAAAAGGCCAGGGTATTGAACAGTTTTGCACTACCCAAAATTGTATGGCAAAAAACCCAGGCAGAGTGCCTGTTAGTAAGCGGAACCGACCAGTATAAAGTGAATAAGCTGATCAGGTATAAAAGCATCGGCAACTTACCCCGAAAGGCAAAGGCCGTAGGGGTTTATCTATTCAGGAACTTATACCAGCGAAGGCATAAACTAACTGCGGGTATGTTAAGTTACATTATAGCTGCCTTTTCAGAACTTTTTGCTAGTTAAATCAATAGCAGGCGTTTAAGAGCATTATGTCTTAATATCACAGTATGGGTGTGTGCCCTTACTTGGCTTTGTGCTTGCCTGCTGTATTAAATAAGTGCTTGTTGAGTGCGCATATTTTTGATCAGTTCCCAGCTTCGGGCATCATATTCAAAAACAATTGCATCCCGGCCAGCAAGTTTACGGTGAGTGTATAAGCCTCTTGTTAGGATAGTGTTTTGAGGCGTTTGCCAATTACCGGCCGACATTAAAATAAAAGTGTTAACCCGTACACCTTTGTTAAATATGGCTACGCTTTTCTTTTCGGGTTCCTTGGTATTTTCGAAGTGTATCGCAGATCCGTTGGGATGATAACTGTTTTTAACTTTTAATAATCTAACCATACGCAAATCCTTCCATGCAATTGTTCTTCTCCAAAAAAGCGAATAGGCCGTAACTCCTCTTTTATCAATTATTATTAAAGGCAAAGCAGAGGAAGTTAATAGCCAGCTTTCAAAGATTAATAAAGCTAATAGAGCCGGCATATAAAGTATATTCTCTGACGTGAAGTAGCTCGCCCCGCGTTGGGCGAGTATAAATATTCCCTGCGCAATCATGCTCAAGACTATTAAAAGAAAGAGCAAGGCAATGGTATTCAAGAAAATGTTGTTAGAAAAAAGACGGTACGTTGTTTTCATGCCAATTTTACAATGCTGTTTACCACACGTCATAAAATCGGCTTCGAAGCTTGGCAACACCCTCCCATATACAAACCACACCTGCCAGTGCCAATATGGTAAACGAAAATGTTATTTGATGCCTTACCATATATAATATGGACAGCAGGCTTGTTGCGACGCCAATGAGCAGTAAAATGATGCTTTTAATACGCCTGGACCGGAGCTGAGCGCTGGTAAGGGGTATTTGCTTAACAGGTCCTTTCCGGTGCACCTGGTTTTTTACCTGCGCAATTTTTCTGAATCCGGGCGATTGCTTTTCAAAGTCACCGGCGTATCCGGTTAAACTATATTTTACATCGCCTTCGAAGTTACCACTGATGGGTTTGACGTTTTTTTGCTCTATACAGCTTAGCTGCATCATAAGCGTGTCGATAAATTTCTCTATCCCTGAAAAATCAGCTAAAGCAATAATATCAAGCTCCAAATCGTCGCCGGGTTTAAGGTGCTGGGTAAGGTAAGTTATAAAGTCGCTAAACAATTCGGCCACATGCGGAAAGGAGCTGTGAATAAATGGAACGGCCGCTTGCGCATTTTTTATGGCCTGTGTGCCCGGCACTTTAATATGGGTAGCTCCGGGATGAGCATCCATGTACTGCTCATAAGCAGCTTCATCTTCCCAAGCCTTGGCGGCTTTTTCCATTTCGGGAACTTTCGCTTGCAGATCTGACTTCCTGATAAGCGTGAGCCAGAAAAACGGAATCATGTTTTTGATTTCGGCCAGTACTTCGCGATGGCCGTTGGTTGACCGAAAAAGGTAAGTGCGTTGACTCATGACAAAAGCTTCAGCTATAGCATTATAACGGGAAAGCCCGAGCTTTGTTCAGTCACTTAGTTGTGCGTGCTGTTGTGAATGGAATAGGTATAGGAGGATTGTTGCGGTGATAACGCCGACCACAAGCCTGAAAAGGTTAGCAACGATCTAAGTATCCTTTATTTTTTTTATAAATGTCCCATATAATTTTATTTTTCAATGGTAGCGTTGTTGCCTTGTGCTGATAAAGGTTTACGTCGTAAAGCTTATTTAGTCAGCCTACTGTATCAACGAACTTATACAAGGCTGGTCTTACTTTTGCGATTGATATAGAATGACAATAAGCGTATTTTTTGAAGAAAAGTTCGTAGTACTTTTTAGCGATCGGGGGTGTAGCTTTGTGAAATAAGAACAATCAGGTAATCCAAGCTTTTATTATTCATTATATCTATATTATTTAATTAGAGGTAACGCGGCATGATGGTTAGCACTTAGACTACTTCTGTAAATGTAACATATATGAATTTACAAAATCTTCTATATCCTCTTTTGATCTTTCAAAATTAGGACACAATTCAGGATGAGATTGAATATAGCTCCATTTGTCTTGAATGTTTAACAGGTCAGCTTTACTAAACTCAAAAGCTTGTTCATCAAGAATAATAGCTACGCTAACCTTGACCTCATAGTCGCCGTAAAAAAGTAAATCAAATATATCCAAAAGCCTAGTAGAGCAATCTAGGGCTAGTAAAGCAAAAACGAGTGTCCCGTTTCTATTAATGTTTTCTTGTTTTTTAATCGTTGTAAGTAATGGCTCAAGCGCACGATTATCACCAATATCATGTAAACCAATAGCAGCACGGTTAAAAATAAGGGGATTAGGATGGTCCAAAAGCGTAATTAAATAATCAAGAGCAGTTTTTTTATCCAGCCTTATAAAACTGTCAATAGCATTGCTGCCTTGTTCTATATCATCTGATAATATTTTGGCTTTTAAAAGATCGATTGGATCGTTCTGAAGCATAATGAAAAAAGCTTTTTACAACTCAATAAATGGTCTTTTCAGCATGAATAAGACTGTAAAAGCAAACTTAAACAAAAAAAGCCGGTCTCTCAACCGGCTTTCTCTTTTATGGTGTTGTCTTTCTCGAATCCTGCATCGGGTTGCCGCCGGTGCTGGCGCCCCGTATGGTATTTTGCTGTTTAAACAGCTCAAACCGGGTTGGGGTATATTGTTGCGGCCAACTGTTGTTGCCTTCGTTTATGTCGGCGGTTTCGCGGTAAGGGTCTAACCGTATGCTTTTTACCTCTTTGGTTTTGGCAAACACTTTAGTTACGTTCAGCTCATTGTGGCGCCAAATATAAGCCGATATTTTTTCAAGCTCTTTGCTGCCGTCGGCATAAGTCCACTCAATAAACAGTGGCATAGGCAGGCCGCCCTTGTTGCTAAAGCTTAGTTCGTAAAAATAGTTTTGGCTATCATACAGCTTGCGTTCTTCGGGGCTTAAGGCATTATACATGGCCTTGTAGCTTTGCTCGGTCATAGGTGTGGCGGCAAAGCGGTCCCACTTACTGTAAAAATCCTGAAGGGCAGTGTCGGCCTCTACGGCAAAACGGGTGCCGGCAGCTTTGTTACGAGTGGTGCTAATGTTGGTTAGGTTACGGTCAAACTGGGCACGGTCGTAATTGCCTTCTACCTGCGGGTTTTTGGTGTTGAGGCGGTAGTATTTCACACTGTCTATAGAAATATCAACCGGATTGGTTCCATAGAACCAGCCGCGCCAAAACCAGTCCAGATCCACGGCCGAGGCATCTTCCATGGTACGGAAAAAGTCCGACGGGGTAGGGTGGTGAAAAGCCCAGCGCTTGGCGTAAGTTTTAAATGCATAGTCGAACAGTTCGCGGCCCATCACCGTTTCGCGCAGCACGTTCAACGCAGTAGCAGGTTTAGCGTAGGCATTTGGTCCAAAGCGCTGTATGTTCTCCGAGTTGGTCATGATAGGCTCCAGCTCGTTTTTAGGCAGTTTCATGTAATCTACAATCTTGTACGCCGGACCACGGTTAGACGGGAAAGTAGGATCCCATTCCTGCTCGGTTAAGTACTGGCAAAAAGTGTTCAAGCCTTCATCCATCCAGGTCCACTGGCGCTCGTCGGAGTTCACGATCATCGGGAAGAAGTTATGACCCACTTCGTGAATAATTACGCCAATCATACCATTCTTGGTAGCCTCGCTATAAGTGCCATCCTTTTCGGCACGGCCGTAATTAAAGCAAATCATGGGGTACTCCATACCGTTGCTGGCCTCAACTGATGTTGCACAAGGATAGGGGTAAGGAATGGTGTATTTTGAGTAGGTTTTCACTGTATGCGCCACTACCTTGGTGCTGTAACGGCGGTAAAGTGGATAAGCCTCAGGCCCGTAAACCGACATAGCCATTACCTTGCGGCCGCCATCAATTTGGGTAGCCATAGCATCCCACACCACCCGGCGCGACGATACCCATGCAAAATCGCGTACGTTTTCGGCATGCCAGTTCCACACCTTGCGTGCAGTGGCATGGCCTTTTAAAGCGTTGCGGGCTTCTGCTAATGTTACCACCTCAACTGGTTCTTTATAAGAGGTTTGTGCCTGCTGCCAGCGTTTGTACTGGGCTGCGCTCAATACCGCGCTGTAGTTAGAGCACTGGCCGGTAGCATCTACCACGTGGTCGGCTGGTACGTTAATGGCTACTTTAAAATCGCCAAAGGTTAACGCAAACTCGCCACGGCCGGTAAACTGCTTGTTTTGCCAGCCCTGAAAATCGCTATACACAGCCATGCGGGGGTACCACTGCGCCATCGTGTACAGGTAGTTCTTATCCTCGGGGAAGTACTCGTAACCACCGCGGCCACCAATGGTTAGGCGGTCGGATATGTTGTACCACCAGGCAATCTTAAATGTAAATTTTGCGCCCGGTGCCAAAGTTTGCGGCAGCTCAATACGCATCATGGTTTGGTTAATGGTGTATTTAAGCGGATTGCCGGCGGCATCTTTAGCGCTCACAATATGGTTACCCAAATCGAGGTTGTGGCCCATAATGCTTTGCAACTGGCGCAGGCTCATTTTATCCTGCATACGGCTCTCGTCAAACTTGGCGCTTTCGGCATCTTTTTTATGCTCATTCTCGTCAAGCTGTAACCAAAGGTAAGTTAACGGGTCGGGCGAATTATTATAATAAGTAATAGTTTCGGTACCGTCCAGGCGCTGCTTCTCATCATCCAGCTTAGCTACAATATCATAGTCAGCTTTCTGTTGCCAGTATTTGGGTCCTGGTGCGCCCGATGCCGAGCGGTACATATTAGGGTCGGCCAGGTAGGTGCTGCCTAACTGTTCGAACTTATTGCCGTGGTTTGACCCCGGGTTGTTTTGAATTTGCTGGGCTTGTGTTGCAGCGGAAAGCAAGAGCGAGCCAGCTAGTAAGTAGTAAAATTTTTTCATCGAAAATGAATAAGAGCATAGCGCTCAATGCACATAATTAACGCTATGCCAAATATAGCAGATGACAGGAATAATGTCCATTCGCGCCGCTGAATTTTAGCGATATTGAGTAAAATAAATGATACGATTAGGATGCAGAGTACAATGAGCACCTGCCCAAACTCTAGCCCTACATTAAAGGCCAGTAATTGGGCCGTAATATTGGTATTGCTTCCTAACAGGCTTTTTAAATAGTTTGAAAAGCCTAATCCGTGTATAAGGCCAAAAAACAATGCCAGTATGTAAGACAGCCGCACGGTGGTGTTTGATCGCTTCTTTTTAATGATATTAATTAAGCTGGTGATAACAATGGTAACCGGTATCAAAAACTCAATAAGCGAGGTGTTAACATGTATAATGTTCAGTGCACTAAGGGCCAGGGTAATGGAATGGCCTATGGTAAAGGCGGTAACTAAAACAAGCACTTTACGCCAGTCGGACAGTAAATAAGTACCGCAGAGGACCATCACAAACAGGATATGATCGTATCCCTGCCAGTCGCAGATGTGCTGCCAGCCCAGCTCAAAATATAAAGAGAAATCGCGCATCGGCTCAAAATAAAAATTACCGATAATAATAACTTAATTTGTGCAAAAAGCGAATAACTTTATACGAAGATGTTACAATGCCTGATAGTTGCTTTCCTGAACGTTTTCCACCCGTTTTATGTAAGCGTTACCGAAATAAATCATAATGCTAAAACGCAGTCGATCGAAATTAGCTGCCGCATGTTTTATGATGATTTGGAGCATGTGCTTGAGAAACAATACCGTACGCAACTGGATATTGTAAAGCCTAAAAACAAAGAACAGCTTAAGCAGATGCTGAACGATTATATTCATAAACATTTGATCGTTAAAGTGGACGGCAAGGTGCTTAACCCCGCCTTTTTAGGATACGAAATTCAGGAAGATGGCGCCTGGAGTTACCTGGAGGTAAAAGGCATTAGCAAGGCTCAAAAAATTGAAGTGCACGATGACCTTTTATATACCGAACATGACGAGCAAATAAACATGCTGCACGTTATTGTTAAAGGCGAGCGCAAAAGCACCAAGCTGGATAACCCAAATGCAAATGCCAATTTTAGCTTTAACTAAACAACCGACCAATTATAAACCTGTTATGATAAACCGTTACTTTAAAATGTTAACAGCAATAATCTTGCTGTTTACCAGTGCCACCGTTGGCCATGCGCAAACCGGCCGTAAGGTTGAAAATTTTAACACCGGCTGGACCTTTCATTTAGGTGATGCCGGCGGTGCTGAGCAAGCCAGTTTTAAAGATGAGCAATGGCGTAAGTTAAACCTGCCCCACGACTGGAGCATTGAAGGAACCTTTAGCAAAGATAATCCTGCCACACCCGAGGGCGGCGCATTGCCGGGCGGCATTGGCTGGTACCGCAAAACATTTATCGTGCCGCAAACACTGCAAGGCAAGCAGGTATATATTGATTTTGATGGAGTTTACCAAAAAAGCACCGTTTGGATCAACGGGCATCAGCTGGGTTTCAGGCCTAATGGTTATATCTCCTTTAGGTATGATTTAACGCCTTATCTGAACTTTGGCGGGCAGCAGAATGTAATTGCCGTAAAAGTTGATAACAGCGTACAGCCTAACTCGCGCTGGTACAGTGGGTCGGGTATTTACCGTAATGTTTGGCTGGTAAGTACTGGCAAAATAGCTATCAATCATTGGGGTACTTATGTAGTTACGCCACAAGTGAGTGCTGCAAAAGCTACCATTAAATTTGCGGTGAGTCTTAAAAATTCCACAGGCGCTAAACAAAGTATAGAGATCAAAACACGTGTTTTAGATGCAGCTGGTGCAACTGTTGCTGCTTTTGGCACAACTGGTTATCAGCTAAACGACACTGCCGGTACGCATGTACAAGATGTAGTCCTTAACAATCCGCGTTTGTGGTCAACAACTAACCCTTACTTGTACAAAGCGGTTACCCAAATAATGCATAACAAACAGGTAGTTGATACTTACACTACACCGCTGGGCATCCGTTATTTTAGCTTTGATAAAGATAAAGGCTTCTTCCTGAACGGTAAGAATATGAAGCTGCTGGGCGTGTGTAACCACCATGATCTGGGCAGCCTTGGTGCCGCTGTTAATATGCGTGCGTTAGAGCGCCAGCTGGAGATATTGAAAAGCATGGGTGTTAATGCTATCCGTACTTCGCACAATCCGCCTGCACCTGAGCTGTTAGACCTGTGCGACCGCATGGGCTTTTTGGTAATGGACGAAGCATTTGACGTATGGCGCAAGGAGAAGGCAAAATATGACTACCATTTATATTTCGACGAGTGGCATACCCGCGACCTGGCCGATCAGTTATTGCGCGACCGTAACCATCCCAGCATTATTATGTGGAGCGTAGGCAACGAGATACGCGAGCAGGCAGATAGCACCGGGATAGCTATAGCGCATGACTTGGCACGTACCGTACGCCAATATGATGTTACCCGGCCAATTGTTACGGCTAACGACAGGCCGTCGAGCGGAAACTTCATCGTAAAATCGGGCGAGTTTGAACTGGTAGGTTATAACTATCACCACCGCGAGTATGAAAAGTTTCATGAGACTTTCCCTGGCAAGATATTTATTGGTACCGAAACTACATCGGCGCTGGAAACCCGTGGCGTGTATGATATGCCGTCAGACAGTATACGTCGCTGGCCAAATAATAAGGATAGCCAGAACGGGGTAGGGACGATGAACGAAGATTTTACCGTATCGGCTTATGATAACGTTTCGGCGCGATGGGGCTCTACACATGAGGAAACCTGGAAGCTGATTAAAAAACATGATTATCTGAACAGCATGTTCATCTGGACAGGCTTTGATTACCTGGGCGAGCCTACGCCTTACAGTTGGCCGGCACGCAGCTCTTATTTTGGTGTGATAGATCTGGCCGGATTTCCTAAAGATATTTTTTACATGTACCAGGCCGAGTGGACCAGTAAGCCGGTACTGCACATTTTTCCGCATTGGAACTGGAAACCGGGCAAAACGGTTGACGTGTGGTCCTATTATAATAACGCCGATGAGGTGGAACTGTATCTGAACGGCAAATCATTAGGCATCCGCAAAAAAACAGGTGATGATTTGCATGTAATGTGGCGTGTGCAATACCAGGCTGGCACGCTCAAAGCGGTATCGCGTAAAAATGGCAAAGTAGTGTTAACCCGCACCATTAATACTGCCGGCGCTCCGGCTCGTATAGAGCTGGTGGCCGATCGCAAACAAATAAAGGCAGACGGGCAGGACCTTTCTTTTGTGACAGTACGCATATTGGATGCTGCCGGTAACGTGGTACCCGACGCCACCAATCAGGTTAATTTTAACCTGCAGGGTAAAGGCTTTATAGCCGGCGTTGATAACGGCGACCCTCTAAGTCATGACCCGTTTAAGGCAAATTATCGCAAGGCATTTCATGGTTTGGCGCTGGCCATAATTCAATCAGCTGGTAAGCAGGCGGGTACAATAACACTTACTGCAACGGCTGATGGATTGCCCGCGGCCAAATTAATATTACAGGCTAAATAAGTATTGTTTACAAAAGCTTATTACAATGAGATTTAACTCAAAGCGTGATATATGGATAAGCATAGTGGTGTGGGGCGCTATAGCTTTGCTGGCATCCAGTGGCGTAGAGATTATGCAGCACGGCGGCGCCGAGCAGTGGTTTGTGTTATTAGTTGCGCTTATAGCAGGTATGCTGCTATGGATGTGGCTGGGTACTTATTATGTTATTGAAGACAAGGAACTGCGATACCGGTCGGGCCCGATAAATGGCGTTATCGATATTGGCAGCATTCACACTGTTATTATCAGTAAGTCTCAGTATGTAGGCCTTAAGCCGGCGCTGGCAGCAAAAGGATGTATCATCAAATACAATAAGTTTGAGGATATTTATATATCCCCTAAAGACAAAGATTTATTTGTAGACGAATTGCTTAAAGTTAACCCAGCAATTGAAGTGGTAAAGGATAGTCAGGCAATAAAGGCAAACCATCCCGGCAATTAACCTGTTTTATTTGCTCTCAAGCCGTAGGTATTCGTCATCCTTTTTTTCAGGGATTACCTCTTCGCTATTCTGGATAATGGTTTTGATAACGTCGTCAAGCTCCTTAACAGAAATATCGAGGTATTCGAACAGTTGTTTGTCGGGGTGGTCTTGGCTGCTTTGCAGCACCAGGTCTGTTAAGCCTAAAATGCGGGCTAAAGGGGCTCTAACTACATGCGATTGCATGTGCGATATTTCTCTAAGCTTAGCGTTTTGCTTTTCAATGGCCTGGGTATATTCTAATTGCGCAGTGATATTACGTGCCATAACCAGCCTGGCTTTTTTGCCCTTAAACGGAATATTGCTGCATCTTACTTCGGCGTAAAACAAGTCGCCGTTTTTATGCCGGTGCACGGTATTCACTAACGAAATGGTTTTGCGTTTTGATGATCTGTCTAAAAATGCGGTCAAATCATTAAGTTTTTCCTCAGGGCGGAGTTCCTTGATAGACATGCTTAAAAATTCCTCGCGCGAGTAGCCGTATCTTCTGATAGCCGCATCGTTTACTTGCAGCAACTGCAAGGTTTCGGTGTCAAATATCCACATGGGCGATGGATTCTGCTGAAAAAGACTCTTGTAATGCGCTTCCGACTCTTTTAATACTTCATTGCGTTGTATCTTTTCGGCCATTTCTGTTTGCAGCTCATTCATCAAGCGGGCCTCTTGTATAAAGGTTTTTTTTACCCCCCGTATAATATGGCTGATTTGCACCACCACAGCCACATTCAAAAACATAAAGTTAAGTGCGTAAACGATCCAGAACGGCAAGGTGTACTTAACACTTAGGGGCGAATTGAATAGTTTGAAATAAATGATACATGCAAAGCTTATATAAAGACAAGCGTTAACAGCAATGGTACGATAAGCAATTCGGGATGAAAATTGAAGCGTAATGTAAACGCTTAAGGCCAAAAAGTAGATAGCACCGATACCAAATGATCCTAGTATGGTAGTTAAACATATAGCAACCGCGTACAGTACTACGGCTACAAAGGCCTTTTTAAAAGCCAGTTTAAAACGGTTGCTCAGCGTTATAAAAGATATGGAAGTAACGGCCAATCCGTCAATAAGCGGTATAAATAGATGCCCTTGCAGGTATGCAGCAATCATACTCGGAACCACAGCAAGTAAGCTTAGCGGAAGCGAAAAGACAATGAGATTTACAAAAAGGCGTTCCTGCCAGTAGCTTATGTCTTTAGTTTGATATACGGGCATCCCCGTTATCGCTCTATCGACAAATAATTTGTACTGGTACCATGCCCCCTCAAGCGGGTTTGAGAAATTGCGAGCTTTTGTTTTCAACTTTAAACACTAATAGTAAATAAATGAGCAGCTTACAATGACCTAAAGACACGTATATCGCTTTTGTTTGTTACAAAATTATACTTGAGCAAATGTTAAATTAAACCTTTTAATATATAAAATCAAAAACAAAAATACGCAATACATTGCAGCTTACCGTATTTAATATAGACTATTATAGGTTATAGCTTAAGGCTCTACACCTGTTATGTTTATTTGCAACCTGTTTCCACACTAGTATTAATAACAAAAGCCCGATGTTACCATCGGGCTTCGCCACATCCAGTAGGGTCTTTTATGTTACTGGTACTGTATATAAATAGGTTGCGGTTTGTATTTCAACACTTCTTGTGGCGTCAGCATATGATGCGGCGCTTTTTTTAGATCGTTTTTGTAAAATAATTTAAAGCCGGTGAATTGTACGGGTTCCGGGAAGATATGGTTGCGATAAGTGCCCAATTTTAAATCCGGCTCGCCCCATCCATCCATGTCAATAACCACCTGAACTTCTGGGCGTAGCTTAATGTTTTTATAGTTGGTAACCATTTTACGTGTAAAACGGTGTACAATTAAAATCTTAGGTGGCAGATTGTATTTCTTTACCAAGCCAGCTAAGTATTCACTTGCATAGTTAACATCAGCCGCATCGTAAGTGCCAATTTTGCGGCCAGGCTTGCTTCCGTCTTTCATCGAAAATTCGGGGTCCATACCAAAGTGCACTTGCGGCATAATCAGGTACTTCTCTAACTGAGGTAACTCCGAGCGGATATTACTCAACGCCACCTGCACATCTAAAAATACAATTGCATTTGATTTTTTGGCTAAAGATAGTACCGTATCAATTTGCTTAAATGGCATGCGGTAACGGAACTTGCCATCCTTGCCGCCATCACCTTGTGCAACTACTGCAATGTAATGCAATGCGGGTTGTACAGGTGTTTTTGGGTCGGCCTTTTCCCAGTTCTTAACTTCTGTTTTTAGCTTAGCCAGCATCTCTTTAGGAGGTAGCTCACCTAAAATACCCATCTTTTTAGAAAACAGGTTGCCATAAAAGGCTACTATGCGCTTAAACGGCAATATAGCGCCCGGGACAGGGTAGGGTTGGTTTTTAACCGGCCAGTGCCCTGTCGTATCGCCATTAGCCAGGCGCTTATTCAAGCTGTCATACAGTGCCTTGTCTACCGGCTGATAGGCTGGCTTGGTAGTATCTGTAGCAGAAGTTGTCGAAGCAGTTGTGGTGGTAGTTGTAGAGGTGCTTACTTTTCCGGCTTTGCTGTTTTCTGTGCAGTTAGATAACAGGAAAAGTGAGGAAAGTAATACCGTAGAAGAGAAAGCAAAAGCTTTAAAATTACTCATAAAAAATAGCCTGAGGGCTGGTATCTTGTTGTGTAAAATATTTTAGTTACAATAAAATTTTTTGCTTGTTATGGCGTTGTAAATATAACTATTACGCCAATAAGTTTTACGGAAATTGTAACTTAAATTTTATAGAACTTTCCAAAAACCCCTAGCGGCAGCTTTGAACCTGCAGTTGCCTGTAAGTAAAGTTCTCCAATTTCGAGGTTTTGCACTGCCGGAAATGCACCTTTAATTAAGTTTTCGACAATAACTGAAGAGAAACCTAGCGAATAAGTGTTGAGTATTAAAAAGTGTTCTTCCGGGTCAAGCAGTTGTACAACTTCCTGTAACATTTCGTTAATCTGGTCTTCCAGCTTCCATTTTTCGCCGTTAGGGCCATGACCATAAGCCGGCGGATCTAAAATGATACCGTTATACTTTTTGCCGCGTTTTAATTCGCGCTTTACAAATTTTAAGGCATCCTCTACCACCCAGCGTATGTCTTTCAGGCCCGATAGTTCCTGGTTTTCGTTAGCCCAGGTAACCACTTGTTTAATCGAATCAACATGCGTGGTATCGGCCCCTGCTGCTTGGGCAATAAGCGATGCACCCCCGGTGTACGCAAACAGGTTAAGTACTTTTGGCTTTTGCGTTTTAAAGCGCTTTAAATTCTCGGCAATATAATCCCAGTTAACGGCCTGTTCAGGGAAGATGCCCAGGTGTTTGAACGAGGTAAGCGCCATACGCATTTTAATGGTTGCATGGTCGTTTTTGTATTCAATGTGCCAGCGGTCAGGTGTGTTTGAATTCTTTTTTACCCATTCACCTGCCGTGGCCGAGCGACCCTTAAAGCGTATATGGTGCAAACGCTGCCACTCTGTTTGCGGTAGCGCTTTGCTCCACACTGCCTGCGGTTCGGGTCGTATAAGTATCACCTGCCCAAAGCGTTCCAGCTTTTCAAAATCGCCGCAATCAATCAGTTCGTAATCTTTCCAGTGCGAAGGGGTAAGGAGTTGGATCATTGTATTTAGTAGTCTGTTATCAGTTATAATGTGTTAGCTGGGGCAAAGATAGGTAATATGTTGTAAGGATAATTATAACACCGGTTTAGACGCAACTAGTTAGGGGGCAAAGTAGCTGTTGCGCAATCAAGCGCAATATACTTCGGCAGTGTAGCTTCGGATAATAATTATAGTAATGCTTATTTTATAAGTTTCAGAAAATTTAATGTGGAGTTACGTTCTGTGTCTTCTTTTACTTATTTCAGCCATTATCGTGTGTGCCCAATAGAGAAAATCGGAGTGAAGTGGTAAGCTTCTGAACATCAACAAATTATTTTTTATTGCGTATAAAGCAAAAATGAGATATTAATAAATAGTCAATACGCCTATGAGGACATATTATTTTCACCTCTTTCGTAAGCTTATTTCGAAAGATGTTAGTCTATTGAACTGGACGCGCTTACGTATTCTATTTGCCTGTATTGCTACCTTTTGTTTATTAACTGCTACACTGTTTATTATCTATCTTTTTAATGCCCCTAATTTGCTGTTATATCGCGTTGCGTTCTTTTTCGCACTATTTGTAACGGCAATGTATCTGTTTTGGAGCAACAAAGCCTGGCATGTGGCTGCCCATTTTTTTCTGACCAGTCTTACACTTTTAATATGGACCAATGTGTTGCTGGTACATCAAAGTCTTTATGTAATTAATATTCAATATTGCTTGCTGGTAATTGCCGCCGGTTATTACATTTTGGGTTCTAAAATCGGTCTTCGATATGCAATTGCAGCAATATTGCCCGTGCTGGGAGATGTTTTCTTTAATGACTTTTTAAACGTAGATATCCCTTCAAGAACAGTGAATGTTAGCTATGCCGGTTACGCCATCGCAGCTCTGTCTAATTTTTCGCTTATTCTGTATATCCACAATCTTTTTTTTAAGTCGCTGGCCAAATTCAAGAAAAGGGAAACGTCCTTTAAACGACACCTGGAGCAGGCCTTGGAATATTCCCGTGAGCAAGCCTTAGCAAAAACTAACTTTTTAAATACGATGTCACATGAAATCAGGACACCGTTGAACGCTATTGTTGGTATGAGCAACCTCTTACTCTCGGGCAGTAAATTACCGGAGCAGGAAGAAAACTTACAGGTTCTTAACTTCTCGACCGAGAACCTCATGGCAACTGTTAATGATATTATAGATTTTAACAACCTGGATAACGGACAAGTACAGTTGCAAAACAAACCGTTTTCGTTATATCAAATTGTTACTAATGTATGTGGCACATTCCGTGAACAGGCAGCGCAAAAAGGTTTAAAGTTTAATTGTATCATCGATGAGAAGTTTAAAGGTTTATCGGTTTACGGTGATGAATTGCGTTTGAGCCAGGTGCTTTTTCATCTTATTGGTAACGCAATCAAATTTACGAATGAAGGCTTTGTTAGTATTGAGGCTATCTGTAACTGTGACGACGCATCTGAAATTGAAGTGAACTTTAAAGTGAAGGATTCTGGAATAGGCATTTCTGAAATGAAGCAGCAACAACTGCTGGACCCATTTAAAAGAGAGCTGCCCCGCACCCAGCGCCAATATCAAACCACCCTTGGGGTAACCATTGCCTACCAGTTGTTAAAACTGCATGGAAGCCAGCTCGAAATAGAAAGCATAGAGGAAAAAGGTTCTTGCTTTAGCTTCGCCGTTATTTATAACGTAGCTGCACAGCAAGAATTAGCAGATACGCTTGTAACCGCATCGGCTAATGTGGATCTGGCCAAACTGAAAATACTTGCGGTGGATGACGAAAAGTTGAATTTGATGGTTGTTAAGAAAGTACTGGCCAAATGGGGAATAAAAGCAGATGAAGCGGTGAACGGGAGGGCGGCGTTAGAAACATGTATGCAAAATGATTATGATGTGGTGCTTATGGACATCAACATGCCGGTAATGGATGGATTTGAAGCCTCTAAAGCTATAAAGAGTATAGAGAAACCTGACTTTGTTGCACCACGTATTATAGCGCTCACGGCATCGGTAGGTACCGCGATAGATGAGGTTATGAAGTTTCCGTGTATTGATGACTGTGTTTTAAAGCCTTTCAAACCAGAAGATTTACAAAAAAAGCTTTATGAGGTTAAGTACGTTTCAGGCTAAGGTTACACTGTTATCAGTGTTTTGAAGATTAACCACATTTAAAGTCAACATTACTTGGTACGTCAATCATTTTAGCCGCTCAGCTGTTCATACACTCAATGATCTTTTTATTTGCAGCTGCGGGTTTTATTTGGGCATTTATCATGCTGATGTTTGCACCACTTTGGCAAAAGGCAATATGCTTTATTCCGGTTTGTATTTACGGTGTACTGTACATACATCCGGCTTTTGCTTTCGGTTTAGCGTTTTCAGTTATACCACTGTTGGTTGGTGATATACAGATTGTACCTGATGGTTTACAAATAGATGGTGTTTGGAAGTATTTAGCTTATTTGCCATCTGGCATGGTTGCCGTAATAGCTTTATATATCATACATCCTCATTTTGATAAAAGCGATTGGCTACGTGCCATAGGTGGTTTTACATTTGTCCTAGTAATGGTAACCTGGGGTTTGAAAATTTTAGTTACCGATCCCATCTTGCTATTTGTAAACCGCATAGGAGCCTCTGAAGTAGAAACACTAGAAAAACAATTGGTAAAGTTGGAGCAAAGGTCAAGACATCGGAATGCAAATTATTTTATTAAACTATATGCTTATCCTGAATTAAAAGTTTCAGGACTTTGTTACCTATATGTTTATTTCAGAAATCTTGCTCCGGGCGACATCCTGAAGTTTAAGTTTAAGAGAGGGTGCTTGGGTATCAAATACATGAGTGGCTTTCCGGTAATACAGCGCGTAGTACATTGATTTCATGCACACTATGAAGGCGATTGCCAACTTTAGCGTTATTTGCTTATATTAGTCTGTGAAGAAAATATTCTTGTACAATTTTTCTCATTACAGGTACAACCATGCTTAAGCGTTTTTATAATACTAATTGAGCTGTTAACATTACTGTTGTTAACCACGGTGTTACAAAATCTTGTAACACCGTGGTGCAATAAAACGTCTCTTATAATATGAAATACCTAATAGGCTATTTATCACTGGGCATATTATCCATGTACGTTGTTGCATTCAGGCATTCTTCGTTTTGGAATTATCTGCTCGAAGACTCAGGAGATTCTGTACTCCACAAACTCCCCTTTAAGGAAAAAAGAAGGTATTACGCCATGGCCTGTTTAATTGCAGTATTGATCTGGCCGTTTATGGTAGTTAGGATGCTTTCAAAAGATAAATTAGCGTAATCAAAATTGATTGACGATGGAAGTTGGCACTCAGAATCTAATAGTGATATAAGAAAGCCATAAGTGTACGGTAAAAATTACCTTACACTTATGGCTTTATATCGGGAGCTAATTCCTATAACTTTTCTTTCGCGGCTTGGGTAAACTTACTGGCAAATACAAAGTCATTTAGTTCCTGGTTATCGGTATGGGCAATGTCTTTGTTAGTGCCTTCCCACCATTTTTGACCCTGATGCAAAAAGATGATATGATCTCCTATACCCATAACGGAGTTCATATCGTGCGTTACAATTACTGTGGTAATTTTATATTCCTGGGTAAGTTCATTAATTAACTCATCAATTACAATGGATGTTTTAGGGTCGAGGCCCGAGTTGGGTTCATCCACAAACAGGTATTTCGGTTCCATTGCTATAGCCCGCGCAATGCCCACACGCTTTTTCATACCACCTGATAGCTCGGCCGGAAATAGCTTATTCTTATCTTTCAGGTTAACACGTTCAAGACAAAAATTGGCACGTTCCTGCTTTTCCGACTGGCTCATTTCCGAAAACAGGTTTAGCGGAAACATAATATTCTGCTCTACGGTCATAGAATCGAATAAGGCTGAATTCTGGAACAACATGCCAATTTCTTTACGTATCGGAACACGTTGTTCAAAATCCATACCGGTGAAGTCCTGCCCGTCGAAATTTACATTGCCTTTAGTAGGTTCATGTAATCCCACAATACATTTAAGTAAAGTAGTTTTACCCGAGCCCGAACCCCCTATAATAAGGTTGTTTTTGCCCGCTTCAAAAGTAGCGGTAATGCCTTTAAGTACTTCGTTCTCACCAAAGGTTTTATAGATGTCTTTAATATCAATCATAACATTAACGAAGTAACCATTAAATCAGCAAATAGAATAAATATACAGCTGTACACCACACCAGTAGTGGCCGATTGGCCAACCTCAAGCGCACCGCCCGAGGTATAAAAGCCCTGGTAAGCACAGATAGAAGTAATGATAAATCCAAAGCAAGTTGCTTTTACCAAGGCAACCTGAATTATTAACGGATTAAAGCCATCACGTAAGCCGGCTACATAATCAGTGGTGGCAATGTCTCCTGTAACGGCACAGGCAATGTAACCGCCTAAGATGCCAAGCACCATGGAGTAAATAACCAGTAAGGGCACCATAATAATGCCTGCTATAATTTTAGGTGCAATAAGGTAACCAGGGGCATTAACACCCATAATCTCTAAGGCATCAATTTGCTCGGTTACCCGCATGGTACCAATTTGTGAGGCAATGCTGGAACCAACCCGGCCGGCTAATACCAGTGCCGATATGGTCGGGCTAAACTCCAGTATGGTGGAGTCGCGCGAGATGCTGCCCGCAATACTGCGCGGTACAAGCGGACTGGCCAGCTGAAATGCTACTTGTATAGTTGCCACAGCGCCAATAAAAACGGATATGATGCTGATAATGCCCAGCGATCCGATACCGATAGATACCATTTCGCGCATGACCTCGGCCCAGTAAACCGAAAATTTTTCGGGCTTACGAAAGCTCAGGCGGATTAACAGGATGTATTTGCCTAGAGTTTGAAACATGTAAACTTTTAAATATGCTGTTAAAAATACATTTTTATCATTAAGCTTTACGGCTTAACTATATTGTGTTACTTTAAAATTATGGAAAACGCCCTCATTACCGGTGCTACACAAGGCATAGGCCGTGCAATTGCAGTTGCATTTGCTAAACAAGGATTAAACCTTGCAATTTGTTCGCGCAAGGTAAAAGATTTAGAAGAATTAAAGCAAGAACTGCTTTTGGTTAATCCTAACATACAGATTTACACACAAAAAACCGATTGCAGCAAAAAAATAGAGTTATTGGATTTTGCCAGCCGGGCGCAGCAGCAATTAGGCTTTATAAAAGTGGTGGTTAACAATGTAGGCATGTTTTTGCCATCAAGTGTTTTAGATGATGAAGACGATGCCTTTATGCAGCAGATTAATACCAACCTGATGCCGGCTTATGAGTTATACCGTTTTTTTGGTAAGGACATGATTGGTAGGCGTTTAGGGCACATTTTTAATATATGCTCGGCTGCATCTTTACAGCCGGCAATAAATGCTGGTACTTATAGTGTAACAAAAGCTGCGCTGTACAGTCTTAATATTGTAATGAGGCTCGAAATGCAGGCTCATAGCGTAAAAGTAACTGCCGTGCTGCCAGGATCAACACTAACAGGTTCATGGGCCGGAACGGAGGTGCACCCCGAGCGGTTCGTAATGCCCGAAGATGTAGCAGCTGCAGTATTAAACGCTTACCAAATGAGCAAAGGCGCTAACGTAGATGAGATAGTGATTAAGCCGGTTTTGGGCCAGTTATAATTAACCATTTTAAAATACTTAACAATATGAATAGTAAAAGACTTTACCGCGATGAACTGAATAAAACAGTTGGCGGTGTATGTAAAGGCCTGGCCGATTATTTCGACATAGACGTTTCTATCATCAGGGCATTGTTTGTGCTCGCTCTGGTGCTTAAAGGTTCTGGCGTGTTGCTGTACATTGTTTTATGGATAGTATTGCCCAAAAAAGAGAATTATGTAGCCCAGCCGGGTGTAGATTACACCGTGCCACCGATGAATCCCGAAGCCGAACCTGCACAGCCGTTTGTTTATAAAACCAAAAGTAAAGGCAGCTTTGGCTTGGTAGCTGGTACTATACTGATTGTACTGGGTGGTATTTTATTGCTGGATGAGTTTAACATTATACCCGATTGGGATTTTAGCCATCTGTGGCCCGTGCCCCTGGTTATCATTGGTCTGATGCTAATATTCTCTGCCGGCAAAAAGAATACTACAAACCCTAACCCTCCAATTGCATAAGGTATGAAAAACGACAGATTGTTTTCGGGTCTCGTGCTCGTCATTATAGGCGCCGCATTTTTACTGCACAATTTTGGTGTGGTTGATTTTCACTGGTATAACATTGTTCGCCTTTGGCCTATATTTTTGGTGATTGGTGGCATAAACCTGCTGTTGGCCAATACCCGGACAGTATGGGCAACCATTGTAAAAGTTGGCGTACTGGTAATCGGTTTAGGCTTTGTGCTTTTCAGTAATGCAGGCCGCCGCCATAATGATAGCTCGTTGTTTAACTTTCATTACAATATTGATGACGATGATGACAACGATGTTGATATTGACATAGATGACGATAAGGATGACGACATTAAAGCACTGAAAGCTAATGCAACTAATGTTTTTCAGCAACCCTATACGGCCGATATTAAGCATGCCCGTTTAAACGTAAGCGGTGGTGCAACCACTTATGTCCTGAATACATCAACCGATAGTTTGTTTAAGGCTGCCACACGTGAGTATTATGGCAACTACAATTTAAGTACCTCTAAAGAGGACTCGGTTACCGTGGTAGATTTTGATATGGATAAGCACAATCAGCAT
This sequence comes from Mucilaginibacter sp. PAMB04168, assembly GCF_039634365.2. Lineage (NCBI taxonomy): Bacteria > Pseudomonadati > Bacteroidota > Sphingobacteriia > Sphingobacteriales > Sphingobacteriaceae > Mucilaginibacter > Mucilaginibacter sp. PAMB04168. The sequence goes on from NZ_CP155079.2 coordinate 1,325,179, forward strand.
TTCCGCTTAAATGGCGGCCATATGAACGTTGCACAAATTAGCTTAAATACGGCACCGATATGGGATCTTAATCTGCGCGGTGGCGCTGCAAAAGTCGATTTCGATTTAACACCCTACAAAGTACGAAGCCTTAATATTAGCGGCGGTGCAGCATCATGTGATATTAAAATGGCAGCCAATCTGCCTCTTACTGATGTTACGGTATCTACCGGGGCTTCTGAAGTTACTATCCGGATTCCTAAGAACGCGGCTTGCGATATAGCTGTATCCAGTGGCCTGTCGTCTAACGATTTTGATGGCTTTACCAAAATAAGCAGTAGCCACTATACCACACCAGGTTTTGAGGCTGCTAAAAATAAAATTTACCTGAAACTAAAGGGCGGCGTATCCGACTTCAACGTACGCAGGTATTAATAATACTTTCTTTTTTGACTGATTGATTGTAAAGCGGTTGTAGTTGTAAAACTTCAGCCGCTTTTGTTTTATGCAAATCTGTTAATGCAAAAACTGCGATTTGGTATTAACCATCACGGCCAACAGAAGGGTGCTGTTTAGTACACAACCGGCATCTAAAAACAAAAAGCGTGTACTGGTTAGGCACACGCTTATAAGGATTTGGAGATTACTTACACCGCATCAGACAATGAACTGAACGTAAAATCGCGAATTTTTAAGGGAGGTATCAGCGCGTTAGTGCCACTTTCGCCGCTTACTGTGCGCTCGCTTCTGCCCAGAGCTTCCAGGTTGTTGAGCATTATAACCGGGCTCTCGTTAAAGCGGAAGTTTTTTACCGGAAATTTGATCTGGCCATTCTCAATGTAAAAAGTACCATCGCGGGTTAGGCCCGTGTAAAGCAAAGTTTGAGGGTCAACCGGGCGAATGTACCAGAGGCGGGTTACTAATATACCCCTTTCTGTTCCCTTAATTAACTCTTCTAAAGTTTGCGTACCACCTTCCATAATCACGGCATCGGGACCGGGTATAGCTTTAACGCCTTTCTTTTCGGCCCAATAACGGGAGTATGAAAGATTTTTAACAACACCTTTTTCTATCCAGTTTATTTTTTCCATTGGGCGGCCATCGCCGTTCCAGCGGGCGGTAGGTAGTTCAGGGTGCGATGGGTCTGAGTAGATGTTTACACGTTCGTCCACCAGCTTTTCGCCCAGGCGGGTTTTGCCGCCCGGCAGGCTTAAAAAACTGCGGCCTTCATCGGCGCTACGTGCGTCCAGGCTGCCAAATAATTGCTCCAATAACACAATGCCGGCAGCCGGCTCCAAAATAACAGTATACTTACCAGGTTCCAGTGCCTTGGCGGTAGCAGAGCCGGTTGCTTTTTTAGCTGCAATTTTTGAGAAGGCAAGCGTATCCATCTTGCTTACATCGTTAAAAGCTTTGGTTGCGTAGCCTGACCCTTTGCCATCGGCTGTGCGCAGGGTTACCGAAAAGTTAATATCAGTTGCGGTTGTGTAAGCAAATAATCCTTTTGAGTTGAGCAGGGCTGAAAAGCCTGAGCTGTTTTCCAGGAAACCTGCAGCGGTAAGGTTATTGTCTTTAGCTACCTGCAAGCTTTGCTGCACCATATCGGCCCGCTGTTTAGGTGTAATGGCGGCAGTAGCCGGTACAAAACGAGGGGTTGGTGGGCCGTAAGTTTGCGGACCCAAAAAGGGCATAAACTCCGGATTCTCGGGCGCCAGCTGGGCCAGCTCTTCCGAGCGGCTTATTGCTTTTTGTAATGATGCGTCATCAAATTCATTGATGGTAGCAGTGCCCAGCTTTTTGCCAAAGGCCGATGATATGATCATTGTGCTGCGGTTTATGGCACCACTGGTAGATACAGAGTTGCGGGCATAGCGAATGTTGGATGAGTCGCCCCCGGTGAGTACTATTTCGCACTGATCGGCTTTTGAGTAGCTCAGCGCTTTCTTCAAAAGCTCACGCGCTTGTTCTTCGGTTAATATAGCCATGATAAGTTTGTTAGATTTTACGTGCTGTGTTAATAATGTTTACCCCATTAAAACGGGCTGTTGACGAGCCATGTGATACGGCGCTTGATTGGGTTGGCTGCCCTTTACCGTCAAAGAACGAACCACCCAAACGGTAATCGCTCTGGTCGGCAACGGCCGAACAGGAGTTCCAGAATTCCTGGGTATTTGATTGATAGGCTACATCGTTCAGCATACCTACAATCTGCCCATTCTTGATTTCGTAATATAACTGTCCGCTAAACTGGAAGTTATAACGTTGCTGATCGATAGAAAAAGAGCTGTCGCCAATAATGTAAATACCCTTTTCGGTATTCTTAATCATGTCGGCCACTTTAAGCGGCGTTTTGCCCGGTTGCAGGCTGATGTTTGGCATGCGCTGAAACTGTACTGACGACCAGTTATCGGCATAACAGCAGCCCTGCGATTCGGTTAAGCCAATAATATGGCCCTGATCACGTATGGATTGGTAATTAACCAGCACACCGTCTTTAATTATGTCCCACTGTTTGGTTTTAACGCCTTCATCATCATAGCCCACAGCGCCAAGCGAACCAGGCTGTAGTTTATCGGCCACAATATTCACGTTCTTGCTGCCAAACTGGAATTTTTTAGACTGCCATTTGTCCAGCGTCAAAAAGCTGGTACCGGCAAAGTTAGCCTCATAACCCAGTACCCGGTCAAGCTCCGAAGGGTGACCCACCGACTCGTGAATGGTTAACCAAAGGTGTGAAGGATCCAGTATTAAATCATACTTACCTGGTTCAACTGATTTGGCTTTCAGCTTTTGTTCAGCTTGTGTAGCGGCGGCGCGGGCATCTTCCAGCATATCGTAGCGGTCGCGGTACAAAACGGTAGGCGCACCTTTTATTTTGTCACTTTCGCGTGGCATTACGTACTCGTACCCCATGCCGCGTGGTGAGCTTAACGACTGGCGTGTTTCAAACTTGCCGGTCTTCGCATCAATTTTGGTTACTGAAAATAGCGGCCAGATACGGTGTACGTCCTGGTCTATATAAGAACCATCAGTAGACGCGAAGTATTTTTGCTCATTCACCAGAAACATTATGGAATTTACATAGTTGGCTCCGGCTTTCAAGGCTGCATCGTTTACGGATAGCAATAAGTCGACCTTTTCTTTAATAGGTACCTCAAAGGCATTGCGTTCAATAGGCGCTTTCCAGCTCACCTCGCCATAGCCTTTTTGCGGCAACAACTGCACCGGCTCGCTTAGCAACCGCGCATTTTCTTTGGCAATGGCTACAGCTTGTGCGGCGGCTTTTGCAATACTGTCGGTATCTAACTTATCGGTAGCGGCAAAGCCCCAGCAGCCGTTGGCCAGCACCCGTATGCCCATGCCATAAGATTCGGTGTTGACTATATTTTGTACTTTGTTTTCGCGCGTAATCACATACTGGTTCAGGTAACGGCCTATGCGCACATCGGCATAGGTAGCGCCTTTTGATCGGGCGGCATTCAGTACTACATCAGCCATGCGCTTTTTGGTGGCCACATCAACGCTACTTTGCAGCATCGCCTCCGGCGAAACTGGTGCGCCGAACACCGGTATCCGGCTCAGCATAGCCCCACCGAAACCCATCCCGGTGAGGTAAAGGAAGTTTTTTCTGTTCAATGTCTTTTTTTGAATAGTTGATTGGTTCTAATGTCTTACTATATATTAAAACGTCCCTCCCTAACTTGGGGGCGGGTTGCTTGTATATCCATCTGTTGGAGTTACTTGTCAAAAAGCTATGCAATTATTAATTCTTCCCCGCCCTCCCGAGGAGGGATGCGAAATGTCTTTAACTTTCTACCCTAATCTCCTCGCCGTACTGATCACATTTACCTTATCAAATTTGGTGGTTGAGCAGCCATGCGATACAGCGCTAACCTGTGAGGGTTGGCCTTTACCGTCAAAGAAAGATCCGCCCATACGGAAATCGCTTTCATCACAAATGGCTGAGCAAGAGTTCCAGAACTCCTGGGTGTTGGCCTGGTAGGCGGCACCTTTAACCATGCCTAAAATTTTGCCATCTTTAATTTCATAACAAAGCTGGCTGCTAAACTGAAAGTTGTAACGTTGCTGATCGATAGAGTAGGAGTTACGGCCAAACATGTATAAGCCTTTCTCGGTATTTTTTATCAGTTCGGCAACCTTCAACGGCGTTTTGCCTGGTTGCAGGCTTACATTTGGCATACGCTGAAACTGCACATCGCTCCAGGTTTGGGCATAACAGCAGCCTTGTGAAGCGGGCAGGCCTAATATGTGCGCCTGGTCGCGCGTGGCCTGGTAGTTAACCAGCACGCCATCTTTTATTATATCCCACTGTCCGCTCTTCACACCTTCATCATCATACCCAACCGCACCAAGTGAACCGGGACGTGTTTTATCGCCTACAAAGTTTACCATCTTACTGCCAAACTGGAATTTTTTTGATTCCCATTTATCAAGCGTTAAAAAGCTGGTACCGGCAAAATTGGCCTCGTAACCCAGTACACGGTCAAGCTCGGTAGGATGGCCAACCGATTCATGTATGGTAAGGAACAGATTAGTGGGGTCTAATATCAGGTCATACTTGCCAGGTTCAACCGGTTTGGCTTTAAGTTTTTCTTCCAGCTGAGCGGTGCCTATACGCACATCCTCCAGCATGTCATACCGTTTTTTATAAATCGGGAATATGCCTTGTATCTTTTCTTTTTCGTCGGGTATCAAATACTCAAAGCCCATACCTACCGGGGCGCTCAATGAGTTGCGGGTTTCGAAACCACCGTTTTTAGAATCGGTTTTAGTGATAGTAAAGGATGGCCATAACCGGTGAATATCCTGGTCAATGTAAGAGCCTTCGGTTGAGGCAAAGTATTTCTGCTCATTAATCATGAACAGGTTATTGTTAATAAAGCTGGCTCCTGCTTTTAACGCCACATTATTGGCAGCCAGTAACAGATCAACTTTATCCTTAACCGGTATTTCAAAAGCGTTCTTTTCAATTGGTGTTTTCCAGCTTACTTCACCATAGCCTTTTTGCGGAGCAAGTTGCACCGGCTCACTTTGCAGGCGTGCGTTTTCTTTAGCTATAGACACAGCTTGTGCGGCGGCTTTGGCAATGCTGTCATTATCCAGTTTATCGGTAGCGGCAAAGCCCCAGCAGCCGTTAGCCAGCACCCGTATACCCATACCGTATGATTCGGCACTGGTTATGTTTTGCACACGCAGTTCGCGGGTGCTTATAGATTGATTTAGATAACGGCCCAGCCTTACATCGCCATAAGTGGCACCTTTGCTTTTAGCAGCATTAAGCGCTACATCGGCCATGCGTTTTTTGATAGCGTTATCAACCGGTTGTAAAACCGTATCATGAGGTACCGGCGAGCCTATAACCGGGAGGCTCTGCAACAATGCTGCGCCCATGCCCATACCGGTGAGGTATAAAAAGTCCTTTCTATTCAAAGCAGTGGTATTTGATTGCGTAATATAGTAATATACGCGCAAAAATCACTGCTTAAAAACGCCTGAATCAGGCAAAATTTGCCTTTGAGATGGATGTAACTGCATGAACTTCTTATAGCAGTTATTCAGGTATTTAACTAACACAAAATCATTGGCCCGGTAGATATTTACAGCAGGCGTATAACGGCGTACGAAAGCCTCCAATTCGGTGCCGCGGAGCGGTATGTAATTAGAAACGTTGGCGGTGCTGAATACTTTGGCTATCTGTGTTTTAGTCTCTTCATTTCGGAGCATTTGTTCCTGCCGTTGCTTGCGTCGCTCATCCTTTTTCCAGTACCAGAACCTAAAGGCTACCCCGCCTTTGAAGTTGCCAGCCCGATCGGTTTGGTAAGCAGTGGTTTGCCCATGAAAGTAAGGGTCTGAAAATATCAGGCTTGGTCCTTCCCTAGTTTTTACTTCGACGCCGTTAAGCATATGTTGCTGTGGTAGCAGGAACACTTCAAAGTCATTAAGTTTAGTAATAAGCAATGTGTCGTTCTGGTAGGCGAAGCCTTTAAACAAGAGTAAATCGTTTAGGCTAGCTTTAATAATGAACTTGCCCTTATTATCGCTAACCGCGCTTTGTTTGGTGTTAAGATTTTGCACATGTATACCAGCCAAACCAACACGGGTCTTATCCTCTAATACCCTGCCTTTTACAGCTTGTTGTCCATAACTCAAAAAGGCGGCAAGGCAGAGCGCAACGCATAATAGTAAGCTAAATTTAGGCATGTTTAAATTTAGTGTTTCAAGACTGAAGCGTTTGTTAAAAAAGGTTAAAAAGAAAAAGCCGTTCTGGCTGGCAGAACGGCTTATAACATTGACTTTAGACGTGATTACACCGCGTCTGAAAGTGACGTGAACGTAAAGTCCCGAATCTTCATCGGCGGTATCATGTAGCTACGGTAACTTTCTACACTGATAGCACGCTCTGGCTTGCCCAATGTTTCTACGTTGTTTAACATGATAATCGGGCTCTCGTTAAAGCGCATGTTCTTAATTGGGAACTTAATTTTGCCGTTCTCGATATAAAAAGTGCCATCGCGGGTTAAGCCGGTTAGAGCCAGTACCTGCGGGTCAACCATACGAATGTACCACAAGCGCGATACTAATATGCCGCGCTCTGTACTTTTTATCATTTCATCCAGTGTGGCCGTGCCGCCGTCCATAATAATATTGCTTGGACCAGGCATTGGTTTCACACCTTTTTTCTCGGCCCAATAGCGCGAATAGCTTAAGTTTTTAACTACACCATTCTGTATCCAGTAAGTTTTTTCTAAAGGTAAACCCTCGCCGCTCCAAGTGCTGGCCGGCAGGTCGGCGTTAAATGGATCAGAATAGATATTTACTTTATCGTCCATTAGTTTTTCGCCTAAACGGGTGCCTCCGCCTCGCTTGCTCAGGTAACTGCGGCCTTCATCAGCACTGCGTGCATCAAAACGGAACATGTTTTCCATCATGTACACCGCCGCTGTGGGTTCCAGTATAACGGTGTATTTGCCAGGCTCGATGGCACGTGCGCCTATGGAGCCGTTTGCTTTTTGAGTGGCAATCTTAGTAGCGGCATAGGTGTCCAGCTTGCTTACATCGGTAAAACCGCGTGCTGCATAGCCCGAACCTGTTCCTTCTTTATTACGTGTGGTTACCGAGAAAGTAACATCGGTTGACTTGTTATAGGCAAACAAACCTTTGTTGTTCATGGTGGCATAAAAGCCGGTAGTATTTTCTAAAAAGCCTGCGGCTTCTAAACCGGCTTCTTTTGATGCTTTTAAACTGGCTGCAACCATTTCGGCGCGACTTTCGGGCGTCATGGCTGCAGTTTTGGCATTATAGGTGTTAGCTTCGGCAAAAGTTTGGCCGCCTAAAGGTGGCATATGCTCCGGGTTTTCCGGAGCCAGCTGGGCCAGTTCTTCTGAGCGGCGCACCACTTTTTCTAATGAGGCGTCATCGAACTCATTGATGGTAGCGGTTCCGGTTTTTTTACCGAAGGTTGAGCTTACCGCCAAACCCAGGGTGCTGATATCGCCTGCAGTTGATACGGCGTTTAATGCGGTACGGATGTTGCCGCCTTCCTGACCGTTTAAGCCTATCTCGCATTCATCGGCTTTTGAGTAACTGAGCACTTTCTTTAATAAAGCCTGTGCTTCTTCTTTGCTAAGTATTGGCATATGCTGATTATCCGATTCTACGTTTAGTGTTTATAACATTTACTCCTTTAAATAACGAGGTCGACGACCCATGCGATACGGCGTTCGACTGGCTCGGCTGACCCTTGCCATCGTTAAACGCACCGCCCAGTCGGTAATCGCGCTCATCGCAAACTGCAGCCAGTGAGTTCCAGAACTCCTGGTTGGTAGCCTGGTATGCCACGTCGTTCAGCATGCCCACAATCTGCCCGTTTTTAATCTCATAGAACAACTGGCCGCCAAACTGGAAGTTGTAACGTTGCTGATCGATAGAGAATGAACCGTTACCTACAATGTAGATACCTTTTTCGACCTTCTTAATCATTTCGGCTACGCTAAGTGGTGTTTTGCCTGGCATTAACGATACGTTAGGCATGCGTTGAAACTGCACGTCGGCCCAGGTTTGAGCGTAGCAGCAGCCTTGTGATTCTTTTAAACCCAGCATGTGTGCCTGATCGCGTATGGCCTGGAAATTAACCAGTGTGCCGTCTTTTACAATTTCCCACTGTTTAGGTTTAACGCCTTCGTCATCATAACCCACAGCGCCTAAAGAGCCTTTCTGGTTCTTATCGGCTACAACATTCATGTTAGTGCTGCCGAATTTAAAGTTACCCGATTTTAACTTGTCTAAAGACAGGAAACTGGTGCCTGCATAATTAGCTTCATAACCCAGTACACGGTCTAACTCGGTAGGGTGGGCAACCGATTCATGTATGGTTAACCAAAGATGCGATGGATCCAATACCAGGTCGTATTTGCCTGGCTCAACCGATTTTGCTGATACCTTTTCAGTAGCATTTTTGGCGGCGTTCTTCACATCCTCCAGCATATCGTACCGGTTTCTGTAACGGGTAACAACGCCTTGCATTTTTTCAGCTTCTGATGGGGTTAAGTACTCGTAACCCATACCTACCGGCGAGCTCAAGGCGGCGCGCGTTTCAAAAGCGCCCTTAGCTGGGTCTATCTTGGTAACGCTAAAGTTGGGGTACAAACGGTGTATGTCCTGATCGATGTAAGAGCCATCGGTTGAAGCAAAGTATTTTTGCTCGTTAATAGCCAGTATGGTCGAATTTACAAAGCTTGCACCACCTGCTAATGCTGCACCATTTACAGCCATCAGCAGGTCTACCTTTTCCTTAATAGGAACCTCGAATGCATTTTTCTCAATTGGGGTTTTCCAGCTTACCTCGCCATAACCTTTTTGCGGAGCCAGTTGTACCGGCGGACCGCCAATTTTAGCATTAGCCTTAGCCACGGCAACGGCACGTTCGGCTGTTTTGGCTACACCGTCTTTAGTTACGGTATTGGTACAGGCAAAGCCCCAGCAACCATTTACCAACACGCGTATACCTACGCCGTACGATTCGGCGTTGGCTACGTTAAGTACGCGGGTTTCGCGGGTTATAACAGCCTGGTTGAGGTAGCGGCCTATGCGAATGTCGGCATAGCTGGCACCTTTAGATTTAGCCGTGTTGAGTGCTACATCAGCCAGTTCTTTTTTGATGCGCACGTCAACCTGCTCCAGTGCCTGAGCCGGATCGATTGGGCTACCGAAGGATGGCAGGTTGGGCAGCATTAAGGCACCGGCACCTACACCCGACAGATAAATAAAATTTCTACGTTTCAAGGTTTAATCCTCCTTTTAGTAATTAGTTGGTATGAGTTGTTTAGTTTTCTAGCTTATAAATTTGCGCTCGACCCATAAAAAGGTACAAGACGCTAATAAAAGTAAATAAAAAATCAGTTTAGGAACCTCAATTTTTATTTTTTGCTGTATTTGTTTTGTTACAGCCATCTTTTTTTGCTGAACGGCGGCAAATGTTGACGTTTCAGCTATTCTTTTAAGCTGCTTTAAGCTTCTCCAGCCTGTTTTTGCATAGTTGTACCACCAAAATGACGGCCCATTGCCTGAATTTGCCACCTGCCAACCTGTTTTATGAGGCCAGTAACTGAAATTCCATTCGTAAGGGATGGCTGCACTTTGCTCGGGCGCTATTTTTTGGCCATTGATGATCACATCTTGGGGCGATACCGGACTTTGCAATACTAGCCTTACCTGTTCGTTTTCTGAAGGCAATGCCGATGCAATATGCCAGTTTTGTAATGGTGGTAGTTTACGGGCTGATTTACTGATGAGCAGCGACCATAGCGCCGCATAATCTGTTTTGTTGCCAGCCAGCAGCCAGCTATAAGTATGATTTAAAGTAGTGAATATCACCTTACCAGCGCCGGCGAGCGCTATGCCAGCCAGTTCGTGGCGTTGTGCATCAGTTGCCAGGCTTTGGGTGTTGTTATGATAATTAATGTATGCTGCGTCAATTCCTAATTTGGCTGTTTTACGTGCCTGGCCCTGTAAAATAAGCTGCACCAAAGGCTGTTCTTTTACAGCAACGGTGGTAACAGGAAAATCGCGCTGCAGCCATGAGGCAGCCTTATCTGAGCTATCGGCCCGAACAATAACGCCTAATCCTTTTTGAGTTACCTGTTGCTTCAATAGTGCTCCTTCTGCAGCAGTGAGTGATTTTAGGGCAGAGAGATCACCCAGTACTACATCAAATCTATCTAACACCCCGGCTGAAAGCTTTTGTAAGTTCAATTTATCAAGGTTGGTGTATTCTTCACTGATTTTATCTTTACTAATCACAGAGCGGCTGGCAACCGCGTAGCCATTTTCGCCCAACCAGTTTTTAAGGAAACGTGTTTCAAAGTTGGGAGCCGCATTCAGCATCAACACTTTTAACGGCCTAGTCGGTTCAATCTGAACGGGCAGATCTTCGGCAGCTAAGGTATCGTTGCCAGCCAAGGCCAGTAACTGGTAAACAACCCGCCCCGTTGGTTTAGGTAATGTGCTAAGTTGAAAGCTGGTTGTTTTAGTGGCCGGCAGGATAATAGAATCCAACACTGTATTCAAACCTTTGAATAAGAACTTAACAGGTTTCTCTTCATTATTTTGAAAGCTGCCTTGTACCAACAACGACTCACCCGTTTTTAATGTGGCTGGCCAGCTTATGGATTGGAGGCCAGTAGGCCGCTTTGGCGGGCGATAGCCAATCGGTAAATCACTTAACAATTCTAACTCGTTAGCTGTTAGGCCATAACCTAAAATTCTTACACCAGTAAAAGCCGGTTTGTGGTTTCTTAACTCTTCTAAGCTGCCGAGTAGAATCGATTTTTTGTAACGTTTTTTGATGCTGGCATCGGTGGTAAACACTGAATCGCTACTATTTATATCATCGGTGTTAAATCCGTCTGTTAAAAGCACAGCATTGGTTGTTTGTGCAGCGGTTTGTGTGGTGCCGTTGTAAGTAACAGGTAAAGCTATGCAGCCAAGGGCAGCCACAGCCAGCCATACAGCCAACAAACGCCAAAATAAACGCCTGCGGTCGGTACGGCGATATTCCTGCCAGCTAAAAACAAGTGCTAATACAATACAAATAATACTGACCGATATAATCCAGTTCATGCTTGCTTACCGGTTTAAATTTTGATAATAACGTTGAGCCAAACCCATGTCGGCAGTGGCTGACGCAGGGTAAGGTGAGGTTTTACTGGATGGCAAACTTTTTTGTATAGCCTTTTCAATTATACTGCGGTCGGTCGGCTGTACTACATTGCTGGTTAACATACGTCGTAATGCGCCAACCGCTTTTAAGTAGATGCCAGGTTGTGCCGACGCCCGTACGGCTAACTGCTGCGCAGCCAGTTGCAGTATGCGTTTATCAGCGATGCTTAGCGCCTGATGTTTAGACTGCTCCAGTATGCCGGCTGCTTTTTTCAGTGTTTCATATTTATCCATCCCCGGCCTTGACGTTTGCTGATTAACTGGTGAGCCGATTTTGCTGAGGTCGCCGCTCAGGCGTTTTTCGGGTTTAAGCGGGGGCGGGTTGTAATTGGTTTTGGCCACAAATGAGCGCGATTTTTGCTGTAGGTCTTTTAACAACCGTAAAGCTTTATATTCAAACGGCAGTGCTTCCAGGGGTTTGTAAAGGCGTAGGCGCAGCTCGGCTTTCCACATTTCGTTCAGCGTAGCCTTTAATTGCGCTTTTACGGCAGGTTCCAAAAATGTGGCATCTTCTGCATTATCATGCTTATCGGTGTAAGCATCCATCACCATAGCGGCGTTGCCAAAATTTTCTGCTTTGCCAAGTTCATCATGTTCATTGTCTTCATGACTGCCTTCTTCTTCATCTCCTAAAAATTTGCCATAGCGCAGGCGCAGCATTTTTTGATCGGTGCCTAAATCATTACAACGATTTTTAAAGGTGGTTACGCCAATGCTGTCTTTTTCTTTTAATAACTTTTCGGTGTCCAGAATAATTTGCCGCTGGCTTCTGAAATATTCGGGTTTTATGTTTGCAGCTGCCACCAATCCGTCCATGCTGAGCAGTTGTGCTGTGTCCTGTATGGATACAATGAGCACATCCGTGCGGTTTTTTTGCTGATGTGTATCCTGTGCCTGCACGTAAAAGTAAAGTTCATCACCGGGTTTCATGTTCAGCTTTGGTAAATCAATAGTGCGTTGCAGATTGTATTGCCGGTTGTGCTTACCGAACGATGTATTGAAGCTGAAAACCGTATCCTTAAACTTTACAGACTCGCCGCTGCCTTTAGCCACCGTAGCAAAAATCTGAGCATTGTTAACGCCATAATCATCACTTACATTGGCATTGATAATAACACGGGGAACCTCGCCGGCATCAATATGGGTATATTGCCTGGGCGATTTAATGTGAATGGCCGGTAATTCATCCTTTACCACCTGTATTTGATAAAGGTCGGATAGTTTGCCATCAATACTTACCTGGTAAAAGCCAGGTTTGCTGAGCAGGCGTTGTGCCGCCCATTCAGTGGACTTTTGGTGCGTTAATGCCAGCTTTTCATGTTCATTGAACAGGAGCGTTACGCTATTAACGGCAATGTTGGTGCTGATGTGCCAGGTTACTACTGCGCCTTCTTCGGCAATAATGGTAAATTTATCCTGCTGGCGTGCTGGCTTGCCTGTATACGCGGGCGGCGTTATTTTTAAGGTTACACCATCGATTTGCGGCAGTACCTTTTCTGGCGGTGCAGCGTTTTGAGCAGTAGTTTTTTTGTCGCCAAAGTAGTAACCTCCTTTTGCGGTCGGCCAGTGCTTACCCAACCAAAGCATGCCCGCGCTTAAAATTAAGGCTAATGCCAATAATCCTGCAGCTTTTTTTACCCGATGCATGACCAGCGGCGGCTGGCCCGGCAGGTGCACAATTTCCTGTTCCACTTTGGAGCGTTGCAGGCTCTCAAGCAAATTTAATTCCGCGGCTGGTTTAATCACCAGCGCACTGCTTTCTTCCAGCTGCGGGTAAGTAACATTCAAATAACGGCAAAGAGTAGCCAGGGTGGTATTCCATGGCCGGCGGATGGTTGCCAGTATGCCCATAACAACCATGAAGGATACTATGCCACACCACACAGCACGTGCTTGCCATGGGCGATACAAAATGCTGGCTATTAAAAAGGCGCAGCCTGTAGCCAGCAAGGCATCGGCCAGTAACTGATAGCCAATGTAGCGCTGCTGTAATTGCTTTATTTTATGTAATGCGGCCTGTTCCATTTAGGCGTTATGAGTTTGAGGTGTGCGATGGGCCAGCCAGCGTTCGGCAGCAAATACTATAACCAGCGCCAGCCAGAAATAGCGGCCGAGGCTTTTGTTTTCAGCCGGCTTGCCAGCTGCGATGGTGTGCGTTGCTGAAGTGATAACCGGCATATATTGCTGGCGGCTTAATATTCTTTTATCTGAATTAGGCTGGTTTGCCTGGTGGCTTGCCTGCATTAATTGAAGTAACCATGCGGGGAAGGCATTGCTCCAAACCAAGTTATTCCAGGCCGGGTTGAAACGGCTGTAAAAGCGATAAATGCTGGTTTTACCGTACTGCTGTGCAGATAATATGGGTTTACCAAAACCATCCCGCCATATACTAGGATCTAGACTATCTCCGCTCACGGCTTTAAATAACTGCACTTTACCTTCATCAGGCAGCGCGGTTGAAAAGTAGCCCGCGTTACTCATTAAAGTGTTTACATTTAAGATTTTGCCTTTTTGGTAAGCAAAGATGTGATTGCAGCTTTTTATTGCCCGATGGTTAAGCGCCTTGTCCGACAGCCAGAAGAGCCATTGCGTTTGTGGAGAGATCTGACCTGGGTTAGTAATTATCCTCAATACGGTTTTACGCTGTGTAAAGCTGCTTACCGCTTGTAAGGCTGCTTTCAGGTAGGCGGCATCCGTACTGTTATCGGCATAAATGAGGAGCCGATGAGTGGTGGTATCAATATTAAACGGCGCCTGGTTGTTATTAGCAGGCTTCACCTGCGCATTGTCTCCGGCGGTTTGTATGCTGAACGCCGGATTGCTTCGCGTTGCGCTTACTGTGCTATAGGTATAGGCAGTGCCCAATGGTGTACTGTTGCCCTGTATAACCCTTATATCGCCGGCGTTGGTAAACCATGCATCCTGTATCCAGCTGCTTGCTGAATCGGCCGGGGTGTAGGTTTGCCAATGCAAATCAAGCGCTATCTCTGGCTTGTTACCCCTAAAATATTTGGCCTGGTTAGGTGTGAACACAAAAACGGGCAATGGTGAACTTACGCGGTTATTAAGTTGTTTGAACAGGCTCCAGTAGTTGGCAAGCGGAGCGGCGGGAGCGGGTGGCGAGGCAAGAATTGAATCTTTTGGGTGCAGCAGTATCTGTTTAAGGTTAGATTTTGCAAAGCCCGTATTAAAATAATGAAACTCGTAACCTGCACGGTTAAGCGAGTCAATAGTACGCTTAAATTTTTTGTAAGTTTCGGTAAGGTTCTCTTTGGGTATCAGTAGCCAGCCTTTTACTTTAACCGCTTGCGCTTTTTTTTGCCATACCGGCATGGCCAGTAATAATGCTACCAATAACAGCAACAGGCAGCGCAAAATAAATAGTGGTACATCCAGCAATTTAAAACTCCGGCTGCTTTTACGTGAGGCAGCATTAATAAGCGATATGCTGCCCACTTTTAGCACTTTGCCCGGCCGTATATTCCACAGGTGTATCAATACCGGAATTGCTATTGCGGCAGCACTGAAAAACCATATGGGATTTATAAATTGAAACATGTAACTCGTTTTAAACGACGTAACACTTATGAGCGCCGTCGCCATATTTTACACTACCAATAATCTTCTCCCGAAAAGACGACTCTTGATTTGCAATTGCGTTATTGATGTATATTGTCATCGTTTTCTATCTCTTTTATCTCCGTTCCGTCGGTGTGGCGCGGCCGGTTTACCCTTTGTTCCGCTGCACCAAGAAGTCACGCAAAGCAACATCAAGAGGTTGGGCTGTGCTGAGCATACGGTGTACAATGTGTTTGCCGAGTAATTGCATGCGTATGTTTTCGAGGTGGGCTTGTAAGGCTTGCTGGTATTGCTGCCTGGCCTGTGGCCCTACCTGTATTACTTGGCCCGTTTCCAGATCTTCTAAAGCGGAATAGCCCTTAAAGTCAAAATCCAGCTCGTTTTGCCCCATTAATTGAAATACAATGATCTCGTGCCTGAGTGCCGCGAGTGAATCTAACAATTTCATGATCTCGCACTCGGGCTGGTACATGTCGGTAATAAATACCAGTAGTTCCTTTCGGCCTGTACCGGCAAATAATTGTTTATAATGTACGGGTTGAGTAAAACTACCGGCCGGCTTTATGTTTTCTAACTGGTGATATAGCCGCTGTAAATGTTGCGGATCGGGCCGCGAGGCCAGTGAAAACAGGCCACCTTCTTTAAAAACATACAAGCCCACTGCATCTCCTTGTAAATTGGCCAAATAAGCCAGTGACGCTGCCAGGAAACGGGCGTACTCTATTTTAGTGAGGGTGCCATCATGATGGTTCATGGAGGCGCTGGCATCAATCAAAAAACGTACTGAAATGCTGGTCTCAATTTCTGACTCACGAATATAGTACCGGTCGCTGCGGGCATACATGCGCCAGTCTAGCCAGCGCAGATCATCGCCGGGCTGGTAGCTGCGGTATTGGCTAAACTCCAATCCGGGCCCCTTAACGGTGCTTTTGTTAAAGCCGTTCATAAATCCATCAATTACCGTTTTAGCCAGCAAAGGCAGGTTCTTGATCGTCATGAGTACTTTCGGGTCGAGCATGATTTTATTTCGGATGTTCGGATTATTGCGGTTGCATAACCTTAATTCTTATTACTAAACCCGTGGTCTTTCTATTAATTTAATCAATTCAGCGGTGGCTTTGTCTGAGGTAATTCCTTCAGCTTCGGCTTTAAAGTTCATGAGTACGCGGTGGCGTAGCACAGGAGTAGCCATGGCATGTATGTCTTCTAATAACACGGCATAGCGGCCTTTGAGCAATGCACGCGCTTTAGCAGTTAATATTAACGCCTGCCCCGCACGCGGGCCAGCGCCCCAGCGTACCCACTCTTTTACATAAGGCAGGGTAGAGGTATCGGGCCGGGTAGCACGTATAAGCTCACTTACATAGCGCACCAGTTCTTCGCTAATGCTTACCTGGCGCACCAGGGCCTGGGCCTGCTGTATCTCTTCAGCGCTAATAACCGGGTTAATGGTGGCTTTGCTGGTGCCGGTAGTACGGTTTAATATGGCGAACTCTTCTTCAGCGGTAGGGTAGCCAATTTGTACCAGTAGTAAAAAGCGGTCTAACTGTGCCTCGGGCAGGGGGTAGGTGCCCGCTTGCTCAATAGGATTTTGGGTAGCCAGGATGAAAAAAGGCTTATCGAGCGGGTAAGTTTGCCCACCGTAAGTAACCTCAAACTCCTGCATGGCTTCCAGCAAAGCCGACTGCGTTTTGGGCGGCGTGCGGTTTATCTCGTCGGCCAGTATAATGTTGGCAAACAATGGGCCTTTGTTAAATTTAAAAAAGCGCTTGCCGGTTACGTGGTCTTCCTCCAGTATTTCGGTGCCTACAATATCGGTAGGCATTAAATCGGGTGTAAACTGTATACGGCGGAATGACAGGTGCAAAGCCTGAGACATGGTCTTAACCAGTAAGGTTTTAGCCAGCCCGGGTACACCTTCCAGCAGGCAGTGCCCACCGGCCAAAAAAGCTACCAGGAGTTCATCCAGAATGTGTTCCTGGCCTACTATCACCTTTTGTATTTCAGTTTTTAGCTGCGGAAGCTTAGCCAGCAGCGATTTTACGTGGGTTTCTGTTAGTTCCAAAGCTCTTATTTTATAGCGCCCTCTAATTTATAAAGGTGTTGTTCAGTTTCGCATCACAATATATTGTGATTTGGATTAAAAGGCATTAGATTTTGCGAAAAATTAAATTAAGTATTTAAAAAATTACAAACACGGTAAGCAAAATCTGTCAGAGCATTAAAATTTTCTTCTACTTTTAAAGTTTTAACAGCAATGTCATTAAATTCCAAGTTTACTTTTACCCGCTTTAGCTATCATTCAGGCGATTGGGACACCGATCAGCGGATGCCCACCAATATCCTGAACTCATTGCTGGAGTACACTACCATTCCTATTGATAATAAAGAGAAGGTGGTGGCCTTAAGCAGCCCCGATGTGTTTAACTCGCCGTTTAGCTACCTGAGCGGGCACAAGCTGGTACAGTTTGATGCGCAAGAACGGGCCAATTTTAAAAAGTATGTTCAAAATGGCGGCTTTGTATTTGTAGACGATTGCAACCATGATATAGATGGTCTTTTTGCCAAATCATTTGAGGCGCAAATGGCATCACTTTTTGGGCCGCAGGCGTTAAAAAAGATCCCCAACAATCACGAGTTGTATCGCTCCTTCTTTACGTTCGAAAAAGGTCCGCCCAATACATCATTTGAGTTGAATGGCTGGGGAGATGACCTGGTGCATGATTACCTGAAAGCCATCACCATAAATGGCCGGATAGCCGTTTTGTATAGTAATAAGGATTACGGGTGCGAGTGGGATTACGATTTCAGGAATAAGCGCTTTTTGGCCGAGGATAACACTAAGTTCGGCGTAAATATTGTGGTATATGCCATGAGCTCGTAAGGGTTTGGGTAAGCAATACTAAAAGGTTACTTTTGCCCGGCCTGTTAAACACAGCGTACTGCATGGACAATTTTTATGTAAAAGATAATGACGGCGAAAAAGGTCCGTTTACGTTTGAAGAACTGACTGATGGTCGCCTGGAGCCTAATGATATGGTACGTACCGATTTTACCAGTTGGGAAAAAGCCAGTGATATTTTAGACTTCGCAGAATACTTCCGGTACGAGGGTTACTACTTTGCTACCGAAACCAACCTGGCTAGTTTTTGGATACGCCTACTTGCCTTTATCATAGACCATGTCATTGTTTCCTTTTTGATAGGCTTCGGTTTTGTGTTATTTGCCGATTATCTTCCGTTTAGTATCAATACCTTTAACATTGAAGAACCGCATACGCGGGATCTGGTTCAGCGTATTTATCTGATCACACTTTTTGTTTATAACCTGTTGTTGTGTGCACTGCCTTTAAGCAGTACTTTGGGGCAGGCCCTGTGCCGGTTAGTTATAGTGGATGGCGAGGGCAGGAAGATAAACCCATTAAAAGCAATGATTAGAAGCGCTGCTAAAATATTTTCTTTTTTGTTTTGCGGCGCTGGTTTTTGGAGCGTGCTTTTTATGCAGCACAAGCAGGGCATACACGATATGCTGGCTAAGACGTACGTGATCAGGAAGGACGAGCTTTAAATTAACATTCTCTTGAAACAAGCATAAGCGGATAATGCTTAACTTTGTATTTATAATCAAAGTTATCTCTCTGTGCATATGATGAATGCTGATGCTGTAAAAGTGCTGCCTGGCCGTTATTGTAACTCATTAACCCAATACTCCCGTTTTGTAACCCGCGAGGTAACCATTGGCGATGTGCCAATGGGTGGCAGTAACCCCATCCGTATTCAAAGCATGACCACTACCGATACCATGGACACCATAGGTACGGTAGAGCAAACCATTCGTATGGTTGATGCCGGTTGTGAGTATGTACGTATTACGGCACCCAGTATAAAGGAAGCACAGAATTTAGCCGAGATTAAAAAGCAGTTACGTGCGCGTGGTTACACGGTGCCGCTGGTGGCCGATATTCATTTTACGCCCAATGCTGCTGAGGTGGCTGCCCGTATTGTAGAGAAAGTACGCGTTAACCCTGGTAACTACGCCGATAAAAAGAAATTTGACGAACTGGAATATACCGACCTGGAATACCAGGGCGAACTGGACCGTATCTTTCAAAAGTTTACCCCGCTTGTAAATATCTGCAAAGAGTACGGTACCGCCATGCGCATCGGCACCAACCACGGCTCGCTGAGCGACCGCATTATGAGCCGGTATGGCGATACGCCGCAGGGCATGGTAGAGTCCGCCATGGAATTTATACGCATGTGCGAAGCTTTGAATTACTATAACCTGGTTATTAG